>JBAZXM010000001.1:0-72502 GCA_041659845.1 Minisyncoccota bacterium
CGTCGGAATCGGGCACGTGACTTACATGACATTTGCATCCGGCGGATCTTTTTCAAAATTCTCTCACGAATTTCAGACAGTCACTCCAGCTGGTGAAGATACTATTTATATAGATGAAGATAAAAATCTCGCAATTAATAAAGAAGTTTTTACCGACGATGTCCTTTCAGAGCTCGGTATTGAAAGGGAAAAGCTCGTAGAGCGCAAATCTATTGAAGTCGGTAATATTTTCGAATTGAAAACTAAGTACTCAGCGCCGTTTGATTTCGTTTTTAAAGATGAAAACGGCAAAGAGCACACTGTGCTTATGGGTTGTTATGGCATTGGCATTTCCCGATTACTCGGCACAGTGGTGGAAGTGCTAGGGGACGATAAAGGTATGATTTGGCCGGAAGAAATTGCTCCGTTTAAAGTGCACTTGCTCTCGCTTGGCGCAGATGAGTCTGCGCGCGAGGAAGCGCAAAAGCTTCATGACGAGCTTGAAAAAGCGGGCGTCGAAGTTCTATTTGATGACCGCGATATTTCTGCAGGGGAAAAATTTGCTGATTCGGATTTGATCGGGATTCCATACCGCGTGGTTATTTCTGAACGCAGTTTGAAAGATGGTGGAGTGGAAGTGAAGAAGCGCACAGAAGAAAAGGGTAAGATAATCGGATTAAAGGAGGCTGTTAAAGAATTCAAAAAACATCATGCTTAAAAAGATTTATGAAATGTTTTCAAATGATATCGGTATAGACTTGGGTACTGCAAATACTCTGGTTTATTTGAAGGGGCATGGCATCGTTATTAACGAGCCGTCTGTGGTTGCAGTTAATCAGAAGACAGGTAGAATTGTCGCTGTGGGTGCAGAAGCTAAGCAGATGATAGGCAGGACGCCTGCTCACATCAAAGCGGTTCGCCCGCTCGTCGAAGGAGTGATTTCTGACTTCGAAGTGACAGAAGAAATGCTTTCGTATCTTATAAATAAAGCTGAAAAAATTTCCAAAAAATTCATCCGTCCTCGTGTGGTCATCGGCGTGCCGTCTGGTATTACGAATGTCGAGACTCGCGCAGTTTACGATGCTGCTCGCAGTGCCGGTGCGCGCGATATTCACATCATCGAAGAGCCGATGGCTGCAGCGATAGGTATTCGACTTCCAATTAAAGATCCTGTCGGTTCCATGATTATAGACATCGGTGGTGGGACGACTGACATCGCAGTGATTTCTCTCGGCGGTATTGTGCGCTCAAAGAATTTGAAAATTGCAGGAGATCGTTTGAATAATGACATCATTTCTTACTTGCGCGATGAGTTTAAGCTGTTAATCGGAGAGAAAACCGCTGAGAATGTAAAAATGGCAATTGGCTCGGTTGTCCCAGGTAAATTTATGGAGGCTGAAGTGCGCGGGCGCGATATGGTTACCGGATTGCCACGCGAAGTCATAATCACTGATTCGGATGTTCGTGAAGCAGTTTCTCAGTCAATTTCAAATTTTGTTGAGGGTGTGAAGGAGGTGCTCGAAACTACTCCGCCTGAAATTCTTTCGGATGTCATGCACCGAGGCATAATTCTTGTTGGCGGTGGGGCACTTATCCAAGGTCTCGATTCACTTTTACAGAATACACTGAAAATACCTATATATGTGGCAGATGATCCGCTTTCAGCGGTGGCACGCGGTACAGGCGTAGTCTTGGAAGATTTGGAATTTTTTAGAGAAGTATTAGTTCCGCTTCACGATGAATTACCTCCTAGATAGAAAAATAAAAAGGCAGAAAGTTTGGATTGTCGCATTCGGCGTATTTATTATTGCACTGCTCATAATATTTAGGATGAATGTAATGCACGCACTGAGTTATGGCGCATATGGAATTGCTCGTCCATTTATTATTGTTGGAGAAAAAGTGGGAAAGACTATTCGTTCACATACTTTTGTTTTTCAAACTAAAAACTCTCTAATGAAGGATAATCAAAATCTTACTGAGCAACTGAGAGAAAGTAATTTAAAACTCGCTGATCATCAAATGCTTGCCGATGAAAATACTGCACTCAAAGCTATTCTTGGCCGTAAGGATGATCGTGTGTTGGTACTCGCCGGTATTTTGGAAAAACCAAACAGATCTTTGTACGATACGTTGATTATTGATATTGGTTCAGATAAAGACATTCTCGTTGGCAATAAAGTTTTCGCCTCTGGTGATATTTTGATCGGTGAAATTACAGATGTATATAATCGATCGGCGAAAGTTTCTCCCTATTCAACTCCTAGTGAAAAACACGATGCAGTTATTTCAGCACTTGGAATAACAGGCGAAGCAATAGGTCGTGGAAATGGTAATTTTGAAATAACAGTACCTCACGATGTCATAATTGAGCCTGGTATGGCGGTCGTCATGCCAGGTGTTAATCAAGTTCTCTTGGGTACTGTTGATCAAATTCTTTCTGATCCGCGAGATCCGTTTCAAAAGGTTTTGTTTCGTTCTCCAGTCAATATTCAAGAGCTCTCCTATATAGAGGTGGAAGTGTCTATATGATCGGATTTAAATTTACTATTCATAAAAAACTGGACGGCACACTTGGAAGAGTAGGCTCTTATGAAACTCCGCACGGTGTCATCCAAACGCCGGCTTTTGTAACAGTAGGTACTAAGGCAACAGTGAAATCTCTTAATCCTGATCAAGTAAAAGACGCAGGCGCTGATGTTGTACTTGCAAATACGTATCATTTATATTTACAGCCAGGGGATGAAATTATCGCGGGAGCCGGAGGTCTTGGTAAATTTATGAACTGGTCTGGTCCCACAATGACAGACTCCGGCGGATTCCAAGTATTTTCTCTTGGTGCCGCTTATGGTAAAGAAATTTCAAAAGTTGTTAAAATTACCGATCCGTCGCTGTTAATTCCGGAAAGATTCGATGACAGTGATGCACCACGACTGGCAAAGATTGGCCAAGATGGTGTATCTTTTAAATCGCATTTGGACGGATCCATCCACTACATCACACCCGAGAAATCAATTGAAATCCAGCATAATCTTGGTGCGGATATTATTTTTGCATTCGATGAATGTACATCACCAACGGAAGATCTACGTTACCAGGAAGAAGCGCTTGAGCGCACACATCGTTGGGCAGGGCGTTGCCTCGAATATCACAATTCAAAAGATAATTCAAAATACCAGGCATTATTCGGAATTGTTCAGGGTGGAAGAGATGAAAATTTGAGGAAAAAAAGCGCACAAGTTATCAGTGATATGGGTTTCGATGGCTTCGGCATTGGTGGATCTTTCGCTAAAGAAGATATGTCGACGGCTGTGAAGTGGGTGAATGAAATTTTACCGGAAGAAAAGCCTAGGCACTTGCTCGGCATTGGTGAACCCGAAGATCTTTTTATGGGCATAGAAAACGGTGTTGATTTTTTTGATTGCGTCTTGCCGACTCGCTTGGGAAGAAATGGAACAATCTATACAAAAAATGGGAAAATCATAATCATGAATGCTAAATTTCGAAATGATTTTACTCCGATCGAAGACGATTGCGAATGTTACACTTGCAAGGGCTTCATTAAAGCTTATGTCGCTCATCTTTTTCACAGCAAAGAAATGCTCGCCGGAACATTAGCTTCGATTCACAATCTTCATTTTATAGTGAACCTCGTTAAAAAAATCCGAGCATCGATTATCGACGGAACATTCTATGAATTTAAGGAAAGTTTTCTGAGGGGATACGGAAAAGAATAGTAGAATACAAAGTATATGATACAAAAGAATGTCTTTATAATAAAAAACCAATTCTCTCCGGCTGGTGACCAGCCTCAAGCGATTGAAAAGCTTGTGAAAGGTTTGCAAAAGGGCTTTAAAAAGCAGACCCTTTTAGGCGTGACTGGTTCCGGTAAGACATTTACCGGGGCAAATGTCATTGCTCAATTCAATAAACCGACCCTAGTCATTGCTCACAATAAAACTCTTGCCGCTCAACTTGCGCAAGAATACAGGGAATTTTTCCCTGATCACGCAGTGCACTATTTCGTCTCTTATTATGATTACTATCAGCCCGAAGCATATATGCCGACGACTGATACTTATATTGAAAAGGATGCCCAGATTAACAAAGAGATTGACCGTCTTCGTCACGCTTCCACACAGGCGTTACTTACACGAAAAGATGTGATTATTGTTGCATCTGTTTCTTGTATTTACGGCCTCGGTAGTCCTGAAGAATATCGCGAGGAACATATGCTGATTGAAAAAGGGCAAAAAATCTCCCGTAATGATTTTTTGAAAAAGCTTATTGATTTGCATTTTGTCCGTACGAATGCAGATTTATCTTCCGGTGAATTCCGATCGATGGGGAGTACGATTGAAATAATGCCAGTGTCTGAAGTATTTACATATCGTATTTCAATCGAGAGTGGATTAATCCATGATATTTTAAAAGTTGATCCAGTATCGTCTAAAATCCTGGAAACGCCGGAAAACTTTTTCCTTTTTCCTGCGAAGCACTTTCTCACACAGAAAAGTAAACGAGATAAAGCTATAAAGAATATAAAGTCAGAATTAACCTCGCAACTCAAAAAATTTGATAAAGAAGGCAAGCTTTTAGAAGCCGAACGCTTGAAGCGCCGTACGAATTACGATATCGCCATGATTCGTGAAATGGGATATTGTTCGGGTATTGAAAATTATTCTCGTCATCTCTCCGGTAAAAAAGAGGGAGAAGCGCCGGAAACACTGCTCTCGTATTTTCCACATAAACCTGACGGAACGGCTGATTTTTTGACTATTATCGACGAATCGCATGTCACAGTGCCGCAACTTCGGGGGATGTATGCGGGTGACCGATCACGCAAATCTACGCTTGTTGAGCACGGCTTTCGTTTGCCATCAGCAAAGGACAATCGCCCGCTTCGTTTTGAAGAGTTTGAAGCGCGTATCGGAGAAGTGATTTATACATCTGCCACGCCGTCCGATTATGAGCGTGAAGAAAGTGATCAGGTTGTAGAGCAGATTATTCGTCCGACCGGGCTTATTGATCCGGAAATTATTATTCGCCCAGTAGTATCGAAAGGAAAGTATGGCGGACAAGTTCAAGATTTTATCGCTGAAACTATTAAAGAGGTTAAGAAAGGTGGGCGAGTAATTGCAACAACTCTCACAAAGAAAATGGCTGAGGACTTAAGCGCTTATCTCAAAGAGCAGAACATTAAAGCCGAATATCTGCATAGTGATATAAAGACTATCGACCGAATTAAAATTTTGACGAGTTTTCGAAAGGGTGAGTTTAATTGCTTAGTGGGCGTTAATCTTCTTCGTGAAGGCTTGGATTTGCCGGAAGTTACTTTTATTGGAATTTTAGATGCAGATAAAGAAGGCTTTCTTCGAAGTGAAGTTTCTTTGATTCAGACAATAGGCCGTGCGGCGCGAAATGTCGAAGGTCGAGTTATTCTTTATGCCGACAATATGACAGGCTCGATAGATAGAGCGGTAGGAGAGACTAATCGCCGTCGCGAAATACAGGTCGCGTACAATAAAAAGCACGACATTACTCCAAAGACGATTATTAAAAAGATCAGTGACATCACACAAGTTATGGAATCGATGCATGAAAAGGCGGTAGCATATAATGTCGAAATTGATGTCGAGCTTTTCGGCAAAGGCCTAAGAGCACTGAATAAAAAAGAAGAAAAGAAATTGGAACGTCTTTCCGATGAAGAGAGGGAAAAAGCAGTCTATGAAAAAATTATTAAACTCAAAGAGAAAGAAATGAATAAAGCTGTAAAAGAATTGGATTTTGAAACCGCAGCGATATTGCGCGATGAAATAAAAGTGCTCGAAAAAAGACTGGGAAATGCGAAAGCATAGGAAAATAATAAAAAAAAGAGACACATTATCGTGTCTCTTTCTGATTATTTGGAAAAGATAATTCCTCTAGTGATGTACCTCTTCTTTCAAGAGTTAGGTCTTTACCCATTAGATCCGGAATGCATAAATAAAATGCTTTGGGTATGATTTTTTCCACTAGGTTTCCTTTAAAGATGAATTTATCATATTTTTCAACACCAGCTTTCTTTCTTTTACTAAAATCCGGCTTATTCTCTTTGTTGTAGCCTTTAATTAAATATTCATCCTGTGTTCCTTCGATTCTGCATATCTCATGAATGTAATAAATCAGGCCACGTTTTATCTTCTTGTATCTGACTTTTTTCTTTTTCGGTTCCCTTGTAGAGGGTGTAAGAAAAAAATTACCTAAGCAAATAAAAACAAGTACTGCAATTATAATTATCGCAATCATGGTGCCGCCCACAGAAGGGTCTATTTTTAATAGTAGTTTCATAGTTTAAGTTTTAAATGTACTGTCCTTTCAATATAACAGAATAGGGGATATTGTCAATAGTATCAATAAATGATATACTGTTCTCTTGATATGAAAGAAAAACCTGAGGACAAAATTATCGTTCGCGGAGCTCGAACGCACAATCTGAAAAATATCACTGTTGAAATGCCACGCAATAAAATGGTGGTTATTACCGGTATGTCAGGCTCGGGTAAAAGCTCACTTGCTTTTGATACGATTTTTGCTGAAGGGCAGAGACGTTATGTGGAATCACTTTCTTCTTATGCGCGGCAATTTTTAAAGCAAATGGCAAAGCCCGATGTAGATGAAATTCGAGGTCTTTCTCCCGCAATATCTATTGATCAGAAATCCCGCTCCAACAACCCACGCTCAACTGTCGCCACAATTACTGAGATTTACGACTACCTCCGTGTGCTTTATGCGCGCATCGGCCGTCCATATTGTCTCGTGTGCGGGGATGAGATTAAAAAATTATCCAACGAAGAAATCATTTCTTTTATCTTGGAAAAAATTAAAAATGCTGAAGATTCCGGCACAAAGAAAAAAGTTATGGGTGTCGCTTATAACGATGCGCTTATCCAAATCTTTTCTCCTGTCGTGCGTGGGCGGAAGGGCGAATACTATCAATTGCTTTACGACATGCTCGGCAAAGGATTCATGAAGGCGCGGGTGGATGGTCAATTGAAAAATCTTCGGGAAAAAATAATTCTGACTAAAACAAAAAAGCATAATATCGATTTCTTAGTCGATGAGCTTGCTGTGCATGAATTTAAAGATGATCCGAAAGCCTCTCGTCAACGATTGGCAGAGGCTGTAGAGGCGGCACTTTTGCATTCGGATGGATTGGTTAGTATTTGTTTTACGTCAGCTGAAGAATTTCTTATGTCTTCAAAATTTTCTTGCCCAAATGACGGTTTTTCCTTTCCGGAAATTGAGCCGCGCCTCTTTTCTTTCAATTCTCCGGCAGGAGCTTGCCCGGAATGTAATGGTCTTGGTTCCAAGTATTTTTTAGGTGAAGAGCCATGTGATGTTTGCGAAGGAAAACGTTTGCGTCCGGAGGCCTTGAACGTGTTTTTAGGCAATGATAAAAAGACGCGTAAAAATATCGTTGAAGTAACTGCGCTTTCTATTGAAAAGGCTATGGAATTTTTCATAGAATTAAAACTGACGCCAAAAGAAAAAGAAATTTCAAAAGTTATAATCAAAGAGATTGAAGACCGTCTCGAATTTATGATTAATGTTGGACTTGAATATCTCTCGCTTAATCGCCGCGCGAATACTCTATCAGGCGGTGAGGCTCAGCGTATTCGCCTTGCATCTCAGCTTGGCTCGCGCTTGGTGGGCGCTATGTATGTGCTCGATGAGCCAACGATAGGCCTCCATCAGCGTGATAATGATCGTTTAATCAAGACACTCGAACATTTGCGTGACATCGGTAATACGATTATCGTCGTTGAACACGATGAGGATACTATCTACGCTTCTGATTACATTATTGATATTGGTCCCAAAGCAGGCGTGCACGGCGGCAAGGTTATCGTTGCGGATTATTTAACCACTCTTCTTGATGCGAAGAAAAATGAATCCGGCTCGCGAACTATCGGGTACCTACGCGGTGATTTGAAAATTGAAATTCCGGAAAAGCGCCGTGAAGGGGATAAGGGCACGATTAAAATTGTCGGCGGGAAAATTTTCAATATCGATAACATAAATGCAGAAATACCTCTCGGCAAGCTCGTGTGTATCACAGGTGTTTCCGGCTCCGGTAAGTCATCATTCATGTATGAAATCCTGCATAAAAATTTACAAGCGCGCTTTGATCGTCGCTACCGAAGCGCCAAAGTTTATAATTGCGCCTCGGTTTCTGGTACAGAGTATCTCTCTCGCGCCGTGCTTATTGATCAATCTCCGATTGGCCGAACTCCGCGCTCTAATGTCGGCACTTACACAGGAGCATTTACGTTTATCCGCGAATTATTCGCTGAGACGGAAGAAGCCCGTATTCGAGGATGGAAGTCAAATCGTTTTTCTTTTAATGTAAAAGGAGGGCGATGCGAAGCCTGCGAAGGCAACGGTGAGATTGCCGTTGAAATGCATTTCTTGCCGACAGTCTATGTGACTTGCGATATTTGCGGTGGAAAGCGCTTTGATAAAGAGACGCTTCAAATTAAATATAAAAAAAAGAACATCCATGAAATACTGGGAATGACGGTGGAAGAGGGTATTAAATTTTTTGAAGATATTCCTGCGCTCTACGATCGATTGAAAACCCTCGATGATGTGGGTTTGGGTTATGTTACGATTGGGCAGTCTGCGACGACTCTTTCCGGTGGCGAGGCTCAGCGTGTGAAAATAGCATCCGAACTCTTTCGTCCTTATGCTGAAAAAACAATATATTTGCTCGATGAGCCGACCGTCGGTCTTCACTATGATGATGTGCAAAATCTTTTACAAGTGCTTGATCGCTTGGTGAACAAAGGTCATAGTGTCGTAGTTATAGAACACAACATGGATATCATAAAAACCGCCGACCATATCATAGACTTCGGTCCGGATGGTGGTGGAGAAGGTGGAAAAATTGTTGCAAAAGGTACTCCGGAAGAAGTCGCGAATAATTCGAAATCACACACTGGAAAGTATTTGAAAAAGGTTTTGAAAAAATAAAAACTTAAAATGAAATTTCAAGATTTACAAAAATTTAAATTACCGGATGCTCCTGGAGTGTATTTTTTTAAGCGTGGGAAGGATACTTTATATATAGGTAAAGCCACATCCCTGAAGGATAGAGTGAAGAGTTATTTTTCAAAGGATTTAATTGGAATGCGTGGGCCGCTGATTTTAGACATGGCTTTTAAGGCGGATAAGATTGAGTGGCAGGAGACTGATTCTGTCCTTGAAGCACTTATTCTCGAAGCAAATCTGATTAAAAAACATCAGCCGATTTATAATACAAAAGAAAAAAGTGATAAGAGTTTTAATTATGTTTGTATTACGAAAGAGGAGTTTCCAAGGGTTATAATAAAAAGGGGGAAAGATATTCAATCTACGCCATGGCGTAGATGCAAAATTTACGGACCATTTCCTAATAGTTCGCAATTAAAAGAAGCATTAAAAATAATTCGCCGGATTTTTCCGTTCATGGATGACAAGAGTAAGAATAATTATGAATTTTATAAACAATTGAAACTTGTTCCAGAAAATGATTATTATAAAAAAAATATCAGGAATATAAAATTATTTTTTGAAGGCAAGAAAAAATCCATTTTAAAAAATCTGGAAAAAGAAATGAAAGCTTATGCGAAAAATCATGAATTTGAAAAAGCAGGGCAAATCAAGAAACAAATTTTCGCTCTAAAGCACATTAATGATGTCGCTCTTATAAAAGAGGATTCATCAAGGTTGAACATTGATGAAGGTGCGTCTTTCCGCATAGAATCGTATGATATTGCTCATACGTCTGGAAAAGAAATGGTTGGAGTGATGACAGTAATAGAGGATAGTGAGGTGAATAAAAGCCAGTATCGTAAATTTAACATCAGGCAATTTGACTCTTCAAATGATACAGGGGCGCTCACTGAGCTTTTAACTCGCCGAATTGGGCATGTGGAATGGCCACTTCCGAATTTGATTGTAATTGACGGAGGTAAAGCTCAGTTGAATGCCGCTAATCGTGTGCTTAAAGAACGTGGGTTTAATATTGATACGGTTGCGGTTGTGAAAGATGAACACCACAAGCCGAAGGAAATAATTGGCGCCAAAGGTCTTATTTTTTCGCGAGAAAAAGAAATTCTTCTCGCCAATAGCGAATCTCATCGTTTCGCAATCGGTTTTCACCGCGAGAAGATGCGGAAGAGAATATTTAAAAAATAGCATCTACAAATTTCACCATGGTGAAATTTGTAGATGCTATTTTTAATATATTTGCGCAATGATATAATTACTATATGGAAATATCTATGCCGAAAATTAGAGTTGGAGTTTTACGCGGAGGAATTAGCCCTGAGTATGATGTTTCGCTTCAAACCGGCGGAACAATTTTAGAGCATTTAGTGGGTGAATTATCTGATAAATATAAGCCGGTTGATCTTTTGATTACTAAGGACGGGCTCTGGCATATGAATGGCGCGCCTGTATCAATTGAAAAAATTCACCAAAATGTGGATGTTGTTTGGAACGCACTTCATGGAACTTATGGTGAAGACGGTCGGGCGGTCGCGATATTGCGAAAGTTTGGCATTCCATACACCGGTTCTGACGGCATGCCGGCTGTATCAGCGCTCCACAAAGGATTGGCGAAAGAATTTTTTTTAATGCACGGAATAAAAACTCCTCTCCACGAGACGGCGATAGCGCCGATAGGAGAATTTTCAGATTGGGAAATTCATGATATTGCGCGTGCGAAAGCGCGAGAAATTTTTGCGAAAATTCCTCCGTCATGGGTTATCAAATCTCTTAAAGGTGGCTCTCCACTCGGAATTATCATTGCGAAAACTTTTACAGAATTAGAAGATACTCTTTTCACTCTTTTCAAAAATAAAAAAGATTTGATTGTGGAAGAATTTATCGAAGGTCGGCAGATAACTTCCGGCGTGATCGAGCATTACCGCGGGCAGAGGCATTATGCGCTTTTGCCCCAAGATTTATCTGGTGAAGGTGTTATAAGTAAATTTTCTTCAGGTGAAAGAGAGGAGATTGAAAATTTAGCACAAAAGATTCATCAGGCTTTCGGTCTTCGCCACTACTCCCGCTCTAAATTTATAATTCATCCGCGTAAGGGGATTTATACTATAGAAACTAAAGCTCTCCCGGAAATTACTGGTAATACTGCGATTTCCCATTCGCTCGAATCTGTTGGGGCGACACTCCACCATTTCATTGATCATGTAATCAAGCTCGCACTTGATAAAAAATAAAAAAAGCTTGCCGTTTAAAGGCAAGCTTTCAAATTAACAAGGAATTGAATCAATATATTCTTCATCTGCGTCTATAGAGACCAATACCGCTCTGATTTTTACCTGAAATTTTTCTGAAAGTTTCAGGCAGAGTTCCGAAGAAATTAGCTGATATAATTCACCATACATTTCCATTTTCCATGAATCTCCGGGATTATATTCTAAACATCCGATACAAAATGTTTTTGGCTTAGTCTCAAACCATTTTTTCCACCATGTGGCGGTTGGTTTTTTAGGAAGAGTATAAAGGATACCTAATTTACCTTGTTCTCCACTTATGTCGCTTTGATTGATTCTTATTTTGTAGCGACCGGTCGTAGAGAGAGCGAAGTTTGGAATACTTGATATGAAACCGAACACTTTTAAAGTGAGAGTTTTATCAACAGTCACAAGTCCTGATTTTTCCATGATATTCTTTTTTATGTTCAAGAACTTTTCTCAGGATATATGGAAATCGTTGATGTGTCAAATTCAATCGGGTGGACTTCAAGTCTCAATTTTTGAAAACCCCTTCTCTGACAAAAGTCCAATTTTTAAAGGCTTTTTTAAGGGATTCTGTTAAGCTAGGGGAAATCCTGAATCCAGAAAAGTTTACGTTTCCGTAAAATCCGCACTCTGTTTAATTTTTACTAACCATATAAACTCATTCCATGATTATACAAAACACATTAGCATATTATCGAAAACGTAAGGGCTACTTACAAACAGACACAATTAAAGTTTTAGGATTTTGTAGTACAAACAGAATTTCTCGCTGGGAGAAAGGTACAGCGGTTCCAAGTATTCATAATTTAGCAAAGCTTTGTGCACTTTATGATGTTTCGCCTAAAACCCTGTATCCAGTTTTATTCGATGATTCAGAGAAACAAATAAATAAAAAGAAGTCTGATCTAGGGATTGTTTACCCATTCAGACTTTTATTAAAAGTATCAATCGCTGAAGTGCTTAAAATCAAGGAAGTATATGATCATATTTTTAAATCTCTGACAAATATTAATGAGTTTGCGTGTTTTAAGGAGAGTTATTTTTGGGAGCTATTTATGCGACTGATCGATATTTTAATACTGCGACAAGTAGTGGCAATCAACCAAATTTATTCTCTCAGTCAAGCAGTGGAGGAATGGCAGGTAATGTGGCTAATTTTAATTGTATAATCGGAAACAATGGAACAGCAAATGCAGGAAGTTTTACAATTAATTATTATGTCTGTAGTTCTTCATCTTTCATAAGTCCAACTTGGATTGGCTCAGATTATGTTTCAGGTTTAGTAGTTAGCTCAACATACAGTTCGCAAATAAGTATTGATTTATGTAATGCAGGCTTAGCAAATGGCACATATTATCTTGGTTTTTATATTGACTATTCTAACCAAGTCGGTGAAAGTAATGAAAATGATAACAATACTTTTTACAACTCGAATCCCTATTCAATAAATTGTACGAGTGGAGGAAAGCCAAATTTATATGATATTTCAGGAAGTGCTGGGCTTACTGGTAATGTTGCTCTTTACAGTTATACTATTAGCAATAATGGTACTGGTAATGCAGGAGGTTTTTATGTAAATTGTTATGCGTGCACTTCACCCTCTTTTACAAGTCCAATTTTGGTTGGTTCAGATTATGTTTCAGGTTTAGCTGTCGGCACCTCTTATACTTCGGAAATTAGTGTTGATCTTTGTAATTCTGGGTTGGCAACAGGTTCATATTATCTTGGTTTTTATATTGATTATTCCAACCAAATTGCTGAGAGTAATGAAAATGATAATAATACTTTTTATAGTTTCAGCGCAACGACAATAAATTGCTCTGGTAGTGGTGGTGGTTGCACTTATTCTATTTCACCTCCAACTGGTCATGCTACTTTTCTTTTTGGTGGCGGCTCAGACTGGACTTATGTTACAACTAACAATAGCACATGTGCATGGACAGCTAGTACTCCAAATAATTGGATAACTGTTTTAAACATTAGTGGAATTGGGAATAGCTATATTAATTATCAAGTTTCTACAAACACATCTCCTTATCCAAGAACAGGAACTATTGATGTAATGGGATTGATTTGTACAATATATCAAGATGGTCAAAATTGCCCGGTAACTGTTAATCCAATAACTGATAATATTTCAAACTCAAGTGGTAATTATTCTTTTCATATGACTACTGGTCTTGGTTGTGGTCATTCAGTATTAACCAGCGATCCATCTTGGCTTACAATATTAAGCGTAGTTGGAGATACACTCGTTAGTGATCCCTCATGGCTTACAATAATAAATGTAGTTAGTAATACAGTTGTGAACTATCATGTTAATTCTAACCTTAGTTCACCTCGAATTGGTATAATAACTGTTGATACTGTTTTACACTATGTTAATCAAAGCGGTATAACTAGATTAAACGAAATTAGTGCTAGTAAAGAATTTTTTATTTATCCAAACCCAACTGATGGGGTTATTAATATTGTTGGTAAGAATTTTAAAAATGATGATTATAAAATAAAAATTGCAAATTTATTAGGAGAAATAATGAATGAAATAGATTTTCATGTAAGCAATAATATCATTGTCAAACAAATTGATTTAAAACAACTACCAAGCGGCATTTATTTTCTAAATGTTTTTACGAAGGAAACTATGCAAATATTCAAAATAAATAAATTATAATAATCGTCTTTTGAATACCTAAGAGATAATCGATATATAATTAAAGGTAAAACATTCATTGGGATAAATAATTTTTGAAAGAGGGAATGTTTACAATATATATTTTGATATGCTATAATTATCCCTGTGAAAATGAAAAATATTATTCTTTCACTTTTTTTCTTTGCAACTGCAGTGCTTGTCGGGGAATATTACTTTCATTCCTCTATATTTGATAAAAACAGGAATATTCCTCCAGTGCAAAGAAAAAAAGTGCCTATTAGTTCAAATTCTTCCAATATATCCGTGCTTAATAAAATTTACCGTCAATATAAAAATGGAATAATTTCTGAATGTCCAACACAAGGAGAAATGTTTTATACTGCTGGATTAAATGTATATGATGGAACAACTGATATATTTGATTCAAATGGAATACGTATTGTCAGATTTGGGGGGCTTTTTCCTAACACAGAAGGAAATGCTAATATTGATTTAGAAAATTGTAAAAATATTTATGTAGTGCAAAAAAATATCTGGGGACTTCCTCCAGTTGATAAATACTATTTACAAGATCAATAGAAGAATAGAAATAAGATTAGAGTGATTATATATTATAAGCCCTTTATACTTCTTGTCGGGGGTACGGGGGAAAGTCCCCCGCAAGATAGCGTGTACCCTGTGCTGTTTACAGGGTACACGCTATCAATAGACCAAACAAAAGAAGAAATCCTTGATCCTGAAGATAGTATAGAAATAATTGAGGAATTCCTAAAACATCCAGGAAAAATCTGGAAAGAAGCTTCTGCTGATCAAAAAATTAAGCTACAATGTTTCAGTTTTCCCCAAGGATTAGAGTTTGACGGAAAGGAGTTGTTGAACCACGAAATAGCTAGGTTTTTTAAGGTTAAAACTGTGATTTTGGAGAAAAAGTCTCCTAAGGTGGACCCAAGCGGATTCGAACCGCTGACCTTTGCTTTGCAAAAGCACTGCTCTACCAGCTGAGCTATGGGCCCATATTTAATTTAAAATCAAGACCAATCTAACCTTTATTGGGTTTTTGCTGTTATCTACCAAAACAGCTATGGGCCCATCAAAATAACGAAAGCAGTATAACCCATTTTTCAAAAAAAGAAAAGCATTCAATTCCAATGCCGAATGCTTCTCAATTCTTCATAGAATTTCTATTGAAGTTTTAATCACAAGAGCAGGTAAATCCTGCTCTTTTTATTTATGTTATACTCGCATCATGAATAAGAATAACGAGAACGACGCTAATAATTCGGAGGATATAGTATATGGCAGGCATCCTGTAGAGGAGCTTTTGGTACATAGTCCGGAGCGGATTGAGAAAATATTTTTAAAAGATTCAATAGGAAGGAAGGGGATTGAAGATATTTTAAATCAAGCTTCAAAGCGGAAAATTCCAGTCTCCTTCGTGCCGGATAGAAAAATCAGCGACCTTGCAGGCAAAGACAGTGTGTCACAGGGAATAGTAGCGCTAATTTCTCCGACGAAATATTTTACATTGAAAGAATGGCTGCCGAGTGTTGACATGGATTCGAACCCGATTGTAATCGTTCTAGATGAATTGGAAGACCCGCATAATGTCGGTGCTATCTTGCGTTCGGCTGCGGCAGCGGGTGCTTCGGGTGTTATTTTAGGCAAACACAACCAAGCGCAAGTGAATGCGACGGTTTATAAAACCTCCGCCGGTACTGCTGGTCGCGTGCCGATAGTGCGAGTGAGCAATATAAATGATGCATTGAAAAATTTGAAAGATGCAGGATTTTGGATTATCGGACTTGATGGGAATTCAAAGAAAACACTTTGGCAAGAAGACTTCAATTCTTCCACCGCTCTTGTAGTAGGCAGTGAAGGATCTGGTATTCGCACAAAAACGCTTGAAGCCTGTGACTTCACTGTTTCAATTCCGATGCAAAACAATGTGGAGTCATTGAATGCATCTGTTTCCACGGCGCTTGTGCTTTACGAGTGGGCGCGCCGAAAAGCAAATTAAAAATCGGTAAGGAGCTAAACTCCTTACCGATTTTTAATTTGCTATATTTTTTTTTGATTGGCTTCGAATAACTTCAAATTCTTTTTGAAGCTGATCCAATTCAGTATCATTCATATCTTCCAAGTCGACGAGTTCATTGCGAGCTGATTTTATTGATCTGATAACTTCATCAAGTTTCAGATGGATAGCTTTAGTATCCCTGTTTTGTATATTTTGAATTAAAAAGACCATAAGGAATGTGAGTATTGTTGTCCCGGTATTTATGACCAACTGCCAACCGCTGGAGTAGCCAAAATATGGACCTGTTAGTACCCATCCTAAGACAAAAACAACAGCCCAAACAAAAGCCCACGGCGAACCCATGGCTTCTCCAGTACTGTGTGCGATTTTTCTAAAAATTTCTTTCATTGAATTATTGTATCACGTCTATGATACAATCAAAATATGACTGAAATCACTCTTCTACACACATTCGGATATATAGGGCTTGCTCTGATTATTTTTTCTGAATCAGGGCTTTTATTCGGGCTTCTTTTGCCGGGCGACAGTCTTTTATTTTCGGCTGGGTTTTTGGTTTCGGTCGGATATTTTCAGCTTGTACCGTTACTGATACTGACATTCATCGCTTCCGTTACTGGTTACACTCTCGCATACTACTTGGGTAAAAAATACGGAATTCGTATTTTTAAAAAAGATGATTCATTTTTTTTCGACAAATCGTACATTGAGCGTTCTGAAAATTTCTTTGACAGTCATGGCGGGAAGACTATTTTACTCGCTCGTTTTGTGCCTGTCGTGCGAACAATAGCTCCAATTCTTGCCGGTGTTGGTGGGATGAGACGAGATTCGTTTTTGTTCTATAACCTTGTTGGCGGTTTGTTGTGGGCGGACGGACTCATAATACTCGGTTATTTTTTAGGTAAAAAGATTCCTGATATTGATACATACATTCTCCCTATCGTGCTTTCAGTTTTCGTAGTGTCATCCATGGTTCCGAGCTTCTTCTATCTTTACAAGCGTCATGTCCGCCGCAGGCTTGCTCGGTTTCATATTAAATCTTAATCCAAATAAAAACTGATTATGGATATACATAAACTAGCTCAGAGAATAGAGAATCTTATAAATCAAAAAACTATTTTTAATTCAAAGAGAAATGGAAAAATCAAGTTATCTAATTTTTTAGGTGAAAAACAAATCATTGTCGATGGGATTGAGCAGTCGGGTCCTTATATGTCTGGGCTTATCAAAAAAGCTATTCATAAGGTTCCCAAAAAACATCCGGTTAAACATGTTTTAATGCTCGGGCTTGGTTTTGGTTGTGGTTTGAAGTATATAAATCGCAGATTTCCAAAAGCGCACGTTACAATTTTTGAGTGGGATGAGACGATGGCTGAAATTGCAAAAAATCATGGGAATCTAAATAAAAAAAATCCACCTGAAATTATTTTGGGCGATGCAATTCAATCTTTAGAAAAAATCAATCAAAAATTCGACATTATTATCATAGATATTTTTAGCGGTGGAAATCCCGAACCAAGACTTGTCGAAGAACAAACTCTTCAAAATTTAAAAAGAATTTTAGAAAATGATGGCTACATCCTTTTTAATGCTTTTAAAGAAATACGAATGTTTGAGCCTTTTAAAAAAGAATTCTCACTATGGCAACAATTCAAATTTAGACTCAACAACATAGCTTTATTCAGAAATTTTGGCATGGGGCGAAAGGGTGATCTGCTTCCGGATAATTTTGTCCATCCTTCACAATCTAAAAAATATTTATTAGGAGGATCACCGTCAAAGAAATCAGAGATAATTGGAGTTAATGGATGTTTAGGTATTAGATGGAATATTGGACCCATATATATTGATTCTTATGTTTCTGATATTGAACCGAAAATTGACGATTTTTCATCCTTCAGAATTATTGTCTGGAATAGAATTTCCAATATCTCAAAACCTAAACACTGGTTTAGTTTCCCGCTTGATTTGTCGCCGTCAGCTTTTTGTATTTCAGATTTGAAAAACATGAAAGATAAATATTTTATAAATTGGACAGATCGAGCAAAGAGATATCGTAAAAAATGGCTTTCAAATACGGAATTTGAAATTGTCGAAACAGACTTCCAAACTTTTTCTGACGCTTACAAAAAATTTGGCAAAATACCCCGCCATATGATTTCGATGTTTCTGACTGTCTTAAAAAAACAAATTGCAATTCAGCCAGAAAATAGTCATTTAATTATTGCTCGCAGTTTAAAAAGCAAACAAATTATTTCTGGTATGGCCTTCATTCATCTTCCAGATATTTCCGAATCGATGCACGTAATATCTTTTTATGATCACAGATTTGCAAAAACCGGAGTGGGGACGGGGATCATAGATTTTTGGTTTAAAAATTCCGCGGAAAATAATATTCGATTTTTGAATTGGGGAGCGGTTTTTATGCCCGGCAATCCTAATAAATGGAAAGGATTTACTGAGTTTAAATATTATTTTAATCCATTTATAATTAGAAATTCTGAGCCGTTATTTAAATTTGTTTTTGGAAAAAAGAAAAAGTAAAAATTAAACTAGTAAATCCTATGAATTCTAAAAATATTCGGATATTTTTTCCTTTTATTTATCCCCAAAATCCTTGTTTGATACGTTAAAAACGGATATACTATACAGTGCGTAGTAAGTGCGAAATTTTTTTACTATATGTCAACTATTTTTAAACATACCAAACTCTTTTTCAAACGAAACTCCATTCTTATCGTTTCGCTTGCTTCATTTGCGATCTTCTCCTCAGGATTACAACTCCTAGCATCATTCTCTCCTGGTCAAACACTAGATCCGAACTGTACCCCGGGATCAGTAGACTGCACCGTAGATGTCAGTAATACTCTTTCTAAAGGAACTTCATGGACTTCACGCACCAGCGCAGCGGATAATGATTGGAATGGCGTCGCATATGGCAATGGCCTCTTCGTGGCTGTTGCTAATTCCGGTATTGGTAATCGTGTCATGACTTCACCCGATGGCATCAATTGGACAATCCGCACAAGTGCTTCTAACAATGCTTGGCGTGACATTACTTACGGCAACGGACTATTTGTGGCGGTTTCTCAGGATGGTGTAGGCAACCGCGTCATGACTTCACCTGACGGTATCACATGGACTTCACGTACCAGTGCGGCGGATAATCAATGGCTTGGCGTCACTTACGGCAATGGCCTGTTCGTAGCCGTGTCTTTTGATGGCACCGGCAATCGTGTCATGACATCACCTGACGGTATTACATGGACATCAAGAACAAGCGCAGCGGATAATAACTGGAGTAATATCACCTACGGCAACGGACTATTTGTGGCGGTAGCGCAAACCGGTACCGGCGACCGCGTCATGACTTCACCTGACGGTATCACCTGGACATCCCGCACCAGTGCGGCAGATAATGATTGGCTTGGCGTCACCTACGGCAATGGTCTTTTTGTAGCGGTAGCGCAAACCGGCACCGGCAACCGCGTTATGACCTCTCCAGACGGTATCACATGGACTTCACGCACTAGTGCGGCGGATAATACTTGGCGTTCAGTAGTATATGGAAATGGGCTTTTTGTAGGAGTTAGCTCTACCGGCACCGGCAACCGCGTTATGACCTCGCCAGACGGCATTACGTGGACAATTCGTACTAGCGCCGCGGATAACGGCTGGGATACAATTACCTATGGCAATGGCATGTTTGTTGCCGTAGGCTTTTCCGGCACCTCCAACCGTGTCATGACCTCCGGTAAAACCGACTACATTCCATTTTCTCCGAATAATATTTTCCAAGGGGGAATGAATATTAACGGACTTGTCGGTATTGGAGGATCACCATCAGAAAATCTTACTATTACTACATCTGACCTGGCTACAAATTTAACTTTTGGTATCAGAGCATTAACAGCTGGAGGTGCTTCATCAAGATCTATTTTTACTCAAAATGCTACAACAGGAGCATTAACTCTTGGTGTGGATGTGGGATTAAATGGAACAGCAAGAGAATTTATTATTAATACCGGTTCGACAGAAAGAATGCGAATTGAATCTACGGGATTTGTAGGTATTAATGTAAACGCAACGTCACAGCCAGCATATCCTAATGCTAAATATATATTAGATGTTGCCGGCCCGACTATATTGGTTAGAAATTCAGCAGGAGGTAGATTCCTTGCAGAAGATACTGATGTTGCAGATGCAAGCAGTCCTTTTGCTTATTTTCAAAGTGACGGGGGAGTTATTAAAATAGGGAATGCAAATAGAAATGCGGGGACAGGACTAACTACTGGAAGTGTAGATAGAATGACAATATTGGCTAATGGCAACCTCGGCATCGGGACGACTTCCCCCACCCAAAAACTAGATGTTACGGGTTCTGGTAGATTCATAGGAACAGGCACTTCTGTTTTGACAGGAAGTATAGATCCAACAGCTTCCACCTCTGTCGTCGGAGTAGGAACATTATTTACTACAGAATTAGCTGTGGGGGATAGTATTACTGTTAACGCAGAAACAAGAAGGGTAACAGTTATAACTGACGCTCTTAATCTTACTGTAGATACCGCTTTTACTGATACCGCCAACGACACTTCGCCAGATAAACTAGTTCCTGTTTTGGATATTCAAAGCAGTATGGCTCAAATTTCAACAACGTTAAAGGTTTCAAACACTAGTGCAAGTGGTGGAAACATTTTACAGATGGATAGAGTTAATAATTCAAGAGCAAATGCTATAAATTTCACTACATTAGGAGCTTCAGACTGGTATATGGGAGTATTGCGAAACGCAGGCAATCCTACCCAAACATTCGGTTTGAGTTTTGGTGATGCCAATTTGACCACGAATGGTTTTGTGGTGAATAGTACTGGTAAATTTGGAATTGGAACGACTACTCCAACTACTCTTCTCTATGTCGGCAATTCATCAGTTTCAGGTATTGTTGCGACTTTTGAAAATTCAACAGGAGTTTGCACAATCAATCCGACCACTTCTTCTGTCGGCTGTTCGTCCGACCAAAGTTTGAAACATGATATTACTACGCTCTCAAATTCAATGGATAAAATCCGCGCTCTTCGTGGAGTTAATTTCAAATGGAACGTTGATCAAGATTCTGACCCAATGCGAATCGGCTTCATCGCTCAAGAAGTGCAGTCTATTGTGCCAGAGCTCGTTTCCGATATGCCCAATGGAAAACTCGGAGTCAATTATGCAGGATTCACTCCACTCCTCATTGAAGGTATGAAAGATCTTGACCTCCGCTTGAAATCTCTGGAAACCCTTGATGACGGAACAGGTTCTTCACCTCTGAAGAAACTCATTATGGATTATCTTTTGAATACAGAGGAGAAGATTATGAATGGCATTGTCCGCGTGCAGGAACTCATCACTAACAAACTCACTGTTGGAAGTTCTTCACAGCCTGCAGGGGTGACATTGTTTGATCAAGTCACATCGAGTCCATACTGTATCTCGGTTGCAAATGGAACACTCACGACGCTTTCAGGTGTGTGTGGTACTGCGGCAACACCATCCTCTCCTTCGATAGGCTCAGGATCTCCGACAACCCCACCACCGAGCGATCCACTACCATCCGACCCTGATCCGTCGCCAGGAGGCGAGGAAGTACCTCCAACACCTTCTGATGAGAGCGTTACTCCACCGGCTGATATTCCACCATCCGAACCTGTGGTTGAATAATGGTGTATACTAAAAGAAGTGATAGACCATAATGAAAAAATTACATATTTCGCCGAGACTGATTTTAGGAATAAACAAGCACGCTTTGGTATAAAGGCAAAAGACCGCACTCGCCACATGTATGTCATCGGTAAGACAGGCATGGGTAAATCAACCATACTTGAAAATATGGCGATTCAAGATATTCAGAACGGCGAAGGTCTTGCATTCATCGATCCCCACGGCGGAACTGCTGAAAAATTACTTGATTATGTTCCCGAACACCGTATTAAGGATGTCGTCTATTTTGCGCCGTTTGATGCTGAATATCCGATGTCATTCAATGTTCTTGAGGATATCGGCGCAGACAAACGCCACCTGGTTGTTTCCGGCTTAATGAGTGTCTTTAAGAAAATCTGGCAGGATGCATGGAGCGCTCGCATGGAGTACATTCTAAACAACACATTACTCGCATTACTCGAATATCCGGGCTCAACTTTGATGGGAGTGAACAAAATGCTTTCGGATAAAGATTTCCGAAAAAAGATTGTCGATAACGTACAAGACCCGGCAGTGAAATCATTCTGGGTTGATGAATATGCAAAGTATACGGAAAAGTTCGCTGCTGAGGCGACGCCGGCTATTCAGAACAAAGTCGGTCAGTACACATTAAACCCACTCATTCGAAACATCATCGGTCAGCCGAAATCATCATTTGATATTCGCGAGTTGATGGATACGAAGAAAATTTTCATTATCAATCTCTCTAAGGGTCGTATCGGCGAGCAGAATATGAATTTGCTCGGCGGCATGTTCGTTACGAAAATCTACCTAGCCGCGATGTCGCGTGCCGACCTTTCCGAAGCGGAAATCGCCAAGCTTCCACCATTTTATCTTTATGTAGACGAGTTCCAAAATTTCGCCAACGAATCTTTTTCTCAAATTCTTTCCGAAGCTCGAAAGTACAAATTCGCTCTTACAGTCGCCAACCAATATGTCACTCAAATGGTCGAGGAAGTCCGCGATGCTATTTTCGGCAACGTCGGATCGATAATTTGCTATCGCGTCGGTCCCGCCGATGCTGACCTTTTTGAAAAAGAATTTGCTCCGCAGTTCACAGCTGAGGATATAGTAAACCTAGGCCAGTTCCAAATGTATTTACGCTTGATGATTGACGGTGTCGGCTCGAAGCCATTTTCTGCTCGTGGTATGGCGCCTATTCCGCGGCCGGAAATTTTCTATCGAGAGCAAATAATCGAGAGTTCTCGAAAAGTTTTCGCCCACACTCGTGCTGAAGTCGAAGAGGGAATAAAAGCCTGGCACGATACAATTTCTCAAAAGCCGGAAAGGCCGAAACGTGAAGAAATGCCTGCTGGCGGAAATGAGTACCAGAGGCCTAGAGAATTTTCCGACCGGCAATTCGAAAGGCCGAGGCAGAATTTCCCGCCGAGAAATGATGCTCCGCGCAGGTTTGAAGGCGAAAATAACAGGAGAAGTTTTCCACCTACCCCACCTCGCCAGGAAGCGCCAATTCACAAGCCTTTTGTTAAAGTTTTTGAAAAACCTCAAAAATTCGAACAGCCTCGCGCTTCTTCTCCGAAATTAAAATCACTTTTGAATGAGCTCGAAAAAAGCGAACCTTCTACGAAGTCTACTATGCCCGCATCTATGCCAGTACTTCGTCCAGAACCTGAGAAAAAAACTCTTTCCCTTCATAATCTAAATAAAGCTTCAACAGGGAAATCACTCAACCTTTCCGGGCTCAAGGATGTACTTGCAAGCGCATTGAAGGATATGCCGGAAAAGCCACGCCCAGCACCAGCGCCAGCACCTAAAAAAGAAAGCGAGCCGGAGGAAAAAATCACAACAAACGAAACACAAAAAAAACAAACAAAAGAAGTCCCTGAAGATGTTCTTAGAAAAATTTTGGAATGATTAACAATTTATTTTTAAGATATTAGTGCCCAGCATAATTTTGCTAAACCATATGAAAAAATATTTTCTGTTTGCTGTGATTCTGTTCTCTTGTTCCGCTTTTCAAGTACATGCGCAATTTGTATTTACTGAAATAATGTACGATTTGCCCGGGACTGACACTGACCATGAATGGGTTGAAATACAGAATACAGGAGCCACTGATGCGGATGTAACTGATTGGAAATTTAATGATGGCTCTAATCATAATTTAAATACTCCGCCGACAAACGGGTCTCAAGGTTCTTTTACAATTCCTGTCGGTGAGTATGCTATTTTAACTGCTGACGCGGTGAAATTTTTGTCTGATTATTCCGGCTACGCTGGTACTGTTATCGATACAGTAATGAGTTTGAACAATACAACAGATACTCTTAAATTGATTGATAAAAACGGGATAGAAATCGATTCCGTAACATACGATTCATCAATCGGTGCATCGGGTGATGGAAATACGATTCAAAAATCCAGCTCTTCTTGGATAGCGAGCTCTCCTACTGTGGGAATTTCTTATTCGGTATCTTCGCAAGGCGGAGGAACTGGCACTCAAGGGGTGACTAGCGGAACCACATCTGTAACTTCCCCCTCTATCCCAATGACCGCGAAAGACGACGGCACTCCTAAAATAACTGCGGATATTATTTTGAAAAACACTCCGATTACGGGAGTAGATGCTATTTTTGATGCGGCTGTGATCGGCTACAGTAAAGAAAAGATTACTCGCGGGAAGTTCGTTTGGAATTTTGGCGACGGAGTGACGGAAGAAACTTCCGAAATAAAAAAGATGGAGCATATTTACGATTATCCGGGAGATTATGTCGTGATGCTTGAATATTACCCCAATTCTTATAGCACTGATCCTGATGCCACAGACCGACTTGTTATAAGTGTGCTTAAACAACAAGTTATTATTTCATCTATAGGTTTCGATGCAAATCCGTATGTTGAAATTTCAAATACCGGAACTCACGAAATTGATCTCTCAAGATTCATTTTACGAGCATCTTCGGGTGCACAATTTGTGTTTCCCAAAAATACTATTGTACTAGGAAATAAAAAAATAATCCTTTCTCCCAAGATGACACATTTCACCGCAGATGATGTGAAAACTGCAACACTTTTATATCCGAGCGGGGAAGTCGCATTTGCATATGAGTCTGCTTTAGAGAAAATAGAAAAGCAGCCAAGAGAACAAGTACAAGATGAGAAAATCATTCAGGTGGAAGATGCAACGAAATCAATTATCGCAACTAATAATGAGGAAGTTAAAAGTTCGTCTATCTTAAATTCAAGTATTTCTCCAGAAAATCTTCAAGCGAATGCATTTAACGCACTACCCGAATCAACTTCAAGTTCTTTTGGATTGTGGGCTTTCGGACTTATCGTTTTGATGGCACTTGCCGGGGGAGCTGTTGTATTTTTGAGATTTAATTACAGTAAAGTCCAGTCAAAGGCAGATGATTTCGAAATTCTTGAATAATAATAATAATACACTTATTCCCATAATGACAACAATTACAGAAAATAAAAAAATCTTGATTGCCGGTGGCGGATTTGCCGGTATTCGCTCTGCGCTTGATCTTATAAAAAAGCATCCTTCTGCTTCAATCACTCTCATCAACAACAAGCCGAATTTCGAATACTATCCCGGACTCTACCGCGTGGTCATGGATCATTCACCGATCAATGTCTGTATTCCTTATGAGCTTATCTTTAAAGATCTACCAATAAAAGTGGTAGTCGATACGATTACTGGTGTTGATCTGATGGGGAAAAAAGTGGCAGGAGAGAAAGGTGCGTACTCCTACGACACACTCGTGCTTGGCCTCGGCAGTGAGACGACTTACTTTAATCTGCCAGGGCTCGATACTCTTTCGTTCGGTTTCAAATCAGTCAAAGAAGCAATTACGCTTAAAAACCATCTTCATGATTTATTTTTGGAACACACTCACCCTTCAAAAGAAGAAATGGTTTCTCATTTTCATGTGGTGCTTGTGGGAGGAGGAGCTTCGGGTGTTGAGCTTGCAGGCGATCTGATGCATCATTTGGAAACTATTGCCGAAATGCACAAAATTGATCCTTCACTCATAACCATCGATATAATCGAAGCGTCTTCCAGACTTGTGATGGCATTGCCAGAATCTGCATCGCAGAAAATTTTAAACCGCCTGCATAAACTCGGAGTCAATGTATTTTTGAATCGCGCTATAGTCAAAGAAGAAATCGAGCAAGTGTATTTGAAAGACATGTCGATGAAATCAAAGACAGTCATCTGGACTGCAGGTACGAAAACGAATCATATCTATGGAGAAATATCTGGCCTTGAGCTTGATAAAAAGGGAAAAGTTGTAGTTGATGAATATTTACAAGCGAAGGGATTCGAAAATGTTTTTATTGTTGGTGATGCCGCCGCCACGTCATATGCCGGGTTAGCGCAAACGGCTCTTTATGATGGAAAATATGTTGCACGAACTATTGCTCACAAACTTTCAAATAAAAAACTAACACCATATGTACCAAAGAAAAATGCTTATGTTATCCCTGTGGGCTATGGCTGGGGGATTGCCATAATAGGCAAATTCCAAATTACCGGATGGATTGCATGGATGCTTCGCCGATTTATCGATTTTAAATTCTTCTCAAGCATCTTGCCACTTAGTCACATCATTAAGATGTTCAAGGACGAAAAGCCTGATACTGTCTATTGCAATGTTTGCGCAGGGTGTGAGGATGAGAAATAAAAATTATTTTTCCTTACTAATCTTTTTTAAAATCAGAGGAATCTTTTTGAAATCTGCGATAAGAACTTTCCGCATACTTCCGTTATAAAGAGCGGCCGCAGGGTGATATAGTGGGAAGAAATGTTTAGTAGAAATGTTCGGAAATTTTTTAATCAAAAGTTTGCCATGAATGTTCGAAATTTTTTCTGTCGGGAAAAAGTCATTCATAGAATGGCGTCCAAGGAAGATGATTAGTTTTGGCTTAATGATATTTAATTCTTCCACGAGCCAATCGTGGCACTCCGCTTTTTCTTTGGGTTCCGGATCACGATTATTCGGTGGGCGGTATTTCACAATATTGGTAATGTAAATATCTGATTTAGCGAAATCATGCCGCGCACCGTCCGTTGAAGCGTGGCGGCTCATTTTTATCGTTTCAAGCATTTCCGATAAAAATTTCCCCGCCGTTCCAACGAACGGTTTTCCGATTTCATCTTCTTTTTTTCCTGGCGCTTCACCGATGAAAACGATTTTAGCATTTGGATTACCGTCGCCAAATACAGGCTGTGTCGCCGTCTTTTTCAAACCACACTTGCATTCATCTCTCCATCTTTCATTTAGTGCATCGAGGGCTACTTTCTTTGTCATGCTTTTGATTATATAATAGAAATGTTACAAAGCTAATTTTTATTTTTTATGGAACATTATGTATGTACTGGAGGTTGTGGGGGAGTAAGTAATGAGGCGGGTGTATGCCAGACGGAAGGCTGTGTTCGTTTTGGTCAACCGCTTCATGAGTGTGGATGTGAGGATAATATGCACGAAGGTTTAACTAATGCCTGCAAAGATTGCGGAGAACTCTGCAAACAAAAAGGCGGATGCCAAGTAGAAGAATTTAAAACGGAAATTGAAGCGTAAGATAATATCTGTTATAGTCTCTCTATATGATAAAAGAATTTTTAATGAAACAAATGATGAAGCGCCAATTGAAGGGTATGCCTCAATCACAGCAGGATTTGATCATGAAAGTGGTAATGGAAAATCCCGAACTCTTCAAGAAAATCGGCGAAGAGATTAAAGCAAAGACCAAGGCCGGAATGGACGAAACAGCAGCGAGTATGACAGTCATGCGCAAATACCAAGGCGAGCTTGCTAAGGTAATGAAATAGGTTTTATTAATAAAATAAAAAGCCTGCAAGTTTTTACTTACAGGCTTTTTTAGCACCTAAATTATTGACTTATCGATAAATATATGATATATTTTCAGTAAATTATTTTAAAACTTTAAACTATGAAAAAAGATTTTCCCCGAAGCAGTTATTCTGTAACCTTAAGGAAATTATCCAGAAAGTCTAAAATTGGCTTTGGAAAGTATAAAGACAGTACTGTGGGCAGTTTGATTGACAACAAGTACTACGGAGAACTTCTGTCATATTATTACAGATTCGACAAGATTGATTTTCATGATGAAATCAAAAACGAGCTTATGATCACCAAAGAACGGAGGATAGAAAAGCCTGGCAAAGAGAGAGATATTAAGCAAGTCAAAAAATTCATGATTCTCTGCTTGCGTGACATTTATGAAAAGAATGGCAAGTTGGAAGACGGAAAAGATTTAGACCAAACACCAACCCCATTTTTCCCTAATAGTATGGTTGTAAAACTTCCTAAAAAAGACAAAAAGAAAAAAGTGCACGGGCTGGATGAATTTTTTCATTCTAAATCTAGAAACCAAGCTAAGAACCACGGACGTCGTTGAAAATTTTTGACGAGGCAAGTTAGGGCTACTAAAGGCGATCGAACTGATCGCCTTTTTATATTCCTTAAAAATCTGCTATAGTCTTTAAATGTCACTATCTATCGGAATTGTAGGTCTTCCAAACGTCGGTAAGTCGACACTCTTTAATGCTCTGACGAAAAAATGCGTTCCAGCGGAAAATTATCCTTTTTGCACTATCGACCCGTCTGTGGGTATTGTTGCTGTTCCTGATGAACGCCTCTATAAGCTTGCCGAATTTTCTAAAACAAATAGGACTATTCCTGCTGTTGTAGAATTTGTGGATATTGCAGGGCTCGTCGCTGGAGCAAGTAAGGGTGAAGGTTTGGGAAATAAATTTCTCGCGAATATTCGTGAGACAGACGCCATTTTACACATGGTCCGTCTTTTCCCTTTGTCTGGTGGCGATAATGAAATCGCTCATGTGTACGGCAACGTGGACCCACTTCGAGATATCGGAGTTATTAACCTAGAGCTTATACTCGCAGACTTTGAAACAGTAACCAAGAGACTTTCTAATTTACAAAAAGACACAAAGAAGGGTGACAAAGAGGCTCTTTTTGAAGAAGCTGTTTTGCGAAGAGTTGAAAAAGTTTTAGAAGACGGTCTTCTTGCTAATAGTTTGGAATTTACCGAAGAAGAAAGTAAAAAAGTAAAACAATTAAATTTACTCACGTGGAAGCCAATGATTTACGGATTAAACAAAAAGGCCGGAGTCAAAAACTTGGATGAAGAAAACCCACAGTATTTTAAAGAGCTTACAGAAGAAATAATAAAAAATAAATCAAACTTTATTTTGATCGACGCGAAGATTGAAGATGAGTTAAAAGACTTCGAGGGTGAAGAAAAAGATATGTTCAGAAAAGAACTGGGTGGAGAATATGATGGCATTAGCGATTTGATTGCTGGCTGTTATAAACTACTCGGACTTGAAACATATTTCACAACAGGAGTAGAAGAAACTCGCGCGTGGACAATACAAAAAGGAAGTACTGCTCCTGTTGCCGGTATGGCTATCCACACCGACTTTAAAGAAAAATTCATCCGCGCGGAAGTCGTATTTTGGAAAGATTTAATCGATTCCGGATCGTACGCCGAAGCTCGTTCAAAAGGAAAAGTCCGAACAGAGGGGAAGGAATATGTTGTGAAGGATGGGGATGTGATTGAATTTAAAATTTAAAGACGTAAGGCTTTAAATTTTAAATTCAATCATCCAGCGACAGCCCTATCAAGGCTGGAGTCGGATATAAATTGAATTTAAAATCTAATATCTATTTGACTTTTACATTTTTTGATTTATAATGAAATAAAACACATTAAAAATTAAAAAAATGATAGAAACTGCTATTACTACCGAAACTCGCGCAAGCTTCCTTGCTCGACTTGAAAACCGATTTTCAAAAGTCGATATTCAGAGAATTATGTTTGCTTATGATATAGCTAAGGAAGCTCATCGTCCCGCCAAGCGCGATAGTGGTGAGCGATATTTTGATCACCCCAGAGCCCTTGCGATTATTGCTATGGACGAATTGGGATGGTATGACGCAAATATGCTTTGCGGACTTTTACTCCATGATACAGGTGAAGATACTCCTATCTGGGGAAATATCACTAAATCTTATGACGCATGGCTTGAGTCTGCAACATACCGCTTACAAAAATCATTCAGCCCGACTGTTGCAAATTACGTAATACGCCTGACAAAGCCATTTCCTGATGGTATACGTTTCAAAAATAAAGATGAAGCTTTTGATTTTTACATCAAATATAATCTTTTCGGAAACGGCTCCCATATCTCATCTGTTCTTTTTAATGCCTCAGTTATTTTCTTAAAGATGATTGACCGCTTGCACAACCTCAGATCCTTACAAGCAGGGATGGAGCCAAAAATAAGGAAAACCATCAAAGAAACTGAAGAGGTGTACATGAAAGATTTTGAGATTACTGCGAAATGCGAATTACTGAGTGATGTCCAGAAAGCAGATGCGCAAAAACTTCTCACATTGATCAAGCAGGAACTAAAGAATTTGAAGGATACATATCTTGAAGATGCTATCGCATGGAAAATTGATTGGGAATTAAGTGAGGCTGATTGGTCTTACAGAAAGACTTGCTACTATACCGATCTTGGTATAGCAGAGTGGCATCTCGGAGCATTTAAATCAATGAAGCCTCTTACTAAGCCTCAAGAAGTTCCAGTCAGTACTGTCTTTTTTAGACGGGTTTACATACAGCCGCACTGCTATCTTTGGATGTAGTTTGCTATCTTGCTTTTAAAGCCGAATTGTAATGGTTCGGCTTTTTTAATTGCTAAAAAATTCTTGCTATAGTACAGTTATCTCAATAAATTCTTTTTAAAAACTTCAAAAACTTAAGGACATGACGAAACTTATACGATACCCTTATTTGCCATTTGATAGAAAAATAAAGTATGTTTCTCAGAACGATTATTATATGCAACAAGCTAAAAATGTTGCTAATGCTCAATCTCTCGATAGAGATATGCCCACTGGCTGTGTTATTGTAAGTGATACTCGAATTATTGGCGTCGGCGCCAATGGCAGTGAATATCATGAAAAGCATGGTTGCGAAAGAAAACAGCTTGGCATCCCTACTGGTCAAGGTTATGGAATATGCGAAGGCTGTCATCCTAAAAATCATGCCGAGCAAAAGGCGATTGCGGATGCCTTTCGTAATTACAAGAAAAAGGTCCATGATGCCGATCTTTATTTGTGGGGGCATTGGTGGTGTTGTGAATCATGCTGGCATGCAATGATTAAAGCGGGCATTAAAAATGTATACCTAATGCATAATAGCGAAGTGCTTTTCAATATCACAAATCCAGAAAATATAATCGGAAAAGAATTCAGTCGTTAATATCAAAATAGCTCACTTGTCAGTGAGCTATTTTTTATTTCTTTGCGATTTCTTCCTCGATTTCATCCACATCCTCTTGAATCTCATCAACATCTTTCTGAATTTCATCGATGTCCTCGGAAATCTCATCAACATCTTTCTGAATCTCATCCACATCTTCCTGAATTTCGCCGATGTCTTCCGTCACTTCTGCAAGGTCCTCAGTATTCCTGTTCACAGTCATTTGAATAAGGATAGAAAGGTAAATAGCTTCGAGCGAAACTATTGTTGTTAAAACGAGTAGCACTTTTTCAAAAGCTATTCCAAAGAAAGGAAGCGTGAAGGCTACTGCAAAAAGTATCGTATGTACGATAAGTGATTGTGTCGAGCCGACCCATTTTGTGATATTGACTGGCAGTTGTTCTATTCTTTCTTTGTGTGTGCGCTTTGTCATAAAAGTATTTCTATTGTATCATAATGAGTATGAATACACATAACAAATTTTTCAAATGGGCGCTTATTATCGGCATCATGATTGTGCTTAATCTGTTTTTCAATTACACACTTTCTCTAGTCTACTCGGAGCCGGATTACAATGCGTACTTCCCACGCGAGCAAGTTGTTAATCCTCCAACAAATCAGCAAGATTGTATAGCTCAAGGTGGTGGGTGGACAGTAAATACATATCCTGTGTATACTGACGCTCCACAAATGAAAGCTATTCCTACTCAGCCGGCACCGGAAGGCTGGTGTGATACGAATTTTACTAATCAGAAGAATTTTGAAGCCGCACAAAAAATCTACGACCGCAACGTATTCATCTCGCTTGTTGTCCTTGGTGTACTCACTATTGTTGCCGGGGCATTCCTCGGAGCATATGAAATTATCGCAACATCATTTTCTTGGGGTGGAGTACTTTCATTTCTTATCGCTTCAATCCGCTATTGGTCTTCAGCTGACAAGCTGGTGAAAGTCCTCATCCTCGCAGCCGCCCTCGGCGCTCTCATTTGGATCGGTATCAAAAAGTTTGGGAAGAACCTCCAGTAATTACAAATTACAAATTACGGATTACGAATAAAAAAGCTTCTGGAAACAGAAGCTTTTTTTTGTTATACTCTTGGGGGTACGAATCCCGTTAGAGATCTTTTATGTTTTATTACACATATATATTAAAAAGTAAAAAAGACGGAAAAAAGTACACAGGTTTTACAAAAGACCTACGGAAGCGCCTTGAGCAACACAACGCGGGTAAATCTACTTACACGAAAGGACGAGGCCCATTCCAACTTATTTATTACGAAGCATGTTTAATGGAAAAAGAAGCAAGGTCGAGAGAATTATATTTAAAATCGGGAATGGGCAAGCGCTATCTGAAAAATAGATTAGGCGCTTCCTATCTCTAACGGGATGAAGCAATACGATCACCTAAAAATCGAAAAGAAATGGCAGAAGGAATGGGAGGCGAAGAAGGTTTACAAGACTGCTAATCCCGGCAAAATGAAAAAGCATTATGTGCTTGATATGTTTCCATACCCGTCCGGTGCGGGCCTTCATGTCGGCCATCCACGCGGATATATTGCAAGTGATGTATATGCGCGCATGAAGCGCATGCAAGGCTTCAATGTTCTTCACCCTATGGGCTTTGACTCATTCGGATTGCCGGCAGAGCAATATGCAATACAAACAAAGAAGCACCCAGGGCCTTTCACTGAAAAGCTTGTGGAGCTCTACAAGAAGCAGCTTGAGATTATAGGCTTCTCATATGATTGGAGCAGGGAAGTCGCGACGCACAGGCCTGAATATTACAAATGGACGCAGTGGATATTTTTAAAACTCTATGATGCCTGGTATGACCAAACAAAAGATAAAGCGCGCGATATCAGTGAGCTGGTAAAAATTTTTAATAAAAATGGCAATGAAAATGTGAATGCTGTGTGTGATCAAAACACACCAACTTTTTCCGCGAAAGAATGGAAGCAGATGAGCGAGATGGAAAAGCAGAATATGCTCATGAAATATCGCTTGGCATACGAAGGCTATAGCGAAGTGAATTGGTGCTCGAAGTTAGGAACGGTGCTTGCGAATGATGAAATTGTAGATGGGCCTGACGGCAAGCCAGTCTCCGAGCGCGGCGGATTCGGAGTAGAAAAGAAATCCATGCGACAGTGGTTTATGAGAATAACTGCATATGCAGATAGATTACTTTCAGGCCTCGAAGGTCTTGATTGGTCATCACATATAAAAGAAATACAGAAGAATTGGATAGGGAAGAGTGAGGGGTCGGAGATCAGTTTTAAAATTGTTTCTGGAGATAAAAAAGATCTAGATAATCCCTTAGGTAGGAGAACCGACCTAGGATCTATTACAGTTTTCACTACAAGGGCTGATACGCTTTTCGGCGTCACCTATGTTGTTCTTGCGCCGGGGCATTTATTTCTTGAAAATATTAAAACTAGAATTTCAAATTGGAAAGAAGTTGAAAAATATCTTGATGTAATAAAAAACAAATCTGAAGAAGACAGAATAAAGGAAGGTGAAAAAACAGGTATTGAATTAAAGGGTATCATGGCAATCAATCCTGCAAATGGAGAAGTGGTACCTGTCTGGATAGCTGATTATGTCTTGGCAAATTACGGTACTGGTGCAGTAATGGCTGTGCCTGCACACGATGAGCGTGATTTCGAATTTGCGAAGAAATATAAATTACCGATTCGTGATGTTGTAGCAAAAATGATTGGCGAACATCATCATGAAAATAATATTCGTGACGTTGCAGAGGGTGTCATTATTAAAGACGACCAGGTTCTTGTAATGGAATATAAAAATCAATATGGTTTGCCGGGTGGAGGAATTGAAGAAGGTGAAACTCCTGAGCAAGCATTATTAAGAGAAATCAGAGAAGAAATCGGGTATACAGATGTTGAAATTGTCGAATATCTAGGACAAGCAAATCGTTATTATTTCTCGGATCGAGATCAAAAGAAAAAAGTAAGACATGCATATGGATATGTAGTAAAAATACTAAGTAACAAAAAAAACCCTACTGCTCCTCATGAAATTGATAAGCCTGTATGGCTCCCTATATCGGAAGCAATTCAAAAAGTTCAACAGAGTCCAATCTATTACCAAAGTAATTTTATTGACCGGGCGTTTAGTGGTATGGGGCAATGTTTTGTTGATAATGGCGTTTTGATTCAATCAGGGCAATTTGACAGCTTAACTTCTGAAGAAGCTCGTAAGAAAATTACCGAATTTGTCGGAGGTAAATTGATCACTAAATACAAAATGCGCGACGCGATTTTTGCTCGGCAGAGATATTGGGGCGAGCCGATTCCGCTTTCGACTGACAAGGATGGGATTATTCATGAAGTCAAAAAACTTCCACTTAAACTCCCAAATGTGAAATCATACGAGCCGGCAGGCACGGGTGAGAGTCCGCTTGCGGGAGTGAAGGATTGGGTCAAGCATGGCTACGAGACAAATACCATGCCTGGTTGGGCGGGAAGCTCATGGTATTTCTTGCGTTACATGGACCCAAAAAATAAAAGTGCAATAGCAAGCAAACAAGCGATCAAATACTGGAAAGATGTGGACATGTATGTCGGCGGTGCAGAGCACGCAACAGGGCACTTGTTGTACTCGCGTTTCTGGCACAAATTCTTGAAAGATATCGGCATTGCACAGACAGAAGAACCATTTAAAGCGCTTCGCAACCAAGGCTTGATAGGCGGTGCTGATGGGCGCAAGATGAGTAAGCGCTGGGGGAATGTCATAAACCCTGATGAGATTGTAAAAACTTATGGCGCTGATACACTCCGTGTCTACGAAGCATTCATGGGACCTTTTGATCAATCACTTCCGTGGTCCACAGAGAGCATTATCGGCTCACGCAGATTTATTGAAAAAGTTTGGAGGATGGGGGAGAAAACAATTCTCGCTTCGCATAATTCTTTTCAAAAAGGTCCTCGGGTCGCCCGTGCAGGTTTATCAGGGAAGAGCGGGCTCGACCAGACCGTTTTTGAAAAGAACTCTGCTGCGCTTAAGAAAGTGCTTCACAAAACTATTAAAAAAGTTACGGAAGACATTGCGAATTTTAATTTCAATACCGCAGTCTCAGCGATGATGATTTGCGCGAATGAAATGGAAAAAGCTGAATATGTTTCCGTGGAAGATTTCAAAAAATTCTTACAAATTTTAGCACCATTTGCCCCACATGCGTCTGAAGATCTTTGGCGTGAGCTCGGTGAGAAAAAATCAATCCATCTTTCAGAATGGCCTCTGTATGATAAGAAAAAGATTATTGATGACACTATCACTATTGCCATTCAGGTTAATAGCAAAGTCCGCGCAGAAATTTCTATTCCTATTGATATGAGCGAAAATGATCTAAAAAAACTTGTTTTGGAAAATCCTGCGACCAAGCAATGGACAGAAGGCAAGGAAATAAAGCGAATTATCCATGTCAAAGGCAAGCTCGTCAATATAGTTATTGCTTGATTACGAGCATTCCTTTGCTATAATTAAGCTATTATTATTTATACAACTAAGTATTATCAGCGCTATGAATGAATCAAAAAATGTTGCATTTTTGAGTAAGGCCTCGTTTTACACCTTACTCGCCACAATACTGCTCATACCGGTATTTTTCCTACCATTTATTAATGTGTCATTTGATACCAGTAAAGGTGCTCTGCTTTTTGTCGGCACGCTCGTATCTCTTTCATTTTGGATAATTGCCCGCCTAATTGATGGAAAGTTTGAAATTCCGAAAGACAATATCTTACTCGCAGCTCTTTCTATCCCTGTAGTTTTTTTGCTTTCATCAATTTTTTCACCGGCACCGATGGCTTCTCTCTTCGGACATGGCTTTGAAATGGGAACATTCATATCAATGCTCATTCTCTTCGTGCTGATGTTTTTATCTTCAATGTTTTTCCGGAGCAAGGAAAGAGTTTCTTATTTGTATTTTGGTATTTTGCTTGGTGCATTTTTGATAGCTGTATTTCAAATGATACGATTATTTGTTGATCCTAGTACTCTCTCTCTCGGGTTTTTCTCCAATACCATTTCAAATACGATTGGCTCATGGAATGACCTTGCGATTTTCTTCGGTCTTTCCGGAATTCTTGCACTGGTTACTCTCGAATTCCTGACGCTTAAAAAAAATCTTAAGATTTTCCTTTATGTCATTTTGGGGTTCTCTCTATTCTTCCTTGCGCTTATTAACTTGATGACAGCGTGGATTATTCTCGGTTCACTTTCATTAATCCTATTTATCTACGGTCTCTCAGTGATCCGTGGTGCTGTGGTCGCAAATATGCGTGATGAAAATGGCATAACACGCCCGCAAGGAGAACGCCCATTTCCTCTTGCCGCTTTTATTGTCACTTTCATCTGCCTACTCTTCATATTCGGCAATAATTTTGTCGGTGACGCACTCTCCTCGTACTTTAAAGTTTCAACCACCGATGTCCGCCCATCGCTAACAGCGACAATACAAGTTGCCGGGAACACTCTTTCACATAATCCGGTCTTTGGCGCGGGGCCGGGCAGGTTTGTAAATGAATGGCTTGCTAATAAACCAGATGCAGTCAACAATACTATATTCTGGGACACGAATTTTATTGCTGGTTTTGGTCTGATTCCATCATTCTTAGTTACAACTGGTATTTTAGGCATACTCGCATTCTTGATTTTACTCGGAATCTTTTTTTATCGAGGATTCAAGGCGATTTTCGTATCCGGCATAGATCAATTTTCTCTCTACTTGATTATTAGTTCGTTTATTTGCTCACTATATCTTTGGATTTTCTCTTTTGTTTATATTCCATCAAGCACATTATTTATTCTGGCATTTGCTATGACTGGAGTCTTTATTGGAGTGCTTGTTCATAAGCAAATTATTCCACTCTACGATTTTTCTTTCCTTTCCGATCCGCGCAACAGCTTTTTTTCAATTTTAGCCTTAGTACTCCTAATGATTGTTTCTATTGCTGGATTATATAAGACAGCAGAGCGTTTCGCGGGAGAAGTTTACTTCGGTCAAGGTATTATTAATCTCAATATACATCGTGATTTAGACAAGACAGAATCGAATATTCTTCATGCAATCCAGCTTAATGATATAGATACATATTATCGAGGTCTTTCAGAGCTTTATTTGACTCGTCTGGCGGTTGTGATAAGTGACAACAATAAAGATTTCAAAGATGATACTGTTAGGGCAAATGTCCAGCAAATTCTTGGTAAGGCTGAAGCGAGTGCACAGCTTGCAACTACCACGGACAAGACAAATTATTTGAACTGGGTATCGCTCGGAAAAGTGTATGAATCAGTTGTACCGCTTAAAGTAAGTGGAGCGTATGAAAATGCTAAGGCATCATACGAGAAAGCTATTACTTTTAATACGAAAAGCCCCGCACTGCTTTTGATGCTCGCGAATTTGGAAATCGAGAACAAGAATAATTCCGAAGCGCGCAAATATATAGACCAAGCGCTTCAAATGAAGCAAAATTATACTGAAGCGATTTTCCTTTTGTCACAAATTGAAGCGAGCGAAGGTAACCTCGATGCAGCAATCATTCGTGCAGCACAAGCACTCTTTATCTCACCGAATGATGTAGGTATTGCGCTCCAGCTCGGCCTCTTGAAATATAATAACAAAGATTATACAGGCGCTGCATCAGCACTTGAACGTGCGGTAGCCCTGTATCCCGATTATTTGAACGCTCGATATTTCCTCGGACTTTCGTATGACAAGCTCGGTCGAACAGGCGACGCTCTTTATCAGTTTAATTACATCAATATAAAGAGCCCAGATAATCAGAGTATAAAAGATATTATTGCCAACTTACAGGTAGGCAATAGTGCATTTAACAGTCTTCCAGCTCCGGAAACTAAGCCTGAAAAAGGCAAGACACTCCCTGTGAAAGAAAAGACAAACTAATAAAAAGTAGTTTCTGATTTTAAAAAATACAGTGCTAGGCACTGTATTTTTTTTGTTTTTATAATTCAATAATTTCTGCTACTATGATTGGATGAAAAGATTTTTCTCCATTATTCACAAGGAATTTAACGGTATCAATGAAGCGGCATTTTTATTGGCTTTGTTTGCTTTTTTTTCGCAAATCTTGGCTCTGGTGCGCGATAAATCATTGGCGCATTTCATCGGACCATCCCCAACGCTCGATGTATACTATGCGGCTTTTCGAGTACCCGATTTTATCTATACAGGAATTGTTTCCTTGATCTCAATCACCGTACTTATTCCGTTTCTCTTGGAAAAGACAAAAGGAGAAGATGGTAATCATGAAAAGTTGTATCGTTTTCTTAATGAATTTTTGACGGTTTTTTCAGTTGCGATTATTGTGATTGACTCTGCTGTTTTTTTTGCCATACCGAAACTTTCATCACTCATCGCTCCAGGATTCTCTGGTGCGGAACGTTTGCAACTGATTAATGTGAGCCGAATCATGTTGCTATCTCCGATATTGCTCGGTATCTCCAATCTTTTCGGGATTTTGACGCAGATCTTCAGGAAATTTTTCATTTTTGCTCTTTCTCCTGTCTTTTACAATATCGGTATCATTTTTGGCATCTATGTTCTTTGGCCATCCCTTGGTATTTACGGGCTTGCTTGGGGTGTAGTGATCGGCGCATTTTTACACATGCTTGTTCAAGTGCCTGTATTGGTTAAAAACCGCTTTACCCCAAGGCTTGTTCGTAAGCTTGATTTTCGATACATTAAGCAGGTCATAATATTTTCATTACCGCGAGCGCTTGCTATGGGAGCGAACAGTCTTTCAGTTATAGTCTTAACCGCGCTTGCGACGAATATAGCCGTTGGATCCGTTTCAATTTTTAATTTTTCGTTCAGCCTGCAAACTATTCCACTAGGCATTATCGGTATGAGCTATGCAGTCGCGGCGTTTCCGATTCTCACACAGCTACATACTCTCGGAAACCTTGAAGACTTTAAAATTAAATTCGTCTCTGCCGCGCGACAGATAATTTTTTGGGCGTTCCCGCTGACATTTCTTTTTATTGTTTTGCGTGCTCATATAGTGCGTGTCATCCTTGGTTCCGGTTCATTTTCATGGTCACATACTCGATTGACTGCCGCAGCCTTTGCTATATTTGCAATCTCCATCATCGCACAGTCACTCTTGCTTTTGCTGGCCAGGGGATATTATGCGGCGAAAAATACTTCTCGTCCGCTCGTTGTAAATGTATTCTTCTCGTTCTTGATTATAGTCTTGGCATATTTCTTCTCGTGGATTTTTGATTCATATGCCGGCGTTCGCTATTTTTTAGAATCACTATTCCGAGTAGATTCGATTGCTGGTACGAAGATTTTAGCTATTGCTTTTGCATATTCGGTCGGAACGATTTTAAATTGCTTGGCGCTCTGGTATTTATTTGAAAAAGATTTTTTGAAAGGCTACATTGCTCCGTTTCGAAAGACATTTTTCCAGAGCTTTGTCGCTTCATTTTTCATTGGATTTTTTGCTTATGGAGCACTCAGTTTCTTTGGGAATTTCTTCAGCCTCGATACTTTCTGGGGGGTATTTTTACAGGCATTTTTTGCAGGTATTTTTGGGATTACTATTGGTGTATGGTTGCTTCATGTAATGAAAAGCGAAGAGCTCTCGCAAGTCTCTTCAACACTTAAACATAAATTCTGGAAGACCCAAGTCGTAGCTGAACAACAGCAAGAATTGTTAAAATAAGCCTTTTCGGCTAATATACACTTTATATGGATTTAAAACACATCCGCAATTTTTCGATTATAGCTCATATTGACCACGGGAAGTCCACATTGGCTGACCGTATGCTTGAGATTACTCACACTATTGAGGCTCGCAAGATGAAGGACCAAGTACTTGATAGTATGGAGCTTGAGCGCGAAAGAGGGATTACAATTAAAATGCAGCCAGTTCGTATGGAATACGCCTACGAAGGGCAAAATTACATTTTAAACCTCATTGACACCCCTGGGCATATAGATTTCTCTTATGAAGTTTCGCGAGCTCTAAAGGCCGTAGAAGGCTCTATTTTGCTTGTTGATTCGACTCAAGGTGTGCAGGCGCAGACTCTCACTACCCTTAATATGGCACGTGAATCAGGGCTAAAGATTATTCCAGTGCTTTCAAAAATAGATTCGCCTTTGGCGAGAGTATCTGAAGTGAAAGAAGAATTGGCAATTTTACTCGGTTGCGAGCTTGGTGAGATTTTAGAAGTTTCAGGTAGGACGGGAGAGGGTGTGGAAGAGCTCTTGCAAACAGTTATTAAACGCATACCGCCACCCGAAGAGGAGTATCACGGGCCGAATGATTTGCGCGCACTCGTTTTTGATTTTAAATATTCTAATCACAAAGGTGTGATTGTTTTCGTGCGATTACTGGATGGAAAAGTCTCGCGCAACGACAATCTTCTTTTTGGAGTTTCAAAAGAAAAATTTATTGCGCTTGAAGTCGGTTTTTTCTCTCCCGAAGAAAGAGCTGTTGATACTCTGGTAGCGGGTGAGATTGGATATATTGTCACAGGGATTAAAAAGCCCGGTATAGCATCCGTGGGTGACACGATTACATTTCTGAAATATCCTTTACCCCCACTTCCGGGTTATATGAAGCCTCGCCCTGTTGTATGGGCATCAATCTATCCCGAAGGGCAAGACGATTTCAACGAACTCAAAGCTTCACTTGGAAAATTGCGTTTGTCAGATTCTTCTTTTACTTATGAAGAAGAAACTTCTGGATCTTTAGGGCGCGGATTCCGTTGCGGATTTCTGGGTATGCTTCACTTGGAAATTATATCCGAGCGATTGCGCAGGGAATTCAATCTCGAGCTTGTGGTGACAATGCCATCTATTACTTACAAAGTCCTTCTAAGAAACGGTAAGGAAGAGATTATTTATTCCCCACATCTTTTTCCTGATGACGGCTCTATAATTAAAGTTTTTGAGCCGATGGTTTCTGTTAAAATTATCACCCCAATGGAATATCTCAGTCCTCTCATGCAGCTGCTCTATGAACATGAGGGTGAAGTAGGGAATATTGAGAATTTCGGTGATAATCGCCAAGCAGTGAATGTACTGATGCCACTTCGTGAATTAATGCGGAACTTTTTTGATGATCTGAAAAGCGCATCATCCGGCTTTGCTTCGATTTCATATGAGATTGGCGAATTCCGAGAAGCGGATGTAGTGCGATTGGATATTCTGATTGCCGATGAGGTTGTTCCGGCTTTTACCCGTGTGGTCTCTCGCCGGCGAGCAGAGGAAGAGGCTGAAAATGCAGTTGAAAAATTGCACACCATTTTACCTCGGCAGATGTTTGAAATGAAAATTCAAGGCCGAGCGCTCGGAAGAATTATATCTTCGGCTACCATTAAAGCTTTTCGCAAAGATGTTACCCAGCACATGTACGGTGGAGATATTACTCGAAAAATGAAGCTTCGCGAGAAGCAGAAAAAAGGCAAGAAGAAAATGGCTGACCGCGGGAAAGTAAACATTCCGCATGATGTTTTCCTAAAAATGATGCGGAGCGAAAATAAGTAATTATCCTAAAAGAGATGGGATGTAAAGCAATATCATGCTTACAATCACGAGTACGCAGACCACTGTCCAGATAGTTTGTACTTTCTTTTTATTTTTTGGGTGTAATAACATAAGAGCTATATTACTATACTCTTATCGGAAGCGCAATAATGTGTTATGCTCTCGATAATGCAGAGCGATATACATAAAAAACAAGCGATTCGAAGATTTCTTTATTCACCATTAGTGCTAGTTCTTTTTGCTTTCCTCACACTATTCTTTCTTTACGGCATTATCGGCTTAATCGCAAAAAATAATGATACGGCAAAAAACAAAAATCTTGCTGTTAAACAACGAGCTGAATTGGAGGCCAAGCAAGTTCTCCTGGAAGCTGAAATTAAAAAACTCTCAAGCAACCAAGGTATTGAAGCTACAATCCGTGATAAATTCCCGGTTGTCAAAGAAGGCGAGGGGGTTGTAATGATTGTAGATGATGTAAATAACTCAGATGGCACTAATACAGATAGTGAATCAAAAAAATCATTTTGGCAGATAATAAAGGGGTGGTTTAAATAATTATAATAAAATATTGCGGAATTAGTTTAGTGGTAAAATGATTGCTTCCCAAGCAATAGACAAGAGTTCGATTCTCTTATTCCGCACACTTTGCTCCTGTGCATATCTTTCTTGCACATCTACATTAGAGGCGTACACTTATATAAATAACTGATTTCTAACATTTCTTTAAAAAACAAAAAAGATGAAAAAGATAGCCGTATGCATAGTGATGGTCGCTATTTGTGTGTTCTCGGAAGTGCATTCCGCAAGTGCTCAAGGAGGAGAAAATTCAAATCAAACAGCTTGGACTGACAAGCGAGATTCGATTGTTTATGATTTATTAATACAAACAGATATTTTCGTGAGTGCAGTACAAGACACTCAAGCCAGATATCTGGTTGAATTTTTATACAATGCCGTAGTGATTAGTCCGAGTGTTGAGTCTGCCATTACACCTCTTCCATTATTTGACCCGGTACACCCGTCGTATACGATAATTTTTCTTTTACCGAAAGACACGCTTCATGGGAAGGGTAAATAATTGAACGGATATGCGATGGATCCTATTTATTTTTATCCGAAAGCCGGAGCGATTGTGATTAAAGCGTATGGAGAAAAAAATAAAATATGGAGATCACTTTTATTTTTACGAGCTGGATACAGTGCCTTTGTAAATCGTTACGGATACACTGCATGGACCGATCCTGATACATTTATTCGCCACCAATTGGAGTCGAATATCTTTCAATTTCGTTTGGAAAGCAAGATGGGCGGCCAGCTATACAGTAATATTGTTTCAAATAGTGTCAGGAGGCTTTTTTCCACCACTTCATTTGAGGGTGATTTTAAAAGTTTCTCATCTTTGGTAGAGAGTGTGCCGAAAGACTCTCTTGATTATATGTTTGGGGAAATTACTTGCCAATATACTCGTAATCGGATATTGAGTAACATGCACATAAATGCAGTATTTTTGTTTTTTGATAACTTTTTTAATAAAGAGGAGGCAAAAAAACAAAAGATTGATTTTCTGATTACCCTTTATTTTAAGGAGTAGTTTTTAATAAATAAAAACCCGTTCTAGTAGCGGGTTTTACTTTGCATTTCCACCGACTATCTTTTTTGTGCTATAATTTCAATATCTTATAAATTATTTTTTTATTATGAAACAAGTTACAATCTACAGCACCCCGACCTGCCACTTTTGCCACATGGCGAAAGATTTTTTTAAGGAGAATAATATCCAGTATACGGAATATAATGTCGCATCCGACATGGAGAAGCGTACGGAAATGATAGAGAAAAGCGGTCAAATGGGGGTACCGGTGATCATTATAGACGGCGAGATTACAGTTGGCTTCAACGAAGGTCAAATTCGCCAAACGCTTGGCATATAGCTTCTAAGTGATATGATAACAAAAGCGCCATTAACGGCGCTTTTGTTTGCCCTCATAGTTCAATGGATAGAACAGTTCCGTCCTAAGGAATAGATGTAGGTCCGATTCCTGCTGAGGGCACTCTTTTGTTTCTGTGTTTTTTATGCTAGATTATTGATGTATGGATCCTGAATTAAAATCAATGATTAAAGAGAATCTTGAGCTTACTCAAGAGAATAATAAAATTCTCAAAAAGGTGCGTAAAGCTCAAGTTTGGGCTCAAATTTCCCGCGTGCTTTATTGGCTCGTGATTATAGGTGCCAGTGTGGGTGCGTATTATTATATTCAGCCATATCTTTCAAAATTGATAGGGATTTATACAAATGGAGCTGATAGCTTCGACAGTCTTTTTCTTCAACTAAAAAAATAAAAGATTTTTGCTTGGGTAGCTCAGTTGGTAGAGCGCTCCCCTGAAGAGGGAGATGTCACCAGTTCAAATCTGGTCCCAAGCACAAAAGAAAAATCCCCGTTTGGGGATTTTTCTTTTGTGCTTGGGAAGCATGCCATCAATATGGCTTGCGTCCAGATTTGAACGCCGGAGCGTTATTTGCTTAGAAGAGCAAATCGCGAGGCGTGATTGAGTACAATCACCTACTGGGGTGCCCAGACAAACTTTTTTGACGAAAAAAGTTTAGTCGCGGGCAAATCTGCTTTTACTTATATCGACTTCACTTTCAAATTTGATTGTCTGCTCTTATCAATCTTTGGGATTCTAATAATTAGTAAACCATGTTTTTCTACAGCCTCAGCCTGATCAGGCTCAACTTCCTGTGGAAGCATGATAGTTCGAGAAAATGCACCCCAATAGAGTTCCTTGCTGAAATAATTCTCATCGGTAATAGTACGGTTTGCCTCGCGCTTTCCACGGATGGTCACTATGTCACGCGTAATTTGTATTTGAATATCTTCCGGGCGGACACCGGCGACCATGGACTGAACAACTATCTCCGTTGGCGTCTGGTATATATCAACTGTAAGCTGGGCTTCTTCCGGTTCTTCTATCCATGTATTCTGCGCGTTTATGCTTCTTGCCTGAGGATTTTGTGAAGGAACAGTTGCTCCATTTATAGACGATTTTTGAGATGTATTGATTTCAATACTATCTTCATCATCCATACTCATACTGCCGGTTAACCGTTCGAAAAAAGATCTTTTATTATTACTCATATATTTATTCTAGATTAAAATTTTTAATAAAAAACATTATTATTGTCGACTCATTCGTTTTAGTTTTTCAAACAAGAGCATAATCATAATTGTTACCACCCATAGGAATCCAAAGACGTTCAGGAAATTTTCTCCATTATCTTTCATTATAAAAAAGTTAAATACACTATGCAAGGTGATTGCTGCCGCAAGTCCGAAGACAAGATGGATTTTCTTGGAAAACCAACCGTTAAAGTAAGAAAGCCCTAGGGAAATACCGACCAATGCGCTCGATGTGGCATGCAGGAGTGTTGCGCCCAGAAAGCGCAAATTACCCGTAATCAAACTCGTAGTGGTATCTGCGGCGGCTAGTGGATGCATCAGGAATAGAGTATTCTCCAGAGCGGCAAAACCAAGCGCAGTTGCGATAAAGTAGATAGGGTAGTCGATAGGCTCATTGAGTTCTTTACTGCGCAATGCGATCAGGCCAACAGCTAGATATTTTGCCACTTCTTCAATGGATGCCCAGATTACAATTAGCATATTTTTGTCGTCGAGCAAACTATTCGCAAATTTTTCAAGTGGGAGGACGAGCATCACTGAAAGCGCTCCTAATATAAAGGTGATTACGATAAGCCCGAGAGGCTCCGGATGTTCACGATCTTCTCGCAGCCAAAACCATAACCAGAGCAGCGCCGGAACGAGGCCAAGTAAAAAAGCAGTAGCGAGGTTTTTCAAAAAAACAGGATCCGAAAATTGGTTTATTGCGTCGGCCATTTGGTTGCGATCAATAGGTTATCATTTTCATTTTTAATCATCGACCATATTTCTTCGGTAACGAATGGCATAAAAGGGTGGAGCATGATGATATTCGTTTTTAAAATTTTTTTAAGCGTCCATGCTCGGGAAGTTTTTTCTTCTTCGGTGCCTGTTTTGAAAACTTCTTTGCTTTCCTCTAAAATAATATCGGCGAATTCACTCCAGCTATAATGATAGAGTTTTTCTCCTGCGAGATGGAATCGGAATTCTTCTATGTCTCCCGTAATTTCTTTGGTGAGCTCTTCTAATCTGTCTATAAGTTTTTGATCTTTATCGGTGATTTTTGGTTTTTGTGACCCGTCTGCGCTGGCAGGAATTTCAATTCCATCAATACTTGAAAGTACGAAGCGCGTGATATTCCAAAGTTTGTTTGCAAAATGTTTGTAGCCTTTGATTTTATCTTCCGAAATTCGCATATCAGTGCCTGGAGTATTTCCGATAATCAACGCAATACGACCGGCATCTGCACCGTATTTTTGCGCTATTTCTACAGGGTCAAGAGCATTACCGAGAGACTTTGACATTTTTTGTCCCTTCGCATCTCGGACAAGTCCACTTAAATAAACAGTATGAAATGGAACAGTCCCAAGTGCGTAGCCAGTCATGAGTACCATGCGCGCAACCCAAAAGAATAAAATATCGTAGCCGGTTTGGAGTACGTTTGTCGGGTGATAGATTTCCAAATCCTTAGTCTTTTCGGGCCAGCCGAGGGTTGAGAAAGTCCAAAGCCCAGAGGAAAACCAAGTATCAAGAGTATCTTCATCTTGGATCCAACCTTCACCTTCCGGTGTCTCAACTCCGACATGAATTTCCTTATCTTTATACCAAACGGGAATACGATGGCCATACCAAATCTGGCGCGAAATGCACCAATCTCGCAGATTTTCAATCCAGTGAAAATATGTTTTATTGAAATGCTCTGGGATAATTGCTGTCTGTCCATTCTCTACAACTTTTTTCATAATCTCTTTGAGAGTCGTCTGTGATCCGCTTTCAATACCTTTGATTTCAGAATGTGGAAGTGTGAAAGATTTATTCACATCGATGAACCACTGCAGTTTAGGCAAAGGTTCGATAATTCCGCCAGTGCGCTCGGCAGTAGAAATATTTTGATTAGCTTCTTCCTCTTTTTCAAGCAAACCTTCGCTACGGAGCCATTCAACGATTATTTCTCGAGCATCAGTTGTTTTTTTACCCAAGATTCGTTCATCACCAATCATCATTTTTGCGTATTCATTTATGACTTGCGGGCGAGGCAGATCATGACGGTCGGCAATTTCCCAGTCGATCATTGAGTGTGAGGGTGTGACACCGAGTGCTCCAGTGCCGAAATCTTTTTCCACAGATTCATCGGCAATAATCTTAATTTCAAGCGGAACTCCACAGAAATCCCTTACCCCATAGGTCTTGCCTATGTATTCTTTATAGCGCGGATCATCAGGATGCACTGCCACAGCCGTATCGCCGATTTTAGTTTCGGGGCGAGTGGTGGAAATAGAGATAGGGAAGTCGTGTGAATATTTGAAAGTATAAAGTTTCGATTTGCGTTCCTCATAGACAATTTCATCATCAGCGATTGTCGTTTGACCTTTCGGGTCCCAATTTACAATGCGATGCCCGCGGTAGATAAGCCCATCTTCGTGCATTTTTTTAAACATCGTATATACGGCTTTTGTGCGAGTTTCGTCAAGTGTGAATGCTTCTCGAGACCAGTCACAAGAAGAGCCTATGGCGCGAACCTGCGACGTGATGGTGTCGTGCGATTCTTGGGCAAATTCTCTAACTCTTCTGAGTAATTCTTCACGGCCTAGATCATGACGTGATTTTCCTTCTTTCTTTTGAATTTCTTTTTCAACTTTCGACTGCGTAGCGATTGCCGCATGGTCGGTTCCAGGGATCCAAAGTGTGCGGTCGCCCTTCATGCGGTGGTAGCGGATCATAATGTCCTCAAGTGTGAGCATGAGAGCGTGCCCCATATGAAGAACTCCTGTGACATTAGGTGGAGGCATGATTATCGTGAAAGGCTTTGCATCCTCTTTCGTCACGCCCTTTTCAATACATATATCAGGATTGAAAAATCCAATTTCCTCCCATATCGCATAAATTCGCCCTTCCGTTTCGGCGGGATTGTAGGGTTTCAATAATCTTTCATCAATTTGGGGAAATTCCTTCTCATTCATGCTTTAAAATATAGCATTATTTCAAAGCTTTTTAAAGTGATAAATTTCCCTTAGCTTTGATTCCAGAAATTGAATGTTTTTTCTTTTTTAGATAGGTGAAATATCCTGCCATGGCTATCATAAGAGAATTGTCGGTGGAAAGGCCTTTATCAGGGAAGTAAATCTTCAACTTGGGAGCTGAGCTCCCGAGTGATTTTGCGAGAGATTCTCGGATGTGGGTGTTGGCAGAGACGCCTCCACCGACGATGAGCATTTTCGCCCCATATTTTTCAATCGCGAGCATTGTCTTTTTCATTAACACTTCTGTCACAGAATCTTCGAATTCGCGTGCTATTTCTTTTTTTATTTCTTCCGTTAATCCCTTTGGTGTCTCGTTGATTTTTTGTATCAAATAAAGAACCGCAGTTTTTAATCCGGAAAATGAAAAATCAAAATCTTTCGTATGGATCATCGGTCGGGGGAGGATATTAGGAAAGAGTAGGTTCTGAGGGTACGCAATTTTCTTGCTAGAAAATTGCTCAGTCCTCGCGTCAGTCGCGCTGTGGGGTCCCTCAGAACCCACTCTTTCCTTTCTAGATTCCGCGGCAAGGCGGGAAATTTGCGGTCCGCCGGGGTATGGGAGCCCAAGCATGCGTGCGACTTTATCAAACGCTTCACCGACAGCATCATCACGCGTCTCGCCGATTTTTTTATATTTCATCCAGTCTTTTATCAGAATAAGCTCAGTGTGCCCGCCTGAAATAAGTAGTGCGATTGCGGGTAGGGGGAAATCTTTCGTATTTACATTTTTGCCATCAGTCGGTAGAACAGAAAGAATGTGACCCTCCATATGATTAACCGGAATAACAGGAATATCCCATGCAGAGGATAGCGATTTGGCGAAATTAACCCCGACCCACAGTGCTGGTTCGAGTCCAGGGCCATATGTGACTGCAATGGCATCAATCTTTGGTTTTTTGATTAAAGGAATATATTCCAGTAAATCTTTCAATAATTCGGGCTCACGGTCTAAAATTTTCGATAATTTTCTCTCTTGTTTTTTATCTGATACTTTTTTCTTGAGAGGTTTTTCCATCTTTGCTTCTGTAAGAACTCTTTTCAAGATTGGAATGCAAGCCTTCGTGTGCTCGCGCTTAGCGACAGCAGGGAAGACGCCTCCGTATTGCGCATGGAGGCTAGCCTGTGAAGCGATTTCATTCGCCAATACTTTGAATTTGGGTGTTTTGACGGTACCACTCGCTTCTATGATTGAAAGCGCGGTTTCGTCGCAACTAGTTTCAATAGAGAGAATTTTCATGGCTCTGATTGTAGCAGAAAATTTAAGTTTTTGCTTGTTTTGACTTTCTTCTTTATCGTGTTAGTATGAAATATGGAGCTTAAAAAATTTAAAATAATGAAAAATGAAAAACTCATAATTTTTGCCGGGCCATCTGGCGTTGGTAAATCAACTATTAGTAAGCATATTCTAGAAAAGAGAAATAATGAATGTGCCTTCTCAATATCAGCGACAACTAGAAAGCCTCGCCCTGGGGAGATTAATGGACAACACTACCACTTTCTTTCTGTTGAGGAATTCAAGCAAAAGATAAAAGAGAATGCCTTTGCTGAATATGAGGAGGTTTATGAGGGAATTTTCTATGGTACTTTCGTTTCAGAAATTGAAAGTATTTTTGCGATTGGAAAGGCTGTCATCTTTGATATCGATGTCTATGGAGCTCTTAATCTCAAAAATAATTATGGAGATAATGCATTAACAATAATTGTTACTCCTCCTACACTGGATGACCTCAAGAAACGCCTAACTGCTCGTGATTCAGAAACTGAAGAAAGCCTTAAAAAGCGTCTTGATAAAGCAGAAGAAGAGCTTTCTCATCATGGTGAATTTGATCAAGTAATTGTCAATGCCGACGGTTCTGTTGAGCTTGAGAAAACTCTTGCAAAATCATTGAAAATCGTCGACGAATTTCTTGCCTTAAAATTGGCATAAATCAAAAAGCCAGAACGCGTACGCGTTCTGGCTTTTATTTTTGGTGCGCGGTGAGGAATTCGAATCCCCGGCCTACCCCACGTCAAGGGGTCGCTCTAACCAGCTGAGCTAACCGCGCATATATACTCAAAAATCTTACACAAAAATTGTCTTTTTCGCAATGTTTTGACTTATTTTAGATAAAGGAACATACTTTTTGCAGACACATTTAAAAGAAAGGAGGTGTTCAATGAAACATGTATATATAACAACCTATGATGATGAAGAATTTGAGAAAACAGCGCATTTAGCTAGCTTCAGGCCACTACTACACATTGCTTTCTTGTCTTCGACCATTGAAAAAGTTTGGGATATTAAAAAGCTCTACTGTCTTCCGATGAGGGAAAAAATATTTAAGGAAGATCTTAAAAATCCGATGTTTGAACAAGCCTTGAGAATAATTTGTAAAGAAATTATCGCTGAGATTTCAGATGATTCTTATATTATTTTCATAGTGCCGAACATTTTAAAAGAAATCATTATTGATTTATTCACGAAAGAGAATATTGAGACACATGATGAATCTTTTAATAAGGAATATCATGATCTAATGAAAGGATTTAAGGCATGGAGATGGCCTGTCGAAAATCCTAACGGATATCTAAACAATTAAAAAAGCCCTTTTGGGGCTTTTTATTATTTTGACTTTTTATATTGGAAGTGCATAATGTGTTTAACTGTTCTAAAAAAATAAATCATGAAAAGAGATATCATCATTGTAACATATGGCGATAAATTTTTCGCCAATGTTTATACCAAGAATGCCAATATTCAGCCAGCTCTCGTATTAATTAGTAAGGAAGCTTTCAGTTATATGGAAAAATTTCATAATAGAGATGAAGCAATAGGTTTGATAACTGATCAGCAGATAGAATACGAAAAAGCAGCTGGTGATGAAGATACGCAGGATATTGATGTGATCAATAATTTGATACAGCAAGCCTTTGACGACCTAGGTCGTTCATGCGTAATACTTGCGGTAGATGCTGATGTTGCTGAGGATTTTTTGAAAGTATTTGATCCTGAGATATTTGGAGCAACCCTTTATAAGGAATTTATTATTTTTAAAAAACGCAAAGCAAAATCAGGAGAAATTTTCGTTCTCACTTCCAATGAAGGTTCAGCCAGTAATGGTTCTGAATTTTATTATGATCTTGTTCCTATGAAGGATTATATTAACGAAGACCCTACTGGTGAACAAAATAATCCTTCTCAGAATTAAAAGCCGCATATTTGCGGCTTTTTAGTTCCCAATATTGCTTTTTTCCTGGCAGGTGTATACTTGACGTAAGTATCGTTTATTTACATTTTAAAAATATGGTCATGGAAAGTTTGATTTTAGTTGTTGTAACCTATGCTAATAAAGAGGTTGTGAAGAGATATAAGATGGATTTAGTTTATTTTAGCAAAGAAGTCCGGAGTCTGCTGAGGGGAAAACATTCATGGTTTTTTGCCTCTGAGAATTTATGGATACAATCTAAAACTGGCAATACGGATCAAGAAGTTGCGGAAAAAGTTGTGATGGGAATAAAATCATCAAGAATAGCATGTCTTATTTGTCCGCATCATCGCAAGGAAGAGCTTGTTGCTAAAATCCAAGAGCTTGCATCAATTGAGATTTATGATAGCGAGTTTCCTTTGAATGAATCTGTTTCCGAAAATGAATTATATATAGTCAAATTTTTTTACAACAAAGGAAAGTTAAAAAAATCAATCGCTTTCCGACTATTATCATTTCGCCTCGGCTTGCCGCTTCTCGGAGCTGATCCAGGAGAAAATTAACCCTGCTTTTTGGCAGGGTTTTTTATGTTACCTTTTTTTATCTGGGTATATACTATATTGATCCGAAAACCAATTAAAAACCCTCAATTTTTTTTGGTTTGTTTTTTCCTGAAATGAGTGCATACTAGGCAAAATGTTTCTTAAAACAAATTCTGATGAAAAAGAAAACCATCTATATAATCCCTTTCGGAGACCCTGAGCTTCCAGTGCTTTCAGGCTGTCAGACAAAGAAGCCGATGGCATATCTTAGGATTGGTGTTGGGATAGTACTTATGAGCGCTATCGACAGTTTTCATGCAGGCAATGAAGAGCAATATGATTTTTTATTTATTCCGGACGAACATTGGGGAAATAAAAATCATTTTGAGGTATGTAAATATTACAAATATCTAATTGCTGAAAAATTTGGAGATAGGGTTGATTGTTTATTTCTTTTTGTAAATCATGCACATCTTCTTGAACTAAACGTGTTTATTGAAGAATTGAACTGCACATTACATCAGTCAATTTTCGACAAAACAAAAAAGTTGAATAATGGAAAGTTCTATATTGTGGACATTCGCCATAATTTACAAACAGGAAAGATATCATCTAAATTACACGAATACATACCCAAGCGCAAAAAACCGGCACCATAGTGCCGGTTTTTATATTGCGGAGGCGGTGAGATTTGAACTCACGATACGGTTTCCCGTATGCTGGTTTTCGAAACCAGTGCCTTCAACCACTCAGCCACACCTCCTTATATTTACTCGGACACTCTATCATTTTTTTGCATTTTTTACAAAAAATGTTATATTTGATTCGTGTTTTATGGCCCTATCGTCTAACGGTTAGGACATTGCCTTTTCAAGGCAGTAATCAGAGTTCGATTCTCTGTAGGGTCACAAAGTGATACTTGGTGTTCAGAACATACTAAATTTATATAAAAAAGTAGGGGAGACACCACTTGAGTGTTTAGATAGATTTCGGCATGAATATCCGGAATACGAGGGGATTCCTATGACATATGCCGGTAGGCTCGACCCAATGGCAGAAGGGGTGCTGATTGCTCTTGTGGGAGAAGAAGCGAAAAATCGTGACCAATATACGAATCTTGATAAGGAATATGAATTTGAAGTTCTTTTTGGGTTCGAGACTGATACGTATGACATTTTAGGCTTGGTTAAAAATGTTCTGAATGACGAACCCACCCATCCTACACCAAGGCTTCGGAGGGCAAGCAAAGATAAAATAATTTCTTTGCTTGCGAAATTCAAGGGGACTATTTCTCAACCATATCCGCCATATTCTTCAAAAACAGTTTCTGGAATTCCGCTTTTCGAGTGGGCGCGAAAAGGGAAGCTTGATGAGATTGAAATTCCAAAACGAGATGTGGAAGTTTATAATCTTGAACTGACAGATTCGAAAACTATTTCAAAAGATGAATTAGAGAAGAATATAATTGAACGAATTGGTTTAGTCAAAGGTGATTTCAGGCAAGTAGAAATTTTGGCGAAATGGGAAGAAGCTTTAAAAGATGCGCCAGATAACTTTGAAATTTTTAAATTTAAAATCTCATGCGGGAGCGGCACTTATGTGCGCGTGATTGCTCATGAATTGGGTAATGTGGTTGGGTGTGGCGCAATCGCATGGTCAATCAAAAGGACGAAGGTGGGGGATTTCAGCTAGGTCTTGCCTAGCTAGGGATACTTGTTGGATGAGAGCTAATTTGATACTGTTACTCTTAGTTAAATATTGTTTTTTAACGTAAAATATAAATATATGAGTATGAAAATCGTTATTTCTGGAGCAACAGGAGAGCTAGGAGGTAGTATTGTCCTTGATCTATGCAAGCGCTTTCCGCAAGCATATATTCTTGCATTTGGGCGAGACGAGGAGAAGCTCGCTCTGCTTAGAGAAAAAATTAAAAAATCTTTTCCGGATAGGCAATGGCCGGTATTTGTCACACAGGGACAAAAAATATCTAAAAATGATACAGATCCCAATGGTGATATAAGCACAGAACAAGATCGTAATAAAATTTTTAATGCGATTGAAAAGCGTCTCGGCGGAGTTGATATGTATATCAATACTATTGGATTATATAAATCTGACTCTAAACTTGATGTAAAAAGCGCTCAAGAATTACGCGAAACAAACTTCACTTCCAATGCTTCATTTACCGAAGAATTGATCTCCAGATTTTCGGATGGCAAAACTCCGCTTGTGATTGCCGATATAGGCACGATCGGTGCTGTTGCCGAGCTTGTAAAAAAGCCGCTAGAAGGTACTACCATCTATGGAGAATCCAAGGCGCGTCTTGTAGAGCACACAATGAATCTTGCGAAAAATCATGAGAATGTCTTTGCGCGAATCGTGCACCCTGGGCCATTCGGCGCATCTGCACAGAAAATCGCTGATGAATTCGGTGATTGCTGGGCGATGAAAACTGAAGATGTTGCAAACTTTTCTCTCGATTTATTTTTTGCTCCGAGCAAAGAAAAAATTGTGCAAGGTATAATCTGTGCCGAGCCGCACTTCTTCTGGGGTCACATCGGAGATATTGATATGCTTGGTATCGAAGGATTAACTATGACTCATTCATTTAAAGTCCGGAAGAAGAAAAGCATGTTTCTCGTTCGAAAAGATAAGTAGATTATTTGTAAAACTGCCTGAAATTTTCAGGCAGTTTTTTATTTGCATAAGTTGTAAATATGTGTTATTGTAAACTGGAATTTAAATAAATCACTTCATTTAAAACAAAATAAGTCATGCTTAAAAAAGACAAAACCAAGAGTGTTTTGTCCAAACGGCAAAACATCACAGAAAAATTACCAAATATTTGGGAACTTGAATTTAAAAAACCATTCGAAATAGTTAATGGAAAACGCAGATGGAATTTTCCCCCTAGGGAATATAATACATCTGGTATCTACATACTCAAAGAAAGATCAAAAATAATTGATCTTCGTATGGCCTTATCCCTGTATAATATGGTGTTAAAATTGAATAAAGTTAAGGGGTATAATACTGAAATTTACACAGTCGCACTTTGTTGTGTACCTAAGGAATCCTTAAAAAAATCTCTTGTACATTTTACTAAGCAGATAGCTAAATATCCTCTTGGTTGTACCATTAATCAACTTTATGATTTTTGGGAAAAAGATAGCATGAGAGATCCGAGTATGTTTTTGCAATTTCAAACTCCATATGAAATGAAAGAAAATATAAAGCGAGCTTGCACCTATCGGAGATTTGATTATCGATATCGTTCTGGTGTGTATCTTATCCGAGAGAATGGGGTTGTTGTGTATGTGGGTATGAGTACTAGTAACTTGTACCAAGTTCTCTATAATCATTTTACCCCATATCCATCTGATCGTGCTGGATTGCATTATCGTGTAGAATACTCGCAAACATTAAATATTCATTCTTATGATGTTGCGATTATTGATATCCCCGGAATTAATAAAAGTGATGGAAAAATTACAGAGCTTAGCACTGGAGAAATTCGTGCAAAAGTATCTGACCTAGAAAAGAGGTTAATCGCCATCTATAAACCGAGAGATAATCGCAGAGATGTTCCATTAGATGTTTCCGTTGAGTCGAACAAGGAAGATAAATCATGGCTGCAAGGAGAAGAAGAGGCTCCATTTTAAAATCCCCAAGCTTTAAAAGCAGGGGATTTTTGTTTGACTTTTTGTGAAAAATATATTATTGTTTGAACAAGTTATATATGTAAATTCAAAAACTAAAAATAATAAAACAATGAAAAAATTAGCAATATTTGATTTCGATGGAGTGTTTGTTCATACACTAGATATGTGTTACGCGATTAACTCAAAGGTTAACCCACATCTTTCTTTTGAGGAGTATAAAAAAATGTCTTATGGTAACTTTTTCCAATCATTTCAAGGAGATGCTCCTTCAGTTGTATTCACCCCGAGTCCGACATTTTATGAAGAATACGCAGATCAACTTTTAAACAATTTCAGCGTTTCAAAAGAACTCAATAAAATGTTTTTTAGGTTAAAAAGAGAATACACTCTTTGTATTGTAACATCTGCATTAGAAGAAATTATAAAGCCCTTTTTAAAAAAAGAAGGGTTGCTGGAATTATTTTCTGATGTGCTTGGAAAGGAAGTCCACAAAAGTAAAGTGGTTAAGCTGAAACATTTACTTGAAAAATATGCAGTTGCATCTGAAAATGCACTGTATGTGACAGATACACTCGGTGATATCAGAGAGGCTCGCGAAGCTGGTATTGGAAGCATTGGTGTGACCTGGGGACTTCATGAATACGAAGTACTCATAATAGGGAATCCATTGTCGATTTCAGAGAGCGTCAAAGACCTGGAGCAAAAAATTAATTTTTTTCTATGTTAAAAACCCCGAATCTCGGGGTTTTTATTTCGACAAGCGAGTAGCACGTGAATGAGTATTCTCATACACGATGTACGAGTCGAAGTCGAATTAAAGTACTCTTTATTTTGTATGCAGATGCATGTAGATGTTTTCGAGGGCTTTGACGGCGTCGCCGGCGGCTATGTTGTTCTGGTGGTAGAGGCCGTCGGTGCAGTCGCCAGCGGCCCATATGCCTTCTATTGATGTCATCTGGGTGCGAGGGTCGACTTTGATTTTTTTGTTTTCATCAAGCATGACGAGTGAGGAAGCGAAGCCGGTATTCGGGATTTGCCCAATTTCCACGAAGATTCCAGTGACAGGCAGGGTATGTATTTCGTTTGTGATTTTATCTTTATAAACGATTCCGTTTACGAATTTATCACCTGTGATTTCCAGAATTTCCAAATTCTTTATCGCTTTCATTTTCGGATTTTTCAATACAGCGTTCACCGTAATTTCATCAGCGCGAAATTCAGCGCTGCGGTGGAGGAGTGTTACGCTTTTACAGTATGCCAGCAACTGTGCTGCGGATTCGAATCCGGCATTCCCACCGCCGATGACTACAACATCCTGCCCAGAAAAAAGTGGACCATCGCAAGTAGCGCAATAAGTGAGGCCTTTATTTTCATAAATATCCGCATTCTTGGCTTCAATTTTTCTTCGGCTTGAACCTGTGACAATAAGTGCAGTTTTCGCTTCATATGAGCCTTTGTCAGTTGATACGGAAAAATGATCATTAAGTTTAGTTATACCATTAGCTATTTCGCTTTCTTTAATAGTCAAAAACTCGCCTTCATAGGCTTTTATATGCTTTTTTAAATTACCTGCAAGGTCACTGCCGGAAATTGTTTCCGTGCCTATCCAATTATATATTTCAGTGGATACGCTTGATTGCCCGCCGAATTCGGCAGTTACGAGTAATGTCCTTAATTGTTTACGTGCCGCATACACTGCACCAGCAGCACCGGCAGGTCCGCCACCTAAAATTATAAGATCGTAAATCATTTATTTTAAAAATTATTTATAGTGAGAAATCTCGAACTATTTCTTGCCACGGCGTAAAAATGCCGGGACCGCGCTCCAATCTTCCATTTCTTCATCGTCGATAATTATTTCTTCAACTTGTTTCTTCTCAGTTTTTTGCACAGGAATTTCAGATTGAATAGGTAGAGAATTGTTAATTTCTCTCCTCTCTTCTTTTTCAGTCTTTTGTGATGATACGAATGGAGAGAACAAAGTCTTTCTTGGAGCATCAGTAGGAAAACCAGTTGCAATTACTGTGACTCTTATTTCACCCTTCTTTAAGCGTTCGTCTTTGATTGTGCCGAATATCACTTTAGCTTCCTTATCAATTGATTCAGTGATAACCTTCGCTGCTTCTTGGATTTCGAGGATCCCAAGATCATCTCCGCCTGAAATAGCGAATAGCACACCCTTTGCACCATTAATTGATACATCAAGAAGAGGTGAATTAATAGCATCTGTAGCGGCCTTTGTAGCTCTGCCTTCACCTGAAGCGGAGCCGATGCCCATGAGTGCTGTACCGGCATCGGACATGATCGCTTTAATATCGGCAAAGTCGACATTAATGATACCAGGAGTAGTGATGAGGTCGGAAATGCCTTCTACGGCTTGGCGAAGGATTTCATCACACATTGCGAATGCTTGTTTGAATCCAGTATCCTTGCCAGCGATTGAAAGGAGGCGATCATTCGGGATTATTAGAATCGCATCGACTTCTTTTTCAAGTTCTTCGAGTCCGCGATCGGCAAGCTTGCCGCGCTGATTGCCTTCAAATGAAAAAGGTTTCGTAACGACAGCGACAGTAAGTATACCTTGCTCTTTTGCTGCCTGTGCAACTATAGGCGCGGCTCCCGTGCCTGTACCGCCTCCCATTCCAGATGCGATGAAAATCATATCTGCGCCCTTGATGACATCTTGGATTTCCGCCTTGGTTTCTTCCGCTGCACGCTTGCCGATTTCCGGGTTCATGCCGGCGCCTAAGCCTTTGGTTAGATTTTTACCCAAGTGGATTTTTCTGTCTGCAAGAGAATTATGCAGATCTTGAGTATCGGTATTCATAACGATGAATTCAACACCGCGGACTTTTGAACTGATCATGTGGTTGAGAGCGTTCTTCCCGGAGCCACCGACACCGATAACTTTAATTCGAGCAAATGTTTCTATTTCAGGATTGATTTTTGGCATACAGATTTAATAAAATAATAAAAGTATATCACCCATAATAGCAACAAAGGGAGTATGGTGCAAATATGGAAGTTTTGAAGATTTCTATATTAAATATTAGTTTTTATGGTAGAAGTTGTTTTACAACATTACCAATAAAACGTTTAAAAGACTTGAATGATTCATTTATTGAGCCGGGCTCTGAACCGTTTTGAGGGTCTATACCTGAAATACAGAGGCCGAGAGCTACGAACCAAGATGAGTCGCGAGGCTTGATCTTTGATTGGGCGAAATATTCCGCTGTGCCGATTTTCGCTGGTAGTTTGAGAGAGTGTTTCGCGAGGTCTTCAATGAGTGGGAGATTTGACCCACCACCTGTAATTATTATACCGGCAGGCAAGAGCGCACTTCTGCCGATTTTCTTCAAATGCTTTTCAATGAGTTCAAAGATATCGCTGAGCCGAGCTTCTATGATTTCATCAAGTTTCTTTTTCGGATAATTCGAAATCATACTGCCGATTTTAATACCCTCTGCTTCCTCAAGTGGAATTTTCAGGCCGAGTGCTATGTCTTTAGTGATTTCCGTTCCGCCGATTGAGAATACTTGAAGTGAAATGATATTTCCGTTTTCGAAAGTTGCAATTGAAACGGTTTCCGCACCGATATTAGCAAGTATGCATCCGGCAATTTTTTGTTTATCAGTGAGAGTTACTAGGCTTGCGGCCATAGGGGATGCGATTACATTAATGACATCAACTCCAGCCTCGCTGACAGCAACTATCAAATCTTCTAAATGTTGAGCTAAGCAAGTGACGAAAAGAGTCTTTACCTCAAGCTTAGTACCCTGCATGCCATCCGGCCGGCCATGGATGTCTTTACCATCGAGACGATAGGAGATCGGGACGGTTTGGATTATTTTTTTATTTGAAAGCTCTAAAGTCTCTTCAGCACCATCTATGGCTTTTGATATATCAAGCTTTGTGACTTCGTGATCTCCGCGGGAGACGATAGCGACGCCAGCGGCTGTTTCTGAACTCAAAGAAATTCCTCCGATAGATACGAATGCTCTCTTTATTTTAATCTGTGAATTTTTTTCGGCTTCTGCTACTGCCTTTTGAATACTTTTAACAGCTTCAGACATATTAGTAATATAGCCGTGTCGGAGCCCTCGAGATTCAGCAGAGCCTATACCTATGATGCGGGGGAATTGTTCGTCCTTCACGCGTTCAGCCACGACGACACGAACAGTCGAGGTACCTACATCTATGCCGATGGTGATGTTGCGGATCATTGAAAGTAATTACGAATTACAAATTATTAATTAAGAACGAAAACCCAACTTTTACATATTTTAAAAGTTGAACTTTTTCGAGAGTCGCACTTCTTGCTTTTCCATTATACTCCCATGAGCCATTCCTTTCAAATGAAGCAATCCGTGGATAAAGATAAAGCCTAAAAACTTCTCATAAGATTTTCCAAATTGAGGCGCCTCGCGCTTTACTGTTTCTAGATTAATCACCATTTCACCGGAAGTTTTAGAAAGCGGAAAGCTGAGCACGTTTGGCACATAATCTTTGCCACGGTAACGAATATTGAGTTCCTGTGCCAGCTTTTTTGAAGCGAAGACAATAGAGAGTTCATATTTTTTCCCAAGCACTTTTTCTTTGATGTCCAAAAAAGGCAAGCGTGGGAGCTTGCCTTTTTTCGGTTTCCGGATTGTTATTGTTTCCGAAACATTTTTCATTTTTTACATTTTGCCGAGCTTTTTCAATTTCTCAACTTCTTTTCGGCGAGCCATTTTTTTAAGAGCTACTGTTTTCAGTGAAAGTTTTGACTTCGGGCGCTGGTTGTAACGGTTGGCCTTTACATGCCTGACAGTGCCGGACTCTATCATCTTTCGCGAAAATCTGCGGAGCAGACTTGCGTTGTTTTCATTTGCGTTTTTCTTGACTTCGATAATCGTTGTTGACATGGCGTGATAATAGCATAGGAAAATAAAACCCGCAACTGGAATGTGAGCCGGATACTCGGGATTGTTTAAGGGAGAGGAGAAATAAAAAAAGTATCACGGTTTAAGTGATACTTTCTGTAAAAAATTCATTTTACTACTCCCTAGGAAATTCAACTTTTATTCCTTTTGGTAAACGAAATTCTACTTTGGTTGTAATACTAATTGGATCATCTTCTTGGATTGTGTTGTCAACAATGCCACCATTAGCACGTATGAGCGTAAAAACCTTAGTTCTGAGAATTCGGTGGGGTCTTATTTCACGACCATCTGTACAGATAAATTTAATGTGTTTTACGTATTCAACACCAGGCACTTCATAGGTTTTCATTTCATTTTATTTTTAAGGTTTGTTTGCCCACACGATAGCATGGAGTATTTGACTTGTCAATGGTATATGCTATACTCCTCAATATTGTTTAACTAGTTATTTAAAAATAGTAAATATGATATCGAAAAGCTCAAAAAGCCTACTAGGCTATTACTTTGATTTTTGTGAAAAATCTTTGTTTTTAAAAGATTTTTTTGAAAAAATTTATGATAAGAAAAAACTCTCAGACGATGATTTATGCATGCTTTTAGGAATAATTGAGAAAGGAGAAAAAGATCTGGAAAGTGTTTGTTTTTGGCGAGAACAAATACTAGAAGATTTTAAAAAAGAAAAAGTGGAATTGAAAAGAAAACAAATACTCATTTTCATTCAAAGAAATAATGCAATGAAAAAAGAAATTCAAGTTTGTAGGCAGATTCTAAAAAAGCTTAATGAAAAATGGAATTCTATTGAAGGATTCGCTAACGAATAAAATATTTCTTTATTCGCAATCTTAAACCCATCTTTTTAAAGAAGATGGGTTTTTTAATATTCTGTTAGTTAAATTACTAAAACAAATTCTCCGGGTTTACTTCGATTTGAAACGATGGAGGGAGGGAAGTGAGAAGGTCGGAAAGAGTGGTATCGAATGTGCCTGTACCTGCGAGGATAGGCTTTTGCCATGTTTCAGGCTTGATTTTGAGAATCATGAGTGTGGTGTCGAAACCTTTTATTTTTGGAATGCCAGCGGGGATGATGTCAGGTGCGTAATTGGCAAAAATCTTTGCAAGGTTATCCTTCACCGCAATTGTGTCGAATGGTTTTGTCTTTACTGTAACTTTTATAAGTGTCGAGAATGGCGGATAGTTGAGCATTTTGCGATCGTGTAGTTCTCCACGATAAAAATCAGTGAGATTACCGGAATGCAGATATCCAAGAATTTGCTCTTCAGGGTTTTTCGTCTGGATTAGGAGCGGCATATCTGAGAGCGCCTGTAAGATGGCGACCAGCTGGACTATTTTTTCTCCTATGCGGAATGACGGCAAGGAAAAGAGCGAGTCAAAAGAAATAATCGCAACAGCCCCAACCTTCTCATTAAGGTGCGAGAGCGCAAGCTCTGTGCCGACTAATATTGCGCCTTTGGTTTTGTAAAATTGCTCGGCAATTTTTTTGCCTTGGGCCCTCGTCTTTACCTTTTCCGCATCGATGATAAAGATTGAAATATCTGGGAAAAGCTTTTTCACCGCTTCCGCTGTATTTTCGGTACCGATGCCGAGTGTGGTCAAGTTCCAGCTTCCGCAGTTTTTACAGCGAGTTTTCGGATTATATATTTTTTTGCACATCGGACATCTATAAGTAGATCCATTATCTTTTTTAAAAAGTATAAGTGGTGCTGTGCAAGTATCACAAAGGACAGTAGTTGAACAGTCATTACAAACAGTTGAAGGCGCGAGACCTTTGCGAAGTGTGAAGAGAAAAATATTTTGTCCATTTTTTACAACGTCTTCAACTAATCTTTTCGATTCGTCGCTTATTATTCTGAATTCTTTTTTCTCGCCGTCTGTTTTAATATTTGTAGGTACTATTATCGGTCTCGCACCATGCAGGCGGAATGATGGCAACGCAAGCTCGGAGAGTTCATGTTCATTGTAGCGTTCGATAGTCTCAGCTCTGACGAGCGTGTCAGCGAGAATAAGCCGACTTTCGATTTCACTCGCGAAAAGTTCGGCAAATAAACGGAGATCTATGAATGGCCGAGAGATTGTCTTATAAGAGCTTGAGCTCTCACGTTCTACAATGATGGTGCCCAGGTCTCCACGCGGTATTGAAAGAAAGGGCGCGGTCCCGACGATAATGACAGGATGCAGATTTTTCATGATTGCTTCATATGATTCAAGTAATTTCTTTTTTGAAAATTCACCGTGGACCAAATATGCATTATCTTCGACCCCTTTCTTTAGGATTTCATGGAAGCGCGTCGCTTCATGGATGGTCGGCAGGACGAAGAAAATAGATTTCTTACGGGCGAATGATTGGCGTATTTCCATTCGATATGATTCCAATCGCTCTTCATATGCCGCTTGAAAGATGAGCTTTTCTTTTGAAATGTTTTTCTTCTCATTTTCAAGAAGCATAGATGCGGATAATTTTTCACATGCTTCAAGAAAGATTGTCGGGATTAATGCGGTTAAAGCAGATGAAAGAGATGCAGCGTGGATCTTTGCGATACTTTTCACTGCGCAGATAAATGTGGGGGAGAATGGCGGATGTTCGAGTATTTTCTCTATTTTCTTTAAATGGAATGCGGATGATTTTATTCGTGATTTAGCATCAGCAAGTGGCTCGGAACCTGTGGAAAGGCCTATGATTTTTTTTGTGCGGACGCTTGTTATCACAAGCCTGCCAGGCTCTATAGGCTCTGACGAAAAATAAGTAAGCTCTTCTTTAAAGATACCTCGTGCTATCGGGATGATGGTTACTATATGCATTACATAAAGGGTAGCATATCGACACTTTGTGTTCACCTTTACTTTTCTTTTACTTAGTTCATACTTTAACTAAATCAAAAATGTTCCCTAATGAAAAAAGTCAAAAAGTGGCTGATTTTGGGAATATTCCTAAAACTCATCCAGGTGATAGGCATATCATTTGTTTATCATCCACTGTTTGTTTTCCTTGAGAATTTTAATTTCGGAGGAATATGGCAGCGCTTAGCTCTTCTTGTTGTCATTAATGTAATCTTTATATTTCTCTGGTATCCGCGAGATTCGAAATTAAATGTTTTACAAATGTTCGCGCTTTCGCTTGCAATTGCATGTGTGCCTACAATTTCGATTGTATTTTCTTTTTCACTGGGATCGGAATTTACTATTGTGATGAAATTATGCGGATGGCTGATTGCAATTTTCGTAATAGTGTTCGGTATGGTTCTCCCATTTAAATGGTATAGAAAAGGGGATGGCGAAGATGAGTCCGATAGTTCTAAAACATAAAACCCTCATCACTATTCACGTGCATGAGGGTTTTTAAATTGCATTTTTATTTCATTTACAAAAAACTTCTATTATTGTAGTATAGAACAAAAGATTTTTAAAAATATAAAATATGACACTACAGAAATTACGATTTGTCCCATCTCTCGAACAGATAGAGAGGGATGCGATTGAGCTTTCCACGAAAGCTATTAAAGACAAACTTTTCCCGGGATGCGTGATTGGAATTATGACACCTGATGGGAAATTTATTTCTTCTGCTGGATCTCATACTTATGACGCTAACGCAGTTAATGTTACCGAAGATTCGATGTTTGATATTTCTTCACTCACGAAGGCGGTTGTTTCATCTACTTGCTTGCACTTAATAGACCGAGGAATGCTTTCGCTTGAAACAAAAGTACAAGATATCCTCCCGGAGTTTGAAGGACAATATGCAGATGAAGTGGATATCAAGCATTTATTGACGTTTACCGTTGAGCTCGCAATTGACGAGCCATTATGGCATCTTCAAAGCGGGGAAGCTATACTTGATAGAATCATGACTGCAGGGCTCAAACATCCGCCGGGCCAAGGCCACTTCTATCACAATTCCACGAGTATTATTCTTGGAAAAATTTTGGAAGAAGTTACAGGTTTCAGGCTTGATTTCTTGCTTAAGAAGTTTATTTTTTCTAGGCTCGGGATGCACGATACGACATTTTGTCCTCGTAAAAATTATTCGATGGACAAGATTGTTCCCACAGAAAATGATACAACTTGGAGAATGAGGCTTTTGCACGGAGAAGTTCACGATGAAATTTCATCATGTTTTTCTGATCATCCGATCGCCGCAGCAGGGTTATTCTCAACTGTTCCTGATTTGATGAAGTTCGCTTCATTTATTTGCAACAATAAATGGCCGGATGATGGAAGCATGTTTTTACCAGAGCGTTCTTATAATGAGATGGTAAAAAATCACCTTGCGAGTATCGGTAGGCGTTACGGGCTCGGATGGGATAAGTGCGACGATAATTATATTTGTCCATGCTTCAGTTCACAGACTATCGTGTTGACCGGATTCAGTGGATGTTCAATGCATCTAAATCCAATGCACCGTATTGCTGTGGTGATCCTATCAAATGCCGTGCATCCGAAAAGACACCCAGGTTCAATGTTTGATTTTAGAAGAACGATTAATCAGAGAGTGTTTTATTGTAAACATTGCATGGATTAAAAAAGGGCCAAATGGCCCTTTTATTTTTACTATTTTTACCTCTTTGTTATACTTCACGATATGAAAGAAAAAGCTCGCGAATACTACAATGAAAAAATGAAATCAATGAAGGATGCGGAACTTCGTTTTTTTGACCGTCCGGAGATTGATTTTTCGCAGGTCTCAAATGTTCACTTGACCGGCGTTTGTGGCACGGCAATGGGTTCTCTTGCAGGACTTTTTAGAGAGGCAGGGTATGAAGTTTCAGGTTCTGATAAAGGGTGCTATCCGCCGATGAGTGATTTTATTAAAGAATCAGGTATTCAATTCCAAGAAGGTTTTGACCCATCTCATATAGAAGGAAAAGATTTGGTGATAATCGCAAATATGTTTGATGCGCACAATATTGAAGCTAAGTATGCGCGAGAGAATTCATTTCCACAGCTTTCAATGACGGAAGCAATCAGAAATTTTTTTATCAAAGACTGCTGTTCACTTGTTGTTGCAGGTACTCATGGTAAAACAACAACGACAGGGCTCCTTGCCCATGTATTTACCAGTGCCGGGTTTGACCCCGGATTTCTTATCGGCGGAGTGATGGTGAACTCCGGAAAGAGTTTCCATGTCGGCAATGGAGACTACTTCATCATAGAAGGTGATGAATATGATACCGCGTATTTCGATAAAAGTCCGAAATTTTTACACTATGTACCGCAAGCGGCAATTATAACTTCGGTGGAATTTGACCATGCGGATATTTACCATGATTTCACAGATTATAAAAAAGCTTTTGAATTTTTAGCCGAAGAAATTCCTGCTGATGGATTGCTTTTATTATGCGGAGATAATTATGCTCAGAATTTTGCCGAATATACGGAAGCTCCAGTTTTATTTTATGGTTTAGATGAAGGGAATGATGTAACTGCTCGTGATGTATCGGTACAAGAAGACGGGCAGCATTTCACACTTGTAATTAAAGGTGAGGAGGTTGCCAATGATTTAGTTATTCCACTATTTGGAAAATATAATTTGCAAAACACGCTTGCGGTTTGCGCGCTCGCTATTACAGAAGGAATATCAATAGAATTACTTCGTGAAGGGTTAAAAACATTTCTCGGAATGAAGCGCCGACAAGAAATTATTCACGATGGGAAAGCAATTATTATAGATGATTTTGCACACCACCCCACAGCGGTTAGAGAAACTCTATCTGGGATCAGAGAGCGCTTTCCTAAACGGAGAATTGTTGCGGTTTTTGAACCTCGTTCTGTCACGAGTCGTAAAAAAATTTTTGAATCGGATTACGGAACTTCATTCTTAAGCGCCGACTGTGTTTTTTTAAGTATGCCTGCATTGAAAGAAGTTGATAACCCAGATGACTTTGTCGATACGAAAAAGATTGTCGATACAATTGTTTCTCAAGGGAAAATAGCCTCATCAGATTTGAGTGCGATTGAAGTCTTGCCCAAGCTCGCTTCTTTCATTCAGGAAGGCGATGTGGTGGTCATTATGAGTAACGGTTCATTTGACGGCATTCATCTCAAATTGGCAACACTTTTATCCGTGTAATTTTATGCTATACTCGCCGATATGGGGATTTTTTCTAGAAAATTAGGCATTGATTTGGGAACAGCGAATACGCTTGTTTTCGTACCCGGAAAGGGTATCGTACTTAACGAGCCTGCAGTTGTTGCTGTCTCTGAACAAGACAATAGAATTATCGCTATCGGTAACGAGGCGAAGGAAATGATCGGCAAGACTCCAGACAGCATTATCGCGTATCGTCCCATGAAAGATGGCGTAATTGCAGACTACCGAGTGACGGAAGCGATGCTTCGATATTTCATAAACAAAGCTCTCGGGAAATGGAATTTGTTTAAGCCTGATGTGATGGTCTCTGTCCCGGCGGGAGTTACATCCACTGAGCGCAGAGCTGTCGTCGAAGCGGCCATCAAAGCAGGAGCGAAAAACGCTTATGTTGTGAAGGAGCCTATTTTGGCAGCAATCGGCGCTGGTATTCCTATTCACGAATCACACGGGCACATGGTGGTGGATATCGGAGGAGGTACAACGGATGTCGCAGTTATTTCTCTTGGTGGTATCGTCGCATCGACTTCGGTGAAATGCGCTGGCAATAAAATCGATCAAGCAATTGCTGATTATATTAAAAAGACATTCAACCTCGCTATCGGTGATCGCACAGCGGAAGAAGTGAAAATCAAAATTGGTGCAGCTGTCCCGCTTGAAGAAGAGTTGACGGTGACTATCAAAGGCCGTGATTTTATCCAAGGTCTTCCGCGTTCCGCGCAGGTCTCGACGAATGAAATAGTTAAAGCTATCGATCGCGAACTTCGCACTATGGTGAAGGCAATTAAAGACGTACTTCAAGAAACTCCGCCCGAACTCGCATCCGATATTATTGATAATGGCATTGTGCTCACTGGCGGTTCATCACTCTTACGTAATCTGCCTGACCTCGTTTTCCGAAAGACCGGCGTAAAAGCGCGCGTGGCGGAGGACGCTCTTTTTTGTGTCGCGAAAGGAACTGGTATTGCGCTTGATCACCTAGATACCTATAAGAAAACTATCATCTCGAAGTTTTAATGCGAGAGCTATCATCATATTTTAATAGCACGCTTCATCACGCTTATATTATAGAAGGCGAGGGGGAAGTTCTTGTCCCTGATATTCTTTCTGCACTTAGTGAAAAGGGAATTGCAATAGAAGGTAATCCAGATGTGCTTGTAGAAAAATATGAAACTTTTACCGTCGATGATAGTCGAAGGCTCAAATCTTTCGCGAGTGAGCGAGGTGTCGCTGGAACGGAGAGATTTTTTATTTTCTCAATCGCATTTTTCACTCGTGAAGCTACTCAGACGCTTTTGAAAATTTTTGAAGAGCCGAACGAGGGGATTCATTTCATATTGGTCATTCCTAGAATAAGCGCCCTTCCAGAGACGCTTCGCTCGCGTGCTGAGATTATTCAATTAGGCAAATCAAATACGAATACTGAAATACTAAAATCTGCGCAAAAATTTCTTTTCGCAGATATTCCAAGTCGCTTAGCGATTATAAAAAAAATTATTGATTCTCATAAAGATGATGAAGATGCGGGCGCTATCCGCCACGAGGCGCTTTCACTCCTAAACCATATTGAAGGATTGCTTGCGGAAAAAGTTTCCGAAGATACTCCGCTTCATGATGAAGTCAAAGAGCTCTACGCTTGTAAAAAATTCCTCTCTTCCCAAGGCGCTTCAGTAAAAATCCTTCTTGAGCATATGGCGCTAATACTTCCGAAAATATAATAAAAAAGCCTCACATTACGTGAGGCTGAATCTTCTCTTTTTAAAGGAGGAGATAGTGCTTTAATTTAAAAGACAAACAACAACCAACATTAGAAAACTAAATCCTAACAGCATTATCTCCAGCCATAGAGGCATAGGTGGCTTCTTGTTTACTTTATGATACTTTTCCATATATTTTGTTTTTTTATTTAAAAAAAGGATAGCACGATTAGACTTATTTGTCAACTTCGTTCAATGAAGCGTAGCATGATATACTTCATCCATATGCAATACAATTTTTCATCGTTTAAACAAGAAATTAAAAAGATAGAAGAGTGGCTTTCGAAGGAATATTCGCAGATCCACACTGGCCGTGCGACGCCGACATTACTCGACGGGGTTTTCGCTGAAAGTTACGGCACATTAATGGCGCTTAATACTATGGCGTCAATTTCAATCGAGGATCCGAAGACCTTACGAGTGTCTCCTTGGGACAAAAGCCAAATTGGTCCTATTGAAAAAGCTCTGCATTCATCGAATCTCGGATTTTCCGTTGTTTCTGATAGTGATGGTGTTCGGGTCATTATTCCGTCGCTCACGACCGAGAGTCGCACTGCGCTAGTGAAGATTTTGAAAGAAAAGCTTGAGGATGCACGCATTTCGCTTCGCCTAGAGCGTGACAAAGTCTGGACCCCGATCCAGGTAGAAGAGCGCGAAGGCAAAATGTCTGAAGATGACAAATTCCGCGCCAAGGAAGAAATGCAAAAAATCGCCGATGAGGGAAATGCAAAGCTTGAAGTGATTTTTGAGAAAAAGGAATCAGAAGTCATGAATTAAAAACTTCGCATTTAAACCTTTTGAAATACACGAATAATTTTCTACTGAAAATTTTCTCTGCTCGGCTCGCCAGCCTGCGCAAGTTATTTCAAAAGGTCCAAATGCTTCGTACCAATACCAATGTCTATTTTTTTATTAATTGTTATTTTATTAGTGCTTGTTGTTGCCCATGAGTTTGGGCATTTTATCGTTGCGAAAAAATCCGGCATGCGTGTGGATGAATTCGGCTTTGGTTTCCCGCCGAAGCTTTTTTCTATAAAAAAAGGGGAGACTAAGTATTCTTTCAATTTGATTCCATTCGGTGGATTTGTGAAAATTTTCGGAGAGAATCCTGATGAGAAAGATGCAATTGATCCAGATTCTTCTCGTGCTTTCAACAACAGGCCTAAAATTGCTCAAGCTCTAGTGCTCTCGGCCGGCATCGTCGCGAACTTACTCGTAGCTTGGATTTTGTTTTCTATCGGTTTTGCGTCTGGAATGCCGGCCTCGACTGATGCAATACCTAAGGGAGCTATTGTTACCAATACTTCTCTTGTTATTCTCGATGTTGAAAAAAATTCTCCTGCACAGGTTGCCGGCTTGCAATCAGGTGATGGTATCACCAAGCTTTCCTCTAGTAATGATGAGATTACTACACCAACACCTACTAGTTTAAAGAATTTTATTGTAAGTCATAGTGATAAAAATATAGATGTTATATATACACGTCATGGCACGGAAAATATAACATCAGTTACTCCAGTAATTAAAAAAGGTCAGCCGATGATAGGCATTGCGATGGATACTATTGCGACAGTCAGATTACCTATACATAAAGCGATCATTGCCGGCGCTGTGGAGACCGCAGTACTTTCAGACAAGATTGTCGTAGGGCTAGGAAAATTGATCGGGGATGCATTTACAGGGAATGGTAGCTTGGATGATGTTGCGGGTCCCGTAGGGCTTGTGGGTAGTGTCGGAGGGGCATATAGCTTCGGCATTATCTATCTTCTATCATTCGCCGCGATGATTTCTGTAAACCTCGCAGTTATCAACCTCATGCCATTCCCAGCGCTCGATGGAGGTCGTTTACTATTCCTCTTAATCGAAAAAATTAAAGGCTCACCAATCAAACCAAAAACCGCCAATATCGTAAACATGATCGGCTTCTTAATTTTAATTTCTCTCATGCTCCTCATCACTACGCACGATATTTTTAAATTGTTTTAAAGCACCTTCCCTAATCTCAGCCATGGCGTAGATTAGGGAAGAATGAAATATAAAAAATAAAAAAATCCGCCAACTCATTTTATTGAGTGGCGGATTTTGAAGTATAAATTATTCCTCTTAATTTTTTTAATGTACTTTTTGAGCAAGCATATTTATGTATTTGAAAATATCAAAAGCAAGAGTGTTTGTAGAAGGAGTCAAGTCTTTTTCAACAATCCCTTCACAGAATTTTTTAGCTATAGCTAACATATTTAGTCCAGTGTAATCATCAAATTCATTCATTGTGAATAAAGATTTTTGATTGTGATCTCTGTATTCCATTATCGTGTTTTCTTTTACACAATACATACTAATGGTCTTTTGTCCTCCATTAAGAGCGTGATCATGAATAAAAATAATCATTTCACTTTCATCTTTATTTTCTATAGCGAAATGGGAATATACACCTTTGTGTTTTTCATTGATTTCTTCAACCCCAAGTAATCCCATTCCTAAAATATTAAGTTTAAGGAATGTTCTCACAGGGTAGATTTCTTCATAAGAATGGAAATTTCCTTTAAAGAAGAGAGTGACACTTTCTTTAGCATCTTGAATTGTATTTTTCATTTGTTAACGAATTTTACAGGTTTAACTGATTTGTGAATTTAGCAGAATTTTAAACCTTTATTTACTATTTGTCAAGCTGATGCTTGCAATTCTTTATAATATTTGGTATTGTTAGGTTGTTAGAGATTTGCCGAAAGGCAATTTTTTATTCTATTTTTATAATCAATTCATATGGATATCAGAAACATCGCAATTATCGCACACGTTGACCACGGCAAGACCACTCTTACTGATGCTCTTATGCGCCAGCTTGGTATGGTCGCAGAAGGCGTGACCATGGACTCAAATGCTCTTGAACAAGAGCGTGGTATCACTATTTACGCGAAAAATACATCTATTATTTACAAGGATACGAAGATCAACATCGTTGATACTCCGGGCCACGCAGACTTCGGTTCAGAGGTTGAGCGTGTGCTTCGATCTATCGACTCTGTTTTACTTTTGGTAGATGCTCAGGAAGGCCCGATGCCGCAGACAAGATTTGTTTTGAAAAAGTCTCTTGAGTTAGGACTAAAGCCTATTGTGGTTATCAATAAAATCGACAAGCCGGCAGCAAACCCTGATGCAGTACACGAAATGGTTCTTGAACTTTTCCTTGAACTCGGTGCGAATGATGAACAGATTGATTTCGCCACTGTCTATGCGATCGGCCGTGAAGGTATCGCAAAAAGAAAACTTACCGATGAATCAAAAGACTTAACTCCACTTCTCGATATGATTATGGAAAAGGTACCCGTGGCGACATCAATGACTGATGGCGCTCTTTTGGCGCAGGTTTTCAACCTAGGCTATGACAATTTCTTGGGTAGAATGGCAGTCGCTCGTATTTATGGCGGCAGTATTAAAACCGGCAGTACGATAATTGTTAAAAATTCGGAAGGTATTTCCCGCAATGCAAAAGTTACAAAACTATTCACATTTGAAGGAATCGCAAGAAAGGAAGTACAGGAGGCAACATTCGGAGACATTGTGATGATTGCCGGCATTCCAGATGTTTTCATTGGAGAGACGCTTTGTGACAAAGAAGAAACTGAATCTCTACCATCTATTCATATCGACGAGCCGACAATCTCGCTAAACTTCCTCGTCAACGACTCGCCATTCGCAGGTCGTGAAGGTAAATTTGTTACAGGCAGGCAGATCCGCGAGCGCTTGGAAAAGGAGCTTGAAATAAATGTCGGACTTCATGTAGATTTCAGTCCAGAAAATTCCGGTGATGGCGGACCTGCTTTTTATAAAATTTACGGACGAGGAGAATTGCATATTGCAGTACTCTTGGAAAATATGCGTCGTGAAGGATATGAACTTCAAGTTTCTCAACCACAGGTAATCATCAAAGAAATCGAAGGAGAGAAGTCTGAACCATATGAAGAAGTCACTATCGATGTCCCGGAAGAAAGTTCTGGCGCAGTAATTGAGAAAATGACAAAGCGCAGGGGATTGATGCACGATATGAGACAGAAGGAAGGCATCGTACGCGTGATTTTCGAAATTCCTACACGAGGACTTTTGGGTTATCGCGGGCAGTTCGTAGTTGATACGAAAGGCGAAGGCATCCTTTCTTCTCGTGTGATTGGTTTCAGACCATATGCTGGAGTTATTCAGAAGCGCGACGTGGGATCAATGGCATCAATGGCGACAGGCAAGGCGCTTGGCTTTTCACTCGGTAATTTACAAGATCGCGGTATTCTATATATCGATCCCGGTACGGAAGTTTACGAAGGTATGGTTATCGGAAATGTCTCGAAGGGTGAAGATATGTCAGTCAATCCTATCAAAGGCAAGCAATTGACCAACATGCGAGCTTCTGGCACTGACGAAACAATCTATTTGAAACCTGCATACACACTTTCTATCGAACGCGGTCTTGAAATCATGGCTGATAACGAATACTTGGAAATTACTCCGAAGAGCGTGCGTCTGCGTAAGAAGTTTTTAAATGAAACAGAACGCATGAAAGCCGGCAAGAAAAAGGAATAATAGTCTCAAATATCCACAGCTTGACGTATTGGCATAATAATGATAATCTGTTTATGGTA
>JBAZXM010000002.1:0-71885 GCA_041659845.1 Minisyncoccota bacterium
ATGATGTCGTCTCAAATCGTTTCGGATTGACTGAAGACGCAGAGCGAAAAACACTGGAAGCGATAGGTGAAAAATACGGCATCACCCGCGAACGTGTTCGCCAGATTGAGAATGCAGCGCTTGCTTCAATCAAAAAAGGAGATGCTTATAAGGGCGACAAAGCATCTTTTGACGAGCTCAAAGAGATCGTGAAATCACTCGGCGCCATAGTAACCGAAGATGAATTACTCTCCCATATCTCAAAAGATAAATCTATTCAAAATCATATTCATTTCTACCTTGTCCTTGGAGATGAATTTAAAAAGCACAAAGAAGACGAAGGTCACCATTCAAGGTGGACCATCGATGACACTATAGCTGAACAAGTTCATACTGCGATTAAGAAATTGTATGGAGGTCTTTCAGACGATGAACTCGTCCCAGAGAATGACATAATTTCTCGTTTCCTTGGTCAATTGAAGGATATCGCTGATCACTACAAGAATGAAGAAATTGCTCGCCGATGGCTATCAATCTCGAAATCAATCAGTAAGAATCCACTCGGTGAATGGGGAAAGACTACATCATCCAATGTGAAGACTCGAGGCATTAAAGACTACGCATATCTCATAATGCGAAAGCACGGTTCACCGATGCATTTCCGTGAGGTGGCGAAGGCTATCAGTGATACTTTCAGTAAAAAGACTCACGTTGCAACTTGCCACAATGAACTCATTAAAGACAAACGTTTCGTTCTTGTTGGCCGAGGGTATTACGCACTTGCGGAATGGGGATACAAGCCAGGTGTCGTCCGCGATGTCATCAAAGAAATTTTGAAAAAGGAAGGTCCGCTCTCGAAAGAAGATGTCGTTGACCGCGTACTCAAGGAGCGCTTTCTTAAAAAGAATACTATTTTAGTGAATCTTCAGAATACAAAATACTTCAAAAAGAACAAACAAGGTCTCTATACAGTTGCCTAAATCAAAAATGTAGAAAGAACGCACTCTAGTAGTGCGTTCTTTCTTTTTAGAATTGGTTTTATGATATAATAAATTACACGAATATATGAAAACAAGAGGTTTTATTCACAACATAATTTTAATTATTTTCGGCATAATTTTATCGATACTCGCTGTCGGTCTTGTCTTGCTGTCTTTCTTGCCGACCGCTCCGATCGCCTCGATTAAAGGCGATTTGATTAATACTTATCTTCAATCTGGGGGTTTTTACATATTGAAATTTATTTGGGATCTCGCTCCTTTTTGGGTGCCGCCATTGCTTATTATTGCAGCTTGGAGATTATGGAAGTACTACATCAATTACGCTTTCCTTACAAAAATGAATTGGGTTTTACTCGAAGTCCGCATCCCGAAGGATGTTCACAAATCTCCACTCGCGATGGAAGTCGTGCTTACCAATGCTTTTTATCAAGCTGGTGGTACAGGTACTTGGTATGCAAAACATTGGGAAGGCAAACTGCGTAATTGGTTTTCGCTTGAGATGGTCTCAATCGAGGGTAAAATCTTTTTTTTCATTCGCACACCGGTACAATTCAAAAACATCATCGAAGCGCAAATTTATTCTCAATATCCGAAAGCCGAAATCAATGAAGTGGATGATTATACCAATCTCGTACCACTTCACGCAAACACAGATGCATGGGAGCTGACTGGTACTGAATTTGTTTTAAGTAAAGAGGATCCATACCCGATTAAGACATACATTGATTATGGCCTAGATAAGGCATCGGGTTTGCTTGAGGCTGAACAGCAGATCGATCCTATTTCTTCGACTATGGAATTACTGGGCTCAATAGGTAAAGATGAGCAGATTTGGATCCAGATCATCATTCGCGCTACGACAGAGCGCTTCCACAAACCGGGGACATGGTTCGGCAAGCAAGACTGGAAAAAGGAGGGAGAGGCCTTGATTAAAAAATTGAAGGATGAGCTTAAACCTAAACCGAAAGACAAAGACGACAAGCCAGCACCGCAAATGGCCACTAAAGGTGAACAGGAAAAGATTAATGCTGTTGAGCGCAGTATAGACAAGTTTGGATTCGACTGCGGTATCCGTACTCTCTATGTAGCTAAAAAGGACGCATTCAAAGGTATGAATCTCGTTGCTCTTCTGGGAGCATTTCGCCAGTACAATTCAGCAAATCTGAATGGCTTTAAACCAGCGAACGTAACATCTTTTGATTATCCTTGGCAGGATTTTTCCGGACGGCGCATTCAAGCGCTCAAACGTGAAATATTTGATGCGTATCGAGCACGATCTTATTTTTATATGCCACACAGCAGTTCGTTTGTTGCCGGTAAAAGTATTACTCGCAAACAATTTGTATTGAATACTGAGGAGCTTGCGACGATTTTTCATTTCCCGGGCCGTGTTTCAGAGACACCATCCTTCAAGCGTATCGAATCAAAGAAGGCCGAACCACCAGTCAACCTTCCAATGTAATATATGGAAAACATTTCATCTCAATCGAAAGAGTCAGTGTGCATCTCGCCGGATTTTCGCTACTGTCATCCAACGGAGCATTTTAATAAAAAGAAAAATATATTTAAATTTTTTTTCATCATAATTATTATTGCTTTATGCTTCGGAACATACTCCTATGCTTTTCGCGCACCGGAAGATTTCCCGCTAGGCACTATTGTCCATATTAAATCGGGAGAAAATCTGGGTTCTATAGCAAATACTCTTAAAGAAATGCATACGATACAATCTCGATTTATTTTCGAAACGTTTGTCATGACACTTACGAGTGACCGCAAGATTCCTTCAGGCGATTACACACTAGATGAGCGAGTATCCGTATTTAGCCTTGCTCGGCGTTTTGCTGAAGGCGATTACCGTACTGCAAAAATAAAGATTACATTTCCCGAGGGTATAACGCGCCAAGAAATAAAATCATTGCTCATGGAGAAAATCTCCGGATTTGATGGTGAACAATTTCTCTTATTAACCGCACAAGAAGAAGGATATCTTTTCCCTGAAACTTATTTCTTTTTTCCGAAAACAGAGCCTTCTGAAGTCAGAGAAGTATTTCGTGATACTTTTAATAAAAAAATAGATGAACTTTCCAGTGAAATCTCGCGTTCAGGTAGGAGTGAACGCCAAATCGTAATCATGGCATCTCTTATCGAAGGGGAGGCAAAAGGTAATTCTGATCGCGATGTCGTATCCGGAATTCTTTGGAATCGAATTGTGCGTGGAGAAAAACTTCAAGTTGATGTAGCGCCGGATACATACGACCATACAGGTCTTCCAGTAGAACCGATTTCAAATCCCGGCTTTGAGGCAATGTTCGCCGCTATACATCCGAAGGATACGCCTTATTTGTTCTACCTTCATGATAAAGGCGGAATTATTCACTATGCGAAGACATTCGCCGAACATAAGGCAAATATTGCAAAATACTTGAAATAAATTTCCATGGCAGACATTAAAAAACAAAAACTCGCATTCTTAGATACGGAAACTACCGGATTAAATCCAGACAAACATGAGCTGATTGAAATCGGTTGCGTGATTGTCGAACAAGACTGGACTGGAGACGATAAGAAGCCCACATTTGAAATAGTTGAAGAAATAGAAATTAAGATAAAGCCAGAACATATTGAAGATGCCGATCCTGTGGCACTGCGGGTCAACCACTATGATCCTGTTGATTGGGTATTTGCATACACTCTGCCAGAGGCTATGAAAATTCTTTCGGAAAAAACCAAAGGAGCTATTATGGTAGGACACAATATATGTTTTGATAATGGGTTTATAGAGCATGCTTTTAGAATATCCGGAGTAGATAATACAATGCACTACCACAAGTTAGATACTATTTCCATAGCGTTCGCAAAACTTCATAATCACGAAGATATCGATAAGTTTTCTCTTCACGCACTCGGAGAATACTTCAATATTGAGAATAAGCACGCCCACTCGGCACTTTCCGACGCTCGGGCGACTTTTGAGCTTTATGAAAAGCTTATGAGAATTTAGCTATTGCTTATTTTTGAATATGTGATATAGTTTCAAGTAGATATTTTAACATTTAAAAATAGGAGGTTATTCATGATCTACATTTCAAATGGCGGTCAGGATAATCTTGACCAATTTTTACTCGCTAAAGAGCGCCTTATCAATATTTTAGAAGAATTCAAATCTGTCGGTATAATTATTTCTTTCAGCGAATGTCCGATAAAGGGCCTTGAAGGAAAGACTTTTATGAAAGTTTTCCATCTGGAAAATCTTTATATTAAAATTTTCCTGGGAATGGATAAGTTGGATGTTACTGAAAAATATATAAATTCAGGATCGGATTTTATAAATCTAGACGCGGAAGATGATGTCATTCGCGCGCTCATTATGAAGCATATAGAGCACGGGCGTTATGGATATGCGATTGAAAAGCGCGTACAGAAAGTATTAGAAAATCTAAACAATTACCAGAAAGGTTTCTCGTGCTCAATTCTCCCACAATCGGTGGTTGATGACAGCAAGGGGAGGGATTTTGTAATCGAACTTGATTACTTGGCTTTGGGATATCGCATATGGGGGCGAATACCTTTGCAAATCAAATCGAATGAATATCATCAGAAAAAGCACATTGAGAAGTATCCTAGTGTTCCGTCTGTTGTGATAGACATTAATGATTCTGATGAGATAATTTTGAAAAAAATAATTCAAGTCGTAGAAGGGTATTTTGAAGGAAAAATCCTTCATATCTGAACATCCTGCATATTCTGCAGGATGTTTTTTATTGACAATAAGTGTTGTTCTTGCGAAGATACAAGCGATTGTGAAAAATCTACAAATAAAAAAGAAGAAAGTTGTTTTTGTTGGCGTGTCCGGTGGTGTGGATTCTTCCGTCTCTGCGGCTTTATTAAAAGATTTAGGCTATGAAGTTTTTGGGGTATTTATTAAAGTCTGGCAGCCCGATTTCATAACTTGTACATGGCGCGAAGAAAAGCGCGACGCTATGCGCGTCTGTGCACATTTGGATATTCCATTTATATTTCTCGACTTGGAAAAAGAGTATAAAGAAGGAGTGGCGGATTATATGATTAACGAATACAAAGCCGGTCGCACTCCGAATCCAGATGTTATGTGTAATAAAGAGGTTAAATTCGGTGCGTTTTTGAAATGGGCACTTCTCCATGGGGCGGACTATATTGCCACGGGGCACTATGCAAGAAATGAAGAATTACGAATTACGAATTACGAATTAAAGAATAAAAAACAATATAAACTTCTTGCAGGCAAAGATCAAAATAAAGATCAATCTTATTTTCTCTGGACGCTGACACAAGAAAAATTAAATCATGTGCTTTTTCCTGTAGGAAATTTAACTAAACCTGCAGTCAGGAAGCTTGCGGGGAAATTCGGTTTACCAACTGCAGAAAAAAAGGATAGCCAGGGTGTATGCTTCTTGGGGAAATTGGACATGAAAGATTTCTTGAAGCATTACATCAAAGAGAAAAAAGGAAATATTCTCGATGAAAAAGGCAAGGTTATCGGTACGCATAATGGCGCGCTTTTCTATACGCTTGGTGAGCGTCACGGATTTGAAATTATAAAAAAGGGAATTAATGATAAGCCGTACTATGTAGTCGGAAAAGATATTTTAAAAAACACTCTCATTGTCTCACAAACTATTAAACGCTCGGCTTCTGATAGTTTTAAAAATAATGAATTTTTACTTGAAGGCGTAAGCATAACAAATAAAGTTCCAGTAATTGGCAAAAAATACCATGCACGCATCCGTTATCGCCAAGTTCTTGAAGAGTGCGTTGTGTTGGAATGGGGTATTAAAACTGCTAAAGTCCACTTCAAAAATCCGCAGACGGTTGCATCTGGCCAGTCGTTAGTACTTTATGATAAATATGAATGTTTAGGCGGGGGAATTGTTGTTTAATTTTTAATTATAAAAGTATGGTATATTTGTTTTAAATACAGATATTTAAAATTATGCATAATGAAAGAAGCAGAAAGAAGAACCGAGTTAATTAGAAAAGCCGTTGAAAGTGTAATTTCGCACTATAAAGTAGACAGATTTTATTCCGGTGAGATAGAAAAATTAATAGATGAAGTTTCAGATTCAATTGTTAAAACTGTTGGTGTGGATACTGAAGTTGATGTTAATAATGTTGCGAATCATGCCTACATAGGAGCTAACCTCATACTTGATCCTCTTGAGCATGCAGGTTCACTCAAGCTTAATAGTCATCATTTATCACGGTACATTGCCAGCGCAGTTATTAGTGAGTTTATATTAAAAATGTGAACTAGTAAAAGCCCTTTTTCTGGGCTTTTTTATTTTATTCAAGTATTTTATTCATTGGAGATTTTTGCTATACTAGCCGCATAGCATTTTAATTTACAGAAATTTATGGAATCACTTTTTTTTTCAAATACAGATATTTTTATCAGACTAGCAGTAGCTATGAGTCTTGGTATGCTTGTCGGGGTGGAACGCCTTCTTGCTCAAAAAACGGCTGGTATGCGCACTTATGCGTTAGTAGCAATGGGCTCATCTCTTTTTGTGATTATATCTGAAATGATGATAGCTTCTCGAGGTGATCTTATAGGGCTCGATCCGCTTCGTATGGCATCACAAATAGTAGTCGGGGTCGGATTTTTGGGTGCTGGATTGATAGTATTCAAAGACGAGCGTGTCGTCGGGCTCACAAGTGCCAGCGGGCTTTGGGTTGCGGCGGGTATCGGTGTTGCGGCGGGGTTTGGCCTTTTTTGGCTTTCGATAATGGCAACGATTCTCACACTATTTATTTTCACCGTACTTTGGTTTATTGAAGAATATTTGAAACGTTTTTCCAGATATAAAAATAATTCAACTAACAACACGGATACTTTGTAATTTTTATTTTTGTATGCAATCTTTGGAAATCAGATCACGATTTTTAAAATTTTTCGAAAAACGCGGACATGCGATTATTCCCTCGGCATCACTGGTTCCCGAGAATGATCCTTCTGTGCTTTTTAACACTGCGGGTATGCAGCCTCTTGTTCCATATCTTTTGGGTACGAAGCATCCGATGGGTGCTCGCTTAGCGGATGTACAGAAATGCGTACGCACAGGTGACCTCGATGATATTGGGGATAATCGCCACTTTTCTTTTTTTGAAATGCTTGGAAATTGGTCGCTTGGAGATTATTTCAAAGAAGATACTATTAAATGGAGTTATAATTTTTTAACAAATGGAGACGATAAAAAAGAAGGAGATAAGGGATTAGGTCTCGATGTGAAGCGTTTATATTTTACAATTTTCGAAGGTGATGAAAATGCGCCTTTCGACCAAGAAGCAAAAGATTTGTGGATGAGTTTGGGTATTCCAGAACATCGCATTTATCCGCTTCCCGCAGAAGATAATTGGTGGAGCCCCGGAGATAACGGACCTTGTGGTCCTTGTAGCGAAATGTTTTATGACATGAGTGGAGATGTTGGAGATCTTTCAAAAGAAGCTTTTCTTGATGCTGTAAAAAAAGAAGATGTGATTGAAATCTGGAATGATGTCTTTATGGAGTATGAAAAGAAAGATGGAAAAGTAATTGGGAAATTAAAACAAAAAAATGTGGATACTGGTGCGGGACTTGAGCGCATCACAGCGGTAATGCAAGGTAATCGTACTGCATACGACACTGATATTTTTAAGTCAATTTTCGGGAAGATTAATGAATTTACTTTAAGTAAAGATGAAAAGGCTAAGCGTATTGTTGCTGACCATGTCCGCACCAGTGTATTTATGATTGCTGATGGTGTTGTTCCAGCAAATACTGATCGAGGATATATTCTACGCCGATTGCTTCGCCGTGCGGTCAGATATGCTGATCAGCTTGGGATGAAGCACAGCTCGCTTTTTTGGATTGCGCAAACTGTAATTGAAAAATATAAAGATACGTATTCAAATCTAGAATCTGAATCTGAAAAAATAAAGTCTGAAATTGATAAAGAAGAAAGTAAATTCCGTCAGACACTGGAAAAAGGTATGAAAGAGTTTGAAAAAGGTATTGACCCATTTACTCTTGCGACGACCTATGGCTTTCCGATTGAGCTCACTCTTGAAATTGCGAAAGAAAAAGGGATGGAGATAAATCTCGACGATTTTTACACAAAGATGACAGAACATCAAAATCTTTCTCGTACCGCGTCCGCAGGAATGTTTAAAGGCGGATTAGCGAATCATAATGAAAAGACCATACGATTACATACTGCACACCACCTCTTGCTTGCAGCATTACAGAAAGTGCTTGGTCGGAGCGTCAAACAGCGGGGGAGTAATATCACTGAAGAGCGCTTGCGTATCGACTTTTCTTTTGAAAGAAAGATGACCGATGAAGAAAAAAAACAGGTGGAAGAGATTGTGAATGAAAAAATTCAAGAAGGATTGAATGTAATACGAAAGGAAATGCCGAAAGAAGAAGCTGAGAAACTGGGTGCCGAGATGGAATTCGGCGCAAAGTACGCAGACACTGTTTCCGTCTATTTTATTGAAGAAAAAAATGGCAGCCCATTCTCAAAAGAATTTTGCGGTGGTCCACATGTCACCAATACTCACGAACTCGGTCAGTTTAAAATCCAAAAAGAAGAAGCCGTGGCGCAAGGAGTGCGAAGAATCAAAGCTATATTGTTATAAAATCTTAAATGCCAACTATTCATTGACTTGTCAATTATGAAATGGTATTGTCTTGTCAGTTAAATAAATTGTTCAAACCTAAAAAACTTTAAAAATGAGCCACATAGACGTAACTGAAGTAAAATTCAGGCAGGAAACCTTTAGGCAGAGGAATCTCTTTATTTCAGATAGAGATGCTCTTATGGTTAAAATTTCTTCTCTAAAAAAAAGATTATCTGCTTCTGACGAAAAAGATAAGTTACAAAAAGAAATTAATTTTTCGCAAGGGAAATTAGACAAACTTGCAAAGCAAATCTATGATTTGAGTGATGCTTTAAAACTCGATTGAGTAAATAACCCCGCTACTGGTAAATCCATAGCGGGCTTTTTTATTTGTCATTATCTCTTGTAAACTGATATACTAGAGATGTATATTATGTCTCTCTTTTCATCATTTTTAAAAAAGAAAAAAGAAATTGTCGCGATTTTTGATATCGGTAGCGGGAGTGTCGGTGGCGCAATAATTGAGATTGATCACACAGGCAAAGTGCCGCGGTCAAAAATTCTCTACACTACACGCGCGCAGATTGTTCTTCAGATGAATCTCAATTTTGAGCAATTTCTATCTTCTATGCTTCGTTCACTCGCAGAAGTTACAGAAGACATTGAGAAAAAGGCTCTCGGAGCTCCTGATCGAGTACATTGCTTTCTTGCATCGCCATGGTATGGGTCACAGACGCGTGTTGTGACTTATTCGAAAAACACAGATTTTATCGTAACGGAAAAAATCCTGAATAATTTGATGGAAAAAGAAATTAAGGCTTTTGAGCAAGATGAACTTAAAAAGTATACCGGTCTCGGTACTCACGCCCGTATTATCGAGCATCAAAATATTAAAGTCTCTATGAATGGGTATATGACCGCATCTCCTGTCGGTAAAAAAGCACGCAGTCTCGAGCTTGTTCTTTTTGTCAGTATGAGTCCGGAAAATGTTCTTCGCGCTATTGAAAAAAGTATTAAAAATAAATTCTCAATATCTAAGATCAGATTTTCTTCATTTATCTTCGCCTCATTCATTGTTGCGCGTGACGCATTCATCGGGCAGAAAAATTTCCTTTTGCTCGATATCGGCGGGGAAATCACAGATGTTGCAATTGTGAAGAATGAAGTCATTGTCGAATCACTCTCTTTTCCATTGGGGAAAAACTTTCTGATTCGCCGAATTGCTTCACTTTTAAATGTTACTCCGGCAAATGCGCTACCATTGCTTAAACTATACATTTCAAGCCAACTCGAGGAGACGGTCATGCTCAAGTTCTCCGGTACATTGCAAAAAGCCAGGATTGAGTGGTTGACGCATTTCCAGAATGCCCTAGCTGCAGTTTCAAGCGATTTATATCTTCCAGACAATATCTTTATGACGGTTGATTCTGACGTGGCTTCTTGGTTTTCCGATTCAATCAAAAAGGAGGAGTATAATCAATACACACTCACGGAAAGGCAGTTTAATGTTATAGTATTAGAAGAGAGTCCGCTCGGGGACGATGTGGATTTTGCCCCAGGGGCAGAGAGAGATCAATTTCTTATGATCGAAGCGATTTGTGCCGTTAAACTTTCAAATTAATTTTTTAATCATGCCTAAAAAAAATTTTCTTCAAGACATTGTTAGAATGTCATCTCCAGATAAAGGATCACCTCCTTCTTCGAAGCTGCCTAACAAAATCACTGATAACCCGATTGAATCGTTGGTGATTATTTCTCCACCTGTTTCTATCCACAAAGAAAATATGATAGATGAACCACCTCGCCAACATCGCGCAATATGGGGACTCGCAATATTCTCAATAATATCTTTATTTTTTGCACTCTCTTTTCTTTTTTCTGGTGCTAAAGTCACTGTCGTGCCTAAAATTGAAACATTTTTACTCGATGATACATTTTCTGCCAAGCGTAATCCAAGTGAAGGCGATATTCCATTCCAGTTAATGGCACTAAAAGGTGAAGAGACGAAAAATATCACCGGTACCGGAACAAAGGCTGTAGAGCAAAAAGCAACGGGCCGCGTAGTCATTTATAATTCATACAGTTCATCACCACAAAGGCTTTTGATAAATACTCGCCTTGAATCACCAATAGGGAAAATTTATAAAACTCTTACTCCGACAACAGTCCCGGGTATGACCATAAAAGATGGGCAGCAGGTTCCTGGATCAGTCGAAGTGACCATAGTTGCCGATGCCTCAGGAGAGGAATATAACAGTCCAATGACTGATTTTACTATCGTTGGGTTTAAGGGAAATCCTAAATATCAGAAATTCTATGCTCGTTCTAAAACTGACATCACTGGTGGATTCAAGGGAACTATCGGTATTATTGACGATAAGGACAAATCTGATGCCGCTATCGAACTCAAACAAACTCTCAAGGATAAATTGATTAAACAGGCGCGTGCTCAGATCCCAGATGGCTTCATTCTATACGATGAGGCGACTATTCTCAGTCCTTCGAATTCTGAGCCGACTATCGGGAAGATGGCAAATGATGGCCTGGTTCCAATGACTGAAGAAGCTACCCTTTACGCATTTTTATTACCCGAACAAGCACTGACAAAAAAAATCGCTGAAAACGGAATCAGTCAATTTGATGATAGTTCTGTTTACATAGAGGAACTGAAAAATATCACTTTCGTTCTTGATAATAAAGAAACCATTGTTCCAGAGGATGCATCTCAAATCTCGTTCAAGCTTTCAAGCGATGTGCATGTCATATGGAATGTCGACCAAGATAAGCTTACAAATGATCTAGTGGGTACGTATAAAAAAGATTTCCAGAAAATATTATCGAATTATAAAAATATCGACTCGGCTGAAGTCACCGTCCGTCCGTTCTGGAAACGAACAATTCCCGATGATAAGAAAAAGATCACGATTATAATCAAAACGAGCAAGAATTAATTGACGCAATCATTTTTTTTTGTTAGGATAAAAAGGTTCACTAATGATTGAAAAAAATAAAGAAAAAAATACAGCCATGGGTGTAGTAACGGAAGCACTACCAAATACTCTTTTCAGAGTAGAACTCAATGGAGAAGAGAACAAGACTCTCGCGTACCTTTCCGGAAAAATGCGGATGAACCGAATCAAGGTGTTGGTAGGTGATAAGGTTGAGGTTCTAATTGATCCATATGGAGGTAAGGGCCGCATATTGAAACGCCTTTAAACTACTTTTCCTAAAGGCTCTCTTGTGTTCTCTTTAGTAATATGTTAGCATGGTGTTCTCTGGTTTATTGTAAGTTTATTCAAATATTAAGGGCTTAAACCCTTAATTTTTGACTTAGAAATTAATTTTAATATAAAGGGTTTATATGAAAGTTCGCGCTGCTGTTAAAAAAATGTGTGAAAAATGTAAAATGGTCAAGCGAAAGGGCCACCTCCGCGTTATTTGTGTGAACCCGAAACATAAGCAAAAACAATAATTATTATGAGAATTCTCGGTATCAACATCCCAAATGAAAAGAGGCTTGAAATTGGCTTGACTGCCCTCTACGGTATCGGCATTTCCCGTGCGCGAAAAATCCTAAATGATGTCAAAATTGAACACAGCACCAAAGCGAAGGATCTTTCCGTCGACGAAGAAAACAAGATTCGTAAAGTCATCGAAGAGATGAAAATTGAAGGAAACCTAAAACGCGAAGTCGCAGCAAACGTTAAACGTTTGAAAGACATCAAAGCATACCGAGGAATCCGCCACATGAGAAAGCTCCCAGTCCGAGGCCAGCGCACAAAGACTAATTCTCGTACCGTTCGTGGCAATGTCAGAAAGACGATGGGATCCGGACGACGCAAGGAATCAAAGACATAATAATCACAAAAACTACTAAAATAATATCATGGGTAAAAAAAGAATTATAAAAAAAGAAGGGGGCAGCGTAAACAGCGAGATGAAAGCTCGCTCACTTGCGCGTGTCCCGAAGAAAAAGATTACTTCCGGAACCCTTCATATCGAAGCGACTTTCAACAACACTAAAGTCGTTTTTTCTGATCAACAGGGTAATACACTCTTTTGGTCTTCAGCTGGTTCACTCGGATTCAAGGGGGCAAAGAAGGGCACACCATTCGCAGCTTCTAAGGTTGGCGATTTGATCGGTGAAAAGGCTCAGACTCTTGGCATTAAAGAAGCTGATGTAGTGATCAAAGGCGTTGGTTCCGGCCGTGAGCCTGTGGTGCGAGCATTTATGGCTCGAGGTATCGAGATTACTGGTGTTAAAGACCAAACTCCGATTCCGCACAACGGTCCTAAGCCTAAGAAACCTCGTCGAGTATAATAATTTTTAAATTTTTTATGATTATCAAGTCAAAATATAAAATCTGCCGACGTCTCGGTCCTATCTATGAAAAGTGTCAAACTCAGAAGTTTGTGCTTTCAAGCGGACGAAAAGCAAAAGCCACAAAAGGCAAGCGCCCGAAACAGCTTTCTGACTTCGGTGCGCAGTTGATAGAGAAGCAGAAAATTCGCTTCAGCTACGGCATGTCGGAAAAGCAGTTTTCTAACTATGTTAAAGAAGCTGAAACAACAAAGGGTATGGCTATCGCTGATAAACTTTTTGAACTATTAGAAACTCGTCTCGACAATGTCGTTTATCGTCTCGGTCTTGCCAACACACGCGCTCTTGCCCGACAGATGGTTTCTCACGGTCACTTTACAGTCAATGGTAAAAAGACAACAGTCCCTTCATATCATGTACGAGCAGGCGATATAATTTCCGCCCGCGAGGGAAGCAGAAAGAGTGTCCTCTTCGCTGATATCGAGAAGAAGCTGAAAAATTACAGTATTCCGGCATGGCTTTCATTTGATGCTGTAAAGATTGAAGCGGCTGTGAAAGAAAAACCAAAGAATACCGAGACTTTCCTTGATTTCAATACCGTTCTCGAATATTACAGCCGATAAAAATTATTTATTATTTACGTCGATTTTATTAAAGTAACCTAAAAAATATATGTCCAATCACAACATTATTTTGCCATCAAAACCTCGTGTAGTTTCTGAAGAAGAAATGAAAGGGGTATACGAAATAGACGGTTTGTATCCAGGGTATGGCCACACCTTGGGTAATTCACTTCGCCGCATCATCCTTTCATCCCTCCCAGGAGCAGCGATTACTTCGGTAAAGATCGACGGTGTTTCTCACGAATTTTCAGTCGTAGACGGAATCAAAGAAGACGTTATAACTATGCTTCTTCATTTGAAACAGGTTAGATTTAAAATGTCATCTGATGAGCCTCAGGTTGTTACACTTTCAGTTAAAGGTCCAAAGCTAGTCACTGCTGGTGATATCAAAACAGGTGGACAAGTAGAAGTACTTAATCCTGAATTGTATATCGTTGAAGTTACAGACAAAAACACTCATTTCAACATTGAAATGACTATTGAAAAAGGCCTTGGTTTCGTACCAAAGGATGTACATCAGAAAGGCAAAGTCGATATCGGTACTATTGCTCTTGATGCAATATTTACACCGATCCGTCGCGTCAGCTACGAAGTTGAGAATATGCGCGTGGGCGACAAGACTAACCACAATCGCCTTCGCATGATTATCGAAACTGATGGAACTATTTCCCCTCGCGAAGCCCTTGAAACGTCTATAAAGACAATGATAGAACAACTAGGATCAATTCTTGATTTTAAAGTTGATATCGCTTCAGAAATGGTTTCTTCTCCAGAAGTTGAAGAAGAGACGGGTGAGATGATGGCTGAAATGGATGAAAAGAAATCAGACGAAATTGCTGATATTCTAAAGACTCGCATCGATACTCTCGATCTCTCAACTCGTACTCTGAATGCTCTCTCAGCTGCAAATATCCGCACCGTCGGAGGTGTTGCCCGCAAAAAGAGTGAAGACCTTCTTGAGCTTGCTGGTATGGGTGAGAAGGGTATACAGGAAATCAAACGCGCACTTTCTAATTTCGGTATTACGTTAAAGTAAGTTATCAGATTTAATCATTCCTATGAGACACAACAATACAGTTCGAAAATTTGGCAGAAAAACAAACGTGAGAAACGCGCTTATTAAATCTCTTGCACTCTCGCTTATTATCCATGACCGAATTACTACGACTGAAGCAAAGGCAAAAGAGCTTCGTCCTTTTGTTGAGAAGCTCGTAACTACGGCTAAAAAGGGTGATCTTGCTTCCAAGCGTATGGTAGTGTCTCGCTTGATTAATCGAAAGCCGGAAGCAAAAAAGCTTATTGATGAAATCGCGCCGAAATATGCTGATCGTAAAGGAGGCTACACACGAGTGCTCAAGCTCCCTCGCCGATTATCAGATGGCAGTCCGATGGCAATCATCGAATTTGTATAATTATTGAAAATACGCTAGTATAAAAGTCCATGACACACACAATTGACGCAAAAGGAAAAGCAATCGGCAGAGTCGCAAGCGAAGCGGCGATAATTTTGATGGGTAAAAACGAAACCGATTTCGCGAAGAATGTCGTTTCTAAGAATAAAGTTATCATCATAAATGCATCAAAGGCTAAAATCTCTGCAAAAAAGCTTACTGAGGTGGAATACGAGCGTTACTCTGGCTACCCAGGCGGCTTAACAAAGCAGAAAATGGGTGATGTGATCTACAAGAAGGGCTACGGCGAACTATTTAAAATGGCGGTCAACGGCATGCTTCCGAAGAACAAGCTTCAGAGCCTTATGATGAAGAATTTAACTATTACCGAATAATATGGAAAAAACAGTAAAAAAAGCAAAAGGAGGATACATTGAGGCTGTCGGACGACGCAAGACTTCAACTGCGCGCGTACGCATCACCGAGGCTGCAAAGCAGACCTTCTCGGTGAATGACAAAGATGCTGAAAAGTATTTCATGACGAAAGACCTTTACAATACTGTCGTTGCTCCTTTTGAGAAATCAAAATTAGAGGTACATTTTATAATCACTGCAAAAGTTTCAGGTGGAGGAATCCATTCTCAAGCTGAAGCTGTACGACACGGTATCTCACGAGCACTTTTAATTTTCGATACTGAACTCCACGACAATCTTAAAAAGTCTGGTTTCCTCAAGCGTGATCCTCGAGCGAAAGAGCGTCGCAAGTTTGGTCTCAAGAAAGCTCGTAAAGCTCCACAGTGGTCTAAGCGTTAATTTACTCAAAAAAATCCCAATCAATCGATTGGGATTTTTTTATCATCTACAAGATTCGCCATGGCGAATCTTGTAGATGTGGTTTTAGGTTTATATTTTTCGTGCTAGACTGTTTCAGAAATAAAAAATTTAAATAATGGAAAAAGATTTTTTCTTATCGCGACAGAGCGAACCGCTAGTACAAATGAGGTATGTATGTACAGATTGCGGAAATGAAAAAATCCGCTTCCAAAAGTTACCTAGCGAACAAAATTCTGATTTCAGAAGATTTTGCCCAGTATGTAAAAAGGTCACGGAGCATACTCAGTACCTACCCAAACCACCCATAAAATAGGGTGGTTTTATATTGACAAATCAATCAATTAATGTAATGATGAGCTTGCTAAATAAATTAGCGACTGTTTCGGCAGGAAAATCCGAAGTTCTTTTTTAAAATCTAGTGTTATGAGATATATACCCATTTCTTTAGTGCTTATATTATTTAGTCTATTTATTCATTGGGGTTCTGAGCGAGCCGATAAAATTTTTGATGAACAGACATCTGCAAGAGTTGTTTCTGAAAATTCTGAAACCATTACCTTTAAGCAAGGCTTTGGGGGTGATCGTTGGGACAACAGAAATGAATTTATAAAGGAAGAATATTGGACTGTTAGCAAAAAAAAGCACGGGGAATACCTTGTGTTAATAGCTGCAACAAACAAAATGTAGACCTTGTAATTAAGGGAAAAAGCCGTTTCGATAGAAGCGGCTTTTTATATCACCCCAAACTGTTTCAAGATTGATTCTGAAGTTTCATGGTCGAGGTCGTTTGTGTTGAAGGTAATGATTCGCCCTTCTGGGAATTCTTCTTGCAGGCGATTGGTTATATGAGGGAATGGATAGATGGTGACATATGCTCCGGTAGCGAAGGGGATGAAGCGAGCCTTTTTTAATATATAGCGAACACGCTCGCGATCTGATTTTTCATCTTCCGAGAAATTTAAAATTACAATTTGGAAAACTCCATTCCAAGAGAGGGGAATCATTGCTTTTTCTTCTGTGAAGAGCGCTTCTTCTAATTTTTTAAATCCCTCGGGTGTCAACTTCGCGTAGTTTGTTTTTTCCTGGCCTTCGATCATCAGCATTCCGCCTTCCGTCATTTTCTTGATTGTGCGGTTAATGACATACGATGGTTTGGTTTTCCTATCTGCAAAAGAATTTTCATTACCGAGCATTTTTTCAACCTCCGGAACGAGGTCTTCAATGCTCATACGTTTTCCGATAGATACTGCTCGCAGGATAAAATATTGTACCGGCTGGCGTTCAGCTTTCCCCAAAGGACTTTCCTTTGGGGGCACAAAGGAAAGTCCTTTGGGAGATTTCTTAGCCTTTTTTATGCTCAGCTTTTTGGGGATTCTTGACATACCCCAATCCTAGCATGTATATTGTCTTTGACAAGTTTTTCGCATGTGCAAAATACTTGTCAAAAGATTTTAAACCTATATAATAGTCCTATGTTAAACAATGATGACCAGATTGAAGACGAAATTGTCGAAGAACCGGAACTTTCTTACGAAGAATCCTCTGAAGATGGCGAAGAGTCGAGTACGAAGGATAAGCTGAAAGACCTTCGTGAAAAGCTCAAAAAATGCGTAGCCGAAAAACAAGAATATCTCACTGGCTGGCAGAAAGAAAGAGCAGACTTCGTTAATTTCAAATCCGAAGAAGACAAGCGCAAAGCTGAGCTTGTCACTTATACGAAAGAAAAGACAATTCACGAATTTCTTGGAGTCCTCGATAGTTTCGATATGGCATTCGCCAACAAAGAAGCCTGGGAAAAAGTAGACAAGAATTGGCGCATAGGAGTGGAATACATTTATGCGCAATTCCTCGGAGTTCTCGGAGATCACGGCGTGAAGCAGATCAATGAAATCGATGTAGAATTCAATCCTGAATTTCATCAATCACTGGAGACTGTAGATACGACTGATGAAAAGAAAGATCATCTCGTTGCCGAAGTTATTCAGAAAGGCTACATCATGAATGACAAAGTAATCCGACCAGCGAGAGTGCATATTTATCATTATAAACAATAATTAATTTTTTAAAATTACGCCGCGTTTCAATGGACGTTACGCGGCATGATTTCGCAAAATCACATATGTCAAAAATAATTGGAATTGATTTGGGTACAACAAATTCAGCGGTCGCAATCATTGAAGGCGGCCAGCCGAAGATCATAGAGAACATTGAAGGCGCACGCACGACGCCCTCTATTGCTGCGATTGCCAAGAATGGTGATCGGCTCGTCGGTCTTCTTGCAAAGCGTCAAGCAGTGACCAATCCTGAAAATACTATTTACGGTATCAAACGCTTCATGGGTCACAACTTTGAAGATCCTGAAATTCAGAACAATATAAAAAGCATTTCTTTCAAAATGGAAAAAGGCCCGGATAGCGGCGTTTTGGTAAAAATGGGAGATAAAGCATATCGTCCTGAAGAGGTCTCTGCGATGATCCTCCAAAAAATCAAAGCCGATGTGGAGGCAAAGCTTGGTGAGAAGATTACTGAAGCTATCATCACCGTGCCTGCATATTTCAATGACGCACAGCGTAAGGCAACTACAGACGCTGGTGCGATTGCAGGCCTTAATGTGAAGCGCATCATCAACGAGCCTACGGCTGCAGCCCTCGCATACGGTTTCAATACTCGCAAGAATGAAAAGATTGTTGTTTACGATTTTGGCGGTGGAACATTTGATATTTCAGTACTCGAAGTCGGTGATGATGTCATTGAAGTGAAGTCTACTGACGGAGACTCACACATGGGTGGGCGCGATATCGATTACAAAATCATGGCGTATATTGCCGATGAATATAAAAAGGAATCCGGTATCGATGTCTCTAAGGATCCTCTAGCAAAGCAACGTCTCGATGAAGCTGCAGAAAAGGCAAAGCTCGAGCTTTCAACCACAATGGAGACGGAAATCAACATTCCATTCATCACTTCAGATGCATCGGGTCCGAAGCACCTTTTAATGAAGCTCACTCGCGCTAAGCTCGAAGAATTGGCTGCTGATTACATCAAACGCTCAATTGAGATCACAAAGAGAGCTATGGAAGCTTCTCCATTTAAAATAGCGGACATTAATGAAATTATCATGGTCGGCGGGCAGACCCGCATGCCAGCGATTTTGAATGCTGTGAAGAGTTACTTCGGTAAAGAACCAAATCTCTCTATCAATCCTGATGAAGTCGTAGCACTCGGCGCAGCAGTACAAGGTGGTGTTCTTCAAGGCGAAGTCCGTGATGTACTCTTGCTTGATGTCATCCCACTTTCTCTCGGTATTGAAACGCTTGGAGGTGTAGGTACAAAATTGATTGAAAAGAATACTACGATTCCAGCATCTCGTTCGCAGGTATTCTCGACAGCAGCTGATAATCAGACATCTGTTGAGATTCATATCGTGCAAGGCGAACGCCCGATGGCAAGCGACAATAAATCGCTCGGACGTTTTATTCTCGACGGTGTTCCACCAGCACCACGTGGTATGCCACAGGTGGAAGTTACTTTTGATGTGGACGCCAACGGAATCTTGAATGTGAAGGCGAAAGAAAAGACTTCTGGTAAAGAACAGAGTATTCGTATCGAAGCTGGTGGCGGACTTTCTAAAGACGACATCGCTCGTATGCAGGCAGATGCAGAATCACATGCAGAAGAAGACAAGAAAAAGAAGGATGCGGTTGATGCTAAGAATACTGCCGAAATGATTATTTACAGTGCTGAGAAATCTCTCGCTGATGCGGGTGATAAAGTTCCTGCGGAAATTAAAACTTCAGTTGAAGAAAAGATTACTTCACTTAAAGCTGTTAAAGACGGTGCGGATGTCGAAGCGATCACCAAAGCAACTTCTGAACTCTCAAATGAAATGCAAAAAATAGGCGAAGCTATGATGAAAAACCAGCAAACTGAACAGCCAGCTGGTGAACAAGCAACTCCCGAAAATCCTGAAGGTAATGTTCGTGATGCAGAAACAAAAGAAGGAGATGCTAGTGCACAATAAATAATTTAATGAAGAAAGATTATTATGAAGTTTTAGGCATATCAAAGACTGCCTCAAAAGACGAAATCAAAAAAGCTTTTCACAAGCTTGCGCACAAATACCATCCCGACAAAAAGGGAGGGGACGAAGCGCGCTTCAAAGAGGCGAGTGAGGCGTACCAGACACTCTCTGATGATACTAAGCGAAGTCAGTACGATACATACGGACACAATTCTGCTGGCGCGCAAGGCAGCGGCTTTCAGGGCGGATTCGGAGGCAATGGCCAAGGATTCGGTTTTGATTTTTCTGGTGCGCAGGGCTTCGATATGGGTGACCTCGGCGATATTTTTGGTGACTTTTTTGGTGGAGGTATGGGCGGTAGGCAACAGAAAAGAGGACGAGATATTTCTACAGAAATCCGTATTCCTTTTAAGGATGCGATTTTCGGCGCAGAGCGCGATATTGTGATTTCTAAAACTTCCACTTGTGATACTTGTAGTGGAACTGGTGGCAAGCCGGGCACAAAGATGAAAAAGTGTTCCACTTGCGATGGCAAGGGTCGCACTCGTCAAGCACAGCGCACTATTTTAGGTAGTGTGATGACTGAGCGCGTATGTGATGCTTGTCACGGTGTTGGGCAAATTCCTGAAGAAAAGTGCACCACTTGTCGTGGTTCCGGTGTTTACAATAAAAAAGAAGAAATTCATATCACAATTCCTGCAGGAATTCAAAATGGACAAATGCTCCGTATGAACGGCATGGGTGAAGCAATTTCGCATGGTGGATCAGGTGATCTTTATATTAAAATTCTCGCTGAAAATCATCTTGTCTTCCGACGAGAAGGTGCGAATTTGTTGATGGATTTGAATATCAAACTCTCTGATGCGCTTCTAGGCACAGAGTATAAACTTGAAACACTCGATGGTCCGCTTACGGTAAAAATTCCCGAAGGTATTTCTCCGAATGAAATTCTGCGCGTCAAAGAAAAAGGCGTGCCAATTTCCAAATCAAAACGTGGTGATATTCTCATCACTATTCATATTAAACTCCCACACAAACTTTCCAAAAACTCCCGCGAACTGATTGAGAAATTAAAAGAAGAAGGAGTATAGAAACCTCATCTACAATCTACGCCATGGCGTAGATTGTAGATGAGGTTGGTTGTATTTATAAAAAGTGATACGATAGGAGGGTTATTAAATAATATAAGTTGGACGCATTTATTTTTATTTTATGCATCATGTATATATTTTTAGCCATCGATTAAAAAAATATTTCTCCACTAAATTGCCAGCGTTTTTGCTGGCCTTTTTATTTATTTTTTCACCGGTAGCTCAAATTTTTGCAGAAGAAGTATCACAATCTTCAACTGCAGAAAATATTGAAACACAAGCACCAGAAATTAATCAAACTGAAACAACACCAACACCTGAACCCGAACCTCAAAGCCAAGAATCTAACTCAAGCCAATCTTTATCTCAAGCACCAATCTCAAGTTCAACTGCAAATACAAATCTACCGCCATCAAGTATTAAAGTATTGCTTCCGGAGGCAGACCAAACGACAGGTGCTCTTGTATACAGTTATCCAATAGCTATTCCGTCAGGACGAAATGGTTTACAACCAGATTTAGGACTTACATATAATAGCCAAAACATGCAGGAGGGTAGTATTTTTGGATCAGGATGGTCGGTAAATATTCCGCAAATTGAACGGATTAATCGAAAAGGTTCTGAAAAGCTATATACAGAAAATTATTTCTCCTCCTCACTTGATAGTGAGCTGGTGGAAGTATTCTCAAATGTTTATGCTCCAAAGGTTGAGAATGGTAGTTTTAATAAATATGAATTTTCTAACAATATTTGGACAGTAACGGATAAAAAAGGAACTGTATATAAATTCGGTCAGACTGCAGTTTCCCGACAAGATGATCCAAACGATAGTACTAAAGTCTACACATGGACGCTTGAAGAGATAAGAGACACAAACGATAATTATATAAAATATGAATACTATAAAGATGATGGACAGATTTATCCTTCTCGCATAATTTACACTGGGAATGGAATAACTGATGGCATTTTTGAAATCAATTTCCTTCGCCAATCGCGAACAGATATTGCTCCGATAAACAAGACAGGCTTCAGTGTAAGTACTAATTATCGTGTTTACGAAGTTGATATAAAGACAAGCGGAATATTAACTCATAAATATGAAATTAGTTACACAACAGGAGATAACGGTGTCCGCTCGCTAGTAAATAGTATTACTGAATCAGGTATCAACCAGGCGACAGGTATAATAACTACACTTCCTCCGACATCTTTTTCTTATCAAACTAGTACTGCCGGATGGACGCAAGATACTTCCTTAACCGTTCCTGTGACATTTGTTTGGCCGTCTGGTCAAGATGCTGCAGTCCGTATTCTTGATGTAAATTCTGACGGCTTGCAAGATCTTGTCGTTTCGAGTGGATCATCAGGTGTGAAATCTGTGTATTTAAATAATGGCGGTGGCTGGGTAGAAGATACTTCTTGGGTAATACCGGAATATATTGTTGATGCCGGGAATAGTGATACAGGTTTTCGATTTTTGGATATAAACGGAGATAATTTGCCAGATATTATTTTATCAAGATTATGGGATTATAACGGCGATAATACCAAGCATGTGTATATCAATAATGGCAGTGGTTGGGTAGAAGATTTCACTTGGACAATACCGGTATATTTTTCAATCCCAGGAGGCGTTGATCCAGGTTCTCGAATTGCCGATATAAATGGTGATGGTCTTCCTGATTTATTAGTTTCAGAAAGGATGAGTGATACTCAAAAAGTCTATATCAATAATGGTACTAATTGGGTATATGATCAAGCGTGGGTTATTCCGATGTATTTTACTAATATATTTTCGCGTGACGAAGGTACTATCCTTACTGATATTAACGGCGATGGGCAAGCAGATATTCTTTGGTCGAATAATGCCTTGTCGATGAAGTCTGTTTACATTAATACCGGCACAGGGTGGACTGAAGATACTACATGGGGGACTATTCCGGAATATTTTCTTGACGGGTCTCGTAAAGACAGAGGGGTACGATTCGCAGATATAAATAGTGATGGACTGATGGATATTTTGATTTCATATCTCGTGCAAGATAATCAATATGGTCGTACAGAAGAAAAGCATGTTTACATAAATACTGGCAAGGGCTGGACGGAAAATACTTCAATCACCATCCCAGTTTTCTTTGTTGATCCTGGCAATGGCGACACTGGCGCTCGTATCAGCGATAATAAGGGTTCAAATTTGTCAGGTATTATTTTATCAAAACACTTACAGCCTAATTTAGACCAAAAGGAAGCATACAATAAAAATGGTAAAAGGTCAGATCTTCTTTCGCGTATTACATATTCTACAGGAGGAACAACTGACATCACATATAAATCATCAACACAATATAAAGATGGAAGTACAATATCAAACCCTAATCTTCCATTCGCATTTGATACGGTGCATCAATTATCTACAAATGATAATAATGGAAATATTTCAACCACTACATACGATTACGAAAATGGTAAGTATTATTTCAATACGCCTTTTGATAGAAAGTTCGCAGGGTTCGGCGCAATTACAAAAATAGATTCTGTAGGAAATACTGTAAAAACATATTTTCACCAAGGGGATGCCACCAATTCTTCACAAGGAGAATACGATGATCATTCTTCAAAAATTGGCAAACCATATCTTATCGAATTCGCTGATGCATCGGGGAATATTTATTCTCGCACTATTAATAAATGGGAAAAGACTAGCTTAGGAACTGGTCGTGATTTTATTTACCAAAGTCAAAAGATTGATATGGTTTATGACGGCAATGCAACACACAAAGATATTGCCACGGAGTATACCTACGATACAGTAAATGGTAACCTTCTCACCCAAGTAAATAGAGGGGAAGTAAATGCTTTACTGAACGGTACATTTACAGATACTGGTAGTGATATGAGCACTGCAACTTATACATATAACCAAAATACATCAACAAATGTTTATGCTCCTCAAAATATTATTGTAACGGACGGTCTTTCAAATAAAATTCAAGAATCAAAATATTATTATGATGCTTTGGCATATGGGTCAATTAGTAAAGGTAATCCCACAAAAGTAGAGAATTGGAAATCCGGCACATCATATATCTCAACAGAAAAGACATACAATAATTATGGTCTCGTGACTTCTGATAAAGATGCTCGCGGCAAGATTACTTCATATACTTATGATTCGAATAATCTTTACCCGATAACAATTACTAACCCACTCAACCACACTATTCAATACACACATGATTCTAGTACGGGCAAAGTCCTTACTACGACAGACCAAAACGGTGTCGTATATATAAATACTTATGACGGTTTAGGGAGAATCAAGGAAGAAAAAATTCCGGGCACTATCGCTCCGTATTCTCCGGTTCTAAAAACAGACTATGTTTATACAGACACCTCCGGAGCAGTCGCAATTCAAAAAACCGAGTATCTCGATGCCTCAAATACCGTTGATACTTATCAGTATTTTGATGGATTGAATCGTCTTACACAAGAAAGGACGGAAGCGGAAATGGCGGGCGATTTTAATGTTCGTGATATTATTTACAACAATCTCGGCCTTCTTGAAAAAGAATCGTTAAAATATCAAAGTACTGGAAGTGTAAAGACCACACCGACAACTATACAAGCTCTTTATACCTCGAATACCTACGATCTGTTACAGCGCGTTTTGACTGCAACTAATGCATCCGGTACGACAAGCAATATATATGACGGTTGGAAGGTATCTATTACTGATGCAAAAGGTAATGTAAAAAATTTCTACAAAGATGCTTACGGCAATCTCATAAAAGTCGAAGAAAAAAACGGAACAAGTACATATACGACACTCTATGAATGGAATCTCAACCAGAAACTTACAAAGATTACTGATGCTTTGGGGAATATTCGTAATTTCACCTACGATGCTCTGGGTCAGCGTTTAACTGCGGAAGATCTTCACACTCCTACGGATACTACATTCGGCACGTGGACATATACATATGATGACGCTGGTAATATCACTCAGACAACGAATCCAAGAGGCCAGATCATTACTTCTACTTATGATGACCTCAATCGAATTCTTACTGAAAGTGTCACTGGCGCACCTCTCGTGGGCGCTATATATGTGTACGATGTTTGTCTAAATGGTATAGGGAAACTGTGCAATGCTCTGGTGAAAGAAGGATCGACAAACACAGCGTATGCCTATGATTCTCGAGGGGGAGTCGCACTTGAAACGAAAACAATCAGTGCAATTGCATATCCTACTTCATATACTTACAATCACCAAAATAATATTCTCTCAATCACAACTCCCGATTTGGCGGTCACGCAGTACACCTACAATCAAGGCGGGCTATTGGAAAAAATTGAAGTCAAAGAAGCCGGCGGCGCATTTGCAAATATCATTTCAAATTTTGATTATAATCCGATGGGTCAGATTACTACGCAGAATTTTGCAAACGGTGTTATTACGACCAATACTTATGATTCAGCAAATTTGTACCGCCTAACTCGTCGTCTAACTCAGAATTCCGCTCTGGAGAAATTACAAGATCTCAATTATACATATGACAATGTCGGAAATATTACCCAGATTATAGATTCATCCAATACCAACGGAGCCAAGACTTCAGTATTTGCATATGATGATTTGTATCGTCTTATTTCTACTACAGTTACAAATTCAGCAAACGCTCAAAATTACGCGCAGGCCTACACATACGATGCTCTAGGGAATATTCTCACTGGGCCGGCGGGGGCGTATCTTTATCAAGGTAGTACTGGAACAAGTAAAGCTAATTCGCATGCTGTGACTTCTATAAACGGCGCTGTAATTACTTATGACAATGATGGTAATGTATTAACGAGTGGTGCGCTTACTAACACATGGAATTATCGTGATCAATTAAGTCAGACGATAAAACAAACGCCAAGCGTGGTCATAAGTGTTCCAGAAGTGCTAGTATCAGGAATGTCTTTGAGTGCTGTGCCTGTAAAAAACAGTCTTTTAAATACTAGAACGTTTGAATCTGCTTCAACTGCCAAAATAATCCAGCCAATTAATGTTTCTGTTCCAATCACAATGAATTATTACTATGACCACACAGGTAGCCGAGTCTGGTATAAGGTGGATGCAGTAAGTACATATTATCCAAACAAGTTTTATAATACGAGTGGTACGAAAAAAACTAAGAAAATTTTTGCCGGCAATACTCTCGTCGCGAGCATTGAAACTGTAATCTCAGGGATGACGCCCGTATTAGAAATCAAAACACTGAGTTCTTTGACCAGTTTGGGCGGTTCTTCTGTCGGTGGTGTTACTACTCCAACAAAGACTATTACCCTGTATTATGTCCACACAGATCATGTTTTGGGTTCAAGCGTCATATCCAATCAATCAGGTACAAAAGTAGAACTTCTAGACTACTATCCTTTCGGTCAAATCCGCCTTGATGAGAAAACTGGGAGTTTCAGCGAGCAAAGGAAATTCGGGGGACATATCTACGACCAAGAAACAGATTTGAACTATTTGGGCGCAAGGTATTATAATGGAACATGGGGGAGATTTGCATCACAGGATTCCATGTTTTGGAGTCTACCAGATAGTTACCTGCTTGATCCTCAACAGCAAAATAGCTATAGTTATGCGAGAAATAATCCTGTGGTTTATGTTGATCCAGATGGGAATAGTGCACAATTACCTGCGGGACTCATAAGTGTCTATCAGTCAATTAAGCAAATATTTACCAATGCTTTTGGTGGACAAAAAAATAATAGTACTCCAGCCCAAGTTACAACTCCAACCCCTAAAGCTCAACAGGCACAAACTTCAAAAGTAGGACCAGGAGATTATCCGGGTGATGGACATATAAAAAGTGATTATATCAAAATAACTTTTGATCCTGGAGCAGATAATTCCCTAAACCAAAAGGCTGTAAATGGTTATGAACAAATATTCGAACAAGCAAGTCAAAGAGGTATAACTTCTGTTAATTTTTCTTCTACGGCTAGATTAGATAAAGAAAAATTTTCTTGGCATAATTATGGTCTTGCTGGAGATATAAATATTGTTAATGGAATTCATGTTTCAAAAGATAATTCTTATGCAAAAACATTACAGAATGTAATAGATAAAACTCCTGGAGTAAGGGAAAATTTTGGCCCCTTCATAATTAATCATAGTAGTAAAGTGTACTCAATGGAGCAATATGATACTTTAAGCAAGGGACATCAAGATCATGTTCATACTTCGTTTAATAAGTAGATAAAAAATATGAAAAATATATTAAAAATTTTGTTTCTTATATTAATAATACTGGGAATATATATCATTACTAAACCAAAGCTATCATTTGGTACTTTTACAAATATCCCGGAAAATTTAAAAGATTCTGGCTGTACTTTTTATTGGACAGAACAAGATGTAAGCAATAAAAATTATGCACTAGTCTCTACTTTTGGAAATACAGAAAATTTAGAACCCAATGCTATTATTTTTATAAATAATAAATTAGAAGAATTAAATACAAAAGACAGTGATTATCTTTATAAATATAAATATGAAAATAGTAAATATGCTATCAATATAAAAGTTATTAGAAGTACTCTTAACGGGAATGAAAGTTATTATGAAGAGGGCATTTTAACAGCCAAAGACAATAAGGGAAACAGCATATTACGTAATATTATAGGATATTGCGGAGTTTAAATATTAATTTAACCGAGTATAAATTGAGCCAGTTGTTTCTAGATTATGTATAAAATAGGAAAGAAAATAGGAATAAATGATAAAAATATATACAGCACAGTTTTTATTGTAATTGTTTTTATTACTCTATCAACGTTTTTCTTAAAAAGTTCTTCTAAAAATAATCAACCTATAGAAATTATTAATAACAATCAATTTAAAGAATGGAATAATTTTTTTGTTAAAAATACAGAAATTTTTACAACCAGTGATTGGTTTACATATGAAGGTAAAAATATAGGCGAATTTTCAATCGCCCTTCCAAATGATTGGAAATTAGAAGGAAGTGTTTTTACAAATAACAATGATCAAAAAGTTGCAGAATTTTCTCCAGGTCTGGTTCAATTAAAAAATAATCAGAGTTGTTTTGATGTTGAATGGAGTAATGAAGATGGAGAGAGTGAAATGATCTCCCTAAATGATATTGAGATAGGGTCATTAAAAGGCAAACTACTTGTTGAAAAAGCGCCCGCATGGGAGGAAAGTGCTAATAAATATTTATATCCATATTTTTATTGTTTATCAAATGGACATAACGCTTTTGTAATGACTTTTTATGAATGGAATTTGGAATTAACTGATACAGAGTTACATAATAAAATTCTTAGTACATTGAGGTTCTAAAATAGATCGCTGCCGTTAAACAATTTTTCTTATATGATCGCGAATATTAAAATGAAAAAGTCAAAAATTATTAAATCAGCAATTATAGTCGTATTAATAGTTTTAGTTCTTGCTAGTTATTATTTACATCAAATAAACATTATCAATAATATTGATCAAAAAGTTCATTCTATGAATGGTGGAACTTTTAGGTATGGCATAGAAAATCTAAATAACGAAGAATTTTTGGAGAATATGACGGATGGTGGTGGGGGGCTTGTTGGATATTTTAGAGGTAGTGAGTTGATAAAAATGGTCGAACGGGTTGGTCTTTCCTATGGCACCCAAAATTTTCAGTTTTATTATGAAAATGAAAAATTAATCTTTGCCTACCATGAACATAGATTTTTTAATCATAATGAAGATGGCTCAAAAGATTATGACCACCCGGGATTTCTTTTGGCCACCAAATATTATTTCAAGGATGGAAAGTTATTTAAAAAAGAATTTCACAGAGAAAAGAATTTCCCAACAGGTTATGACATTACTATAGAATTTTTATTAGCACAATCAGAAAGAAATTCTAAAATTATTTCAGAATTCAAAAACAAGGAGTATTACGGAGAATGGATGGTATACAAATCTATGTCTCCTCAAAATATGGTGACTTTCGAAGAAGAGCCCTTAACTAAAGAACAAATTAATGAATTTTCAAATTCTAAAATTATTTTAGAGAAAGAAAAAGCGATTTTATCAGGAAATATTTGCAATAATCCAGAATATGTTAAGGTTGAAGAAACTCCTTTTGATTATTTTCTAAATAATTATAAAGTTGTTATTAATGAAGAAACTGGAAGTACAACCGCTTTAGATAAAAAATCTTTAGGCATAAACTCGGAATTTTCTGATATTGTAGAAATAAAATGTAATAACGATTACTATACTCTCTTAATCACTAACTCAAAAGAATCATTGCTTGAGTATAAAAATACTTTTTTCTTTTTAACAAAAAACTGACTATGGGTTAAGTTAAGTAATGAATTTTTCAAAACTAACTAAGCTTTTATAGTAAGGTTAATTTTTAAATGGTAAAATATAGTAATGAATAAAAACACAATCGCTATTATCAGTGCTCTTGGAATAATTATTCTCACTGGAGTAGTTGGATATTTTCTTCTTACTTCAAAAACACAGCCACAGCCCATTAAGGTTATAAGTTCTTTTGAGGAATGCGCACAAGCCGGCTATCCGATTTTAGAGAGCTATCCCGAACAATGCCAAACTCCCGACGGGCAATCGTTTACAAAAGGACTCACTCCTCAAGAAGCAGTTTTGGGAAATCAGGTCACACTTCGCGTAAATGAGCAGGTAAAATTTGATGACGGCTTAGTAATAACGCTCACGGAAATCAATGACTCGCGCTGCAAACAAGGCGTGCAGTGCATATGGCAGGGTGAGCTTTCATCTACATTCATTATTCTTGGTGGAAATGTTTCTGAGTTTAAAGAAATACAATTAGGAACAGTAACCGCTAAAAGCGCAACACAAAACGGGTACACGTTTACATTAAAAGAGGCGACTGAAATCAATGCGACGATCACGGTAACTAAGAAGGCGACTATTTCTCCGCCCACTCCAACACCAACCCCAATTCCACCAGTTGCGTGCACCGCTGATGCAAAACAATGTTCTGATGGATCGTATGTGGGAAGAACAGGACCAAAATGCGAATTCACAGCATGTCCGGGGGAAAACTCCGCTCAAGTATCTTTACGAGAGGGGCAACGTGAGGGACCATTGCTCGTTCAAAAAATTTATCCTACATATATCACCGGGCAAGTCTATAGAGAATATCCGGTAGCAACCGATCAGGGCTCGCCGATAACAATGTACATCGGAGATAGTGCTTCAAATGGATGTACGGTAACACTGACGCTTATCAGAATCCAAAATGGAATAGCCGTGTTCACGAAAACAACAGATTATAATCGTCCGTGTCCGATATGTCTTGCTGAAAATACTTTTATCGATACGCCCGCAGGGGAGATAGCAGTCCAGAATCTTACGGCAGGAATGGAAGTTTGGACAGTAAATAATTCTGGGATAAAAGTTTCAGCAAAGATTCTTAAAACCGGAAGAACATTGGTGCCAGAAACTCATCGCGTAATGCATTTTGTTTTGAGTGATAACCGCGAGCTTTTTGTCTCACCCGGGCATCCGACAAGTGATGGCCGACTCGCCGGCACTGTTTTGGCTGGAGACACGCTCGATGGTGCAAAAGTACTCAGCGCTATACTCGTCCCTTATGAAGACGAATATACCTACGATATACTTCCAGCTGGAGAAACTGGACAGTACTGGTCTAACGGAATTCTCATGAGTAGTACGTTAATAACTAGCTAGAAAGGTCGCAAGACCGTCCTCGCGCAACTATTATTACAACACATTTTAAAATTACTGAGGCCTTGCCTAGGTAATTACAAGAACTGTTCTCATCTATCTATCGGTATAGACTTATTATATTTTATGTGCTAGAATGTTTTTTAGTAATTTCACAATTTAATACTAAAAATCATGCTAAAAGTAAAAGATCGCTTGGTCTTTGAGACCACTAAACTCAGCAACGGCATCACAGTCCATACAAAGAAAACTGATGACCCTTTTGTAATGATTCGTATTATGATTCCTGTGGGCAGTGCCCATAATACAGGAGGCATTTTGCCGGGATCATTTCATTTTCTCGAACATCTTGTCTGCTGCCGTTCTGAAATGCATCCTCAATACAAAGCATTTCAAAAAGAATTAGCACTTCATGGTGGTGGATTTAATGCGCAAACATGGATGTTGAATACGACATACATAGTTGATATACCATCCTCATTTTTTCATGAGGCACTTACAGGATTAATATCCATGGTATTTAATCCGCGTTTTAATGAGGATGATGTAGCACGTGAGCGCACCGTTATCATTAACGAGCGGAAAATGAGAGAGCCATATTTTCCAGGCGAAAATGAGCTTGAAGAGTATAAAGGAAATAAGTGGATGCGGAAACATAGCTTGGACCTGCAGACAATTTTTGGTTCTGATCAGGACTTAGAATCTATGACACTCTCAATGATGGATTATCTGCATATGAACAACTACCGTGATAGTGGAATTAATGTAATTATCGCCGGTGGAATCAAGGAAGAGGATATAGCAAAAATACTTCCTCAATTTGAATTGATTACTACTTATGTAAGAAATAATCTTGTTCATTACAACCCATCACAATGGGTACATCAGGATTACCATGAGAAAATCTCAAAAGATACTAATCGTTTTCAATATTGCTTAGGGCTCGTATTGCCTAGATTAAGTATTGAGGAATTTTGCATGTTGGCGTTTATGGGTAAGTTTTTGACGAATCATGTCCAAGGCCCGCTCTACAAATGGCTGCGAGAGGAAAATGGATGGGTGTATGGTTTGCCCACAGATATGAAACGAAGTATGTGGGACACCAATTTTGAATTAAGAATTCCTTTGAGCAAGCGTGAACATGTTGATACCGTCCGCTCTGAACTTTCTGAGCGTGTAGTTAATGCATTTCGCGACCAAGATCTGATTCAAAGGGAATTTTCCAGACAAGTAGCAAATTCTGTATTTGATTTTCAGACGCTCCAATCTGTTGTTAGTATGGCTCACAGCCACCTTATGCATGTTGGTAGGGTAATTACTGAGAGTTCTATAGATGAATCAATGAAACAAGTCTGCGAAACCGGCTACCTATCAAGTCTTTTTGAGAAATATGTAACTCCTGAGACTTTAGGAACAATACTCGTTGTGCCTGAGCATGAATAAAAGCAACAGCCTTTTCTTACGAAAGGGCTGTTTTTATTTGTTTCAAAATACAGAAAGAGGATTTTAATGTAAATTTGTAATAATCAAATTAGACTTCATTTAAAAAATTCATTGTTTTTTCAAATAATTCTTTTTTAGCCTTTTTACCTTTAAAAAAATGATCGGTATTTTTTATAATAAAAAGTTCTGAAGTCTTTTTATTTTTAATCTTTGAAAAATACTTTTTTGCATCTTTATCAGCACTATTTTTTGCTGCAATAATGCATGTTTTTTTATTTAATGAAGAAAAAACATTCACAGTATTTATCGTGATTAATTCTTTGTAAAAGACTTTATTTATTATTGATCCACTAACTTTCTCACAATAATTTTTTTTATCAGCGGTTAATATAAAGTCCTCCAGCATCCACTCCTTCTTCCATGGTAAAAGGCTAGGATCCCATAAAACTAAAGATGTATTCTTTTTATATTTTTTATATTTGTGTAAAAATAAAATAGAGACGACTGCCCCAAAACTATGGCCGATAAGCACTATTCGGGAATATTTACTATCAAAAAAATCCACTATATTTTTTAATTCCTCGATGTAAACGGAAAATGACATTTCTTCAAGATTAAGAGCATCAAATTCCTGTTTCTTATCATCACTATCTCCACAGAAATTAAATTTAAGTGTGCTAAAATTATTTTTTAAAAAAATAGCAGAAGCATCTTTAAAAAGCGGCAACTCTCTGCTTCCGGAAAAACCACTCAAGAATATAACAAGAGTATTCGCCTTCTTATTTTCTAAAAGATCTCCATATATAAATTTATTCTTTATTTTTTTTGATTTTATTTTCATATTCATGATTTTATAAAAAAATCTCACCAAAATATAGTGAGATTATTCAAAGTGATGCGTGCCCGTCATGACCCTAGGTCAAATTCTCCTTTTTTTACACCAGCAATAAAAGCTTTCCACTCAGCGTGGTTAAATTTCAAGGTTGTCTTGCTAGAGTCTTTTGTGTCCCGAATCTGGACACTGTCTTCGTTAATTTTAACAGATACACATGTTCGTCTAACTGTAATGTAGGTTTGTGATGATGTTCTAAACCCATCTTCGTCTACTTTTTGCCCATGTTCGTTTGTCACGAAAGAGCATCCATTCAAAAATTTACCTTTATTCATCTTTTCAATAGCTGTGTATTATCTCTGAAACACTCAAAGATCTTGCCTATTTAACTATAACACTCTTTTTACAAAAAACAATGTATCCTAAAATTTAAAATGAAATATTAAATCTGTCAATTAATTTGGGTAATGTGCACATACAAATACTAACAAGGACTGTCCTTACTGGATTTCAATGGCAAGCTTGCAAAATATGGTAATTTTATATAATTTATGAGATAATCATTTTGTAATGAGTAAGATTCATATTTGGTTTTATATTATTGCCGCTGTCGCAATTGCCGTATCGGCAAATTATATAAGTGTAATTTGGGCGAACAAAGAAAACAGATTTTCGTCACCTTGGCTTTTGGCTGTCATTTTTATTTCTCCTTTTGTTTTTATTACCTTTGGACTAGTAGCGTCAAAATTAGGACTAGCTGTAAGTTCCGCGACGATTGATTTATTATTGACCGTAAGTACAGTTTTGGTTGGACTTTTTGTGCTGGGTGAATGGCATAGTATTTCTTTGTATCAGTATTTTGGAATAGCCTTAGCGTTTGGTGGAATTATTTTAATGCAATTTCATAAATAAATTTCTCAATGCAAAATTTAAAGACAATTAAAAAAAACAAGAAGTCTTCGGAAGCCGTATTTATTCCATACACACCTCTTAATTTTTCTGAAATTGATAGAAAGGCCAAGAATTTGGCAGATATTATCGAAGCTCGTTTTGAAGATCTATCAGAAATTTTACTAGAATATGAAAGTTATGAAGTAGTAGAAGATGAAACAGCTCGAACCCTAGATCTTTTAAGGAGTCTTAAGGAAAATAAAGAATATTTTAAATTACGAGTAGGTGCAATCACTGCATTTTTACCAAGGAATCAGCCTCTTTATGCTTTTACATGTTTTGTAATTATTCCTTCACTTATGGCAAGCGAAGCGCACTTCCGCATTCCTCATAGTATGCGAAGCTTCTTTCCAAAGATGTTTGCTCTGCTGGATATAAATAAATTGTTTCCAAATATTTTTATTTCTTCCAAGCAAAGAATCGAATTTTTAACAGACAGATCTGCAATTATTGTAAATTCAAAAACCAAGGAGAGTACTCCTGTTACTGATACCGTTATTTTTACCGGAACTTCTGCTCATGCAGATCAATTGCGTTTAGTTTTTGATAAACAAACATTATTTATTGCAAATGGATCAGGCCATAATCCAATAGTCATAAACAAAGATGCTGATCTTCGGAAAGCGGTTGAGGCCGTCATAACTCTTCAATTTTATAATCAAGGGCAGGATTGCGCAGCTCCAAATGCCGTTCTTGTTCAGAAATCCATATTGCCAAATTTTCTTAAAATGCTCCGTGCCGAAGTCAGCTCTGTTAAGGTCGGGCATTATCGGGATAAGTCATGCAGAATTGGTCCAATAAGCGACCCAAAAGATCTCGTAAGAATACAAGATTTTCTCATTGAACATCGCGAATGGCTTGATCCTCAAACTCAGGGGATAATCAGAGCACACGATGCAATTGTAGAGCCGACTATTATAAACAAGCCGCTTGTATTAGGAGGCAATTTCAGGGAAATATTTGCTCCAATTATCTTTGTCCAAGAATATAAGAACGATACTGATCTAAAATATTATTTTGAGGATTCACATTATGCGCATGGCGCTATGTATGTGACTTTATATGGTACAAGTAAATATGTTAAAAATTTAATTGGTCAGAACATAGGAGGGAAAGTTCTTCATAAAAATTCTTCTTTCATTCACAATACTCATCTACATGCTCTAGGATTGGAGAGGGGAACAAAGCCGTACGGAGGATATGGTTACGGAGCTTCTAGTATAAGTATTAATGAAAAACTTATACCTATGCCGACACTGCCTCAGCGTGATATTTATGAGCATGTTGCTAAATTAATACTTCGCAAAAAAACAGCCAAAATGTACAAGGCGGAATTTAAACAATTTACAAAAATAGAGTATAAAAATGTACAAAAATTATTACGACTCCAATCTTCAAAAGAAAACAAACAGGATGAAGTCGGCAAATTCAGTGATGCCGCCTATTTTGATTTACATTCAATCAAAACAGGCAGTGTACGTTATATAAAAATAGAAGAAGATAATATTTATTATCTTCTAAATGAGCCCAATGTAAAACATATCGCCGCCTTGAGATCAGAAGATATGAAAATGATTCGCGCTTTAAAGAAATTACTTCTCCGAAAATCCACTATTTCTTTAGACGAATTTCGTACTTTAATGTATGCTATAGCTAAAGATCCAAAGGCAACAGAGAAGGGTAATAGAGAAAACCAAATTAACTTTTTTCAACATGTTTATCAATTATTGTTTGGTGAAAAGTCGGGACCTCAACTCGCACCATTTCTCTTGGATGTAGAACAAGGAAAAATAGATAAGCTTTTAGCTATCTAAAATTAAAATGAATCAAAATAAAACTATATTTAAAAAATTAATGAAGCCAACCGTGATCGGTGTGGTGATTTTATTTATTTCAATCGCTATCATAATCTTTACATCTTGGATGCTCTATAATCGCACAGTAGACATTTTAACTCAAAATTTGAGAGATCGTTTGCTGACTATATCAATTACAGGAGCAGCCAATATTGACTCAAAAGATCTTGAAGCACTTCAAGAAGAAACTGATTGGAAAAAACCAGAATGGGCGCGTGTAGTAAACCAACTACATAAAATAAAATACAGCAATAAAGACATTGTTTTTATGTATATTTTTCGAAAAATAAAAAGTGACCCTACAAACATGGAGTTTGTAGTAGATGCTGATTCTATTGATCCTTATGCTAATACGAGTGGTGATCCATTAAAATATGTTGATGTTAACAGAGATGGTAAGGTAGAACCTGATGGTGCTGATAAACTTCAATGGCCTGGACAACCCTATCCTGAAGCAATAGATATCCCAGAAGCATATGAAGCATATAATGGACCCATCACAGTTAAAGATCTTTATACTGATGAATACGGTACTGTTTTAACGGGTTATGCTCCAATTAGGGATGAAAATGGAAATACTGTGGCAATCCTAGCAACAGATGTTAAAGCTGATGATTTTTTCACAATAACAAAACAAACACTACAGCCATTTTTGATATTTATCATACTTCTTTCACTTATTATTTCAATCCTCATAATAGTTATTATTCATTCATGGAATAAACATGAAAAGTATCTTAAAGAAGTGAATGAAAAACTTAAAGGTCTCGATAAGCTTAAGACTGAATTTCTTTCGCTTGCGTCACACCAGCTTAGGAGCCCGCTTACTGCGATTAAGGGCTATACTTCCATGCTTTTGGAGGGAGATTTCGGAAAGGTGACAGCTCAGCAAAAAGAAATGATTGATCGAGTATTCCAATCAAGTCAACATCTGACAAAAGTCGTGGAAGACTTGCTAAATGTTTCGAAAATTGAACAAGGTGGTATGAAGTACGAAATGGCGCCATTTGATATGAATAAAGTCGCTTGTGATCTCTCGAACGATCTTACAGTTAGCGCACAAAAGAAAGGTCTTGAACTTACCTGTGAAAACGATCACCAAGAGTCATATATGATAAACGGCGATATGGAAAAAATTCGCCAAGTTGTTCTCAATTTGATTGATAATTCTATCAAGTATACTGAAAAAGGATTTATTAAAGTCTCGCTATCCAAAAACAATGGTAAGGTTCTATTTGCAGTCTCTGATTCCGGAATGGGCATGACTCCGGAAATTAAAGCATCGCTATTCCAGAAATTCTCTCGAGGTGAAGGTGGAAAGGTGAATACTGGCGGATCAGGCTTGGGGCTATATTTGGCAAAAGAAATCGTTGAGGCTCACCACGGCCGCGTATGGGTGGAATCCGCAGGCCTGGGGCTTGGTTCTACATTTATCGTTGAACTGAAGGGGGTGGAGTAGGAATATTTGTATAAATAAAATGATAATAAATAAAATAATAGTAGAAAAAGAATTTGAATTTCGTGTTGCTAATAAGAAAGACGTTGATTTTTTATTAGGTTTAATAAACGAACCTGAAATAAATGAATATTTGGTTAATCCAGCTGAGCAACCTATATCAAAAAAACAAGAATTAGATTGGATACAAGATTATATCAATTCTAATACAAGTATCGCCCTCATTGTTAAATTTAAAAATAAACGAGTGGGTGTAATTTCTGTTGACGACATAAACAAAAAAGATGGAAGTGCAAGTTTTGGTTTAATTATTAAAAAAGATTCTAGAGGTATGGGAATAGGTAAAGATGTGATAAAAATTCTTACAAATAAAGTTTCAAAAAAAATAAAAGTTAAAAAATTCTATTCTTTTATTAAGAAAACTAACACAAGAAGTATTGCTTTAGTTAAAAGTGTTGGTTTTGTTTTAAATAAAGAAAAATCTAAAAAGAATCTTGTCTATTTCGAATTTATATAGAAATAAAAAAACACCTACTATTTATAGTAGGTGTTTGACATAGTAATGAATTAAAAAGATTTTTGAAGTACTCTTTTTTTATTTTGTTTTATATTTAGAGCATTAATCGCTGATTGTCTTTCAATACAACCTTGGCATTTACCACAATGATTTTCTCTGCTATGTAAGCAACTCCATGTGTCCTCATTGTTCATTCCAGCTTCAATACCTTTTTTGATTAATTCAGACTTACTTATTCCAATAAATGGAATTACAATAGTAACCTGGTAACCTGAAACATGCAGCATTTTATTGAAAGTATCAATATAATCAGTTATTGAATTATCCCAATTGTCGTCCTTATGAACAGCCCAAACAATTTCGTTGAATCCATGCGATACTGCATATACGGCACTTAATAAATGCATTGTTTGAAGACTAAGTGGTGCTTCAATTTTTCCATCAGGAGTACACGAGGTTTTACCTAAAAAACCAAAAGGTTTACGTTTCCCAGGCTTATTTCCCCCACCCATTCCAATTGTTATTAAGGGAATATCAGAAAATAACTGGTCTAATTGAGATACATCAATAATTTTATGCTGTACATTACATTGATTTGCAATAATTTTTGCACAGTCAATTTCCCTTGAATTATCAGTCATTTTGCTTGCTAAGAAGCTTAAGCACTGAATTTCATCTGAAGTTTCTTTTTGCATATTTAAAATAAAAATTGCAGCAGAAGAATCTGGTCCCCCAGACAGTAAAATAATGGTCTTTTTCATACTTATTTATATTTAAGAGAACTCTTACGATATGTAAGTTTATTCTAGTATCACTATACAGATTGACAAATATCTGTCAATGGGAGTATACCAAGGGCCCACCCGGTGCATCTTTCACTTCAAATCCCAAATCGTTTATCTTTTTTCGTAGCTCGTCTGATCGATTGAAGTCTTTTGTAATTCTGGCAGATTCTCGTTCGTCTATAAGTTTTTGAACTTCTTCTGGGATGATTGTTTTTTTAAGTGTGGAAAATCCAAGCCCGAGTACTTGATCTAAATCAAGCACTGTCGCACGACGGTCAGCATTGGGAACCTTCTCGTCTTTAATTACATCCCAAAGCACGGTAAGCGCGCGAGGAGTATCAAGGTCATTTGCTAAGTATTCTTTAAATTTGTTTTTATATTCTTCATTAACAGTACCAGTATCTTCTCCAAGCTCGAGGAAAAGATTGTATAGGCGTTTAAGCGCAGTTTCCGTACCTACAAGAGCTTCCCATGTGAAATTAATTGGCGTTCTGTAACTTGCCATAAGCATTAGGTATCGGAAGGCTAGGGGATTTATATTTTTTTCAATAATATCTCGAAGCGTGTAAAAATTCCCTAAGGATTTTGACATTTTTTTGCCGTCTACAAGTAGCCAGGCATTGTGCATCCAGTAATTGACGAAATGCTCGCCGGTAGCGCATTCAGACTGTGCAATTTCATTTTCATGGTGGGGGAACATATTATCTATACCGCCGGTGTGGATGTCAAAATGATTCCCAAGCTCTTTAGTGCTCATTGCCGAGCATTCTATGTGCCAGCCCGGGCGTCCTTTGCCGAGAGACGTCTCCCAAAAGACATCTCCATCACTCTCATCCCACATTTTCCACAGTGCGAAGTCTCGAGCGTCATCTTTTTCATATTCATCTTTTATAATTCGTCCTCCGGCATTTTCCTTCAGCGCATCAAGTGAGAGATTATTAAGTTCTCCGTATTTTGGAAATTTTTTAATTGAAAAATAAATACTACCGTCTTCGCCCTTATAAGCAAAACCTTTTTCAAGAAGCTTTTCAATCATTACAACCATTTCTTTCACATAATCCGTCGCCTTTGTGTATTTCGTCGCAGGCAATATATTCAAAATATCGCGGTCTTTGAAAAATTCATTAGTGTAGTATTCAGTAAATTCCTTAAGTGATTTACCAGTAGCCTTTGAATCACGGATTGTTTTATCATCTATGTCTGTGATATTCATTATGTGGTTTACGTCATACCCCACGTAGACAAGTGCGCGCTTCAGTACGTCGCCGAATATGTACGCTCGATAATTACCGATATGCGGGAAGTTGTAGACTGTCGGCCCACAGGTATACATGCCGACTTTATTGCCATTAATCGGTTTGAATTCCTCCTCTTTCTTTGTCAGAGTATTATAGAGCTTCATTTGAAGTAAATACCTACGATGCTGAAGGCTAGCGTCAAAATGAAAATGATTATGGAAAAGATGGTTAGGCGCTTGATTGTCCGGTTTGTCTTTGCTGTGAGTAGGGAGTCATTTGTTTCGCGTAAATCAACCAGCATTTCCTTGTCTCCATCGACGACATTTCTTATTTTATTGTACTCACCGGTAATTGCTGAGAGATAATATGAGAAATCTTCACCGAAGAATTTTTTCCCAGCAGATTCAAATGATGAAAGCACTTCATGATGGAAGCGGACAGCCTGCTTGAAGTCGAGGAGCTTCCTGTGTACGTAAGAAATCTTTTTAACCATTTGAGCCTCCTTACCTTCAAAGATATTCATTTCAATCGCTTTCAAATCACTAGTGATACCGTCGAGCTGGCTCATGAGCGAGCTGTAGAGTTCCTTGATGATATGGTAAAAGAGGAAGCCGGCATGAGGGCCGATGAAATTATTATTGAGCATTGAATTAGTTTCAAAAACTTTTCCGAAATCATGCAATGCGTCCACCATTTCATAATGCGTAGTGATGAGGAAATTCTTGCCTAATATGAAGTCGATTTCTTGCTCGTCCTGACGGCCGTCATTTTGGCGCATGGTAGGGAAGTGAAGGATGACATAAATGCAATTAGAGTAGACATCCACCTTTGATCGCAAGGTTTTTTTAAGCATTTCTTCGACTACTAGCGGGGGGATGCTGTATTCGTCAATTAGAGCGATAATCTCTTCGCGTTTTGGAGATCCAGCATCAATCCAAGTCAAATCCTTATAAGTATATTTTGAAATCATAATAGTTCTATTATAAAGGAAAATCAGCAAACACCAAAGCTTGCCTTATCTGGATTTTCTTGCTATTATGCCATACATGGAATTTGCTGTTATAAAAACAGGCGGAAAGCAGTATAAAGTCTCAGTTGGTGAAGTTATCACTATTGAGAAGCTTCCTGGTGCCCACGTTGTGGGTGATAAAATCACGTTTGAAAGCGTGCTTCTTGTTGATAATGGCAAAGACACTACTATCGGTACTCCTTACATTAAGGGTGCGAAAGTTGAGGCTACATTTCAAGCCGAAGGCCGAGCAAAGACTGTTATGGTCATGAAATACAAGGCAAAAAGCCGATACCTCAAGAAAAACGGCCACCGCCAGCCATTTGCGAAAGTCAAAATCACAGCAATTAAGTAAAAATCTCTCAATAAAATGAGAGATTTTTACTACTATTGACAAAATACTACTTTCGTGTTTAATTGAAGTAAATAAACTTAGCACATTGAAAAAACTATCCATCTTCTTATTATTAGCAGGGATGCTGGTCTTAAGCGCTTGTGGTTCAGGCGAAATCAAAAACCAAAAGAAAGTAGAAAAATTTCCAACTCTTTTTCTAGAGGGTAGAGATACTCTCATTGAAGAAGAAAACCAGGCATGGCACCAAGTAGATCATTCATACACAAAATGTAATGGCAGTCCCGGAGTTCGTAAAGTTTGGGAGCCTGCTGCCGATGTGGACGGGGTGCCGTATGTACGAGCCCATCAATTAAAAGTTCAGGGCGACACCTTGAGCTTGGATTCATTAAAGAAAATTTTTAATGTTTCAGGCATGGGGAAAAGTAATCCAAAGAATAGTATTGCCGGTCTATGGGATGGCATTCAATGGAATTGGCTAGGCTTTATAATTTTTTGGGGACTCTTGGCTTTGCTGGCGCTACTTCTTTTAGCACTACTCATTTGGTTACTGAATTTATTAAGTAGCTTTTTTACCAGAAAGTCTTCGTCTCAACCAGCACCAGCTCCGGCACCTATTCCTGCTCCACAAGCAGCGCCTAATCAATGTACGCCTGGTAATTGTAATTGTGGTAGAAATGGATGCTATATGAATCCGCATCCCATGTTGAAAAAGAGGACTACTACTATTGTTGAAGAGTTCTATCCACCCACATCGGAAAAAAGATGACGATCTTAAAACGTGAAAACCTTCCAAATTTTTGGAAGGTTTTTTTATTTCCCGATTAAAAAGGAATCATCTCTCCTTTTTCATCACGGACTCTTTTTATTGTGTCCTCAACGCTAAGTTTCCTGGCTCTTTGAAACTGATCGTAATCTAAACTAAAAATGTAGCCATTTTTATAGATTGTCCATAAAATTGTTTTTTTGTTTCTTTTGAAAAACCATTCAGCTTCTCCGTACACTCCGGCACCCCAGGCTCCATCACTAAAGGGAAGGAAAATGCCAGTATCGCATTTAGGTAGTACAACTTTGAAAAAGTAATCCATTCCATTACCAGTATCTTTTTTCCACTGCTGATAGCCCTCTTGGTGGTGCAACTGATTTGGATTTTCAATTTTAAAATCAGGACGAGCTTGTTTAATTATTTTCAGTAATTTTTCTTCAAATTTGGTTCCATATGTATTTATAGGATGCCCAAAGTACATAACTCTTTTTTTCATGGGAACAGGTTTTGATTTACCAGAATACTACTCTTTTTATTCAAAAAATCAAACTACCCCAAAAGTGCGCTATAGCGCACTTTTGGGGTAAAAGATTATTGTCTATTCTTCAACGCATTTTTGATTGTGTCTGAATCAGAGTATTCGAGCTCTGTACCGGTGGAGAGTCCGCGGCCGAGGCTTGAGATTTTAATTTGATATTCTTCTCTAAGCGAGGAGAGCATTTGGCGAGTGTAAATATCAGTATTGTCGCCTTGCGGGTTTAACGAGAAAGCAAGAATGATTTCCTTCAGTCCACTCGCTACATCCTTTTTAACTTTTTCAAAAAGTTCCTTAGAGCGTACAAGTTTCTCGGTATTCTTTTCTACGATTGGCACTAATCCGCCCAGAATAAAATAAAGCCCATTGTATGATTTACTTTTACGAATGCTTTCGAGATCGCTATCCTTCTCGACGATCATCAATATGCTTTTATCCGTCGCGGAGCTTGCACAGATATCACAGAGCTCATTGCCATCTGTCTGGAAGAAGCGATGACAAGATGTACATTCAGAAATATTTTGTTTAAGTGTTTTTACAGATTCAATCAATGATTGTAAATATGATTGATCTTGCTTAAGAAGGAAATACACAAAACGCCTCGATTGGCGTTCACCGATGCCGGGGAATTTTGCAAACAGTTCTGCAAGTTTTTCGATTGAATTATTCATTAAAAATCATCAAGTGAGCCGGCTTTAGACCGAGCCATTTTGCCATAGCCATCATCTTTTTCGAGGTCAAGAAATGTGGACTTGTCTTTGTCGAAATAAAGCTCGACTCTTCCGACTGGGCCGTTTCTATGCTTTTCAATGAGAATTTCGGCAATATTAGTCTGCTCGGATTCTTCCTTTCCTTTATCTTCGCGATGAATAAACATCACCACATCAGCATCTTGTTCGATTGATCCGGAATCACGCAGGTCGGAAAGGCGTGGCTTGCCTCCGCGTGCTTCAACTGCTCGAGAGAGCTGTGAGAGTGCGAGCACGGGCACATTGAATTCTTTTGCCAAACCTTTCAATGAGCGAGAAATTTCAGTCACTTGGTTGACCATTGAATCATAATTTTTACTCGTTGACATGAGCTGTAGATAGTCGACAATAACAAGTCCAAGCCCATTTTCAGCCTTGAGTCTTCGGATAATCGTACGCATTTGTATGATGTTAGTCGCGGATTTGTCATAAATGAATATCGGCGCTTTGGAAAATTTATCAAGAGATTCACGAAGCTTGGAAAATTCACTGTCAGCCGAGAGTTTGCCTGTGCGCAGATTCCACGCGTTCACCCGCGATTCGGCCGCGAGCATTCTATCCACTAATTGCTGAATCGACATTTCAAGAGAGAAAATACCGACAGGAATATTATGTCTAACCGCAGCATGGCGAGCAATATCGAGAGCGAGAGTTGTTTTACCGACGGATGGGCGCGCTGCGAGTATGATAAGGTCAGATTCTTGGAATCCGGAAAGCATTGCGTCCAAATCACGGAAGCCAGTGGAAATACCCCGGAGTTCGCCTTTGTTTTCGTGTAATTTTTCTAATCGCTCCCATGCTTCTGGTAAGGTTTCTTTGATGTGAACAAACCTTTGGCTTTTACTCTGATTTGAAGTAACATCATAAATTTTCTTCCCTGCTTCATCCAGAATTTCATCAATATGAGTGTCGCCCTCATTAAAGCCGAGCTCGACGACTCGATCGGCCGCTTCAATCAGTTTTCGTAATGTATATTTTTTATAAACGATTTCCGCGTAGTGCCTGATGTTGGCGGAGGAGGGAACGGTCTGTGAAATTTCTGTCAGATATGAAGTTCCACCGACATTATCGAGTATCTTTTTTTCTTTTAATTTTGTCGAGAGCGAAATCAGATCGATAGGTTCGTTCTTATTCGAAAGGTCGAGCATTGATTGGTATATCATTGCATGCTTGTCCGCATAAAATGATTCCGGGGTGAGCACATCAGCAATTTCATATACAGCTCCTGGGCGGAGCATGATAGAGCCCAAGACCGCCTTCTCGGAATCCAAGCTTTGCGGAGGAACGCGTAGGACTGGCGCCGATCTCTGTGTATTTTTATTGAAGTCTTTGGACATACAGTGATACTACCACAGCGCGTCTACCATTCAAAAATCAAAATCCTTAAGAACCTGTGCGTACCCTGTGGATTAATGTTATAATCTTCGCATGTCACAAAAAATTCTTATTTCCGGGGTTAAGCCTACAGGCACAGTACATATTGGCAATTATTTCGGTGCAATGAAGCAGTTTATCGATCTTGAAAGTTCCTACGAAAGCTATGTTTTCATAGCTGATTTACATGCTTTGACTAGTGTGCAAAATAGAGAGCAAATGACACAAGGAATACTTGATGTCGCGCTTGATTATCTTGCTATAGGCCTCGATCCGAAGAAAACCTGCCTCTTTAAGCAGTCTGACCTTCCGGAAGTCACTGAGCTTGCTTGGACTTTCAACTGCATCACTACTATGCCTTACCTTATGCGCGCTCATGCCTTCAAAGATGCGGAAGCGAAGAATAAAGAAATAAATGTCGGAGTTTTTGATTATCCGATTCTCATGGCTGCCGATATCTTAATTCAAAATGCGGATGTAGTACCTGTCGGGCTTGATCAAAAACAGCATATTGAGTACACACGCGACATAGCGGAGAAATTCAACCACATTTTCGGCGAGACATTCAAATTACCAGAACCGCTCATCATGGAGAGTGTAGCGACTGTGCTCGGAACAGATGGGCGCAAGATGTCTAAAAGCTATGGCAACACAATTCCTCTTTTCGCTGAAGAAGATGAATTACGGAAACTTGTGATGGGTATCGTGACAGATTCAAGCGGGGGAATTCCAGAAAATGTTTATGTTATTCACAAGTTAATCAAGCCTGAATCAGAACTGAAAGATTTATATGAATCAAAGAAGGGTAAGTATAAAGAATTAAAGGAGGCACTGGCTGACGACCTCGAAGCATTTATCGCTCCTATGCGTGAACGCCGTAAAGAGTTGGCGAAAAATAAAGACGAAGTACTGGCCATGCTTGCCGAAAATGCTTTGAAAATAAAAGCCCGCATCGCTCCAAAAATGAATGAGGTTAGGGAAAAGATAGGAGTTAAATTGGATTAAGGTTTTTAGAAATCCAAAAATGAAAATAAAAAATACAGAAGACAATTATACATTGCAAGGACTTCTTGATTTTTCTAAGATTTTACAAAACTTAAAAAAATCTATTTCTTTTGCATTCAAATCCGACAAGGCGCGAGTAATCGTCCTTATTACTATTGCCGTGATCACTGCGGTTATTCCGTATCTGCAAAACGGACTTTTCGGAAAGCTTATTGATTCGACAATCAATTACAAAGTTGAGGGTACTGGGTTACAGGGAATTTTATTCACAGTAGTGCTATTGATTATTGCTACTGCTATTCCTAATATAGCCAGCCTTATTAAAAGTTTTGTTGATACGAATTTTCGCTTTAATCTTACTCAATTTATAGAAATTTATTTTTTGAAGAAAATAAGTTCTCTGGATATTGCAACAATAGAAAGTACGGAATATCAGGAATTAACTCAAAAGGCCAATGAACGAGGGTCGATGAGTATTTATCAACTCATTAGTTTTTCTATTGATAATTTCTCTAACCTTATTGGGGTTATTGTTTCTCTTGTTATTCTGGGTTTTATAGATCAAACACTTTTGTTATACGCATTCTTGGGGGCAATTCCTGCACTTTACGTTCAACTTAAATATGGAAAAGATATTTATTGGATTTGGGACCTTAACTCCGGAAATCGAAGAAAGTATTTTAATCGCCGACACCATTTTCAAAATACGACTGCATTGATTGAGGTTAAGCTTTATCAGCTTGCAAAAAATTTCCTTGGTGAGATAAAGAATATTCTAAGTAGTTTTAATGATGAATTGAAATCAACCGAACGCAATAAGCTCACATGGGAGCTCTTGGCTCTTGGGGTGTTTGTTGTTTTTCTTGGAATGGGTATGTGGCGTATTGTTCACCTTACGATAAGCGGTACTATGCCTATTGGCCAAATGTTTTTCGCATATACCACATATAGAGGATTTAAGGGGACGCTTATAGAATTTTTCCGAAAGATTGGCTGGATGTCAGAGTTTTCTAATTATGTTGGCTACTGGTTTAAAATAGATGATTTGGTTCCTAAAATTCAAAATGAAAAAGACGCTTACAATCTCCATATCAAAGACTTACCACCTCGTATTGAGTTTAAAAATGTCAGCTTCAGATATGATGTTGCAAGCAATAAAAGTTATGCCATCAAAGATCTTTCTTTTGTAGTTGAACCTGGGCAAAAGATTGCTATTGTTGGGCTCTCTGGAGCAGGAAAGACAACACTCATAAAGCTTTTGTGCAGAATTTATGATCCAGAGTCTGGTCATATTTTGATTAACGGAAAAGATTTGCGGGAAATCAATCTTGATTCTTGGCAAGAACAATTGGCTGTAATGTTTCAAGATTTTGCCACATATGAATTTACAGTTCGTGAATCTATTGCTTTCGGTAATCCAAACATTGAACCTAATGAAAAGAAAATAAAACAAGCTGCCGAAATGGCAAAGGCACATGATTTTATTGACCGGTTACCCAAAAAGTATGACCAGCTATTATGGAAGGGATTTGAAGATGGAGTAGATCTTTCAAAGGGTGAACGCCAGCGTATGGCGCTTGCGCGAGTTCTTTATCGTGAATCACCAATTACGATCCTAGATGAGCCAACTGCATCTGTCGACGCTCTAGCTGAACAGGAAATATTCGGAACACTTGAGAAACTTCCAGGTGATAGAACAGTAATTCTTATTTCTCACCGCTTCAGTACTGTAAAAAATACAGACAATATTCTTGTTATTGAGCATGGTCAATTGATTGAAGAAGGAAGTCATTTGAAATTGATGAAAGAAAAAGGTAAATATGCTGAGCTGTACAAACTTCAAAAAGAGTCCTACGATTAACCCAAATTTCGTTGACAAAATAATTTATAACTTATACAATTTGGATAAATAAAAATCTTTAACATGATGGAACCAACAGGGGCACTATTTATTATTTTAATGATAGTGGTCGTACTCTTCATTGTTTGGAGAGTAGAGATTGCCAAATGTAAAATACGTAAAGCCTCAACATTAGCCGAACTTTCTATATGTCATAATTCGCTTTCAGGATTCATTAAAAATCTCATACAAGCTTCATATCTTACAAAGAGGATAAGATTAGTACGCAGTTTCATCGCGACAACGCCTTCATTTCTTGAGCTTATCAAGAAAATGCGTTCCTGTGCACATGAGGCGAGAATGCTTTTTGAAATATCTGAAAATGAAATTCTTGATTCTGCTTATGACGCGCTTGAGCACTGTTTCAATTATAATGAAGTAGAAAAGTTACGAACACATTTGGAACATCCTCATATTTTGCACAAAATCTTTCATGAAGAGGGAAGTCTTTGCAATGATTTTTACAAAAGTCTTATTGCAAAGGAGAACTATTTTTCTTTGAAAGATGCAGAGAATGCGAAATACAGTATTCGTGAGTTGTTTACGATTTACGAACGCGCGCATTTGAGCGAAATGGTGAGGAGGACGCTTGCAGACCACCTTTCAAATTTGCTTGAAAAAGTGAATAGGGGAATAATCCTAAATACATTCACTGAAGAAGAAAAAGAAAGATGGAAAAAGGTGATCAGTTACAAACATCACTACGAGCAGAAAGTATTTGCGAAATATATGCATTTGTTTGCATCGGCGAAAAAGCCACCTGAACAATAGTACGGTGGTTTTTTTTATTTTCTAAAAATCGCTTTTATGCTATTATCTAGGGCATGACAGAGCGAACTTATATTAAAGATTTATCTGCTAAAAAAGACGAGGAAGTCTCTATTTCCGGCTGGGTCAATGTCCGTCGTGATCAGGGGAAATTGATTTTTCTTGATTTTCGAGATATGTCGGGCCTAGTGCAGGGTGTCGTTTTGCCGAATCATACGGAAGCGATGGAAGTAGCAAAGACTCTCCGCACAGAGTGGGTGGTGGAAGTGGAAGGTATCGTTAATGCTCGCCCAGAGAAAAATGTGCAGGCTGATAGGCAGAACGGCACCATTGAGCTTGAGATTACATCTATTAAAGTATTAAACGAAGCTGAAACTCCGGTTTTTGATATTACTACTGATACTCGCGAAGTCGGTGAAGAAGTGCGATTAAAATATCGTTACCTTGATCTTCGAAGCGAACGCATGCAGAAGAATCTCCGCATGCGTCATAAGATGATCAAGCTCATTCGTGATTTCTTAGACAAAGAAAATTTCATTGAAGTTGAAACTCCGATTCTTACCAAATCTACTCCTGAAGGCGCACGCGACTATGTCGTGCCCTCACGTCTCTATAAAGGTAAATTCTATGCGCTTCCGCAGTCTCCTCAGCAATACAAACAGCTATTGATGGCTTCCGGCGCAGAGCGATACTTCCAAGTAGCACGCTGTATGCGTGATGAAGATACTCGTGGCGATCGCCAGCCGGAATTTACTCAGATTGATATGGAAATGAGTTTTGTGAAGCAAGAAGACGTCATGGCGGTGAATGAAAAGCTTTTGATTGATATAGTGCAGACGCTCTATCCTGAAAAAAAGATTCAACAAATTCCATTCCCAAGAATCACATATAAAGACGCGATGGAAAAATACGGCAATGACCGCCCGGATATCCGCGAGGACAAGAATGATCCGAATCTGCTCGCATTCTGCTGGGTAATCGCTTTCCCATTCTTTGAAAGGACTGATACGTCGGACAATCCTGATACTCACGGCGAATGGACATTCACTCACAATCCTTTTTCCGCACCGAAAGAAGAGCATATGGAATGGCTCATGAATAAGGAAAATCTCGGAGAAATTTTAACCACGCAATACGATATTGCTCTCAATGGTTATGAAATAGGCGGGGGAAGTATTCGTAATCACCGTCCTGAAGCGCTTAAAAAAGTTTTTGAAATCATCGGGCATAAGGAAGAAGATATTGAAAAGAATTTCGGCCACATGCTTCACGCGCTCGCTTCGGGTACGCCTCCTCACGGAGGAATCGCTTGGGGTTTTGATCGTTTGCTTATGTTACTACAAGGCGAGCCGAATATCCGTGAGGTGATCCCATTCCCGAAGACTGGCGAAGGCAAGGATCTGATGATGGAATCTCCATCTGAAATTTCCGAAGCGCAGATGAAAGAGCTTGGTATTAAGATTATTTAATAAGAAAGATAAAAACTCCGAAATTGTTCGGAGTTTTTGTTTTATAAATATTCTATAAATATTAAACAAACCACTGTTAAAATAATAATGGCTCCAGCGAATATGATTTTGTTTCTCAAATTTTCGTCAGATTTTATCTTCTCAACTTTCCTATCTATCCATTTCATGACACTTGTTTTTTTATTTAAGCTCTAGTGTTAAGAACACTGTCAGCTAATATAATACCACGCATTCTAAAAGAGGTAAATTCATATTTTTCCAACAATACGTTAGAATATGAGTAATAAATGGAATCAATCGAAACAATAGAATACAAAGTCAAAACCTCAGTTTTTGAAGGGCCGTTGGAACTTCTGCTTGATTTGATTGAGAGGAGAAAGCTTTTCGTGAATGATGTTTCGCTCGCACAGGTAACAGAGGATTACATCAATCACATAAAAACAATGAATGATGGCGCAAATATGAGCGACATCACTAGCTTCATCGTTGTCGCAGCTACGCTTATTTTAATCAAATCCAAGTCACTCCTGCCAAATATTAATCTGACTGAAGATGAGGAGAGTCAAATCACAAATTTAGAAGATCGTTTGCGCTTGTATCAGATTATCCGCGATGCGACTGTCGGTATTAAAGAGCGTTTTGGTAAACAAATTATTTTTGAAGGTGGTGCGCTTGTAAACAACCAGCCGATATGGAGCCCGGATTCCGCTATAACTACGCCTCGTATGCATCAGGCAATTAACGATGTTTTAAATTCAATTCCGAAAAAGGAATTTTTACCGAAGGTGAATATGAAAAAGGTGGTGAGTATCGAAGAGATGATAGATAGCCTCACAGCACGCATCCAAGCTGGCATAAAGATGAGCTTTAAAGAATTCTCTCGCTCTAAAGATGCAGAGACTATAAAAGAGCAAAAAGTCTATGTAATTGTCGGTTTTCTTGCTATGCTGGAGCTTATCAGAGAAGGGATTTTAGAAGCAGTGCAGAATGACAATTTTTCAGATATTGAAATTGAGAAGAGGGTAATTGACGAAACGCTACCAGAAGCAGAATGATGTAATTTCTCGAGGTCCTCGGGTCGCCCGCGCGGTTTTTTTGAGAAGTGCGGGCTCGACCAGACCGTCTCGAAATCACATCATCCTGCTTCTGGGTAATCAAATTTTTTATGAACTTAGACGCAAAAATTGAAGGACTTTTATTTTTTAAAGGTGAACCGATTTCTCGAAAAGAGCTCGGCAAGCTTTTGAAAGCGAACATGAGCGAAATAAACGACGCTCTCGCTTTGCTTACCGAAAAATTAAATGACCGCGGCCTCACGCTTGTGTTTAAAGAAGACGACGTCATACTCGGCACTAATTCGGAACTTTCTACATTGATTGAAGACCTTCGAAAAGAAGAAATTAACAAAGAGCTTTCAAAGGCAAGCTTGGAAACGATTGCGATAATACTATATAAAGAGTTTGTGACCAGAAGCGAGATTGACTACATTCGCGGAGTAAATTCCAGCTTCATTTTGCGTAATCTTTTGATTCGCGGATTAATTGAAAAAGTTAACCATCCGGAAGATAATCGTAAATTCGCGTACAAGCCAAGCTTTGAACTTTTACAATTCATGGGCGTTTCTAAGATTGAAGATTTGCCTGATTTTGAATCAATCAAGCAAACGCTTGCGAAAAATATCTCTGAACAATCAGAGGGCGATGAGGAAATAAAATAATATGGCACGAAAACAAAAGCTCGATGTTAATAAGCTCGTTTTCTCTTACGCGAAGAATGTGAAAAAAACTTTGCGTGCAGATACGAAAAAGTGGAAGACTCTCCGCGGGGATCTTCTATTTATACTTATTTTATCTGTAACACTCTCTGCTTTTTATTTTATCCAGGCTCATTTGGTATTGGCTAAAGAGCGTGCTCTTGTCGTAGAACAGATTAAAGAAGCGTCACAGCGCGCAGCTTTTTTCAAAGATATGAATCTACAGGCAAAGGCTGTGTATGTGTTTGATATTACAGAACAAAAAGAAATTTTTATGTTACGAGCGGATGATCCGCTTCCACTCGCATCTATTACGAAGGTCATGACTGCTCTTATTGCTCTCGATACTGCAGGCAGGGATGCAATGGTAACTATCTCAGATGCATCACTCAAAGCAGAAGGTAATAGCGGGCTTTTAATTAATGAAAAATGGAAACTTGCCAATCTGCTCAAGCTCACACTCGTTTCTTCATCAAATGATGGCGCAGAAGCGGTTGCGCAATCTGTGCAAGTAGAAAATAGAAATTTTACATATATTATGAACAAAAAAGCTCGCGAGCTCGGTCTTTCTCAGACTCATTTTGAAAATTCGACTGGGCTTGATCTCGACCAAGCGTACGCAGGCGCTCATGGTTCCGCTCGTGATATGGCGTACCTGCTCGCATATAGTTACCAGAAGTATCCTGATATTTTCAGAGTTACCGCATCTTCTGCTATAACAGTCGCTTCGGCTTACAATTTCAACCACACAGTGAAAAATACAAATACTTTTACTTCAGATATTAGGAATCTGCGCGCATCAAAGACCGGCTTCACGGATCTTGCCGGGGGGAATCTAGTAATTATCACTGAGCCATCTCCTGGGCATTTGGTCGCAATTGCGGTGCTTGGTTCTACTTATGATGGCAGATTTCAGGATATTAAAATTCTTGCGGAAAGAGCTGAAAAGTATATACTACGCTTATTATGACCATAGATGTCGTCAAAGTTTTTCTCCCCGCCATTCTCGCATTCTTCATCGGTATTGGCATCACGCCGATTCTTTCGCATTACTTTTTTAAATATAAACTTTGGAAAAAATCTTCTCGCAGTACGAACAATATAGATGTTATCTCTGAAGATTTTAAAAAAATTCACAACGAAGAAGGGGAGCTTGGTACTCCGCGCGTAGGCGGTATGCTTATCTGGCTCTCAGCGCTTCTTACAATTTCCGCACTTTTTATACTTTTTGTTTTATTTCCGAATTCAATCACAGGTAAGCTTGAATTTGTAAGCCGCAACCAGACACTCATTCCTATCGTGGCATTTATTCTAGCCGCATTGATAGGCCTTGTGGATGATTTACTGCAAGTTTCAGGGCGCGGTGTATATGCGCGCGATGGTGAAGTTTTTCGTTGGATTAAAATCGGTACTTTGATTGTAATCGGTTTATTTGTTTCTTTTTGGTTTTATTTCAAGCTTGATATGCATTCCATCCATATTCCATTCGGTGGGGAATTAAATTTAGGGATCTTATTTATTCCATTTTTCATTCTCGTTATGCTTGCAGTATTTTCTTCAAGCGTTATTGACGGCATAGATGGCCTCTCTGGCGGTGTTCTCGCACCTATTTTCCTCGCATATGCAGGCATCGCATTTTCTAATAATCAGATAGACCTCGCGGCATTCAGCGCAGTGATTGCCGGGGCAACCTTGGCATTCCTTTGGTTCAATATCCCGCCTGCGCGCTTCTACATGGGGGAGACGGGGATGCTTTCGCTTACTGTGGTACTCGCAGTGATAGCTTTTATGACGAATTCAGTGCTTATATTACCGATAGTTGCTATGCCACTTGTACTTACATCTCTTTCAGTTATCCTTCAAATGCTTTCGCGTAAATTCCGCAACAACAAACGCATTTTCAAAATCGCGCCACTTCACCACCACTTTGAAGCTATCGGCTGGCCGAAATACAAAGTTACAATGCGCTTTTGGGTTCTCTCAATAGTCTTCGCTCTTGTTGGTATGGTTCTCTATCTCATCAGTTAGTATATACTGACTATATGCATTCAAAGAAAATATTTAAAGGTTTACTTACCGCTATTTTTCTGTTTGTTATTTTTCCTACTACTATACACGCACTACCATTTCTGCAAGGCAAGGTAGTTGATTATGATGCAACTAATGTAATTGTCTCGTATTCAGATATGAAGACTGAAAAGACTTATCATTGCCCTTTTACGACCCTTGTATGCGAGAAGGTGGGCGAGCGTGAAATTCCTCCTCCTAGTATTGAAAAGGTGGCAACTCCCACACCACCCACAGCTACTACAATAACTCCAAAGCCATCAATCGGCATACTCCAAGCCTATTCATCGAGTGGACGCTACACAGCAGCTTATAGCGGTATTCACCCTACGAAAAAGACTCGATCGTTTAAATTATTAGATACTTCAACAAATACTTCGTATGACTTTGGTAAATCAACATCTAAAAGCACTTGGGATCTAATGCGAGAAGGAAATCGTCTTATTTCATTTGCGCCGAGTGAAAAGTTTTTTGTTTATATGGATGATCGTTCCGGCTTCCAGACTTTGTATAAAGTTAGTTTGCCAATTCAAGATAAAGTTACAGAAACACAGCTAATCAGTAAAAAGTATACAGTTACTGATTTCATAGTCTGGGATGACAATACTATTTTCTTTACCGCGAACAGAGAAGCGCCTTATGAATGGAATCTTTATAAATATGATATTGAAAAAGAGACTGTAAAAAAGGTTATTGGAAATGTTTCCTACGGACCTTCGCTTCTCCGCGTACACGACATGCTCATGTTTAGTGTTATTCATAGTACACAGGCGGATCCAACTTTCTATGATCCAGCGACAAATAAAATCCGTGAGCTTTCTCTCGTCCAAGCATCTAATGCTCCGATAAATCAAAAGGCGGTAAAAATCGGATCAGTTTCCGGAGTGTTGATGCCCTCAGGTGTTGCGAAATCGCACCCTTTAATCATCTGGCTCCATGGCGGACCGTACAGGCAGACGAGCCTAGGCTATCATTCTTTTGTAAACTACAACCGTTTTGAATATATTTTACAAGAAGCGCAGAGTGCCGGCGCGAGCGTGCTCAAGCTTGATTACAGCGGAAGCTTCGGCTATGGCAGAGCATTTTCTGAAAATTTATATAAAAACGTCGGCATGAGCGATGTCTCCGGTGTGAAAAATGCGATTGATTATATGAAGAAGCCTGCCCGACCAGATAATCCTTTGGGCGGGAAAGAAAAGATTAATAAAGTTTATGTAATGGGCAATAGTTATGGCGGGTACCTGGCTATGCGCTCGCTCGTTGCGTACCCGGGAACTATTAATGGCGCAATAACTATCAGTGGCGTCTCTGATTGGAAAAAACTTCTTGATGACCTTCAGACTTCAATTTTCAATGCATTGTTCGATGGCCGTCCTTTGAAGAAAAATCCTACTATCTACAACAATGCATCAATAGTCAATCGCCTCAGCCGTCTTAAAGGCCAGAAGATCATGATAGTTCACGGCGTAGAAGACAAAACAATCCCACTCGAGCAATCAGCCCTGCTCTACGAAGCAACTAAAAACTCCACCCTAATCACATACCCCCTCGAAGACCATGTTTTCGTACAAGAATCGACCATTCTCGATTTGTGTAAGAAAACGATTGAGTTTGTTGGATTATCTGTAGGTGGTAGGTGCAAATAGGGTTTGGAAAAAGCCTGAAAATATGAGAGAATTCGAGAATGATAAGCCTAAATGAAATTAGAAATCGTTCAGTTACTTTTGCTCATGAGTGGGAGCGCGAAGTTAATGAAGACGCAGAAGCTAAGAGTTTTTGGGATGATTTTTTTAATGTTTTTGGGATGTCTAGACGCCGTGTTGCTTCTTTTGAATATCAAGTAAAGAAACAAGATGGTTCACAGGGTTATATTGATGTTTTATGGAAGGGTGTAATGCTTGCGGAGCACAAATCTCGTGGCAAAAGTCTAGACAAAGCATATTCTCAGGCTAAAGGGTATTTTCCAGGATTAAAAGATGAAGAATTACCTAGATATATAGTTGTCTCTGATTTCGAAAAAATTCGTCTATACGATTCAGAAAAAGACACCCAAGAAGAGTTTTTACTCAAAGATCTGCATAAGCACATAGATCTTTTTAATTTTATTTCTGGATATACATCTGTAAATTATGAAAAAGAAGAAGAAGCAAGTATTAAAGCAGCACAACTCATGGCTGATTTTCATAATGAAATTGCAAAAACAGGATACAGTGGCCATGATCTAGAAGTTTTCCTTATTCGTATTTTATTTTGTTTATTTGCTGATGACACAGGAATTTTTCCTAAAAATCATTTTCGTACTTACATAGAAAAAAGAATAAACCAAGATGGTTCTGATCTTGGCATAAAACTTTTAGAAATTTTTCATGTTCTTAATACCCCCAGAGAAAAAAGGCAAACAAACTTAGATGAACAACTAATGGCATTTGATTATATTGATGGAGGTGTTTTTAAAGAACAAATTGCATCTATATCACTTGACGCTACTGCGTATTTAAAATTATTAAAATGCTGCAGTTTTAACTGGTCTCAAATATCAGTATCTATTTTCGGATCCTTGTTTCAGGGAGTAATGGAGGAAAAAGAAAGAAGACAGTTAGGAGCACACTATACTTCTGAGAAAAATATTATTAAAGTTATTCAACCACTTTTTCTTGATGAACTATATGTTGAATTTGACAGAGTTAAATACGACAAGAAAAAACTCGATATATTTCATGAAAAATTATCAAAATTGAACTTTTTAGATCCAGCTTGTGGGTGTGGAAATTTCTTAGTTATTGCTTACAGAGAACTTCGCAAGCTTGAAATTGAAATCTTACTTAAAAAAAGAACAAAAAAAGATGCAAGTATGAGAATGTTTGGAGCTGAAGAACTTTCTATCATAAATGTAAATCAATTTTATGGGATTGAAATAGAAGAATTTCCTGTTCTTGTTGCACGTGTAGCGATGTACTTAGTTGACCATCAGATGAATCAATTACTTTCAGAAAAATTTGGGGTTATTTACGCGCGTATTCCACTTCGTGAACCAGCTACCATTGTACACGCTGATGCTCTCACTACTGACTGGGAAAGTGTTGTCCCAAAAAATGATCTATCTTATATCCTAGGTAATCCACCATTTGTGGGTGCTCGTCTCATGGGAAAGGAACAGAAAAAAAATTTTTTGAGGATTTTTGATAATATGAAGGGTGCCGGAAATCTTGATTTTGTAACAGCATGGTATGAAAAAGCATCAAGATATATGGAAAATACACATATTAAAACTGCCTTTGTTTCTACTAATAGCATTTGCCAAGGTGAGCAAGTTGCTATTTTATGGAAAAGATTAAAAGAAAAATATCATGTAAGTATTCATTTTGCGCACCAAACATTTAAGTGGAGTAATGATGCTCCAGGAGTGGCTGCAGTTTATTGTATTATTGTCGGGTTTGCCCACGAAGATTCTTTAAAAAATTATTTATATGAATACGAAACAGTAAGAAGTGAACCTAAAGAAAAGCAAGTCGCACATATTAATGGTTATTTAGTAGCAGGGGATGACATATTTATTGAAAATAGAACTGAGTCAATTTCCAATGCACCAAAAATTAATTATGGAAGTTTTGCTCTAGATGATGGAAATTATACTCTATCAGAATCAGATAAAGATGAAATAATTGAGTCTAGTTCTTTAGCAGAAAAATATATACGGCCATTTATTGGTGGAAGAGAATTGCTTCATAACGAGAAAAGATATTGTTTATGGTTAAAAGGTGCTGACCCAACGGAATTAAAAAAAATTCCGAAAATAATCGAGCGAATAGAAAAAGTAAAGATATGGAGGCAGAATAGTGAAAGAAAAAATACAGTTGAATTAGCAAGAACTCCAACTCTTTTTGCTGAGATAAGACAGCCTGAAACTTCTTATATTGCTTTTCCCACAGTTTCATCAGAAAATAGAGACTATATTCCTATTGCCTACTTAGATAAAAATATAATTGCCTCAAATCAAGTTTATGTCATTCCTAACGCTACCCTTTTTGATTTTGGTATTTTAGAATCAGTAATGCATATGACATGGGTATTCTATGTTTGTGGTAAATTAGAAAGTCGTTTTCGATATTCTAGTAAATTAGTTTATAATAACTTTCCTTGGCCAGAAAGAATTTCTGATGAGCAAAATAAGAAAGTTGAAGTTTGTGCACAAGGAGTTCTTGATGCACGCCTAAAGTTTACTCATAGCTCACTCGCTGATTTATATGATCCTAATACAATGCCTCCTGAGCTTGTAAAAGCACACGAAAACCTTGACATAGCAGTAGATGCTTGTTATGGAAAGAAATTTAAAAACAAAGAAGAAAGAATTGAGTTTTTGTTTGAGTTGTATAAGAGGTATACTAAAACGACATGGCAAGAGTAAATTTTGATTCAATTTTTATAATACATCCAGATGGAAGTCTTGAACCACGACAGCGTGTTCGTGTTGGCGGTGTTGAATTTGGACCAGGGGTAAGATTCCAAAATACTAGCTTTGGTGGTATTAATTTTCACGATCCACAATTTTTTAATAAAGACTTAGAAATTAAAACAGACAATGATACAACAGCTATAACTGGAGTTTATTAAATCATGATCAATGAAAAACCAAAATATAAAATATTTGATCCTGTTGCTGATATTGCTAGTAAGTTTGATTTTTATATAAAAATTGTAATAGGTGTACTTGTGGTTGGCTTTATTAGCATGCTTTTAATGGTTGGAGGAATAATTTTAGATGCATGGCATTTCAACTCTGCGACCTATAGAGAATATTCAAAAAAAACGGAGTCAGTTGAAACTATGCAAAAAATTAATCAAGAATTACTAGAGCAAAATAAAAGAAATCAAGAAATAATTATTGAATTACAAAAACGACTTTTAAATAAATAAAAATACCGCACTTAGTGCGGTATTTTTATGAGCGAGGCATACCTTTCTTGCGCCTTCATAGGATGTTGGTTCTGAAAGTCTGTGTTCTGATTATCTCTTCCCATCAAGCTCTCAATAAGCCAGTATCTTTTGCTCAAGAACCTCTAAACAAGGTCTACTATATCTGTTGTCTTACCATTTGCCTGATTCCAATTAAGCGATTTTTTTACACCTTGTTTTGAATCATAGGCCTCACTACTCATACAAACAATTTCTCCATTGCTTGATTTTAGAATCCAATAGTATTGAGCCTTATTATCTTTCTTGATGTAGTATGTTGCCATATAACCGTATAAGTATTTTGTGATAAATACCAGTTCGACCAATCTGGCATACTCACTTTACATTCTTACATTATCCACAGTCAAGTTGCAAAAAGTGGACAATATGTTAATATCTACGCATGTCTATGTGGATTAAAATAAAGCGCAAAGAAGCCGGTTTTTCCCAGTCGGAAACAGCTAAAAGTCTCGGTATTTCTCGCCCAACATACACAAAGCTCGAGCAAGGTCTCGCAAAACCTACAGAGGAACAAAAAGTTCTTCTGGCTCGTATTTTCAATACTTCTTATGAATCTGTTGCTAAAAATAGTATGGAGAAGAAAATTATTTCTGAAACCATTTATCCTCAAAGTATACCAAAAGAAAGTGAAGCAAAGTTTAAACAAGTCTTGCTTTACATTGTGAGCAAGGTTGGTAGTCGGCCAAATATTGGTCAAACTGCCATTTATAAAATTCTTTACTTTATTGATTTTGACTTTTACGAGAAGTTTCAAAAATACTTGATTGGTGCAACATATATCAAAAATACTCATGGACCGAGTCCAATATCTTTTGCGAAAATCTCGCGTGATTTGGAAGGTCAAGGTAAATTAGTTGAAGTACGGAGTAAATATTTTAACTATGATCAGAAAAAATACCTAATTACTTCCGAGCCTCAGGTCTCGCTTCTCTCTGCAGAAGAATTGAAGCATATTGATGATGAGCTTGTTCGACTCGCATCAAAATCAGCAAAAGAATTATCAGATATGTCGCATATTGATACACCGTGGCGTGTGGCTAAGGATAGAGAAGTGCTAAATTATCGTCACGTATTTTACAGACCGGATGAAACATCTGTATTGAATTAATACTATGGCAACCTTCAGTCAGTTACCGGAATTTGAGAAAGAATTAAAAAAGCTTTCTAAAAAATATTCAAGTTTGGAGAACGATATAGATGATATCAAGCCTGTTCTTTTGAGTTGCCCAACAGGCATAGGAAAAAATTTTACTATCATACATTCCGATAATGAAATAAAGATAATAAAGGTGCGAATTCATTGCGAATCACTTCATACGAGAACAATCCGACTTATATATGCGTACCATAAAAATAAAATAGAATTCATTTATATTGAGCTTTATTTTAAAGGAAATAAAGAAAACGAAAACAAAGATAGAATTGAAGAATATTTAAGAGGTATCAAATCATGCTAAAATAACCCTATGTCCGAATTCTATAATCCCAATCGAACAAGGAATATATATGATCCGAAGGAGGAGAAGCCTTTTAAGCTGTCTCGGTCAAAGATTGAACTATATATGAGTTGTCCGAAGTGCCTTTATTTGGATCGCAGGCTTGGCGTAGGTAGACCACCAGGATTTCCATTTGCTCTCAATTCTGCCGTAGACACTCTATTAAAAAAGGAATTTGATATACATAGAGCGAAGCAGGTTGCGCACCCGCTTATGAAAGCTTACGGCCTCGATGCTGTGCCTTTTAAACACAAAATGATGAATGAGTGGCGGGAGAATTTCAAAGGCGTGCAATACTTGCATGAACCTACCAACTTCATTATGACTGGAGCGGTGGATGACCTATGGCACGACAAGGACGGGAATATCATTGTTGTAGATTACAAAGCGACAAGCAAACCATCTAAAGTTACACTTGATGCTGACTGGCAGATGGGCTACAAACGCCAGATGGAAATGTATCAATGGCTGTTGCGCAAGAATGGCTTGAAAGTTTCAGACACCGGCTACTTTGTATACTGTAATGGTAAAACAGATCGTGAAGTCTTTGATGGAAAATTGGAATTTGATATTGATATACTGCCTTATACCGGAGACGATTCATGGGTGGAAGGCGTATTGTATGACATCAAAAGTTGTCTTGATGGTGAAATGCCTGAGCCAAGCTCTGAGTGTGATTATTGCACATACTGTAATGCAAGGGAAGAAATTGAGAAATAAAATGCAATCATTCCAAGAGAAAGTCTTAAGTATTGTTAAAAAAATTCCTAAGGGTAAGGTCTTAACTTATAAACAGGTTGCAGAGAAGACGGGGAGTGTGAATGCCTCGCGGGCGGTGGGGAGTATATTGAAGAAGAACTATAATCCGGATATTCCATGTCATCGAGTGATCAGAAGTAATGGCGTTGCTGGTGAATACAATCGTGGTCGATCTGAAAAAATCCGCAAACTCAAATCCGAAGGTATAATTTTCCCAAAGCCCTAATTTCTTAACCCATCAACATCTTTCTCCTCTCCCAAATCATATCTCTAATTCGCTCGAATAGGCGAATAGTTAAGCTGGGTGTATAATTGATAGATAACAAAATGGAGTATATAAAATAAATAAGTATGAAAGAAAAAGAATTGGAAAAAATATTTAAAGCCCTTGCTAACAAACGCCGTCTTGCGATTCTTAAATATATCAAATCAAAAAATCGCGCATCCGTAGGGGATATTGCTGGCGCGATCAAACGCTCATTCAAGGCGACATCCAAGCACTTGATGATTTTGCGTAATGTAGACATTCTCGATCGCGAGCAAGAGAGTTTGCAAATGTATTACAGTCTAAATAAACCACTACCGAGCATTATTAATGCAACTCTCTCTGTTCTGTAAATATTCATAAAACCTTGTTTTTTTCAAGCCCTATTTTTTAGTATTCAATCTCTAATTCGCGCGAATAAGCGAATAGTTGGTTTGGGTTCAAATAATAAAATTAGATTGCCATAATGCTATAATATAAATTATGAAGAACTTTATTTTTTCCAAAGCATTTAAAATAATTATTATCATTCTGGTTATTGCCGGAATTGGTTTGTATCTTTTCAAAACTAAAATCGGTAGCATTAATATACCCACACAAACTCCAGTGTCTGAAACAACTCTACCGAAAGAAGTTGAAGATGCATTTATTGCTTCCAACTTTTCAATCCCTGAAGGATTTGGGTTAAATATATTCGCCTCAAATGTCACCGGTGCTCGCGCGCTCGAGATTGATTCGAAGGGGAGGATTCTCGTTAGTCAGACTAGCGAAGGAAGCATTACAGCTCTTACTGATACAGATAGTGATGGTGTGGCTGATGAACATAAAGTACTCATAAAAGGGCTCAAGAAGCCCCACGGTATGGCATTCCGATGCGATGGTGCTCTTGGTGCTGAAACATGCTTGCTTTATGTTGCTGAATCAAATGCTCTTTCGCAATTTGATTATGATTCCGCAAATCCCTCACTTTCAAATAAAAAGAGGCTCGCTAGTATTTCCTCATCTATCTCAGATAATCACTTCACTCGATCTTTACTATTTATGCCGTCACCAAATGAAGATACACTGCTTATTTCCGTCGGTTCATCATGTAATGTGTGTATTGAAAAAGATACAGAGTATGCAAAAATTTTGGCCTATGATATTAAGACAAAAAAACTTACTGAATTTGCTCGCGGTCTTCGAAATTCTGTATTTATGAATTTGAACCCCGTTACCGGTGATGTATGGGCGACAGAAATGGGCAGGGATTTGTTAGGCGACAATATTCCGCCCGATGAAATAAATATTATCAAAAAAGATAAAAATTACGGATGGCCTAATTGCTACGGCAAAAATATCCATGATGATAATTTTGATAAAAATGTATACATACGGAATCCCTGCATGGAGCCGTTTGAAACAGAGTCTCATGTAGATCTACAAGCTCATTCTGCGCCGCTCGGCTTGTCATTTATCCCGGAAGAAGGCTGGCCAGAATCGCATTGGTATAATCTCCTTGTGGCATATCACGGCTCGTGGAACAGATCAGAACCTACAGGATATAAGATTGTACGGATTAAACTTGATGCGAAAGGGAAGTATCTAGGCACAGAAGATTTCATCACTGGCTGGCTCACGAAAGATGGTAAGAAGCTCGGTAGGCCTGCGGATATTAAAATTTTCTCTGGTGGTACTGGGTATATTACCGATGATGGAGCTGGAAGAGTGTATCGTCTAATAAAAAAATAAAAGGAGAATAGGTGAGTTTTGTGTATAATAGATTTCATTATGACTCAAGCTGAAGCGCTTAATATTTTAAAATCTGGAGCTAATGTGTATTTGACCGGTAATGCCGGATCGGGCAAAACATATGTGCTTAACCAATACATCGGTTATTTAAAAGCTCATGGCGTAGAGGTGGCAGTAACTGCTTCTACTGGCATCGCCGCGACTCATATGAACGGTATCACTATCCATTCGTGGTCTGGGCTTGGTATCAGAGACAGTCTTTCTGATTGGGACCTTGAAGTACTTCAGGAAAAACAAAATTTATTTAAAAGATTCGAGAAAACGAAAGTCTTGATAATCGATGAAGTCTCGATGCTTCATGCGCGGCAATTAGATATGATTGATCGCATTGCACGGGCATTCAAGCGAAGTGACAAGCCCTTCGGCGGGATGCAAGTAGTGCTTTCCGGTGATTTTTTTCAATTACCACCGATTACGAGAGATGCGAGTGAGGTATGTTTCGTAGATCAATCAAATGCTTGGAAATGCATGGATATTAAAATCTGTTATTTGGAAGAGCAACATCGTCAAGAAAAAGGCGGCATATTTACAAAAATTTTAAATGAAATTCGAAGCGCGAATGTATCAGAAGAAACAATGCAACATTTTCGCAGTCGATATAGAAAAGCGCCCGAAGGAAGCGTGATGCCGACCAAGCTCTACACGCATAATGCAGATGTGGATGCACTTAATAATCGAGAACTTGAAAAATTACCAGGTGATATGGAAGTGTATGAAATGACCTCGCGAGGGAAGGGAAACTTAGTGGAAAATTTAAAGAAAAGCTGTCTCGCTCCGGAGACGCTTCGCTTAAAAGAGGGTGCGGCAGTGATGTTTGTCAAAAATAATTTTGAAAAAGGATATGCGAACGGCACACTCGGAACTGTTATTGGTTTTGATGATTCAGATGCAAGTTTGCCTATTGTGAAATTGAAAGACGGAAGGGAAATCACAGTTTCTTCCGAGAGTTGGGCGGTGGAGGAGGATGGAAAAGTGAAAGCTGAGATTGACCAAATTCCTCTCCGTCTCGCTTGGGCTATTACAGTCCACAAAAGCCAAGGGATGAGCCTCGATGCCGCCGAAATCGACCTTTCCAAATCATTCGTCGCGGGCCAAGGGTATGTGGCTCTTTCGCGCCTAAGATCACTCGAGGGGCTTTGCCTCATGGGGCTCAATAAAACTGCGCTTGAGGTGGATGCTAGAATTCTAGATCTTGACCAAGAACTTAAAAATCGTTCCGAAGAAATAATGGAAGTTTTTGAAAACCTTGATGAAAAAGGGTTGAAGCTTATGCATGATACTTTCGTAGTGCAGTCCGGTGGAACTCTTGATGTGGAAGAAATAAAAAGAAATAAGAATTTTGATAAGAAGGTGGTTATTCGCGGCAGTACATATGAAGAGACTCGCAAGTTGGTTGAAGAAAAGAAAAGTCTTATTGAAATGGCAAAAGAACGTGATATGACGGAAGGCACCATAATTACACATTTGGAAAAATTAAAAGAAATGCATCCAGAACTCGATCTTTCATATCTTGCACTTGATAAAAAAATACTGAAAGAGATAAGTGATGCGTTTAAAAAATCAAAAGATACCAAATTGTCGCCTGTATATTCATTACTAAAAGGTAAGTATGATTTCGATGAGCTACGCATTGCGAGGATGTTTCTGAAAGAGTAAGATAGAGAGATATCAATTAATAAATACTCTTTTCCGGTAGTTATTTCGCGGAGTACGGATATTTTCTTGGTAGAAAATTCCTCGTGCTCGCGCCAGTCGCGCTCCCAAGTCTCCGCGAAACAACTACCGGAACGAGTCTTGTAAACATGTATATATCTTTCTTTTTAATGGTTCTCGCCGCTTCGATTGCCTCAACGGCACTCGGGTTTATTTGGTACTCTCAGATTCTTTTCGGCAAAAAATGGATGGAGCTTATGGGTGTTACAGCAGGAGGCCCAAAACCGGAAGGTATGGCTAAAACTTATGGATTCTCGTTTTTGACTACATGTGTTACAGCCGGAGTTTTGGCATTGATTCTAGGTATGTTTCCGCCAAGTTTTCCTCTTTATGCAAAATTGGTAACCTTACTCTTTATTGGTTTTGTGGGTTCATTCGGCGCATCTGAATACCTTTTCGCATTTCCTAAGAAATCATGGGGTTTGTACTTGATTAATCAAGGATACAATTTAGCATCTCTTATTTTGATGGCGGCGGTTTTCGTACTCTTCAGTTAATTTTTCTTTATGAAGTTGCAGAGATTTTTCGGTGATTTTTCTTTTAATGAAAACAGGATTGTGATCAATGATCATGACCTTCTTCATCAAATGAAAAATGTTTTCCGTTTTAAAAACGAAGATGTTCTCGTGCTGTGTGATGGTAATGGTAAAGAAGCAATGGTAGAAATTTCAGATATTTCAAAAAAAGAAATCATTTGCAAAATACAATCGGTTAAAATTAATGAGAATGAACCGCAAAATAAAGTTACTCTATTTTGTGCAATACCAAAGAAAGATACCTTTGAACTCATAGTGCAGAAAGCTACTGAAGTAGGTATATATCAAATTATTCCGATTATCACAGAACGTTCGGTGAAAACTGCACTTCGAATCGACCGTGCTGAAAAAATAGCCAAAGAAGCCGCTGAGCAATCAGGCAGGGGAATTATTCCTCAGATTTCCGAACCGATACAATTCAAAGATGCGCTTAAGCAAGCGGAAAAATTAGGCAAGATTTTTATTTTTGATCCGAGCGGTAAATTCCAAAAAGGAAACTTAAATTCTTCAGAAAATATTTCCATATTTATTGGCCCCGAAGGTGGGTTCACTGAAAGGGAATTATCTATGGCAAATGAAGCGGGTGCGGAAGCAGTGAGTTTGGGCAACCTCATTCTGCGGATCGAGACTGCAGCTATCGTATCCTCATACCTTCTCTGTAATAACAAATAAGTATATACTTCAAGTATGGAAATAATAGATCAAATTATTGAAAACATGGAAAAGAAAATATGATAGGCACTCTTTACATCATCGGTACGCCAATTGGAAACTTAGAAGATATTACACTTCGGGCTATTCGTATTTTAGGTGGAGTGGATACTATACTTTGCGAAGACACACGCACAACTAAAAAGCTTCTTAATAAATATAATATTAACAAGCCGACTATGAGCTATCATAGCCATAGCACTCTTTCAAAAGAAGATGTGATTATTCGTATGTTGAAAGAGGGTAAAAATCTTGCATTAGTTTCTGATGCAGGTACTCCATGCATTTCCGATCCTGGTGTACTCCTCGTTGCACGGGTACGCGAAAAATTCGGCGATGAAGTATCTATTGTGCCTATTCCTGGTCCATCTGCGCTTGTTTCAGCGCTTTCAGCATCCGGCATGCCGGCATCGGAATTTCTTTTTCTTGGATTTTTGCCGCATAAAAAGGGGAGAGAAACGCTTTTCAAAGAAATTTCTGAATCCAAACGGACTGTAGCCTTTTATGAATCCACACACCGAATAATCAAAACACTCGAGTCGCTTGAAAAACATTTGGATGCAAAACGACAAGTTATTATTGCTCGTGAATTGACTAAAATGTTTGAAGAAATAAAGAAGGGAACTGCTAGTGAACTCACTATATTTTTCGGGTCTAACCCATCAAAAGTCCGTGGGGAATTCGTGGTGATTGTGGAAGGAAGATGAACACGCTATACTGCATATATATTTTTATTATTTTTTTAACTCTTTATGTCAAAAGAACGAATTGTATTTCTCTTGGGGCTTTGGGTGGCACTTCTAGCGCTTCCGATTTTAGGTTTTCCTAGATCATGGAAAGATTTTTTCTTTATTCTTTCAGGTCTCGGTATTATGTGCATATCATATCTGATGAATAGAGAGCGAACGCGAAATACTCCGAAAGGCGTATCCATGACAGCAACTTACGCCGAACATAAGCCGACGACGCCAACCATATAAATAGATATGATAACCACCAAAAATCTTATATTCATAAGTCTAAGCATTTTAGGATCTTTTTCACTCGGTTATTTTGGTTTGCCAAAATTGTACTCGGTAAAATATCTTACTCAATCAGCTCAAGTATTAAATACTGACCAGCAGTCATTAATTGAAGCGCCTATAGTAGACATAGTTCAAAAAAATATCGAAGTAGGACCCTTTGATAGGACTTCAGTGACTCATACTCAAACACCGGAACCGCTTAAAGCTATTTATATGTCGAGCTGGGTGGCAAGTACGACGGATTTTAGAAATAAACTTATAAAAATCATTGATGAAACAGAAATAAATACTGTTGTCATTGATATCAAAGATTATACAGGCAAGATCGCTTTCGAAGTTTCTGACCCGTATTTGCAAAAAATAGGATCATCGGAAAAACGCATTTCCGATATCATAGGTTTAATATCGCTTCTTCATAGTAAGGGTATTTATGTTATCGGACGTGTTGCAGTATTCCAAGATCCATATCTGATCAAATCCCGCCCTGATCTTGCCGTTAAACAATTCACTGACAAATCTATAATCTGGACTGATCATAAAGGAATTGGCTGGCTTGATGCCGGTTCTCAGGATGTATGGGATTATATAATTGCCATTAGTAATGAAGCATACGCCGATGGTTTTGACGAGATAAACTATGACTATATCCGCTTTCCATCCGACGGTAATATGAAAAATATCTACTTTCCGATAAGTGAAGGTAAAAGTAAGCCTGAAGTTGTTAAAGGTTTTTTCATGTATCTTCATGATCACCTGAAAAACACAGGTATTAAAACATCAGCAGACGTTTTCGGAATGGTTGCGACAAACACTGATGATCTCAATATTGGGCAAGTGCTTGAGAATACTCTTCCGTATTTTGATTATGTGGCGCCCATGGTCTACCCATCGCATTTTCCTCCGACATGGAATGGTTATAAAAATCCTGCCGCGATGCCTTATGAGACAATTCAATATTCAATGAACAAAGCTGTGGAGAGAGCAAAAGCAATTGGAGAAAATCCTTTGAAACTCCGCCCATGGTTGCAAGATTTCAGCCTCGGAGCAACATACACTTCAGACATGGTTCGCGCGCAAATTAAAGCAACATATGATGTCGGGCTTACTTCTTGGATGCTTTGGGATCCGGCTAATACATATACAGTCGGCGCACTCGAAAAAAACTAGCAATAGTAAGTTTTTATTTTTAAATTATCCTATAAACAGTACTTGCTCATAAGGGTATTTTTTGCGATAATAAACTCGCTTATTATGAATTATTACAGGAGATTTCTTTATATAGGGCTGTCCCTTTTATTGCTTGGCGGTTTTTTCTTTTCGGGTGTTTATGTTGGCTATCAGCACAGGCCTTCAATAACAAAAATTCAAAATATAGATAATATTGATTCTAAGAATGCCCTTACAAATGCTGACTTCGAACCATTTTGGAAAGTCTGGAATCTTATAAATGAAAAATATCCGAATGCTGTTCAAACCTCTGATCAAGCTCGAGTATGGGGTGCAATTGCAGGGCTTACAAATTCTCTCAATGATCCATATACAACCTTTTTTCCACCTGAAGATTCAAAGAGCTTCCAGGAAATAATCAGTGGTCAATTCGGTGGGCTTGGAATGGAAGTTGGGATTAAAGATAAAATTTTGACAATCATTGCTCCGCTCAAGGGAACTCCTGCAGACTATGCTGGTCTTAAGTCTGGAGATAAAATTTTAAAAATCGATGACAAGATAACTTCTGATTTAACAATAGATGCGGCGATCAAGCTCATGCGTGGAGAGAAGGGAACATCTGTTACCTTGGCTATTTTCCGAGATGGAGAAGAAAACACTCGCGAAATAAAAATTGTTCGTGACATCATCATGGTTCCAACTATCGATACTGAAGCTCGAAAGGACGGGATTTTTGTAATAAGACTGTATAGCTTCTCAGCAAATGCTGCCAATCTCTTCCGAGATGCTTTACGTGAATTTATACAATCAGGCGATAATAAACTCATTCTCGATTTGCGCGGTAATCCTGGTGGATACCTTGATATTGCAGTTGATATGGCAAGCTGGTTTTTACCGATAGGGAAGACAATCGTTTCTGAAGATTACGGTGTAGTTGGCAAAGAAGATGTGTATAGTAGTAAAGGATATGATATTTTTAATGACAATTTGAAATTTGTAATTCTTGTTGATGGTGGTTCGGCATCTGCTTCGGAGATTCTCGCAGGCGCGCTCAGTGAACACCACGTAGCGAAACTTGTCGGCGAGAAGACTTATGGCAAAGGCTCAGTCCAAGAACTTGTGGATATCACACCCACCACTTCTCTAAAAATCACGGTTGCCAAATGGTTGACACCTAACGGTATTTCTATCTCAAGCCAAGGCATTACACCGGACTTTATTATTCCGATTACAGAGAAGGATATAGATGCAAAGCGCGACCCGCAAATGGATAAAGCGGTTGAATTATTAAATAAGTAAAATCTATGAAAATCATTTTATTGAAAGATGTTCCAAAAATCGGAAAGAAGGACGATATCAAAGAAGTCGGTGATGGATATGCTAATAACTTTCTTTTCCCGAAAAAACTTGCTGAACTGGCTACAAGTAAAGGTATCGCAAGAATTGAAAGTATGAAAAAGTCTGTGCATGTTGAAAAAGAAATACAGATGGATCTGTTGATGAAAAATCTGAAAGAAATCTCCGTCGCTTCAATAACTATCAAAGGTAAAACAAACAATGTTGGGCATCTATTTGCTGGCATCCGTAAAGAAGACATAGTCGAAGCCTTGAGGAAGCAAGCTCATATTTCAATCGATCCGGATTTCATTGAATTCGATAAACCACTGAAAGATCTCGGTGAACATAAGATAGCTGTATCAGCGAAAGGGAAGGAGTCCTCCTTTACACTTATTATTGAAAAAGAATAGATTAAAATCAAACAAATAAAAACCCGGCATATGCCGGGTTTTTATTATTTTACGCTTACGGTCTTTTTGACCATTGTTTTTCCATTGAAGTGAATCTTTCGTTTTGTGCCGAATTTAACAATACCTTCTTTAAGAGCGAAGAGAGTGTAATCTTTGCCGGTTCCTACATTGGTACCAGCAAGAATTTTAGTGCCTCGCTGACGAATGATTACAGAGCCGTGTTTAGCCTTTTGGCCGTCATAAAGCTTCGTACCGAGGTACTTTGGATTGGAATCTTTTAGGTTTTTAGCGGAACCACCCGCTTTTCTATGTGCCATATTGTTTAAAGTCCTTATTTATCGGCTTACTTTTATAGAAGGCAGTATATAAGATTTTTACTAAAAAAGCAAGCTATTAACATGGTTTTTATAAAAAGCCTGTTATAATGGTGGTATGGAAAAACTTCACCAAGCGCTGAAAAAGATCACGGCGCATGATTGGTATGTCATGGCCATTATTGTCATCGTAAGTTGCGCATCATTCGGACTTGGAAGGCTTTCCATAATTGAGGGTAGGCGAGAGCCGGTGACAATCGAAGACAATAGTAACCTATCTTCCTTAAAAGGCATTTCGAATAATTCTGCATTAACATTGAACGCTGTTGAACCGGCGTTTGCGACGAATCATCTGACAGCGAAGATTCTTGCTTCGAAAAATGGCAAGAAATATTATTTTTCTTGGTGTTCCGGGGCAAAAAATATAAAAGAGGCGAACCGTGTTTACTTTTCTTCCGAAGGGGAAGCAGAACAAGCCGGATATTTAAAATCAGTCACATGTAAATAATAATTATGAACATATTTAAAAAAAGCATATTTAATCTTCTCGTTATCATATTCGTACTTTCAACGTTGTATATAGTTAAAGGTGATCTCTTTATTCTTTACAATAAAATTAAGCACAATTTTTTTAATATTCCAGAACAACCGATAGAAATTGGAGTTGATGAAAAAACTGAAGCGGGGAAGTCAACGGTCATCAAAAAGCAAGTTGTTACACCTGGCACCCTTACCGTCTCCGACGAAGAACTAAAGGCGGAAGGGATCATTAAAAATGAGAGTGCACAACTAACTGCTTCAGGTATAATTACTTTTACCAATGAAGCCCGCAAGGCAAATGGTAACCTACCTCCGCTTACATATAATGCAAAAATCACAGCTTCAGCAAAAAAGAAGGTGCAAGATATGTTTGCAAAACAATACTTCGAACATGTTTCGCCATCAGGTGTCGGCGTAGCAAATCTGGCCGATAATGAAGGATATTTGTATATCATGATTGGCGAGAATCTCGCACTTGGTAATTTTCCGACAAATAAAAATCTTGTTGATGCATGGATGGCAAGCCCAGGTCATCGGGCGAATATCTTGAATAATCGTTACACAGAAATTGGTGTAGCTGTAGGCCAAGGAGTGTATCAAGGTAGAAGTACATGGATTGCAGTACAACACTTCGGCTTACCAATTTCAGCATGTCCTATAATAGACAAAAATTTGAAAGATTCAATTGATGCGCAAAGAATAATTTTAACTAATATGGAGTCGGAATTGATTACCAAGAGGGAAGAACTTGAAAAGAAAGGAGCACAAAATGATCCGGATTATAATGATAAAAAAGATACTTATAATGCTCTTGTCAGGGAATATAATTCTTTAGTTGTAAAAATTCGTGCAGACATTACGACTTATAATGATCAAGTAAAAGCTTTTAATGAATGCGCTCAAGGATAACGGGCTGATTTTTGGGGAATAGGGCTTTTTGGCCTTATTTCTTTATTATATCAATGTCGCACAATATATCTTTGCGACCACACATATAATCAATACAGTCTGGATAAGTATAGTGAAGCGGTAATGCCGCATACTCTTAAATTGAGCATGCGGCATTACTATTTCTATAATATATTAATTATTTATTTTTTTTGGCTGAGGTAATTTATTCTCAGTCTTAGATTTTAATTCCCCACCAACTCCGCCAAAATTATTTATGTTATTAAGATTATTCTTAATAATTGAATTTAATGGTTTCTGAAAGTAGTCTCCCCATAACTTCTGAACCAACGATCCAACGTATGCAACATTCTTCTTTGCTTGCGGATTTTCCATGACTGCCTGGAGATCAATTTTAAAGAAGCTGAAAATCAAAATACCGATCACTATAATAAGCACCGTTCTCAAGAATCCTTAGATCGGAAGAGCGTCGTG
>JBAZXM010000003.1:0-69197 GCA_041659845.1 Minisyncoccota bacterium
GTTGTCCTGATATACCTGCAGATGTTGTGGTTGCTGTGAATGCAGATGTTCCGTTACCAATGAGAAGACCGGTGAGGGTGGTGGCTCCGGTTCCGCCTTGTAGGACAGGCAATGTTCCTGACACATCAGTAGTGAGAGAGACTTGTGACCAAGTTGGATTGCCTGCAGCATTACCATGAAGAACCTGCGTAGTCGTACCTTGGTTTGCGAAATCAGCGGAAGCGAGAATGGGCGAACCAAATGAAGGAACTCCCGATGAGCCGGTAAAATTTCCAAAGAATGTATGTGCTCCGGCATTTGAAAGCGTGTATGAAATCGATGCTGCGGTGGTAGGATTTGCAACTGACGTAGTGAATAAAGGTGAGAGATTTCCAGATGAAACTGATGTGACTGAGCCAGATCCGGAAACAGCCACCCAGCTTGTAGTCGTGCCATCGGTCGTTAAAAATTTTCCCGCATCAGCACCTGTTTGTGGGGGTAAGGTTTGAACTGAGCAATTTGAGGATCCAGGAGCACAGCTTGGATCTAGTGTCTCACCAGGATTATAGGGAGTTGCCGGCGGAGCAGCAAAGATAGTCAGTGCCCCTGAAAAAATTGCAAAAAAAGCTATGGATAAAAAGAGTGTGTTTCTGGAAAGTTTTTGAAATTTTGCACGTAAAAAAGCGAAAAAGTCTGGGTGTTGATTTTTATTGCTAGACGGAACAATAGACATGATATTATTTTATCATAAAAAACCATATTTGGTCTAGAAAAAATAAAGATTTTTCAGATTTAGCGCACTTGCCAATTTGGGTATTTTTTGAGCTCATTTAAGATGCCTTCCATGACATGATTTACCTCATCATCGGTGAGTGTTTTTTCGTACGACTGGAAAACTAAACGGAAGGCAAAAGATGTCTTCCCGTCCTTTGTAAACTGGTCAAAAAGCATGGGTTTTGTGATTAAAAAATCACCCGCATTTTTCTCTAAAACCCTTGATAATTCAAGGTAATTTGTCTCTTCCGGCAACCAAATTGCTACATCTCTTACAATACATGGATATTGCGACCACATTTTAAAAACAGTTTGTGGTTGGTATTTGATAGTTGGCAGTAAATCACCATAAGAATCCTGGTTTACCATCTTTTTTATTACTTCTGAAAGATTGATTTCGATAATATTTTTATCTTTTATCCACAAGATATCCACACCAATTTCTGATTTTAAATCTTTTATGAGTAAATCAAGCTCATCTTCAATTCCCTTCTTTTGCGCTTTATTGATGCCAATTGCCAGCGAAAGAGTTTCTTTGCCTTCGTGGAAAATTTTTCCGATTTCAAAAATTTTTACTTCTCTCATTTCGAGCAAATCAATATGTTTGAAATTTTTTTCTAAACTTTCTTTAAGTCCGTTTATTAAATTTTCACGGAGGAACGCTTTGTCTTTCGCGAGCGGAGCAGATACTTCAAGATTTCCGTTCTTTGTGAAAGTGTAATTATAAACTTCGGAGAATCCGCGCGACAAAAGAAAATTTCTTATTAAACTTGTGAAATAAAATTCTTTATTCACCGCCGGGGTAAAATCAATCTTCGGAATCTGTGGTGAAATTTTTTCATAGCCGTATGCGCGACCAATCTCTTCCGCCATATCACAAGAACCTACAAGATCGATTCGCATCGGTGGAACATCAATTATAAAATCATCTCCATTTCGCTGATACAAGTATGAATAATTTTTTAAAATAGTTTCAGCTTCATCAACGGGAATTTCAATACCAAGTAGTGAGTTAATCTCTCTGATTGAAAAATTTATTTTACGAAAAACTTGTGGATGCGGATATATATCGACAATTTCTTCAAACTCCGCGTCAGGAAACATCTCTAGGATTAAAGATGAGAGTTCACGCATAGCATACGGAGCAATTTCAGTAGACAAATCATTCTCAAATCTTTTCACTGCATCTGTTTGCAGTCCCAATCGGCGTGCAGTCTTGCGCGTTCCTGTCGGGCTGAAATTCGCAACTTCAAGCATGATATTCTCCGTATCCCCTGTAATTTCAGCATATATTCCACCTTTTACTCCGGCTATTGCAAGCGGATTTTTATTTTCATCGGCAATAATCAAGTCTGCATCTTTTAGTTCAACTTCCTGTCCGCCAAGCAAGCTAATTTTTTGTCCTGCATCTGCATTCGTAATTTGTAATTCATAATTTGTAATTTTTTCCGCATCAAACGCATGACATGGCTGTCCACAATCAAACATCACGATATTTGTCGCATCAATAATATTGTTGATGCTTCGCTGACCGATTGACGCAAGATGCTTAACTACCCACTCAGGTGATTGACCAATTTTGATATTGCGTATGATTCGCCCCATATATCTACGACAATTTTGATTTTCAATTTCAACTTTCAACTTAGTCGGTACAGTTGCCGGAATTTTATACATTGAACTTGGATCTTTGTATTCAACCCCAAGTAATCCGGAAATTTCTTTCGCCACACCTTGATGCGAGAGTAAGTCATGCGCGCGATCTGGCAAAACTTTCAAATCAAAAATTTTATCTCCATCGGAAAGTGTTTCAACAGATTCCACTTCGCATAATTTGTAAGTGAAAATATCAGAAAGCTTTTCTGCTTCAGGAAGTTCAGACACATACAATTTGAGCCAATTGTAAGAAATTTTCATAATTAAAATTGATTGAAACGAAGATCGCCTTGATATGAAAGTCGAGCATCGGGAATTCCGTATTTCATCATCATTAAGCGATCAAGCCCCATTCCGAATGCAAAACCTTGATATTTTGGGTCAACGCCAGAGTTTTTCAAAACATTCGGGTGCACCATGCCAGCACCAAGGACTTCGAGCCATTTGCCTTGAAACATCACATCAACTTCCACGCCGGGCTCGACGAATGGGAAAAATGAAGGGCGAAATCTAATGTCAGTCCCTTCGCCTAAAAACTGCTTGAAAAATTCAAGCAAAACACCCTTTAGATTTGAGAGATTTATATCTTCGCCGATCATCAGGCCTTCAATCTGGTGAAATTGCGCTTCGTGTGTAGCATCAGTCGCTTCGTTGCGAAAAACTTTCCCCGGAACGATAATCGCAAACGGCGGTTTATTATTTTCCATATATCTGATTTGCACTGGAGATGTGTGAGTACGTAGAACTTTCCCCTGCTCTCCTTTAATCCAAAACGTATCTTGCATATCGCGTGCAGGATGATCCTTCGGCACATTGAGCGCATCGAAATTGTGCCACTCATCTTCAAGCTCAGGACCGGTAGCCACTTCAAATCCAAGCGAATCGAAAATCCGCACGACGTCATTTGTGATTAAAGTAAGCGGATGAAGTTTTCCTTCTTTTTGTTCCATTGAAATTATTTAAAAAGTGAAGTGATACGATTCCAAAATGGAGATTTGATTTCTTTACCGCTCCGAGTAATCACGCACCTACCTGGACATTTTATTATACCACCTGCTTTCACTACACACTCAACACATGCGATAAAGTGCCTATGACAGCCGACATTTTCGCAATTCACAAAATGCTCTGATTGTGTTTTGCATATATCGCACTTACCTACAACTTTATGCTTTGGATCGTCGGTATAAAATCCCATCATTACGCGCTTATCGAAGACATACAGCTTACCAACAAAATCTTCATTAGGATATTTTTCCATATAAGATACGATTCCTCCATCTAACTGGTAGACATCATTGAAGCCTTGTGTGATTAAAAAGCCAGATGCTTTCTCGCAACGTACTCCACCGGTGCAGACTGTAACAACGGTTTTATCTTTAAGGTGTTTGAGTTGTTTTACGAGCTTCGGCAAATCACGGAAATTCTTTAAGTCGGGAAGAATTGAATTCTCAAAGTAACCCACCTTGTGCTCGTAAGCATTTCGCATGTCGACAATATAAAATTCTTTCTTTTGCGACCCATCTGAAGATGGGTTTAGCCATTCATAAAGGTCTTCAGCTTTCAAATGCGTGCCAGTGACTTCGTTTGGATCAATGTCGCAAGTACCCAAATGTAGAGACACAATTTCTGGGCGAACTTTGACTGAGAGTTTTGGAAAAGAGTTTCCGTTATCTAGACTTCGCTTGAAGTGAATATTGTGAAAACGAGAATCTTTTTCGAGCTCTTTGATATATTCTTCAGTATTTTCTACAGTACCTTCGAGAGTAATATTCAAGCCCTCGCGCGCAATAATAAGCCGGCCTTTCAAGCCGAGCTTTTCACACAGCTCTCGCTGTGTCTGCATTACTTCTTCTGGATTATTTATAAAAACATACTTATAAAATAAAAGAATTTGGTAGTTTTTGGGTGTTTCATTCTGCATATATTCGTAATCACATACTAGCATTTTAAGGCTTTTTTTCAAGGTAAAAGGTGGTAAAATTGTTGTATGAAAAAAACTTATTTAATCCTTACAATCCTAGCTCTATTATTCCTCGGACTAGGTTTCTATACCGGCTGGGCAGATAACGGCCCTAGAGACTTATTTGAAATGAAATAAAAAATGGACGCACTAGGACGTCTATTTTTTATTTACTAAACCTTCCCACACAGTAAATCTTCTTCAAACATCTCAACTCCTTTTTGTGTTTTAGGATATCCTGATGTGTTTGGAAAATCCAGGTCTTTGATTTTTTTATAAATTATTCCTATGAGCTTTTCTGTCCTCTCGATATCTTCCTTTGTGACTTCGAATCGCTTCTCAACAATAGCCTGCTTCCCTTCCACGATTACTGGTTCAACAAAAAGGAATATTCCATTCTTCATTTTATACTTTTTGTAATTCTTTGAATTTTCAATCAGGAGTTGATAGAAAATAATCTGATTTTTGAAACTCCATTCTTTCATTTTATCCCTTTCAGTTTTGTCTTTTTCTGAAACAGGCTTTCCTGTTTTAAAATCATATACCTCTACGTATTCATCGTCTAAAACCCTAAGCAAGTCTATTTTGCCCCCAATATGGGCGTCTTCTATGACCACCCCCTCGTGCTTGAAATCGACTTCAGTTTTGTCTGTATTCCTAAAATCTTTTATCTTTTCGTCATAAAAAACATCTAGCGCTTCTTTACCCTTTTCCAGATATTTCTTCAAGTCTATTTCTGATATTCTTTTACGCGATAAAATTTTCTCAAAGGATTCCAGTGTTTCATTTTTGGTCGGCAATATTCCGGTATTTTTTAATTGAATCAACGCAAGCTCTAGCACTCTGTGTATGGCAGTCCCAAAAATATTCGAAACACTCATCGGTTGAGGAAAACGCACCAAGTTTTGTTCAAAGAAAGTTCTTGGTCCATCACCATATACCAAATTCAAGAAATTGTTAAAATGTGAAACACTCAGTATGTAATTCTCCACGAGCGGAGCAAGAAAAGCCTTTTCGTTTTCAATATAGGCAGGATCACTGTAATTAGGCGTTGTTGTTTCAAGAATCGAACTGGTGTCTATGTTTTCATCCTCATCGCCCTCTTCCTCGGAGATGTCTCCGAGATTAAGAAACCTCACTTCCACTGCCTCCTTGCCATCGTCTTTGTATTTATATGTAGATAAGTACAAACTACTCTTCGCGCGCGTAAGTGCAACATAAAACAATCGCAAGTCATCGTCGTCATCACTACCCACAGGCTCAATCGGCAAATTTTCTGGAAGCCTAATGTTGTTCCTCTTTCCCCCGCTTCCCCAGTTATCATCCTGACAAGATAATAGAAACACTGTTCCGAACTCCAACCCCTTGGATTTATGCGCAGACATCAGCTGTACAGCATTCTCTGCTCCAGTGAAAGGACTGGTGTCATTCAATAGGACATTACTATTTTCATGAACATCAACAAAATCCACCAAGTCTTTTACTTTTAACAAACTCTGACTTTTGTGATTACGAAGCGCGCTTATAAAAAATTTAAGTCCGGACAAAAATCGCAAATACTCAGGCTTGTTATGATCAAGTTTTTCTCGGCTGAAATAGTATTCTTTATACGGACTTACGAACGGGCGTTCTTCATTTTGTGTTTCAATAAAATCATCACCATTAGTATCTGGAGCGAGCGGAACATGAGCACCAATCAAACTTTCCAAAATATATTCCACAGGCTCGTACTCTGCACGCGCGGACAAGCTCACGAAAAATTCTGCAATTCTTTTTACTGAATCTTCTTCATGATTAAGCATTACAGAAATCCATGGAGTGTCTGTTTCTGTGTCGCTATTTTTAGGACGAGCACGAAGAGAAATATCCCAAATTATTTTTGGAGAGATATTCCAAAATGGATACGACAAAATCTCCGGCATCAAATTATCGCCAGCAGATGGCCCATTACCCTTATTTGCATTAAGAAATCTACAAATCTGAATGAGCTGGTGGATATGAGGAGTAGCCAGAATATTCTGCTGTTTTTCGTAAACAATAGGCACTTTGTGACGATGCATAAATGGAACAATATTTTCCAGCTCTTTGTGTTTGCGGGAAATTACCGCAATCTCCTTCGGCTCGTGACCAGAGTCAATCAAATTTTTTATACGAAGCGCAATATTGTGATACTGATGTTCTTTTGTGGAGAATTTTAGTTTTTTAATCTCACCTGGTTTTATTTCAAACCCTTTTGAAACAAGATTTTTATCAATATCATGGACAATATTCTCAAGGCGATTTTCTCCAGTCACAATTACTTTTCGAGCCAAATCCAATATGTCCTGACTAGAACGATAATTCTCCGTCATTACGATAGTTTTTACATCTTCATATAATTTACTGAATCCGGTGATGTTGGAAACATCTGCTCCTTGAAAACGGTAAATAGCCTGATCATCGTCTCCGACAATCATAATATTGGGTTTATTTTCATTTACAGGATTTTCAGCAAGAAGCTTGATTAAGCGAATCTGCGCATCATTAGTATCTTGAAATTCATCCACCATTGTGTACAAAAATTGTTCCTGAAGCTCAGCACGAAGATTTTCATTATTCTTCATGGCTTGCACAACTTCCAAAATCATATCGTCGTAGTCATAATATCCTCTGCGATATAGCTCGTCTTTATATAGTCGATACACGGATGCGAGTGCCTTTAATTTATCTTGCGCATTGTATGATTTTAAAAAAATATTTTCATTCGTTCCACCTGTGTACTTTTTCTTCCAGTCGCTTATTGGAGAAGTTTTGTTTAGAGAGATAGAGTCTTCTAGTGCTTTTTTAAGCGATGAAATACATGAGATTGAAATCGGTCCGAAGTAATCTGCAGGGAAATTTGAAACAGGGATTTTCTCCCAGTCGGCAATTAACGCCTCAATTTTTGAAAAACTTTTTACAGACAATCTTTCACCAAAAGCCTCATTTAATAACGAGTTCATTTTTTCTAGAACATTCGCATTATGATTTAGAATCGCATCAAATTCATTCGGGGTAATACCCGCCTTTTTCAATTGAGAAATTCTACTCAACGAATCGCCCAAAAAAGAAAAACCATTTTCTGGATGAAAACTAGAAAGTGGGTTTTTAAAATCTAAACCTTGGAAAATTTCAGTCATCACCTCTTGCTGAACAAGCTTGTCTGCCGGAAGCAGGCTTGCTTGGTTGAAAAAATATTCAGGATATCGACTGATTATGTTCGTACCAAAAGAGTGGAAAGTAAAAATATTAACTCTGTATGCATCTATGCCAATAATCGTCTTTAAGCGATTGAGCATATTCACAGCCCCAGCGTCAGTAAAAGTCAGGCACAAAATCCCATGAGAAGGTGTATCTGTTTTATTTAAAATATTTGCCACACGCAAGGCCAAGATTTGTGTTTTTCCACTTCCTGGTCCCGCTACTACCATTACCGGTCCATCAATAGAATCCACTGCTTCCTTTTGGGCAGGGTTCAACTTAGTGTAATTTTCTTCAAAAGCCTGACTTTTCATGAACTTATTATACAGGAAATATACACAAGAATATGTTTGACAAAAATTTTAGATACGCTACAATGGAGTTTCCTCTCTATTTTGATAGGATAAACCAAGTATTGTTGAACCTTAAAAAAATTCTTATGCAAAAAAAGAATCAAAAATCAAACAGACAAGCTGTGAGAAAATCAGCTGAAAAATTTAAGACAGATCCAAGCCAAGAAAACTACGAGAGCCTAAAAGCATTAAAAGAATCTTCAAGGCTGGGATTTGATAGTCTTGGTATGGGAAAATCAGCCACAGCAATAATTAAACAATTATATGGGCGATTTGAAAATCCAAACTCAAAAATTAAAACACACAAAACTAGCAATCTGATGCTGCCTGTAGAAATGGTTTAATAAAAAAATCTGTCAGAGAGCTCCAAAATGGGGCTCTTTTTTTATTTCTTCTCTAAATCAAGTGCGCAGGAATTCAAACAAAAGCGCTTACCGGTTGTCTCCTTCGGACCATCGTCAAAAAGATGACCAAGATGGGCACCGCATTTCGCACATACGACTTCAGTACGAGTCATACCCATACTATTGTCTTCATTAAATTTCACTGCTCCTAGCAATGCTTGGTCAAAAGACGGCCAACCCGTGCCGGAATCAAACTTAGTATCAGAAGCAAAAAGCTCAGTACCACAGACTTTGCATTTATACATTCCTTTGTCTTCTGTATGTACATACTCGCCCGTGAAAGGCATTTCAGTCCCCTTTTCTTGGGTTACATAATACTCATCTGGAGTTAATTGTTTCTTTAATTCTTCTTTATTCACGCATATACATGCTACCATTTTTGCCAATTTTAAGGTATAACTAGTTTCAGTTGGCCAAACTAATCAATAACTTGATTAGTTGCCCGATCTGCCTTTGGCAGATATAGGGAGGGTTCGCATAGAGGTCTAGTGCGCTCGCTTGGAAAGCGAGTGTGGGTAAAACCACCAGGAGTTCGAATCTCCTACCCTCCGCAAATTTTTTATGTTACAAAAAAAGAATGGCAGTTGTCGTTCTTTTTTTTGTTTAGTCTACTAACTAAAATTTATCAAAAAATTATACATCCCCATACTGCACATTCCTTGTAGGGGTTGTCCGGCTTTGGGTATGCCAAGATCAATTTCGGTTTCTCCTGTTTGAACTAATATCTTTTGGTATCCGAGCGATCGAATTACAAGTGATGCCGAGCAATCATATGTACTGTTTGTTTTGACAATTAGCTTTGTCGGGATTCCCGCTTTCGCAATTGTTACATTAGGAAAATACCCTCCCTTAGCGTTGATGGTAATATATTGAACTCCATTCTTAATTTCAATATTTTGTGTTGATCCCATTGTGTTTGCAATATCTTTTCTTGACCCACCGATAAAAATAATACCGATACCTACAACGAGAGCCAGGGTGATGATAATTGAAGACGTTTTATTCATAAAGAAATTATATATTAAATAAAGGATTGATAATGCCAAGTCCCGCAAGTCCTGCCAGAAGAGCAAAAAGTCCGAGTCCAATCACAACAATGCCTGCTGATTTGAAAAAGAGGGGTGCATATTTTCCATGTGCGAATGATGCCGATCCGAATGATAACAAGGCGAGCACAGGGAGAGTACCGAGGGCGAATGCAAACATAATGAACATTCCAGATATAAAAGATCCGCTTGAAAGCGCTGTGACTTGCATTGACTGTGTGAATCCGCACGGTAAGAAGAATGTGGCGAAACCGATGATAAGCGGAGTAAGAGTTTTGTGTTCTATTTTCCTAAAGAAGTTAAAGATTCCAGAAGGTAATGCTACTTTATTTTTTGCAAATATTCCGACTAGATTCAAACCAAGAAGTAACATTACACTAGACGCGATAATTCCCAATACTGCTGTAAATGTAAAATTAATCCCTATAGCATTGCCAACTACTCCCAATAACCCACCAAGCAATGCAAAACTCATAAGCCTACCTGTGTGAAAAAGCAGGAACGTTTTAGTGTCGCTTATATTGTCTTGTGAAATTTTAGCTGAAAGTGAAAGCACTAGCCCACCAACAATTGCCAGACAGCTTGAGACTGATGCAATCAATCCTATGATAAAGCTTGTGGTGGGCGTTGTTTTTCCTCCGATACCGAGATTCAAAATACCTGACTTTTGGAGTATGAAGAAAAGCATTAGGAATACAAGACCGATTGGTATCGCTTTCCAAATCACATCGTCAGTCTTTTTCTCTTGAAGATTTTTTTCAACTGAGAGTGTGTAGCCATTCGGTTTTATTTTATTTGTGATTAGCTGTGCTATAGCCTCGGCACTTTCGTTACTTTCTGTTTCAATGGTAACTGTTTCTTTTTTCAAATTCACTTGTGAGCCTTTTATAAAATCTTGCTCGTTCAAAATATCCTCTACTAAAATTTTACATGACGCACAATGAGTACCTGTTATATGGAATGTATATGTTTTCATAAAGGATAATATAATTCGTCTAATACTTTTTACTCAAAAAACAAAATATTATTCCAGTCCAAATTGATATAAGTCCAAAAAGTAATATTAATCCGGAAAATACGTAAGTTATAATTCCGAGATTAAGTGCAGTAGTAAGTGTTGTTGCTGTTATCCAAGTGTTACGAGCATCATTGGGCACCATAACAGCCTTTCCTGTTTCATCAAGAATAGGATTATTGTTTTGATCAAGCTTAGGAATTTGTTGTGGCATTTCCGAATATGTTTTACCGCCAGTTATTTTAAGTGTGTGAGTTCTTATAATGTCTGCTTGGGCTTTGAGTGTTAGAGGGCCGCGCACAGGAACACCTGGGATGGATGCGTCTTTAGATGTCGTAATATTTTCCCGCGCCACATTATTATAAGTGAAGACAATACCCCATAAACCGCCAGAGATCATTACAAACCCCGCAATAATTGCCAGCACCGATGAAACTAAAAGTAATTTTTTCATGTTTTTTATTGTAATAAAGATATTATTTTTTTATTGTATTCCAAAGCCAAGCAAACATTTCGACAGCTAACACCGCAATGATATTCCAAATAATAAGTCCTGAAATGAATGTTCCGAAAGTTAACACGTTTTGGAATGGACTAGTGTTCATGTGTAAAGCATACATCATAAATCCAGGGCGAATACCTGAAAACATCATTACTCCCAAAAAACAGACTGTGTAAACAATACTCGTCCAAGCCACAGTAACTTTAAAGAGATGGTTTGTGTTTATCATAATTTATTAAATAATTAACTAATAATATCTATATAATCTATTGTGATTATAGCTTTTTTGTCTTAATTCGCAAAGAATTAGACACAACCGAGACACTCGACATTGCCATAGCGAATCCCGCAAAAACTGGTGAGAGAAGCCACCCAAAAATTGGATAGAACAATCCGGCTGCAAGAGGGATACCGACGACGTTGTAAATGAAAGCCCAGAATAGATTTTGCTTGATACCTCGCATGGTCATTTTAGAGAGCTTGATTGCTTTTACTATTTTTGAGATATCTCCACCGAGAAGTGTAATGCCAGCAGATTCAATCGCAACATCGGTACCAGTACCCATTGCAATACCAATGTCAGCTTGAGCAAGAGCAGGAGCATCATTAACACCATCACCTGCCATAGCCACAATCTTACCTTGTGATTGAAGTTCTTTTATTTTGTCGAGCTTGTCGTGAGGTAGCACATGAGCAACGACATCATCTATGCCAACAAGCGATGCCATATGCTTTGCGGCCTTCTCATCATCTCCTGTAAGCATCACTACTTTGATTCCAAGTTTATGCATATCAGATACGGCTTGTCTTGATTCAGATTTTACTTCATCTGAAACCATTACAAAACCAATAACCATATCTTTAGTCATAAGAATAACAGGGGTTTTTCCTTGTGCTGTAAATTTATCAATCTTTGAAAAATCAAATACTAATCCCAAATCTTTAACGAGCTTACCGTTACCCACATAATATTCCACATTTTTAATTGATCCTTTGAGTCCCTTGCCCTGAATGCTTTCAAAATTTGAAACTTCAGAAATAGGTATATTTTTCTCCTCAGCATAGTTCACAATGGCATGCGCAATTGGATGTTCTGATTTCTTTTCAAGTGTTGCGAGAATGGATACGATTTCATCATTACTAAGATTTGAAATATTTTCTATATCGACAAGAGTCGGCTTTCCGATAGTAATAGTTCCAGTTTTATCAACAATGACTGTATCCACTTTGTGGAGTTTTTCAAGAGTCGCCGCGTCTTTGATTAAAATTCCCTCCTTAGCTCCTTTGCCTACTCCTACGATAATTGCAGTAGGAGTAGCAAGACCGAGAGCACACGGGCATGCAATAACAAGAACACCCACAAATGAAACCAATCCATAGGATAATGCTTGCGAGAATCCAAGAGGTCCTATCCCAAGCAAGAGCCATACACTGAGGGTAAGAAAGGCAATAACAAGAACAATTGGAACAAAGATGCTTGAGATTTTATCTGCGAGGGCTTGAATTGGCGCTTTACTGCCTTGCGCTTCTTCCACCATTTTAATTATTTGAGCAAGTAACGTTTCCGATCCGACCTTAGTCGCTTTGAATGTGAAAGATCCTTTTGTATTCATTGTTCCCGCAACAACACTATTGCCGATCTTTTTTTGGGCAGGCATCGGCTCTCCTGTAACCATTGACTCATCAACAAATGATGAACCCTCAGTAATTATTCCGTCAACAGGAATCTTTGCACCTGGCTTTATGATGATAAGGTCGCCATGCTTGACTTCATTCACAGATATTTCTACTTCTTTTCCGTCACGAATTACTAGGGCAGTTTTCGCTTGGAGATTGAGCAGTTTTTCAATAGCATCACCTGTCTTTATCTTTGAACGTGCTTCAAGATATTTGCCAAGCGCAATAAAAGTAACAACCACGATCGTCACATCGTAGTATTGATAATCGACATTTATGAAAGGTCGGAGTGTATCCTCAAGTGCAGTAACCGCGAAGCTGTACAAAAAAGCTGCAGTTGTTCCAATCCCAATGAGCGTATCCATATTAGCTTTGCCATAGCGAAGAAAGCGATAAAAGCCGAGAAGGTAGGGCTTCCCAACCACAAAGAGCGTGTAGGTTGCCATCAAAGGTAAGAGGTGATGAAAGAACTCTTTGATCGTATAGCTCATAGCGGGAACTACATTGTATTGTGTAAAAATATCCCAGCCCATGACAAAAATGGCAAATGTAGCTAGCGGAATTGCAGAGAACACTTTTGTCCTCATATCAGCAACCTCGGCAATTTTTTCTTTTTTTGACTGATTCAATCCAAGATGCGCTGCATGTTCGTCTATTGACATTCCCATTTCTTCGGCCGTTGGAATCATAAGAGAGTATCCTATTGGTTCAAGTTTTTTATTAAAAATATCTGGATTCGTTTTTGTTTCATCAAAAGATATCTTTGCGTTTTCAGTGCCGTTGTTTACAGATATTTCTTCTACACCGTCTATTTTCTTTATGGCTCTTTCAATAATGCTCGCACAAGAAGCACAGTGCATGCCTTTTACTTTGTATACCTTCGGAGTATTCATAAAATTATTGCATATTATATATTTTTAATAATTCTTTAACTGACCCTTCTTTGTCATTTTTTAATCTTTCAGCAAGACATGATTCCAAATGACCTTTGAGTAATTCTTTTCTGGCACTGTGAAGCAAACCTATAACACTATCTATTTGTTGAATGACCTCGGGGCAATATCGCTGATCATCAATCATCTCAGGAATTTTTGCGACACCCCCGATTGCCATATTGATAACCTTGCGAGCTTTTGTATTTGGCTCTCCATGCTTATGTTGTATTTGTTTTACCATAGACCCTATAGTATAGGATATATAATTCTAGTAGTCAAGAAATTTTTTATTTTATAAACTAATATTTTTATTAACTAAATAGATCTTGTTCTTCAAACACCTAAACAATTCTCTAGATTTATTAACCTCTCAGTGCTTTGATTCTCTCCTCTACCGGCGGGTGGGTCATAAAAAGTTTGTGCATTCCACGAAGTGCTTTGCTACCAAACGGATTAGCGATAAAAAGGTGTGCTGTTGCATTTGATGCGCGTTGCATCGGCTGGCTCTGGGTGGATATTTTCTCAAGCGCGGAGGCAAGGCCTTCGGGATAGCGAGTCAAGAGTGCGCCGGATGCATCTGCAAGAAATTCGCGCTTGCGAGAAATCGCAAGCTGGATGAGTGTGGCGATAATTGGCGATAGAATGGCAAGCGCAATACCGACAAGCATCATAATACTCCCCGCCTTGTTGTCATTATCACGATGCCCACCACCAAAAAACTGCGCGCGGATAAACATATCTGAAAGAATTGCGATAAAGCCGACAAGTACAACGACGACAGTTGAAAGAAGCATATCGCGATTGCCGATATGCCCGAGCTCGTGCGCGATAACGCCTTCAAGCTCTGTCTTATTAAGACTTGCGAGTAAGCCGGTCGTCACAGCCACCACCGCATGTTCCTTGTCTCTGCCTGTCGCGAAAGCGTTCATGGCCTGATCATTAATGACGTAGACTTTTGGCTTTGGTAAACCAGCAGTAATCGCCAAATTCTCGACGATATTGTGAAGATCACTGAATTGTCCACCATCAGGCGCTTCATGCGCTCCTGTCATAGAAAGTACGATTTTATGTGAGAACCAATAGCCGAGAATGTTCATAAAAAGAGCGAAAATAATTGCGATATAAAGAATTGCCGGATTGCCGTAGGCACGACTAAAAACAAATGCCGTAGCTATGACAATGATAAAAAACACGCTCATGAGAAGCCATGTTTTTCGAATATTTGAATCTTGATGTGTATACAACGTTGCCATACTATTCGATTATGATCGGGATCAAAATCTTTTTGTCATTTTCGCGAAGATCGGAAGGATTGTCATTGTGAATTTCGAGATATGCGGGACCTTTTGGCAGACCAGAGAAATCAATATTGCCTTCAAAATCAACCGGACCGGAAGTCATCCAGTCGGTCGTCGCCATTGCATTACTCTGGCGAATGATTTTCTGATTCATATCAGCCACACCGATCAATATATTCGCCTCAAAGAAATATGCTCCTTTGATAGTTCCCCTATACGACACAACTCCATGCACTTTTGACCACGGCCAAATTGAAAATGAAATCAGATCATCTTTATTGCCCAATATCCCCTCTCTCGGCATTGTTGTCGAAGTTACTGGCTCATTTGTAGCTGTAGGTTGTGAAAACCAAGGAATATATGTTTCTTTATTCTGAAGCATAACCCTGATTGCAATAATCATCAAAATAATAAGAACTAATAAAAGCGCTGTATTTAATTTTGATCCAAAATATTTATTTTGCATAGAATTTTTGTAATAAAAATAATATTTAAATGAGAGGCTTTTCAATATCTCTGAAAATTTCATCTTGCGTATCTAAATCAATACCAATTTCTCGCAAAACAGATTCAGAATCTTTACGATTATTGATTTCGGTCAATAATTTTTGAAATTTTAAATACATTTCTTTATAGTCAGATTTTTCTTCTGGTGTTTCTATTACTGGTCCCGCCACCGTTAAATATCTGAGAAGGTTCTCCGCCTCGTGAGCAATTTCTTCACGATCTATTTCCTTTTTTTGTTCTGGTATTGCTTCTCTCATATTTTTAAATTTAAAACTTCACTTCCACTGGGTTCTTCTCTGAGCTATTTTCATCAAGCTGGAAGAATTCCATTTTTCCAAATTTGAATATGGAAGCGATGATGTTGCCTGGGAAAGATTCGAGGCCGATGTTTAGATCACGGACATTGGTATTGTAGAATCGGCGAGCGGCTTGGATTTTGTTTTCAGTATCTGAGAGTTCGCGCTGGAGTTCGAGGAAATTGGTATTCGCTTTCAATTCCGGATATGCCTCGGCGATTCCAAACAATCCTGTAATAGCGCTGCCGAGCATAGCTTCAGACTTTGAGTGTTCACCCATTGTCTTAGCGCCCATTGCGGCTGCGCGAGCTTGGGTAACTTTTTCAAATGCAGTTGATTCGTGCGTAGCGTAGCCCTTCACAGTATTTACAAGGTTCGGAATGAGGTCATAGCGGCGCTTGAGCTGAACGTCGATATCCGCCCAGGCTTCCTTGGTGCGGTTGATAAGGCGGACAAAACCATTGTAGGCGCTAACGAGGTAGATAATGATAATTGCGCCGATTATAAGAAGGATATTTTGTGTAGACATGATTTATTGATTAAAAATTAAGAAATAAAAATACAACGTAAGTATAGCAAAATTAAGCATTAAAACAACTAAAAAACCGCTCACTTATGAGCGGTTTTTTATGGATATATTTTCTATTTGCGAGCTTTTTTAGTCTGCATTTCCTCCGTGAGTACTAAGAGTGGAGATGCAAGGAAAATTGAGGAGTAAGTTCCGAAGAACATACCGGCAGTGAGCATCAAAGCGAAATACTTAGTAGAAGTCGGACCGAAGAAATATAGTGCCAAGAGGACGAAAATAACAGTGAGAGAAGTGTTGATTGACCTAGTGATGGTCTGAGTGATACTTTTACCCACTATCTCGCTGAAATTACCACCTGTGTAACCTCTCAAATTTTCTCTGACTCGATCAAAAACGACAATCTTGTCATTGATTGATATTCCCAAAATAGTGAGTAGGGCTACAACGAAAAGAGTATCTACTTCAGCGCCTAAATAATGAGAAAATATCGCAAATATTCCGACCGGTATAATTGCATCGTAAAGGAGCGTAATAATCGTAATGATTCCGTATCTCCATGAAGAAACTGGCTTAGAAACTTTTCGGAAGGCATAAGCGATAAACAAAATAATAGCGATTGAGACAAAAATTATAGAGAAGAGAGATTTCATCGCAAGCTCCTTACCGACTGATGGGCCGATGGATGTAAAACTTTTTTGCTCCGCCTTGTATTTACCGTCAAAAGAAAATGAATCAAACAAGGTCAATCTTTCCACCTCGGTTAGGTCTTTAGTTTTAACCAAGTATCCATTATCCCCTGTCGGCTGAATAAGAACGCTTCCCAAATCAAGTCCGTTGAGTTTTTCCTGAAGAACATTGATTTCAGGCTGGCCATCTGTGTAAACTACTTCCGTTAAAGCTCCGCCCTTAAAATCAATTCCGAATTTAAGACCGAAAACAGATAAGAGCGCTATTGCGATGACAGCAAAAGAAATTGAAATCCAGATAAATATTTTTTTGTTTTTGATTATAAACATATTATTTGCTTAAGCCTGAACTGAATAAAAATTTCATAAACTTACTTTCGTTTTTAAACTTAAACGAATAAAGAAATATTCTTGAAACAGTAATCGCAGAAAACATTGAGACTAAAACACCCAAGATGAATACGAGAGCGAACCCTTTAATGAGAGGAGTCCCTAGCCAGAAAAGAATTACTCCTGTAATTATGTGAGCGATGTTGGAATCTCTGATAGCAAACCATGCTCGGGAAAAGCCGTTCTTTGTCGCCTCAGTAATATTGCGACCAGCTCTGACCTCTTCTTTCAAACGCTCAAAAATAAGGATATTGGCATCTACTGCAAGACCGATAGAGATTATGAAGCCTGCGATACTTGCAGCTGTCAGTGTGACTGGAATCAATTTGAATATTGCTAGCATGAGCGAAACATAGATAGCAAGTGCAATAACAGCAATAATACCCGGCAAACGATACCAAAGAATGAGGAATATTGCGATTACTAAAAGGCCGATGAGTGCGGCATGAGCGCCAGCCTTAACAGCTTGTTCACCAAGTGATGCACCGATAGTCTGTGTAGATACTAAAGAAATAGGCACAGGTAATGCTCCGGAATTCAGACGGCCAACCAAAAGCTTAGCTTCTTTAGCTGTGAAGCTTCCTGAGATAACGGCTTTACCTCCTGTGATTTCTTCATTAACAACAGGGGTTGAAATAGTGGAACCATCGAGGAATATAGCGACCATCTTGCCAACATTTTCTTTGGTAATTTTTGCAAAGAGATCTGAACCCTCTTTATTGAATTGAAGTGCAACACGCGGTTCACCAGTGTTCTGATCAAATTCAAGTGTAGCTTTTTCGAGATAGCGACCGGTTAGATCTGTTGCAATAAATTGATCATTAAGAGATGAAGGATCGATAATAGCATTGCCATCTTTATCCACTGTCATATTTTGCGGAGTTGGATTCGGATTTTCAATCCTAAATTCAAGCAATGGAGTCTGTCCTATCATTTCAACCGCCTTTGACACATCAGTTACTCCAGGCAAATCAACAATGAGCTTTTGATCCCCTTTCGCTGCACCAATACCACCTTCTTGAATCTGAACTACTGGTTCGGAAACTCCAAAAAGATTCACTCTGCGCTCAATCACATCCCTAAGAGCATTCATAGAATCAGAGACTTCACCTGACTTCACTACCGAGACATCTGCCTGGTAAACAAGGTGAGTTCCACCAGATAGATCTAGTCCTAGTCTAAAAGGAAAATTAGATAAAAAGCCTGATTTCACTCCTGTATCTGGATTAAAACGCGCTAATTCGGATTTGTAAACAAAAAAGCCGACGCCGAATCCAACCAATAAAATAAGGACTGCAGTAATTCTTGTTTTCCACATAATACCTGCCATTCTATAGGAAAAAACTTTTCTGGGCAAGTTTTTTAGAAAGTGGAATAATCAAAATTTGGCTCATTGACATATTTAATATTTAGTATATAATGGTTAGAAATAAAAAATTCATCTTTAAAAACTAAAAATTCATGAAAAAAGACTTAAAAGATTACTATGATTCTTACCCAAAAGGATTCTTATCTTTGGCAGAAGAAGACGAAATTAGAAAAAATGATTTACGTCTTAAATCAAAAAGTTCTATTGAGATAGTAATCTTAGTAGAAAAATCGATAAATAATATTTTTGTTATTCTTCGTAACCCTTCGATTGTTTTTAAAAAAACAGAGAAGGAAAAACATGAAATTATTACTATGAACAAAAGAGCTAGAATGAAAAGGTGTGGTAAAAAAACCACAGCGAAAGTAGCTATAATTCTAATTCTGTTAAAACAAGAAGAACAATATATTAATAGCTCTCCAAAAATTCGGAGGGTTACAAAAGGTAAGTTTGGTACACTCATCAGTACGCTGATGAATGACCTTATCATTCCATCAAAAGATGGAAAGAAAGATGGGATTATAAATTTCAAGAATGGATTGTCTTCCCTTTTAGAAAAGAATTTCCCTCCAGAAAATTTTTATACAGAAAACCTTAGTGTTAATAAAAATGAATACTCTAGTTGTGAGAATTTAAATTTAGGTATTTTTGGATAATTAATTGTTCACAAAAGCAGTTCTATTGATAGACTGCTTTTTTTTATTTATTTCGAATGAATAGACGAGTCGAATTTTATGTTTATTTTAATAGTTTTTTACCGACCCAATAAGTGGCAAGTGTAATAATCGACCCCAAAATAAAACCGCCCAGAATATCCAGCGGGAAATGCACTCCTCCGATAATTCGTGCAAGCCCTATCAAGAGAGCACTGATCGCATATATTATGCCTATCCGACGATCAATCAGCCACAACGAAACAGCGAGAGCTGAAAAAGATACAGCATGACTTGATGGGAAACCATAGCCAGTCTCCGGAAAAAGTACGTGAACTCCGGAAAGCATATCGAATGGACGAGGTGATTGAATTATGATTTTCAAAATTTTGCTCGTCAACCATGCAAACCCAGATGCAAAAAATACAAAAAACATACCGAGAACTTTTACCCGAAACAATTGTAGTGGGTTTTTATTCTCTCCTTCAATTTTCCTAACAAACAAAAAAATAATCGCTACGGCAATAAGCAAATTACCGAAAGTTACAGCCGTAAAAATTACAACCTGATCGAGTAAGGCAGATTGTAGGGCAAAGTTATTCAGATATCGGAACAATTCGATGTTTATCATATACAAATATTATACCGCATGTTCGAGACCTAAAAACTCGTTTTTCATATCATCACGATGAGCAGTGCGAGAATATTTACGCATACCCATTAAAATCCCGAGAGCGGTAAATTCCATAAGTATATGGGACCCTCCATAACTCATGAAAGGCAGTGTGATACCTGTCACCGGCATAAGCCCAATATTCATGCCGATATTTATGACAATGTGTGTCATAAACAGTATTGCGATACCCATACCGTAGAGCATTTCAAAATTAGTGGCGCCGATAAGCGCAGTCGCCAAAATACGCCAGATTACCAAACCAAAAAGAATCAGGATAATAATACCTCCGATAAAACCCCACTCTTCTGAAAATGCAGCGAAAATAAAGTCTGTTTCATATTCCGGTAAAAATTGCAGTCTGGACTGTGTACCGTACCCTACTCCTTTACCAATAAGCTGGCCGGAACCGACTGCAATCGTCGCCTGGTAGACATTGTAACCTGACTTTCTAACATCAGTGAGCGGATTTAAAAAACTCACAATACGAGCCTTTTGATACGGCTTGAAAACAAATACCCAAAGCGAAGTAAAAACAAGCGCGCCGATCACAAATACGAGTAGCAAATGCTTTTTTGAAATTCCGGAGACCAATGTCATACCGAACCAGATGAGAAATATGACCATTGCCGACCCGAAATCCGGCTGAAGAAAAACTATGATAAAAGGAATAAATGCATAAATAAAAGAAATGAAAATATGCTTGAAGTGCGCAATTTCGACATGTCGACGTGAAAAATATTTTGCAAGCATCAAGACCACGATGAGCTTCATCAAATCGGACGGTTGAAAAGAGAAAAATCCGAAATTAAACCAGCTCTGCGCTCCATGCAAAGTACTGCCGATTACAAACAATGCTACCAATAATAAAATAAGCGAGATAAAAAGTCCGACTAATACATCAGTCCTTCGCAAAAAGCGAAAATCGACTTGAGAACAAAATAAAAAAATACCGAATGAGAGCACCACCCAAACAAGCTGCTTTTCAAAAAATGCATCAGCCTCACCGAACGACTTCATAGTGACAAGCCCGGCAGCAATTATTGGAATAAGAAAGGCTACGAGCAGCCAATCAATATTTGAAAACATGTGGCGCCGGATATTCCCTGGCACTTGAGTGAAGGAAGAAAACATAACGTAATTAAAAAGCTACAGAGAAAATATTGATTCGCGGAATCACCTCTATAGTCGAGATAGTATCCCCAAATGGTTTCGACCATGTAAAGAACACTGGAACAGATGAGCTTTTAGCAAGCGAATCTATTACGGTTTTTGAAGCGGCAATAGCATTGCCATCAGCATTATAAAGAATCGCCACTACTTCAACATCAAAAAGATCATAGAATGAATTATTCACGATAGTCGAAGTGAGTTTAGGGGTGGTATCAATATTAATCAGGTTGTTGTCGCGAGACACAATCGGGAGATTTTCAATTATATGCGAATCAACCTTAATCCAATCCAGCTTGCCGATAAACTCAAAAGATGTGCGTACGGGAGTTCGATTGCCGACGGATATCGTAGATTCGAAAATAGGAGTGCGGCCGTTCGGTGGAATAAATGCAATTCCCTTTCGACTTGTGATAATTATGCTGTTTTCATCATAGATTTTGAATTCATACGGAATTGATTTAATTGCTGCGTTGGAATTTTGGTTTTCAATATAGGCTACTGCATTATATGTATTTGTTGATGACTGAAATGACCGCGCCCAAAGTACGATTGCGCTGTTTACTTCAAAGGGACAGAAGTTCGGACACTCTCCTCCGCAGTCTATGCCCGCCTCTGTACCATTTTGTTTAGTGTCGGTACAAGTAGGCTTAGCAATTAACTTAGGAACAGCTAAAATACCAATGATAAGCATTATAAGGCCGAGAAAAATAGAGATGAAAAAAAGTTGTCGTTTCACTGCCCAGTTCATAGTGATCGGTAGTTAATAATTAAGAATACCGAAAGTATAGCAAAAAAAAGAGCGCGCCGAAAGGCGCGCTCTTTTTTTTTATTTGATTAATTGCTTTGTGTTGGCGATAGCCTACTTTCCCCTTTATGAGTATCATCGGCTCAACAAGGCTTAACTTCTCTGTTCGAAATGTAAAAAGGTGTTTCCCTTGCGACAAATCACCAACACGGAACAATCAATCAATTCAACTTTTAAAAGCTAAGTAGTGAGGGTGATCTTACAAATGATCACCCCTGGGGCCTGTGGGAGATTTAAATACTCCCATCCCTTGAGCTAAACTCAAGGTCCTAGAAAAACACAATAAAATGTGTTGAAAGAACAGGTTATCCCCCTTCGAGGACGCGACAGGATTCGAACCTATGACCTCAACCCATGGGAAGGTTGCGCTCTGCCAGTGCTGAGCTACGCGTCCGTAAAGAACAGTGTGAGAAAAATCTCACTACTTAACTTTCAAATTTATTTGTTTGTGTATGTTTCTATGTCTCTTAAATATGTGATTTTCAAATTTCCTAATAGGAATCGAAAACATTAGTACTCCTCAGCTAAACGCATTACTGCGCGTACACTTAGAGCCTATCAACCTGATCATCTCTCAGGATTCTAATAACGATTCCTTATCTTGAAGCTGGCTTCCCTCTTAGATGCTTTCAGAGGTTATCCATTCCCGACATAGCTACCGAGCAGTGCCGCGGGCGCGACAGCTCGTACACCAGAGGTCAGTTCACTCCGGTCCTCTCGTACTAGGAGCAACTCTTCTCAAGAATCAACGCCTGCAGTAGATAGGAGACCAACCTGTCTCACGCATCTATGTTTTACTTCCACTATCTTTGCGTTATGTTTTCAAAGTGACTAAACTTTAGAAACAAAATAGTAGAACCTCCATTACTGAAGGGATCGGACTGTAACTTGTTCTTAAAAAATAAGAACGCTGACATTCAGTCTCTACGGGCAGAAATAAATTTCATTCCCTCGGTATTACCCCTCTTTCGAGTCGGGCTTCACCGATATAAGTCAGCTTCTCGATACATATTGCTATGTATCGCCGCCGTGGTGTGCACTATACTTGTGCACTAAGTTGTATAACAGTGTTCAAAAAACATCCTCAACGGGTTCAAACGGGTTCAAGTCACGATATGCAACCTGCATGCAGAAAATTAAAAATAAATCTTTAATTTTCTGCATGCAAATCACAATCATAATCTGAACGGTTTGAACCCAGCTCGCGTAACTTTTTAATTGGCGAACAGCCAAACCCTTGGCACCTTCTCCAGCGCCAGGATAAGTTGAGCCGACATCGAGGTGCCGAACTCCGCCGTCGATATGAACTCTTAGGCGGAACTAGCCTGTTATCCCTAGAGTAGCTTCTATCCGTTAATCTTCGGCCGCATCTAATGCGAACCATCGGTTCACTAGGTTCTGCTTTCGCACCTGCTCGGGATGTACCCCTTACAGTCAAGCCAGCTTGTGCCCTTACACTATCGGCACGGTTTCCATTCGCGCCTAGCTGACCTTAATAAACTCCTCCGTTACTTTTTAGGAGGATACCGCCCCAGTAAAACTACCCACCAGATACTGTCTCTTCGCGTTTTTGCCGCGAGGGTTAGAGTAGGCCTCACAAAAGAATGGTATTTCACTGACGACTCCACACGATCCGAAAACAGTGCTTCAAAGTCTCCCATCTATGCTACGCAGTTAAAAAACATACTCAATATCAAGCTGCAGTAAAGCTTCTAGGGTCTTTTCGTCTATCTGCAGGTAACCGGCATCTTCACCGGTATTGTATTTTCACCGAGCTGTCCTCCGAGACAGTTCTCCAGTCATTACACCATTCGTGCGCGTCGGAACTTACCCGACAAGGTACTTCGCTACCTTAGGACCGTTATAGTTACGGCCGACATTCACCAGGGCTTATATCAATCAGCTTGAGATAATCGCACCATCGATATTTGACCTTCTGGCATTGGTCAGGTGTCACCCCCTATACATCCTCTTACGAGTTCGCAGGGAGCTGTGTTTTTGATAAACAGTTGCCAGAGATACTTTCGCTGCGGCCCACGCATCACGCTATACGCGATGCACTGGGCAGAATCAAAAATAAATTTTAATTATGACTTTAATTTTCTTACTTACATTTGAATCGGCCAGCATCACATACAATGTGATGCGTGGGCAAGCCTTATTCCGAAGTTACGGCTGCTTTTTTGCCGAGTTCCTTGGAGGACACTCACTCGTTCGTCTTGGTCTACTCGACCTGATCACCTGTGTCGGTTTGCGGTACGGTTTCTATACTAATAAACTTAGAGATTTTTCTTGGAAGCGTGCTTTGTATGATTAGCAAGGGCGAACCCTCACCTTTATGCTCTGCTTGGATATGTCTTGCGACCGCTTCCGGATTTTCCTAGAAGCTACCCTCACAGCACAAACAGAAATCCAATTATCTGCCATACATACTACCCTCCGTCCTCTCATCATTTAGTACAGAAGTCACGGAATATTAACCGTGTGTCCATCGCGTGCGGCTTTCGCCATTCCCTTAGGACCGACTAACCCTTCGCTGATTATCATTACGAAGGAAACCTTGATCTTTCGACGTGCGGGGTTCTCACCCGCATTGCGGTTACTTGTGCCAACATTCTTACTTCCAAACGCTCCAGCATGGGTCACCCCTTTGCCTTCACCGCAGATTGGAATACTCTCCTACCGCTCACGGATTTCATCTAGCACATAAAGATAAATCTTTTTGCGCTAGATGAAATCCGCGAACCCTCAGCTTCGGTACTATGCTTAGCCCCGATTATTTTCGGCGCGAGATCTCTTGATGAGTGAGCTGTTACGCTTTCTTTAAATGATGGCTGCTTCTAAGCCAACATCCTCATTGTCAGAGAAATCTTACATCCTTAGTTTGCACTCAGCATAGATTTAGGGACCTTAACTTGAGATCTGGGCTGTTTCCCTTTTGACTGATGGAGCTTCGCCCCCATAGTCTAACTGCCACGTAATTGGTCTCTGGTATTCGGAGTTTGATAGGTGTCGCGAGATTGCTCCCTGTCGAAACCTTCCAGTGCTCTACCCCCAGAGGGTACGCGTGACGCTAACCCTAAAGCTATTTCGGAGAGAACCAGCTATTACCAGGTTCGATTAGCTTTTCACTCCTTACCACAGGTCATCCGATGACGTTGAACGATCAACCGGTTCGGTCCTCCAGCATGATTTCTCACACCTTCAACCTGCCCATGGCAAGCTCACCTGGCTTCGGGTCTTATGTGTACTACTTTTATTTCGCGCTATTAACACTCGGTTTCCCTGCGACTGCGTTGCATTGCAACTTAGCCAGCAGCACACATAAACTCGTTGGCTCATTCTTCAATAGGCACGCCGTGACGGGACGATAAATCGCCCGCTCCGACTCCTTGTAAGCATACAGTTTCAGGTCTATTTCACTCCCCTTCCGGGGTTCTTTTCACCTTTCCCTCACGGTACTAGTTCACTATCGATCTTTAAGAGTATTTAGCCTTAGCAGTTAGTTCTGCTGGATTCCCCCAAGCTATTCGTGTCTTGAGGTACTCAAGAATGACAATAAAAGAGATAATTACATTTCGCTCACGGGGCCATCACCCTCTCTGGCGTTGCTTTCCAACAACTTAAGCTATATAACTATTTTTTGACTCTTCTAGAAATCTACATTGTCACCTTACAACCCCCATCATATTTACTTGCGTAAATGCAACAGGTTTGGGCTCTTCCCATTTCGCTCGCCGCTACTTAGGGAATATGTCGCGTTCGCGACCTTTTTTTCTTTTCCACCAGGTACTGAGATGTTTCACTTCCCTGGGTGCGCGAATGATTCTTACGAATCAAACTATTAGGCTTTACCTAATAAGGTTTCCCCATTCGGAAATTTCCGGATCAAAGGTTGCTAGGCACCTCCCCGAAACTTATCGCAGCCATGCTACGTCCTTCATCGCCTCTTAAAGTCAAGGCATCCACCGTATGCTCTTAATTTCCTATTAGGAAATTTAAAAACCACATAAACGTTTCTCCCACAACCGCTTGTGCGGAGAAACATACACAAACAATATCCGCCACCTCTCTCCGAGGATGACGGACCAATTTTTCTGCCTACACTGCGGCTCAAAAGACCCAAAAATCATTTCATTATTCCATAAATGGACTAATGAAACGATAATTTGCAATGCGACAGAATGAAGTTATCAAATATCGAGCCGTGCAGTCATTTTTTAACTAAAAATACCCCTTTCGGGGCAGAAAATAAAAAACCTTAGAGGTCTCTCAATTTCTCCGCCCGAAGAAATAATTAGTCATATTCATATCAGTAATTGCCATACTATACGAAAGCGAAAACAAAGTCAAGCATGGATAGTTAGGGGCTAATTTAAGGGTATTGGGGTAGTATAAAATAATGTATTGACAAATTATATAATAAGTGTATAATATAGACAAACGTACTTAAAAAATAAAAATCATGAAAGTTACGACCAAGGGATTTAATATTGAACGATTTAAGCCTGGTGCTGTATTGTTACGTCTTCGCCCTGCAAATTCTGGAGATCGAAGTTATATAGGCTGGCCAGCAAAATTGGTTGAAATAGGCAAGAATACTTTTACAATTATGACTAGACTGTCCATCTTACGTGGTGAGCATGTTGAGTTAGAATTAAAAAACTTTAGACACGGTTGGGTAAAAATGGAAGACGTAAGTCATCCAGGACTTGGTTTACCAGATAGTGTACTTACAGCATTAGAGAATAAAGATTACTATGCCGTAAGTTCATCATTAGGTCACCACAACCGAGTCAATGAGTTGAAAGTATTTCTTGAAAGACAGATTCCGTATAAGGAAAGAGAGAAATATAAAGTACGGAACATCAAAATCTAACTATTCAACATGACATTTAAGACTCACCTTTTGTGAGTCTTTTTTTTGTTTCCGTGGCTAATTTAATCGATAGCTAGGCAAGACCTAGCTAGATTATTTGCATATAGATAATTATAAACTATTCCATTCTTTTACTGAGATTCCAGATTGACGCAAGATTTCAGAAAGTAAGTGTTTAGAGATATCACCATGATGCGGATTTGGTACGCGAAGTTTCAAACTTCCCTTTATCATAAACATATGCCTTCCGCCGGAACATGGTCCTTCGAAACCAAACTGGCGTAGATTTTGGATAATTTTTCTGACTGAAATTGACTTAGGCATTTTTTGCTAAAGAACGCATGCTAGGAAAGCGAAAACCAGATATTTTTTTATCAGTTTTTATAGATAAAACAAGCCAACCCTCAAGAGTTTCTTGAAGTTCTTTTCTGCAATTTTCTAAAGTCTTGGCATTTGCCCACACTCCTCGTACTCCAGGTATTTCGCCAAAATAAGTTTTGTCCTGCAAAAGCTTATATTTTGCTCCCTGAAGTCTTTTTTGAATAAAGTCTGTTAACATAGAGCTATTATACCATAAAATTTTGAAAGCCAAACTGACTGTAGCATATGCCCGAAGCTTAGCTTCGGGCAATTCAAAATAAAGACTTTTTATACATAATTTGATATAGTTTGGGTATGGAAAAAAGCATAATAGAAGGAATAAAACAGCAGGGCGAGCAGGAAATATATGCCGAATTTGATAAGGTTGAAAAAAACTTGGAAATTATTCCCAAAATCGAGAATCTTACAAAAGAGATAAGACAAAAAGAACAGAGACTTCATCGAGTAAAAAATACTGATGAAGAAAATAAAATATACAGAGAAATCGAACCCCTTAATGAGGAGAAGTCGAAATTAGAGTATGCACTTGTAAATAAAAGTGAATTTTGGATGTATAGTCCTAATTTTTACGAAAAAATAAAACCGGAAGAAGCGCTCAATTTTAAAACTTATATCTCAAAAGAACTTGATTTACTGAAAAGTGGCATTAGTTTGGCAAAAGATAAAGTTAACAAAAACCCAGATTTTACAGACTTCCTTTCCTTAAGGAAACAATATGATGATCTTGTTTACCATACTGAAAATGAGCTTGAGTATGATTCACCGGAATTTATCGCAAACATGGAAAAGGCCAAGGAGCTTGAAAAACAGGGTGAAGCCCTTTTCAAGAGTAAACCACCAGAAGTGCAAGTAAAGTTTAAAGAACTTCAATCAGATTGGTTCAAAAAGGAGAAAATTTATGATGATTTTGAATATATTGCTGAAAAGAAAATTAAAATTTTAGACGAAGTGATAATCCCGACACAAGAACAGCAAGAAAAATATGCTAGTTTAAAAAAAATGTATCAGACAGGATTTTATGAAACAATGAGAGGTAAACTCTATGAAAGATTAGAAAAAGATCCCAATAACAATGAAATAGAGAAACAAATCCAAGATGTTGAGATAAAAATTGAGAAAAAAGACGAAATACTCTATAAAGAAAGGGAGAGGTCAGAATCTATGTTAGAAAAAATACCGATGCGAGCGAAAGAAATAATGGATCAAATAGTTTTGTAATTGAACAGCTGGGCAAGACCTAGCTAGATCAATTTAAAAATCTAACGGTCCCATTCCCTCCCAAGAACTCCGTTTTAGCTTTTCGGTATTCGGAATACATTTTGCCTTCATAGGCTCTTTTTAATTCATTATATTCTGCTAAAAATTCTGGATGGTTTTTAAAAAAGTCACGAACTTTATGAAAATCATCTTTTTTTGAATCAATTACGGTAATCATATAGTCGAGAGGGGCTTGATACTCATGGCTTTTAAATATAGCAAAATCATCAGTCCATAAATGAGGATGTTTCTGGAGGAAATTACTATTCATAATAGCCAGAACATCTTGAAATTGATGGGGTAAAACTCTAATCTGTATATCTAAATCTTTCTTTGAAAGAGCTCCTGGAATAGCTGAACTGCCCACATGCTCAATTATCACATTTGGTAAAAGCCCTTCTAAAACAGCCTTCTCTTTATTGAAAACATCTTCCATCTCTTCTCGAATATCTTCTGATGGGTAAAAATTTACTACGTAGTCATTCATATTGAGAGTATACCAAAAAACAAGCGCGCCGTGAGGCGCGCTTGTTTTATAATCTTTTTTTGATTAGTTTAATGCTTTAAAAGCAAAGACTATCGAGGCATTATGTCCTCTTTGATCTTTTCGATTGTTCGAGCAGCAGCATCTTTGCCACCGAGGCCGAAAGCAAGACCACCAGCAAGTGCAAGCATTGCAACAATACCGATAAAGAGAATCTGCATGAATTGAGGAGCAATTCCAAGCTCTGAAAGAGCGATCAAAAGAGCAAAAATCCAGATTGCGTATTTAGTAATAACACCAAGGAGGTTTGCTGATTTAACATTTGCGGCTTTTGCTGATCCTGAAACCATGCGGGAAGCTGCATCAGCGACAATTGTCGCTACAATTAGAATAAGTGACGCAACTACGACCTGTGGGAGGTAGCCGAGCACTACTTCGCGAAGGAATTGATTAACCTGTGTCAATCCGACGATTTCAAGCGAAGTCATCAAGAATACGATGACAATGAACCAGCGAATGAGCCCGCCGATGAATCCTCCTACAGAGAATTTCATGCCCATCTTGTTCATAGTCTCTTCAGCGCCCGTATTCTTAAAAAGACGATCGATTTTGAGCGCATTGATGACACTCTCAAATGCTTGACCGACGATAGCACTGATGACCCAACCGATAATAAAAATGATTACTGCAACTATTAAACTCGGAACATATGACATGAAACCGAACCATAGATTTTGGAGTGATGCGCTAAACACCTCTCCCCATGCACTTAGTGTATACATAATAATGGACTGTCCGTTCCGTCCAGTAACGGAGCGGATTTCGGAAAATATTACCTAATAAAAATTATCTTCTTCAAGGTATGCCCTCAAAGTACATTCTTATTATAGCAAATAAGCTTATAAAAAGAGACTACCTGTGGAAAACTAATATTATGACTTTTTAATTAATCCGGTGAACTTCCCTAGATCAATTATTTTCTCATGAGGAAAATCAAAAATGTCGCGGACGAGCTTGTCGTACATATTTAGGCGGTATATAAAATCCTGGGTTTCAAACATTGCATAGGAAATTTCTTTGCCGATTTCAGCCTCGATCCCCTTTACGGCCTGCTCTACATGCGAACGCTTGATATTGTCGCCAACAATCAAAAGATCGACTCTGCTGTCTGGATCTTGGATGAAAATACCAGCTGCCACGAGAAGTTTAATCTTGCCCACTGATTTGAAACGATCGGCTAGATCTTCCTTTTTTAAAAATTCTGCATCTATCAAGAGCGCTTGAAGCGCCGTCAAATATGGAAAAGAGTGATTAAGAAACCATCCTGGCATTTTTTTCTTTGTGATTTTCTTTGAACGGCTATTTTCAATTTCTTTATAAAAACTTTTCGCCTTAATAAAACCCATTGCTTCGAGAGCATTAATCTCTTTGCGAAGCGCCGTGCGAGCGACTCTGCTTCTAGTGGAAATTTCTTTAGCGTCAAAAATCATATCAGGGCTGAGTAGAAATAAGCGCATGACTTTCACGCGAGCGAGCGAACCGAATAATTTACCTAAAATCTGTACCGGATCCATAATGTCCCATTCTAGCACTTTTAGCTTTCCAAGCAAAACAAAAGCCCCCATAAATGGGAGCTTTTGTTTAATTGAGTCTATCGAGGTTGAACCTTGATTACCGAAAGCTTGAGCTATTTAAGCTCAACTTTTCCACCAGCTTCTTCAATCTTCTTTTTAAGATCTTCAGCTTCTGCCTTCTTCATACCATCTTTAAGTGTTGCTGGAGCGCCATCAACGATATCCTTAGCCTCTTTAAGACCAAGACCGAGAGCTTCCTTCACAACCTTCATAACAGCGATTTTCTGTTCGCCGGCTGAAGCGAGGACTACAGTGAATGCATCCTTTTCTTCAGCTGCCGCTGCGCCTGCTGCTGGAGCAGCTGATACAGCTGCTGCGGAAACTCCGAATTTTTCTTCAATAGCCTTTACAAGGTCATTGAGCTCAAGAACTGAAGCACCTTCGAGTTCTGTAAGAAATGAATCAAATTTTGCCATAATAATTTAGAATTAGTTTTATAATTTAAGCTTTCTTCCCTGCAACCGCATTTACCGCAATGGCAAGGCGCTGCATAGGAGATTTGAGCAAGTATGCAATCTGTGACAGCAAGACCTCGCGTGGAGGAATTGTAGCAATAGATTCCATTTGACCCCTATCCATGAATTTCCCTTCAAAAACTCCTCCGATAATCGCGAGATTATCCTTGTGAGTTTTCTGGAAGTCATAGACTCCGCGTGCCGGAGCGAGCAGATCTTTCGCATATGCGATTGCAATCTGCCCATCAAGAGCCGGTAAGTCTCCGGAAATTCCAAGCGAATCAATGACTCGCTTCAGGAGTGTTTTCTTGGCTACCAAGTATCCAACACCTTCCTCGCGCAAATTCTTGCGGAGAGTATTGGAATCGGCGACTGTTAATTTGTTGAAGTTCACGAAAACAATAGACTCTGCACCCTTGAGTGCTGAACCGATCGTACTCACAATTTCAACTTTCTTTTCTTTTTTAATTGCCATATAAATTTAGGATTTATTTGTTTTTTGCTTCAAATAAAAAAATCGACCATTCGGCCGCTGTAGAAAAATCCATAAATTGGATTTAACCTTGGCAGGGCTTATCAGGATTTCTCCCATTGCCTGCTGTCTACGGCGTACGAATGAATCCTAGCATACAAGAGGTTTTTGTCAAAACAATGAGAAACTAGTTAGTACTGTCATAAGGCGTCGCAGTAGAACTGCCAGACTGATCTTGATCATAATAGTTAATAACCATAAGCCCGACAATACCGAGAGTAAGCATACCGATAAAGCCGAAAAGGAATTTGAAAAAATGTTTATTTAACATATTTATAGCCATATTTTAACATTATTTAGAGCAAATAAAAAACCGCTGTTTGGAGCGGTTTTTTATTATAGTCTTTTTAAACTATTATTTGGAATCAGTTGAATTAAACAATGATGCAGTTAAGAATCGTCCGAGAGAGCGAGCTGTGTTTTTAACTCTGGACCAGAATGAGACACGTTTCGGAGCAGTATCACCTGCTACGGTAGCAACTTCAACTTTTTCGGCAGTATTTAGAGAAATATTTGCCTTTGTTATTTTATTTGCAGATTGTGCTGATGAGATTGTTCCTTGTGTTTTAGTTAGAGGCTTCATGATTGAAGTCAATACGCTTTTCAACGGATTAACTAATGTCTGATCCAAAACTTTCTCAATCGTGGAAGGTTCAGTTGCAGTTTCATCAGAAACAACTAAGAGTTCTGTGTTTGTTGGTGTTGTCGGTGTTGTCGGTGTTTCAACGCTCGTATAAGAATGAACTCCGGCAACATTCAATTCCAAAGTAATGACCTGCTGAGGGCTGGAATTTGAAGTACGGTCAGTATAGTTAACAAACTTCTCATAGTGATATGGGAGATTATTTACTGCGTGAAGCACTGTGTCAACATGCGAAACCGGAATAGAACAATAATAAACTCCCGTTGTTCCAAATTCAGGGCAAGTTATGGTGAAATTGTTGCCTGCGGTAACGGTATCGCCGGAAATATTAGTATTATAAATAGTTCGAATATCCACTACTTTCAATCCGAATAATACATTTGAAACGCTGATTGATGCTCGAGGAGAAATAGCTGTACGATTTGTCGTTCCGAATGAAGTATTGGTAACATAAGTATCTTTCACAACAGTGATATCCCCTGCTCCGCCATCTTGTGCTACAAGTACTGCACAGTAGTAGATACCTGCGCCACTTTCAATACATGCGGTTGCAGATGATCCGGCAGTGACGACTGCTCCTGAAAATGCCGCTCCGTCGCCCTCACGTGTGACTGTAAGTTTCTGCGCGAATTCCAAGCCTTTACAAGAAGTAGATGCTGAAACAGAAGTCGAACACACAGGATTTGCGCCAAGTGTGATTACGAGCTGGCCTGTAGCTGAAGTGTTTATAGTGGAAAATCCAGCATTGGTTATACCTGTATTAGCGTATCCGTCCTTGTACAATGAGAGTGCGTTTGTTCCTGAAGCCGGAGCCCAGTATGCACTGTTGGTAGAACTGTATGACGGAGCAACTCCGCCGAATGTCGCAGTGTCGAGGTTGGAAATATTGAATACTGTTCCCAATTCATTAGAAACGATTGTTTTGAATTGGAATAAAAGATTTGAAATAGCAGTTGAAGATTGTATGGATGTTCCGGAAGTTCGATTGGCTGTCGTATCATTTTTGGTAACATAGCCAGTTTTTGCAACAACGATATCATTCGCTCCACCATCCTCTGCCACTGGCACAGCACAGTAATAAGTTGAAGCGTTTTCAATACATGCAGTTGCTAGAGATCCAGCAGTGATTGTTGCTCCAGAAATTGAAGCATTGTCGCCTTCGCGGGTTACTGTAATCTTCTGGCCGAATTCTAGACCTTTACATGAAGTAGAGGTTGAGATAGCAGATCCGCAAACAGGATTTGCGCCAAGTGTAATCACAATCTGACCTCCTGCTGAAGTAGTGACATTCATTAATCCGGCATTGGTTGTTCCAGCATCAACATAACCGTCTTCATTTAAAATGAGCGCAGCAGTTGCCGGAGCGACTGCCCAATAAGCAGTGTTGGTTGAATTTATATCAGCAGATGAACCATTAAAAGTCGCCGTATCAAGTCCTGAAAAAGTAAAAGCAGTTCCCAATTCATCAGAAACTATTGCTTTTAATTGAAAGAGAATACCTGATACAGCAACACTAGCTTGTGCTCCAGTACCATCCACACGATCAATCGTTGCGCCTGATGTATTAGTAACGTATCCAATCTTTGTGATTTGAATATCACCTACTCCCCCATCCTCTGCCACTGGCACAGCACAGTAATAAGTTGAAGCGTTTTCAATACATGCAGTTGCTAGAGAACCGGCAGTGATTGTTGCTCCAGAAATTGAAGCACTGTCGCCTTCGCGGGTTACTGTAATCTTCTGGCCGAATTCTAGACCTTTACATGAGGTTGATGCTGAGATCCCAGCTGCACAAGGAGCGCTTGTGTCGAGCGTAAGAGCAACTTGAGCGGTATCAGAAGTCGTAATCGCTGATAGGCCGGCGTTGGTTGTTGTTGCATCTACATAGCCGTTCTTATCTAAAACAAGCGAAGCTGTCATTGGGGCAGTTGCCCAGTAGGCAGTATTTCCTGAAATGAAATCTGGAGTGGCAGTGTTGAACGTTGCTGTATTAAAAGTAGCAAAAGGGAAAATATTTCCTAATTCATCAGCTGTAGTCACCTTCAGAGCGAAGAGAACATTCGAAACTGTGATTGATGCCTGTGCATCTCCGTCTGTGGTACGGTCAATAGTGCTTGCAGTTGTTGTAATATATCCTGGGAGAGCTATTGAAATATCATTTGGTGTGCCGTCTTCTATGAAAGGAGTAGCGCAGTAATATACTGAAGCATTTTCAATACATGGTGTTGCGAGAGACCCAGCGGTAATTGTTGCGGCTGAAAGTGAAGCATTATCCCCTTCGCGTGTAAGAGTAACTTTCTGTCCGAACTCTACAGCAGAAACATTATAGATGTTCGGATCAGCAACGAGCGCATCATAGGTTCCCACATTAGTCATGGTCTTTGTCACATATCCTGAAACACTTATTTGAAGATCTACTGTATCAGTATCATCACAACTTTCAGTCGTCATTGGAAGCGGCGCAGTAATCATTCCTGATCCATCAGTTGTACCGAGGGTTGCAAATGTTCCCCCCGCACACTGTATTTCAACAGTCGCGCCGGAAAGAGGAGCGTTATCCACCTCTCGAGTTACGGTAACCTGTACATCACCTGCCGCAGCCAATACTTGACTAACAGGAGGCATTACAGAAAAAATTGCTAAAAATACTGATAAAATACTGATAAAAAATAGATTCGCACGCAGTTTTGTTATTAACATCCTGAAAGTATACATAAGGAAAATCTTATGTCAAGAGTCATGTATAAGTGTTTGGAATAAATGATGGCTAATTTTTTCCCTTATTTTTATAAAGGACACTGTGTGTAAAATCTAAAGGACATGAAAAACCGCTATTTTATAGCGGTTTTTCTGCGAAGTTCGATCTTAGAGCTAATTAATCTGATTTAACCAATTATGCCTGAAGAAGGATAGTTAGGACGTTTTGATACTGGTTACAATCAACCATATATGTCTTTGGCATACTAGAGCTGTAGAGCGTTACGATTCTGAAGCCGTAAGCCGGAACAGTGTATGTATCCCCTCCGATTTTGATAACGTCTGAGATTGCAGTACGATTATCAAGCATGATTTTTGTGCCGTTCTTGTAGGTCACATTGTTTGGTGTTGCGAAACAACTCCTGTTGGTCGCAGAGTCAGTACCAAACTGAATACGCTTTGTCGCATATTTTTTAAGAGCATTGATATATGACTCTTTTGCAGATGGAACTACATCGGGAGAAAGATCATTTGCTCCTTCAAGAGCTATGTTTTCATCCTCAATCTGTGTTGATGCCTGATCATAAGGAGCATCGTCTTTTCCATCTCTATAATCCTTTTTAAAACCCCACATAGCTATCAAACCGATAATGATAACAACACCAGCTATTAAAAGATACTTATTCTTGTTTTGATTATTTTCTATCATATGCACATTAATTAATTGTTATTAAAATTCTAACTAATCGACTTATTATTATACTTACATTATATATCTTTTAGTAAATATTAGACAACAACATCTGTGCATAAAGAGAATACAAAAAACCACCCGATAAAGGGTGGTTTTTTGTATTGATTTAGAGTTTCAATAAACTTAATCTATTAACCTAATTTCTATTGCTAGAAACTAAGCTGTTAGATTATGACGTCTTTTGGATTGTTCCAAGAGCCGGCTTACCGTCAGCTGGAAGAGCTGTGATAGTGCCAGTTATGTCACCATCTTGCTCACCATCGTAACCAAGGTTAGCTTCAGTTACAGAGAACTTAAGATCACCAATGTTTGCGATAGACAATGAGAAGGTGTCGCCAATTGCAACAGTAGTAACTGTAGAAATAGTTACCGTGATGTATCGGTATGAACCACCATTAATTGTCGTAGTTGCTGTAAGACTACCAAAGTCTACAGAGTCAGTACCTGAAACTTCAAGAGAGTTTGCAAGGTAGTCACTTGAGTTTTCGCTTGAAGCGTAAACTGTGTAACGAGCCGCTGTACCAGTGTGAGCTCCGCTGTCAGTGAACTTTGCGTTAGTCAAAGTAACTTGAGCAGAACCATTATTGGTAACCTTAAAGCGTCCAAGCACTGTACCAGCACCAACATTTGATGTGGTAGATGAACCATTCGTTGGATACTCACCTGAAGCGAGTATCTGGAATGGAACAATTGTGTTTACTGAGCCTGAAAGGTTAGCTGAACCAGCGTAAGTTGGAGCGCTGTTTGTTACAGAACCCTTTGCAATGATACCACCGTTCGCTGTTGTAGCGACATTTGCTTGGTTAGCGTCTACAGAAATTGTAAACGGAAGACCAGCAGTGTCGGAAGTAACAGTGTAAACAGTTGTACCATCAGCAGCAGTTACAACTGAAGCTTGTGCGCTTAAGTTGATTGCAGCTGTCAAACCAGCTGTGATTTCAGCAACTGTTGCAGAAGCATCAGAAGTGTAAGTTATAGCTGTGCCGTTGATAGTTGTAGTGTATACAGTGCTATTAACAGCAGTTGGGGTAACTGTGTTTACCTGTGCAGTCTGAGCTGCAACACTCATGTAGAAATCATTGCCCAATTTAGCAGTGTTTTCACCGAGAATGTCAGCCTTTACATACAATGTAACCGGTGTTCCTGGATTTATGGTCATAGGAAGAAGGTTATCAGTTGCAGTAAAGGTGTAGTAACAGATATTTGAAGTACAAGTTGAGAAGAGACTTGCAGTCTGGAATGCAGTTGTTGCATCCAAGAGAGCGCCTGTTCCAGCCTGAGCATAAACACGGATATTACTTAGGTTGTTCTGAGTAAGAGCAGTACCTGTTGCACGAAGCTGAAGACTTGTGATCTTCTGAGCTTCATACTGTGAAGTCAAACGCGCAGAAAGGTAGATACCGTTCATTGTGTTGATCTTTACAATCTGAGCAACAGTAGGAGTAGCACCAGTGCCTGAAACTGTTGAGAGTGTCAAAGTTCCGCCAGCAACTAGTGTCATTGCCTGACCACTTCCAGCGATTGTAGGTGAAGAGATGCTGTTGCCAGTATCCTTACCAGTAGCAGTAACGCCACCTGAAGCAATCTTGTAAGTGTGTGTACCTGATGTACCTGTAATGATGTCACCGTAAAGCTTCAAAGTAGTATTTGTGCTTCGTCCAACAATAATTGGGCTTGTGAAGCTAAATGTTACTGTGTTTGCGTTTACAGAAGTTGAAGATGATGTATTCATCACTGTACCAGCTGAATCCTTCATTACAAGGTTTGCAATGTTAGAGTATGCAGCTGCGCCACCGATTGTGTCGGTAACTACTATAGATGAAATGCGAGCATCCTCACCAGAAGACTGAGCGTTAAACTCGAAGTTTGCAAGCTCAAAATTGTTTGTACCAGCAACAACTGATGCAGCAACCGGAGTTGTGAGAGTTGTTACGGACAATGAAGCAGCTTGAACTGCGCGAGTAAAGCCATCAGAAACAGATACTGTAGGATCAATAGTGTCGTTAGTCAAAAGACGCTTTACAGATGTAATGTCAAAATCATTTACAAAGTAAGCATCAGATGAAGTAGCGCTACTAGAGATAGAAGCAGTTACTTCTATGAAGCTATCAGTACCTGCAGGAAGTACGTAGTAGCTTGATAGTGATCGAGCTGAAGCAGTACCAACTACTGGGAAGTTTGTAGTGTTAGCGGCTGCGCTGTAAACAACTGCGCCGTTAACCTTAACAAATACTGTACCAGTAAGAGCTACTGATGAAGCATCCTGATCGAGACCGAATGAAACTTGGCGGAGTTCCATGTTTTCGCCAACAGGCTTAACACGGTACTTAGCAAGTACTACATCGTTAGCACCAGGAACAACTGCAACTGAAGGTGAATCAGTAGCGCGTACAAATGTAAGCGTACCTGAACCGATAGTTACGAGGTTGTAGTTGGTAGCATCACCGATTGGGAATGATGTGTCAGTTGTACCAGCTGCAGGCAATAGGCCAGCACCAGTACTAACGCCACGAAGATCAACATCTCCATTTTCTTCTACGACAAACTGAATTGTTCGTGAAGCACCGTCAACGATCTTAGCGCGTATTGTAAAGTCTTTTGTCTGTCCCTTAGTGATAAGGTACGGAGTTGCAAGAGTAAACATTATGTCGCCATTTGTTGAAGGCTGAGCTGTCGCAATAATAGAACCTGTCTGATCAAGGAGTTCTACATCCTTGTAGTCAGTTGCTGAAGCATTTCCATTGTTTCGGACCTTGAAGCCATGAAGTCTTACGTCTTCATTACTTGAAGTTTCGCGAATTCGGAATTTAGTGATTTCCTGTGCGCTTGTAGCATCAGCATTCATAGTGATACCTGAAGCGTTAACCGGCTGAACATCAAATGTTGTAGTACCGATAGAAGAAGTTCCATCGATAACTGACATTAGATTTCCGCTGATTGGGAATGAACCACCAACAGTGCCGCCTGAAACTATAACATCAGAAGCAGACTTGATGTTGAAACCAAGAGTTCCTGCGTTAGATGTAGAAGCGACATTAACCTTGACCCATAGAGTCATTGTCTGACCAGCAGCAATGACGATAGGATCAGAAGAGAATGTCATGATTGCAATGCCGTCAGCACCAAGAGTGGTGACAACATTACCATGGCGTACGCCACTTCCATCATAAACAGAAATACCTGCAATGTTAGTGTTGCCGTAGTAACCTGTTTTTGTAAGGTTTACACCGCTGACATTAACTGTTGAAGATGTACTGTTTGTAATGTTGAAGCCCAGAACTTTGTTGTTCGCACTACCGGTTGCAATGTATCCGGAAGCAGGATTTTCAGAGGAAAGTGAAACAGTCACTGAACCTGTGATTGAAGTACCTGAACCAGAACATGGCTGTCCTGTAGTTGAACTGAATCCTGCAGTTGATGAACAACCTGCTGGATAAGTCGTAGTCAAAGTAGTAGAACATGCTACTCCTGTGGTAGGACTAAATCCTGTGGTTGAAGTACAACCTGCTGGAAGAGTTGTTGAACCGCCCATTGAATTCAACACACCTCGTGTGATTGAACCAACGAATCCGGCAACAGGGCTGATGTTGTGCTTAGCCTGGAATTTCAAAACAGCAGAGTGAGTCTTCGCACCGAAGTATGAAGTCTCCATGCCGATTGAACCAGCACCAGAAGCGGAAACGAGAGTAGCAGCATCTGTGTTAAGAACTTTTTGGAGTTCTTTAACATCAGGTGATGTCATACCCATCTTCAAGTTTGTGTTGAAGGTGTAAGCGTGTGCGACTGAAGCGCCAGCAAGCACGAGTACTCCTACGAACAAACCTAAAGCTGCTTTCGCAAATTTAGAATATGTTTTTAACATAGTGATAATTAAGTGATGCACCTCTCTGTACAAGATCGCTCTCATATAAAAAGATGCGGTGCGCGATTAAATTTAATTTCGACAAATTAATAGTGCGCACCATGATTGAAAAAATTATCCGGAGCAATAATTATAATAAATGCCCGTAATAATTTCCCAAGCCATTTCCCCGTGAAGAGAAATGGACGAACTCTCACATCACAGGATTTAATATTCTTTAATACTTTCAAAAAATACTAAATCCTGCGATGTGAGAATATCTGCCTTGTCGACAGGGCCGATACCAAACAAATTTGGCAGAGCTCATGATTAATTAAAAATTAAAAACGATCTCATGCCGACGGCAGATAATTGAAAACATGCAAACTGATACATACATATATATACGTATGTGTGAGTCTATAAAATTTTCAATGATCGTGCCGTTAAAGCGGGCTATATTGCGAAAGAAAAAACTCGCACAATACGCCTGCGTACATATTAGCATAACGTATAAAAACAAGCTATACCATTGTGGAAAACTAGTGGAGAGGAAGAGATGAAAATAGCCAGAGAGCTTAAGGGTTTTAGAATAGAAAAGTAAAGGACAAGCATGGCGAGTCTCTCGCCCTATAGCTCTCTGGTTATTGAGCTAACTTGTACTTGCTCCATCTCTTGTCCCCTTCTTTTTTAAGGACACCTTCTGAGACAAGAAACATTAATTCTCTTTGGATAGTCTTCTCGCTACATTCGGAAATAATTCGGGAAACTTCTTTTATTGTAACTTCTTTTTTATCTTTCACTAGGCGAAGTATTGCATTCCGGCGAGCCAAGCGTAAAGCAATGTCTGACTTCGGTAATCGAGTATTCAATTGAATATTTTTGTCTTTTAAATTTGAAAATGATTGTCCTTTAGATTTTTCTTTAAGGACATGGGGTAATTCAATGTGCCCAGAAAATGTTTTATGTCCCTGATAACTAGCTGGTATGTCTGGCAAACGGACACTTTCATTTTCCATTTCAAAAGCGAAAAAATTTTCTGGGAGAGCTATTTCATTCGATCTTTTATCTTGAAATATTTCTCCGGAGAACTTTTTCTTTTTGATATCGTGCTCGATATTTTCCACAATAGCCAGTAAAGCGGAAAATTCTTTTATTAACACACTTCCGTTCATAGAAGATATCATTCCGACAGTGGAAGAAATTTCCACTAGAGACATGATTTCTTTAATACTATTTCTAAGCTCAAAAGTTGAAATTTCCTTATCGGACAAATTGGCCGTATTAAATGCGTAAGCTTCAGAAATGAGGCTGATACCGAGTGAGCGAATACTCTCTTTCATCGGCTCATGGAGATCCATGCAATCAGTGACCATATATAGTGCCGTAACTAATTTTTCTGATTTTTTATTAAGGACACTCGAAAAAAGATTGGCCTGCATAGTCAAAGTATTGTTATTTTCCAAGCCTGCTACGTGATGTCCTTTATAAATAGATTCGCTTTTACTAATGTCCTTTTCCATAATTATTTTCCGGTTGGTGTCCTTTTATTCAGAGACAGCTTTTAAAAATTAATAAGAGATGTCCATTATATATCGGACATAATAAAATGCAAGTTAACATAGAGGTAAAAATTAAAATATTATATACATATATGATAAAATGTACTCATAAAATTATGGCGAAAAATAAAACTGAAACCATCACAAAAAAGCAGATAATTACTAAAGATAATAAGCCTGGAAAGAAACCTACAGGGCTTGGGATAAAACAAGAAACAAAACACGGAGTTTTGGCGGTTGTTTGTTTCGCACTAGCACTATTTTTTATCCTAGCGGCATTCAATAAGGCGGGTATCGCAGGCGAATTCTTTTATAAGATTTTCAGCTACTTGTTCGGCGTAGGCTACTCTCTTTTACCCATACTCTTGGTCATCCTCGGTATTTCTTTCACTCGTCCCACGAGACCAGATGTAGCACTATCACACACCATTTCTTCATTCCTTTTTCTCGGTTCAACGCTTGGGATAATTTCCATATCAATAGGCGCAGATGGTGCGGGTGGAGCGTTGGGATCGATAGTCTCGTATCCGTTTCTGAAACTCTTTGATATTTACGCAAGTATCCTATTCCTCGGTGCGCTCTTAATAATCTCGCTCTTCGTACTATTCGATGAGCGCCCGAACCTTACCCCATTCTTCTCCTTCATACGATCCCTCTTCAAGAAAAAGGAAAAAATTGAGGAGGAAGAGCCTATACCTGAACCTGAAGAAGAACCCGAAATTACATCTGATGAACCTGAAACAGAGGAGAAAAAATCTGTAAAAGAAAAAGTTGTGAAAATGCTTGGGCTTGAATCAAATGCAGATGAATTTATTCCTAATACATCAAAATCAAAAAATCGAAGTTCTTATGTGCCGCCTCCACTCTCACTGCTTGAGCGTGATAAAGGCAAGCCGAATGTCGGCGACATCAAAGCGAATGCAAATATCATCAAACGCACACTTTCCAACTTCGGCATCGAAGTAGAGATGGATGAAATAACTATCGGTCCGACTGTCACTCGCTATGCGTTAAAGCCTGCGCAAGGAGTTAAGCTTTCGCGCATTGTAGGGCTTCAGAATGATCTCTCTCTCGCACTTGCGGCACACCCTATCCGCATCGAGGCACCAATCCCCGGTCAATCGCTTGTCGGTATTGAAATACCGAATAAGGTCAAATCAATGGTCGGCCTCGCATCATTATTCTCTGATGAGAAATTCCAAAATGCGGTAAAGCCTCTGATGATCGGACTCGGCCGCGGACTTTCCGGTAAATCTGTTTTTGCTAACTTGGCGAAAATGCCACACTGTTTAATCGCCGGTACGACAGGCTCCGGTAAATCAGTTACTATCCATGCCATTATCACTTCCCTACTCTACAGGAATGGCCCAGAAGATTTGAAATTGATCATGGTCGACCCGAAGCGAGTCGAGCTCACTCTATATAATAAAATTCCCCACCTTCTTACTCCTGTCATTACCGACGCCAAGAAGGCTATCCTCGCTCTCAAATGGGCAGCTAATGAAATGAGTCGCCGCTATGACATCCTTGAGTCCGAATCGGTACGTGATGTCGAGTCTTACCACAACAATGTTGTTAAGCCTTATTTTTCTAAAAAACATTCCGAAACAGATGAAGAAGATGCATCGAAGCCGGACACTATGCCTTATATCGTGATAATCATCGACGAGCTTGCTGATATCATGAGCGCCTACCCTCGCGAACTTGAGTCTGCAATTGTGCGCTTGGCTCAAATGTCTCGAGCAGTCGGTATTCACCTTATACTTTCCACTCAGCGCCCGGAGGTAAACGTCATCACTGGTCTTATTAAAGCCAATGTCCCTGCCAGAATAGCTCTTAAGGTGGCTTCACAAATCGATTCACGCACCATTCTTGATTCCGGAGGTGCGGAAAAATTGCTGGGCGGAGGCGATATGCTCTACTCATCCGGTGAAGCACAGCCTGAACGCGTACAATGCGGATATATTTCTGAAGATGAGGTGAAGAAGGTCGTGAAATATCTGGCTGATAGTTACAAAGATGAAATTATCAATGAAATCAGCCTTTCTGGCACTGTCAGCACGGATAAATCTATTTTTGAAAGCACTCTTGATGATGAAAATGAGGATGATGATATGTATGAAGAAGCTCGAGTTACAGTAATCCAAGCTGGTAAGGCTTCGACATCATTCCTTCAGCGTAAGCTAGGCTTAGGCTATGCCCGCGCAGCGAGAATCATCGATATGCTTGAAGAAAGAGGGATTGTTGGCCCTGGATCCGGTGCCAAGCCGCGTGATGTATTAGAAAAGCCAGTTGATCATACTAGTGAAATCTAAAACGTGGCTTCAAACTTTAAACAAATTTTAAAGATAAGCTTGCTGGTTCTGTTGTTCGGTGGGATTCTAACATATTCATTCTATCGGGCACGAGATATTATTTTCGGTATCCCCCTTTCCGTTGAAGGCATTACTGATGGCATGTCGGTGAAGTCCCCGCTTGTAAATATAAGCGGGGAGGCGCCCCGCGCTAAAAGAATTACTGTGAATGATCGCGATATTGGCATCGCACAAGACGGATCGTTTACAGATGTTTTGCTCCTTCCCCGCGGGTATACTATAATATCCGTGAAGGCGTACGATAAGTTCGATAGAGTAACTGAAAAAGTCTTTCGTGTCGTGAATACTGAACCTGTCCCCGCTGTCGCAAGCCCTGAACCACCGGCACCAGCAGAGGAAATCCCAGAGTCATGAGTATACAAAATAGTCACGGTCTGGTTGAGCCCAAAAGCGCATTCGGCTTGGGCGACCCGAGGACCTGAATATTTTGTATACTCATGACTTGGTTTTATTAATAAAGTAACTAAATCAAATGGCAAAAAATAAAACACCAAAAGAAAATGGAAGTACTATTGATGAAACAATCAAATCAATCCAGACAAAATTCGGCGAAGGTGCAATTATGAAGTTGGGTGATGCACCTAAAGTAGCAATCAATGCCATCTCTACGGGCTCTATCGGCCTTGATAGCGCGCTTGGTGTTGGTGGGCTTCCTCGCGGACGCATAATTGAAGTATTCGGGCCGGAATCATCGGGTAAGACTACTCTCGCCCTCCACGTGGTGGCAGAAGCGCAGAAAACAGGCGGAGTCTGCGCATACATAGATGCCGAACATGCAATGGATCCGGAATATGCGAAGAAGCTGGGAGTAAAAATAAATGATCTACTTATTTCACAGCCAGATACAGGTGAGCAAGGATTAGAAATTACTGAATCACTCGTCCGATCAGGCAAGATTGATGTTGTTGTGGTGGATTCTGTCGCTGCTCTTACTCCGAAAGATGAAATTGAGGGCGATATGGGGCAATCACACATGGGCAAGCAGGCTCGCCTGATGTCTCAAGCGCTTCGTAAATTAACTGCCATCGTTGCTAAATCAAATACTATCGTAATCTTCATCAACCAGATCCGCATGCAAATCGGTGTCATGTTCGGTAATCCTGAGACTACCCCGGGTGGTAAGGCGCTAAAATTCTACACATCCGTACGTTTGGATATTCGCCGCATCGCACAAATAAAAAAGGGTGATGAAATCGTCGGATCACGCACACGCGTGAAAGTGGTGAAGAATAAAGTCGCTGCACCATTCAAACAGACTGAATTCGACATCATCTACAATGAAGGTATTTCCAAAGAAGGTGAAATCATCGCGCTTGGTGAGAATATGAAAATCCTTTCCAAAAGTGGATCATCCTACAGTTACTTCCCTGGCGGATCCAAGACTGATGAAATAAAACTCGGCCGCGGCTATGATGCCACCCGCACATACCTGCGCGAGAATCCAAAAATCCGCGATCAAATATTGAAAGAAATCAAACAAGGACTCAAAGAAGGCAAGATCGGTGATATGAAAAAACCGACAGCAAGTGAAGATGATGTGAGTCCGGAATAATTAGTAAAAGAAACAAAAAAAACCACTACTTAAAGTAGTGGTTTTTACTAGAAACTAATTTTTATCTTGTTTTTTGAAATTTTTCTATGGCTTTAATTCTTACCGAATCATCAAAAAATTCTTTCGGCTTAATGAGGCCACAATTATCATCAGCGAGCATGATATTAACGGGAAACATTCCCGCCGCAGGAACACTTTGACTATTACCACCATCAATACCGATTTCAGAGCAAATACAATATATAACCATTACGTCTTCGCCCCCAAGTTGTTGAAACATATGGGCAAGGACTTCTGGTGTGTTCGGCCAATTCTTAATTGGTCCAATCATTATAACTTCAAACCGTTCTGGCTTGAGAAAAAATGTTTCCGCTTTAATATTTAAAGGGAAATTAAATTGCATTCCTGATAAATCGAAACGATCCGATTCACCAAACCATTGAAGGAAAACAATGCCATCTTCGGTCTTGCGAAACAATCTCGGCATTTTGACATTCTCCTTGCACACCTCGTGTACGGGTTGTCCTTTTTCGCGAATTATTGCTGTTGTCATAATTTAAGTTTTTAAAGAGTTAAAGAATCCGTTTAATTAAAAACATATTACCATTTCATAATTGACAAGTCAATGAATGCTTGGTAGTGTAAGTTCAACCAACCTAGTACCTAACCAATTAAATCCAAAAAAAATGAGTACTGTTCTAGACAACACCGGGTATGTTTCTTATTTTATGAGAATGCAAATTATTGAACTTGTAAAACAAATAAACCTGACCATCACATTTTTAATCTTTATTACAGTTTTTGTTGTAATTGTTTGTATTGCCATCATTTATGCACCACCTGAAGATTCTGTATTAAAAAATTTGGCTTGTATCTTAGGTGGAGGAATTGGACTTTTTGTTCTTTATTTTATTCCGATCAATTATCTTGTGGTTGCTTGGAAAGTATTTAAAAGAAGGATAGAAAAATGTTAAAAAATGACCGCCAATATATCTTAGCTGATTGAGGTGGTCTTTTTATTTGTCTAAAATACTTATTCGAACATCCTCCCGAGTTTTGAGTACATCACAAATCTTCTTTGCTATAATATAACCATGTTTTTCGCGAATCACATTTATTTTCTAAGTGCTACAATCTTCTCTATTCTTTGGCTTGTATTATTTATCATAAACAAGAAAAATAGAAAACAAATGGTTTTAATAGGACTACTACTAATGATTGGTGCGCCTTTTGCCGAACAAATGCATTTTACTGATTGGTGGCATCCACATTTTATTTTCAATTCATTTATTACAATCGAAGACTTACTTTTCGGATTCAGTGTCGGAGGGGTTATTTCAGCAGTTTATTCTCTTTTAAATTCTCGAATTAAAGATGATTTTATCTTACCAATAAATCTAACAGGTAAAATCCTCACTACCACCGCATTTCTTTTCTCAGTTTTCGGATTATTTTATATTTTCCATATTCACTCTTTTATATCTTCAATTATTGCCTTATCTATTCCGGTTATTATTGTTGGCTATTACAATAAAAAATCTTTAATACCCATATTCTTAACAGGTATGTTTATGACCGTATTTGCCTTGGCTGGGTATCTTTTTTCAATTTATCTAAATCCTAATTTTGTTAAAGAAACATATTTACTTAATCATTTATCCAAAATATTAATACTTGGAATACCGATTGAGGAATTACTATGGTTCTTCTTTGCAGGTATGGGGGTATCTGCTTTTCAGAAAATTATTTGGAGTGAAAAATAGAAAGATAAAAAGGCTAGCTCATTTTTTGAGCTAGCCTTTTGGCTTCCATCACAGGAAAATTATTTTTGACTCTCTTTTATTTTTTCTCTTACCTCTCTGAGAGCATCCCTGACAGCTAGATACTTTTCTTCATCTGCAAATTCGGGATCAAAACCAAGACCAACAACCTGTTCACTAATTCTTTTCTTTTCATCATTAAATCCCAAATTACGCAGCGAGATGGAATTATTGAAATGTTCTTTATCAAACTCAAACAGAATAATAATATTGTTCCAATATTTAAGTTTTAATTCATCAAAATATTCATGATGAATTATTTTAATTTCTCTTAAAAAAAGGCCGGTTCCCGGATAGTCTATGCTTTTGTAGAAATTATCCCTAAGCTGTTCATTTAAAAAAACAATGGTCTCTTCTAGTTGTATGGAAAAAAGAATGACCCCTTGTTTTTCTGCCTTTAGTCTTAGTGTAAGATCTTCAATTTCTTTATTGAATGCTAACTGTTTGACGGTTCTTTGTTTTAAAAATTTTACTAGATTTTTAATCTTTTGAATTGATTTTAATTGAATTGTTTCCATTATTTAAGTTTTTAAAGGTTAAACATTTTTTTGTTTAATCCGAACTGGATTGAAAGAAACATAACATATAGATATTGACAAGTCAATGAATCATTGGTAGATTTGGGTAAATTCACCCAGTTCCCACAATCTAAAATTAAATAAAATGAGAAAAAATGTAAAAAATATCACATTAAATGAATTGTGTGGCAAAAAAGTTATTGACGAGAAAGCCACCAATGAGAAAACCGAAGCTAAGGAAAATTCTGATCATGAAGAAGATAATGATTGGGCAGAAAGAGAAGCACATAGCATAATAGCGATGTCGATTAAATCCAGATGAAGACCTAAAACTAAAACCTGCTTTGGCGGGTTTTTTATTTCCCATTGTCAAAATTCCAAAAATCGGCTAGAATCCTTAAATACTAATAAATTCTAGATATATGTCATTACTTGAATACAGTGAAATTAAAGAAAGAAAAATAGTCATTTATGAGGACGAGCCGTATGAAGTGCTTGAATCGCACGTCGCCCGTACTCAGCAGAGAAAGCCGCAAAATCAGGTCAAAATGCGAAGCTTGATAAATGGCCGAGCTGTGAATGTCACCTTCCGCTCATCCGATACGGTAGAGGAAGCTGATGTTAATAAAAAGGAAATCAAATTCCTCTACCACAACCGCGGAGAGTACTGGTTCGCAGACCCGACTGATCCAAAAAGTCGCTTCCAGCTAAGTGCTAACCTTTTAGGTGATCAAACCAGATTCTTGAAAGACAACATGCTCTTAAACGCGCTTGTGTTTGAATACAATGATGAGGAGAAAATTATCGGTCTTAAACTCCCGATCAAAATGGAATTCATCGTCAAAGATGCTCCACCTGCAATCAAAGGCAATACCGCCCAAGGCGGAAACAAATTAGTAACGCTCGAAAACGGAGCAACCGTAAACGTTCCCCTCTTCATCGAGGCCGGTAATAAAATTGTAGTCAATACAGAAACAGGAGATTATGTCGAGCGAGCGTAGGCGAACGAAGATCCTGAGCCGACCACGGTGAGGGTAAGAACGAGCGAATTAAAGACTAAATAAAAAAAACCACCCTCATTGGGTGGTTTTTTTTATTTATCGAGCGATGAATGGGAGCAAACCCATGAATCGCGCATATTTAACTGCTAGAGAAAGCTTGCGCTGATTCTTCGCAGATACGCCTGTACGCTTACGTGAAAGTATGCGAGCGTTCGGATTTAAAAACTTCTTTAGAAGTTCTATGTCCTTGTAGTCGATATGTTTAATGTTGTTTGTTGAAAAAAAATCTTGTTTCATAATTTAGAATGGAATATCTTCCGGGTTAATGTCTTCATCTGGGTACTCGATAGATTCGAGCTCAGGAGCTTGCTGGATGTCTGCCGGCTTCTGCTCATAAGAGCTTCCGCCTGGTGCACCGCCTGTACGCGGACCGAACTGGATACGATCAGCGACGATCTCTGTGCGGTAGCGCTTCTGACCATCTGCACCATCCCAGCTCCTCGTCTGCATTCGTCCTTCGACGAGAGCTGATGCCCCCTTCTTCAAGTACTGCGCTGCGATTTCAGCTTGTCTGCCGAAAACCACAATATTATGATAATCTGCAGCTTCCTTTTTTGCGCCACTCTGATCCTTCCAGACGCGATTTGTGGCAAGGCTCATTGTCGTTACTTTAATGCCAGACGGAAGAGATTTAAGCTCTGGGTCGCGAGTAAGATTGCCGATAACTAATGCTTTGTTTAAATACATAATAATGATGAGTTAATGATATATACCTATCGTATTACTCGGTGACGAGCGCGTCAATCTCTTTATCGACTGCCACTTCATCCATCTGCCCTGCAATTTCTTCCTTCGGCTCAAACTTCTTGCGAGCGCCTTCAGTGCGAGTGGCTTGGCGCTTCGGCATATAAGTGTTCTCTCGAACAGTCTTAATGATGAGCGAACGAATAATTTTGACATTAGCCTCGACTGCCTTCTTAAATTCAAGAAGAGTCTCAGGTGTAAGTTCAAATTTAAGCCAGCCGAAATATCCTTCAGAAAATTTCTGCTTCTTGTTTGCGACCATCTTTTCCATATCGTACGCCAAATCGATTATGCGTGGAGTTTCACCAGTTATCATCACGCCACCAAGCGATATGATCAAATCTTTGACTGCCTGCTCCTCTCCAGCGACTTGCTCTTCAGCAATAGACGGGACGAGAATATAGGAAATCTCATAGACTTTATTGTCTTTAATTTCTTTTTCCATGCGTTTAATAGTTCAGGACAAAAATGCCCTATAAAAAATAATAAATTAGACCAGCTACGGACCTTGCGACACAAGTGCAAATGCACGGTGTCGAACTGGTGCTACGCCATCTAATCTAGCAGATTAAAGGATTTTTGTCAAAAAATATATTCTAAATATCTTTTAAGGTATTATTGGTTCAGGATTAGAAATTGGTGCTGGGTCGGGAGTGGGAGCAGGATCAGATTCCTCAATTGGAGGAGTGATTGGGTCTGGCACAGGGTCAGAAATTGGTGCAGGATCAGGAGTTGGTGCAGGGTCCGGGGCTGGAGATGGATCTTGATAAGATTGATTAGTATTACAATCACCCGCTGTTTGAGAGAGTGATCCGTTTTTTATTTTTATACAATATAAAGTTCCAGTATCTTCATCTTTGAGTTCAATCTTATCAAATGTTCCCTTTTGTGCGGTAATTGTATTCGCAATCAATTCCTGCACCCTCACAACCCCATTCACAATCTTCTCCTCAGTACTAAATAGATAATCCATGATGAGTTTCTTCAGAGTTGAGGAACCTGTTCCATCATCGAGAGTTTCAAGACCCTTGAGACGGAGATCCAGTGCTTGCACTGAACCCATGAGTAAGCCGTTGACTGAAACTTGATCGATGGAATTGCCTTGCATAAATAGCGGATCGACTTCGTCAGCAATGAATCCGAGGTGAGCTTTAGAAAGAGGGTTATCAGTACCGTAGCCTTGTACTTCTTTGATGTAACGGAACATTCTTAGTGGTGCAGAAACAACTTTATCAAGAGCTTGCGATGGATCTGTGTATGGGGTGATGTCTTGTTTGGTATCTCTGGTTGATGTTTGATCTCCCACAACTACGCCTGCTGTGTCATTGGCATTCGTTGGAGCGGCGGTGTGTATGCGGAGCTTGCCGGCTGCGTCTTGCCATGTATAACCTGCGGTGCCAGTATTACTTTGAAAGTTGATGGAGCCTGCGCCGGGAGTAGCGTTGGTGTTGCGGCCGAGGGTGAGGACTGGGCCGGCGGCGCCGGAGCCGAAGTCGTTGTTGGCAAATGTAATATCGCCTGTATTTGTAATTCGCATTCTTTCAATCAAAGTTCCTCCTGTTGCTGTTGAGAAGTATATTGACCCTGCATTTTCAGCTGTTCCAAAATTTTCTAGCCCTATTCTGGCTGTATTCACAGGAGTAGTTGCTCCAACCCACCAGTTCAAGCCGTTCAAATCTGCTCCGTTAGATATAGCGTCTGAGTTAGACCAGAATTCCATTACTGGAAGAACAGAGTTGGCATTAGTTATAGTAATACCCCTAAATCCTGCACCTGCTTTGATTGGAGTAGTGGTCCCGATACCCAAATTCCCCGTACTCCCCTGCACAAACAGAGAAGAAGTTCCGGAGGAATTCGTGAAGTTCGCAGTAGATCTGTGAATAGTATAAGTTTCTCCGGTTACTCCGGCTGTGAATGCAGGAGTGATTGTGAATGACGTACCTGTTGCTGTTGTGACTATTGCACGAGCTTGGCCAGTGGTGGTGGTAGGGATAATGTAATCGCCTGCGTTTAGGGTGACACTAGATGATGTGGTGAATGTGGTAGCTGTGTCTACTGCGGTCATTGTGACAGCTCCGCTGGATGTAGTACCTCCGAGTGTTTGGAGTTGAGCGGTAGGAGTGGTGGTGCCGATGCCGACGTTGCCGGCAGAATCTATTCGCATTCTTTCTGTACCTGTATTCGTTCCTGTTGGGGTGGTATAAAACATCAAACGACCAGGCATACTACCAACCCCCGGCACTCCATCAACTGATGAACGAATCAATGCTGATTGTTGAAAAGTTACACCATCAGAACCTTGAAATTCTAATTCACCAATATTGTCAGCATTATTGACTATCGTTTGTCCGCCCTTAGTTGCCGAACGAGAAAATTGAAGTTTTAAACGAGAACTTCCGTTAGTATTACTAAAAAAACCTAAACGTAAAGCTCTAGTAGCACTAGTGTTTGATTGAATATCAAGAATTTCTGTCGGTGCTGTTGTACCGATGCCCATATTCCCTGCACTATCTATTCTCATTCTCTCAGTCAAAACACTTGGCGAAGCATCAGTAGCTGTCGAAAAAGAGACATTTGTTGGAACTCTGTCAGTTCCTATCGTACCTTCCGCGGCGAAGTCAATCGAGCCCATTTGCTTAAAATTAGTTCCGTCATATCCTTCTGCAACAAAAGATGTCAACCTATCCCCAGTAACTATTGTTGTCGGAATTGCTTCTGTGCCTCTGGCTTTTCTTCCAAGAAAAATAGAGCCAAGTGTATTAGTAGAATATTGAGCAGACATTATACCTCGAACCGCCACTGCTGTAGTTTCTGAAACATGAATTTTTGATAATGGTGCTGTCGTGCCAATACCAACATTCCCCATGATATTCATTCCCCCTTGGTAGATGTTGTTTAGAGAAATTGCAATGTAGTCGGTTTTGCCGGAGGTCATGACGCGATTGCCTGTTCCTGTGTTGGAGACGGCGACGAACATGCCGTTGCCATAAGTAATGCCTTCCCAAATATTGTCAGCAACGCTAGTGCGCGTTACCCATGTAATACCATCAGGTGAAGTCATGACGCGGTTGCCTGTGCCAGAAGCACCTATTGCAACAAACAGACCGTTACCATATGTAATACCAAACCAACTGTTGTCCGCTGCACTTGTTCTACTTGTCCATGTGATGCCGTCCGGTGAGGTCATGACGCGGTCGGAGGTGCCGGTGTTTGAAACCGCCACAAAGAGACCGTTACCATAGGTTACTGCAATCCAGTTGTTATCTACTGCACTTGTTCTACTTGTCCATGTAATACCATCAGGTGAAGTCATGACGCGGTTGCCGGAGCCGGTAGTAGATACCGCAACAAACAATCCATTGCCGTAGGTGACACCAAGCCAGCTATTATCCGCTGCGCTTGTGCGGGATGTCCACGTAATGCCGTCAGGTGAGGTCATGACGCGGTTGCCGGAGCCGGTAGAAGCCACTGCAACAAAAAGTCCGTTACTGTAAGTGACATCACGCCAGGTATTATCTGCTGCACTTGTGCGGGATGTCCAGGTGATGCCGTCAGGTGAGGTCATGACGCGGTTGCTAGTGCCATCAGCAGAGATCGCAACAAAAAGTCCGTTGCCGTAAGTAATGCCAACCCATTGATTATCTACAGCACTTGTACGAATAGTCCAGTTGATGCCATCAGGTGAAGTCATGACGCGGTTTCCGGAGCCAGTACCTGCTACCGCTACAAAAAGTCCATTTCCATAAGCCACATTATTCCACTCATTATCCGCTGCGCTGGTGCGTGAAGTCCAGCTCGTACCCTTGGAAAGAGTATTACTGACATCTACAGTGCAGTCTACTGATCCCGGGGTACAATTGGGATCTAGTGTTTGACCAGGAGAGAATGATGCTAGGAGTTGTAATCCTGAGGAGAAGATCGCAAATGAAGCAAGCGAAACGATAAGAATGGAGTTTCGTTTGAAAAAGAGTTTGGTATGTTTAAAAATAGTTGACATATAGATATGGTAGACGGATTTCACATCCACTATACACCGTAATATTATATAATTTTTTATTCAGTCAAACAAGGATATCTTAAAAAGTTTCTGTGAATTCTCAACCATAGCCTGACGGACCATTTCTAAATCTTCCCTGCGGATTTCGGCAATCTTTTTAACAACTTCGGTGACATATTCAGGACTGTTGCGCTTGCCACGATAGGGTACGGGGGCAGCGAACGGAGCATCGGTTTCGGAAAGTATATTTTCAAGCGGAAGCATTTTGATTACATCGTCATAATCGCGAGCGAAAGTTATCACTCCGGGGAATGACATAGTAAATCCAAGCGCGAGAAAGCGCTTAGCGATCGTGATATCCCCAACAAAGAAATGGGCATTGCCCGGCGGTAAAATCTTTATTTTTTCTGCACTCCCTAATTCGTCATTCGTAATTCGTAATTTATAATTCTCCAGTATCTCCAGCGTATCTTCATATGCATCCATAGTTCCCTTCGAGGGGCGACAATGGAGCATCAACGGCTTACTAGATTGTACAGAGATGGCTACATGCTCGCGGAATAATTTCTTTTGGCGTTCTTTTTCCGCTTCGATATTTTCTGTGAGTCTGAAATAATCCAGCCCGCACTCTCCTATGCAGACAACTTTCGGATGCATAGTCATTTTTTCATACACCTCGCGGTTAAAAACTTCTTCTCGGTTATCCACTGGATGCATGCCGATACCTGCGAAAAGATTTTTATATTTTTCCGCAAGCGCTATCGCGCGCTCTGAACTTTCACGATCAACGCCGATAGTGATCGTCCCGATATTTTTCTCTTTGAGATTTTTAATCACATCTTCTCTGTCCAGATCATATTCGGATAAGTTGAGGTGTGAATGGGAATCGAAATATTCAAACATATTATTCAATTCGGCGGAACAAAGGCTCAGTGAGCTCTTTTGTCTTAAATGAAATAAGTTCTTTGTTTTCATCGAGTGTAACACCTAGTAGATCTTTTATTTTTTTACTCGTATCCGGCATTGCAGGTTCAATCATGAGAGCGACATAGTTAAGCCCATACATTAAAGCCCACAGCACTTGGGCGGTTTTTTCTTTGTCGTCTTTTATTAATTTATAAGGCTCGTAGTCACTAACATAATGATCGAGAGCGGAAATAAGCTCCCACACCACATCAAGCGCTTTATTTATCTCATATGCTTCCATGGCATCCTGATATTTGGGAATAAAAATATGATTCACTGCATACGAAACGCTCCAGCCTTCGATTTTTTCCTTTTCAGTAATGCCTGAGATGTGATTGTTCATAGGCACGGAGACATCACTTTCCTTTTTCAGCACCCCATCGAAATAAGTGTTAATCATTTTCAAACTGCGAGAAACCAGATTTCCGAGCCCGTTTGCTAAATTGGCATTGTATGCCTCGATGAATTTTTCTCGGGTGAAATCGCTATCAGCAAAAGGGTTCACTTCCCTACCCAGGAAATATCGTACTGCATCAATTCCGAATTCTTTTATATACTCTTTCGGATCGACCACATTGCCTATGGACTTGGACATTTTCTTGCCATCAGAAGTCAAAAATCCGTGTACTAAAATTTCTTCCGGCAATGGGAGTCCGGCTGAAATGAGCATCGCCGGCCAAATCGCCGCATGAAAGCGCAAAATGTCTTTGCCTATGACATGCGCCTGTGCCGGCCAAAATTTTTTAAAATTTTCATCATCGTCCGTTCCATAACCGAGCGCAGTGATGTAATTTGAAAGCGCATCACACCATACATACATAAGCTGACTATCATCTCCCGGGACCGGAATACCCCAGAGCACAGACTCCTTTTTTCTAGAGAAAGAGACATCTTCCAAGCCTTCATTTAGAAGCGCTAGGATTTCATTGCGAGCGGAAAGCGGAGTAATTAAAAGCTCTTTGCTTTCGATTTTTTCTTTGATTTCATCTGTGTATCTGGAAAGCTTGAAAAAATAATTTTCTTCTTCTACTATCTCCGGGGCTTTGTTGTGATCTGGACACAATCCATCTACAAGTTCTTTCTCGGTATAGAATTTCTCACAGCCGACACAGTAAAGGCCGACATAAATTTTCTTATATATATCTCCAGATTCTACGAGTTTTTTCCACAACAGCTCTACTCCTGGCCAATGATTTTTCTTGCTAGACGTCCGCACAAAAAAGTCGTAGGAGATATTGAGCATTTCATCCAACTCTTTGAATGATTCAGCTTTTTTATCGACAAATGCCTTAGTGCTTATTCCGACATCCTTAGCGGCGCGAGCTATCTTCATGCCATGCTCGTCCATGCCAGTTGTAAAATACACATCCATACCCTTTATGCGACGATGACGAGCTATCACATCGGCAAAAAATAATTCATAAGCAAAGCCGATATGAGGGTTGGCATTAGGATACGCTATTGCTGTAGTGATGTAAAAAGTATTTTTCATGCTGAATATGTGAAATTACGTAGTGGATAAAAAGCTTTTACGCTTTTCCACATCGTCAGAAAATTCCAAGATAGGCACAACGATAGGAATTGCAAGAATCAAACCCCAGAACCCGGCGAGTTCAGCGCCTACAATCACTGAAATAATGACTACAAGTGGCGAGATGCCAACAACTTTCTTCACGACAAGCGGAGCAATTAAATAGTTTTCAAACTGCTGAACTATCACATAAAATCCGGAAACAAGGAGCATAAGTGAAACTCCGCCTTCCGAATATGCGAATGCGATAGCGGGGATAGCGGCAAGTATGATACCAAAAGGAATAAGTTCGGAAAGCGCCGCAATAACTGCGAGTAAAAGCGCGTAGTGTACTCCCAAAATAGAAAGCCCTAGGAAAACCAGCACGCCGACTAAAATCCCGAGTAAGAGCTGGCCTTGGATCCAAAGGGCGATTTTTCGCTGTGAGCGGTCCCAGAGATTTATGACGTAATCCTCTTCTTTGCGCGGCGTCACAATGCGTAAAAACTTTTCAATCCCCTTTTCTTGAATCGAAAGATAGAAAGAAATAACGACTATCAAAACAAAATTAACAATGCCTCCGAATGCAAGTGACAACATTTCCAAAAACCCGGCAGAAGCGCCAGAGGCTATAGCACGCGCATATGATGCAATATTCGTAATCGAATTATGTGACAAATTTGAGGCCAATTCTTTAGCTCCAGTTATTGTTTCCGAAGAAAGCACCCCAAAAGAGTCGAGTCCTGGAAAGTATGCTGACATAGCAGTGGCAAGGTTGGACATTTCAATGATTAAAATTGGTGTGAAGAAGTAAAAGATGGTTATAATAACCGAAAACGATGCAAAATACATTAGAAAAACAGAAAGAGTGCGGTCGATGCCATACCGCGCCAGCCTTCGCGAAGCACGTTCGATAAATGATGCAATAACTATTGAAGTTAAAACAATAAGCACTATTTCTCGAAGGACGTATAGTGACACAAGCAAAAGGCCGAATAAAATCACTCGGATAATTGTGCCGTTCGATATTGCGAAAAGCTGTGGTTTTTCCTTCTCTGACATAGACCTACTATAACACTATTTATTACTGAACGAAAGAATGGATTTGAATGCCTTTTGATCTTTAAACGGTCCGATTAAAGCAAAATTTAGATAGCGATTCGTGAATATTTCTTTTGCTAGACGCATGATTTCAGGTGCAGTGACTGAGCGGATTTTCTTAGCGATTTCTAGAGGTGTTTCAATCTTCTTTTTTAAAATCTCCTGCCCGCCTGTGAAATTCGCCAGAGAATCCGAAGATTCTAGTTCCAAATGCAAATTGCCTATCATGTAATCTTTAACTTTTTTAAGCTCATCTTCAAGTACCGGCTCTTTTATTAAGCGCGTGCACTCGGCGAGGATTTCTTTCACTACTTCCGGTACGCGCTTCACATCAACACCGGCAGAAATTTCCAAAAATCCATGGTCGGTATACGCATCATTCATGGAACGTACGTAGTAAGCAACACCCATTTCTTCGCGAAGCTTTTGGAATAATCTAGAGCTCATCCCCCCAGCAAGGATTGTCGATAGTACATTCAATATGGGATTCTTTTTATTTAAAATATCATAAGCACGGACACCAAGTACAAAGTGTGCTTGGTCTGTTTTTTTATACTGCACAAATACTTGCGGATTTGACTGTGTATCCTTAACACGAAGCTTGCCACCTTTAGAACTTACCCTTATTGGAGCGAAGTATTTCTCAACTTCCTTGACTGCTTCTTTTTCAGTTATCGCGCCTGATACGACGACAGTAGTCGCTTTAGCCACATAGTGCATTTTTTTATATTCCACAAAATCATCACGCTTCATTTTTCGAATATTCTCTCTCGGCCCCGCTATACTCCAACCTGCCGGCTGATCGCCGTAAAGCAAAGATAAAAATAATTCTTGCACATGGCTCTGAGGCATATCTTCGTACATATTTATCTCTTCGATAATTACGCCTTTTTCTTTCTCCATTTCAGCTTCTGGAAACGTTGAGTGTAAATAAATATCTGAAACGACGTCCAAAATTTTTTTGAAATGCTTCTTTTCACTCTTGGCATAGTAGCCTGTGTATTCTTGCGAAGTGAAAGCATTGTATTGGCAACCAAGACTATCAAGCTCACGCGAAATCGCCATAGCTGTCGGGCGCTTCACGGTACCCTTGAAGCACATATGCTCCAAGAAGTGAGAAATGCCGTTTAATTTCTTTGTCTCGTATTTTGAACCGGTTTCTACTAGTACAAGTACCGTTACCGTTGGATTATCCTTCATCGGCACAGTAATAATCCTCATCCCGTTCTTTAAAATTTTTTTCTTGAATTGCATAAGAAAAATATACCACAAAATACTTAAAAATACTTATTTAATAAATCGCACTATATCTACGCTATAGCGTAATAATAGCGCGGTATGAAATAAGTACTAAAAAATTAACGCTACTTGAGATTAAAAGCTTCTATGAGTGGTTTATCGTATTCTATTTTTTCCGCAATGACATAGAGGACATCTTTGCCTATTTTGAAATCAGCCTTAAGTAGAGTAATTAAATCCTCGCAATCGTAAGGATAAATCCACACACTGTCTTGCAGGCGAATAAAACCGATTTGTAAAAGCGTACGCCTGATTTTATCGCGAGTACCTTTGCGTTCTTCCTTGATGTCGAAAATAAGCATTCGCCATTTACCGTCCCATCGTTTTGGTTTTTTGATTTTATAATCGCGCAATTCCAGTTGTCGCATTTTCGCCTCCCCTTTTCCAGTAAGACTAATAAAAGTTCCTTTTGGTGTTTTTTCAAAAATTATCAAACCATTCTCTTTTAATCTTGATACTGATCGATTGAACGAGTACTTTCTGCTCTGTCTTTTCATAAACTCCGGTTCAAATTTCGCAAGCAGTTTTGTCATTTTGGGAGCAGATAAAGCAATACTTAACATCCCAACACTATAAATAGTGGCCAAAATAATTTTTTGTATATTTGCCTTTCTGTTTCTTTGACGAACTTCTTTTTCTAAATTACCCATTGCATAATTCTAGCATCTGCGCTATTTATACGCTATAGCGTATAAATAGCGCAGAGAGTACTTTCATACTTTCAGAGTTTTATTATAATCATGTTATATGATAATGACTATTTGTGTTTTATTCCCTGTTTTTTAAATGCTTCGTATGTCTCTGGGCTGATAACCTTAGCATGACCAGTTGAATCATAATATACATACTGCCCCTTCCCGCCCGAGAGGTTTGTCGTATTCGGCTCATAATCAATCATGTTTTTTATTTCTCCTTGTTTTGTGTCTTGGATTTCTGCTTTTTTAATTTTTGGAGAAATAACTTCCTGAATTTTTTTCTCAGGCTCTGTCTCAACTTTTGTTTCCGGTTTATATATTATCTTCTGAGCTGGTTTTTTATAAAAAAATTCAGTAACATATTTTCCTTTGCCTTCTGGTAGTGACTCCGATGTAACAGAACTGAACCCTGGATGTGTTGGTTTAGGTTCTTTTTTGTTTTTTAATTTTAATTTATCAAACGCTTTTTTAAATTTTTTGTAAACAGACTGAGAATTACGCCATACCTCATAATTTGCCTTGGTTGAATGTTCAATTTTTATAGGTTCCAGATTGTTGTGTTTTTTTACCAAATCAACTAAATCACCTGCGATATTATATAAATTTAGACTATCACGATATGTTTCTAATCTCGAATCATTTGGGTCATGTGTAATTATGGTGCCTTGGGGAATTTTGTCTTTGGTTTGAGCGTGAGATTCCTTAGACGGTAAAACGCTGGCAAGCATGGCAATGCCGGCTAAAGCGAATTTACGAGCAGTTTTTCCTAAACCTGATTTTTGTTCTAGTTTTTTCTCTTCTGGTTGTTCAGCTTCAATTTTAGGAAAATTTTCCATTTTTTTTATAAATCCTTAGAAATATATGCTATGAGTTCATCTTCATGAATGCGATCTTGCTTGAGCGTATCGCGGTCGCGGACTGTGATGGTGCCGTCTTCGAGTGTTTGGAAGTCGATTACTACGCAGTATGGGGTTCCGATTTCATCTTGGCGGCGGTAACGCTTGCCGATATTACCATTGTCATCCCACATGATTTGAGGGATTGATGTTTTTACTTTTGCGTAGATTGCGCGAGCGCGCTCAACGAGCTCAGGTTTATTTTTCAAAAGTGGAGAAATCGCAGCCTTGACCGGAGCCATTTTGGGTGGGAATTTCAAATACACTCGATCCTCCCCTTCATTACCCGGAACCGCTTCTTCGCGGTAAACACTTGAAATAAGTGCAAGCACAGTGCGGTCAAGACCGAATGAAGGCTCTATGACGTGCGGAATTATTTTTTCTCCCGATTCTTCATCAAGATACGAAAGTTCAACACCACTCACTTCGGAATGTTTAGTAAGGTCATAATTCGTACGATATGCGAGTCCATATAATTCTTTCTGTCCGAATGGAAATTCAAATTCAAAATCAATCGTGCGCTTAGAATAATGCGCGCGGTCATCTGCGGTAACTTCAACCTCATGGACTTTACCCATATCAATACCGACATCATTAATCCACTCCAGCATCTCATCGCGGAAATATTCAAAATATTTTTCCCAATCTGATTCTTTCAAAAAGTATTCGATTTCCATCTGCTCGAATTCTCGCACGCGAAAAATAAAATCTCGCGGAGTTATTTCGTTGCGGAATGCCTTGCCGATCTGTGCCAAACCGAATGGAAGCTTAGGATGAAATGAGTCGATAACATTTTTAAAATTAACAAACATCCCTTGCGCGGTCTCGGGGCGTAGATATGAAATAGATGAAGAATCTTCGACTGCTCCGACAGAAGTCTGGAACATCATATTAAAATTACGCTCCTCCCCGAAATTCCCGCCGCAATCAGGGCATTTGCTTTTATCATCCAAGTGATCGGTGCGGAAGCGGTGGTGGCATTTTTCACACTCAACCATCGGGTCGGAAAATCCAGAAACATGGCCGGAAGTTTTCCATACATTCTGATTCATTAAGATTGCCGCATCTATACCGTACATATCCTCACGTTCATCGACGAATTTCCTCCACCAAAGTGCCTTAATGTTATTCTTCAAAACAACTCCCAAAGGACCGTAATCCCATGTGCCGGCAAGCCCACCATAAATATCTGAGCCTTGGTAGATAAAGCCTTTACGCTTTGAAAGCGAAATAATCTTTTCCATTAATTGTTCATTTTTGATTAGAGACATAGCAGTATCATACACCAAAGGTTTCTATCTCACCACTTTCTCATTACCAGATACGAATGCCGGGTCATTTGTGAGGCGTGTAGTCACTTGGCCGCGCTTGCTTGAAACTGTGGTATTAGTAAAAGTATCTGTGCCGGAAAGTGTCGATTCAGAAACCAAAATCGGAACACTACCTACTTGCGTTATAGATGGTGTTAGCCCAACCTGGAAAGAAACCTCTCGTGCCACTCCGGAGAACCCTGCTCCACGTGGCACTGAACCCGCCTTCCAAATAACTTGCCGACTAGACACATCAAAACTGACATCCTCGCCTGCGGGCGAAACAGTACCCAAGAAGCGCACGTAGACAGGCAGCGCCGCGCGAACTTCTGCATCAGAAACAGGATTAGCGGAATTAGCCATTGTCCACACTATGGTATATGTGGTTTCCGTATCAGCTTTCGGCGGGATTGGGCCGGTATTTGTAAAAGCACCGGATGAATAGAGTGCTCGCGCAGCAAGATCAAGGCTTGTCGCGATTCGAATAATTTTCGTATCAGAATTATTAATCTCAGCCGCATTTTGACTCTCAGACAATTGACTACCCTTGATATCGATTGCCACCATGATAGATGGATCAGATATGATTGTTTGTGAACCGGTCAAAAGAGGTAATGGTGAGAATGTGAAGCTTAACTTCCCTGTTTCTCCGGGCTCTATTGTAGCTAGCTCTTTGCTTGTATTTTTATCCCAAATAATTTGACCGTTTTTTGAATCATAGAAGCCACCGAGAGGAGAGATTGAATTTGAATCAAGCGCATTACCAGTGACGCGCGCGGTTATTTGTACATCGTCAATTCGTGTCGGTAAATTATTCGTCCACACTATTTCCGCTCTGATCGGCGTAGTTCCGGAAACGACAAAATCTTTCTGGTCTTGCCCATTCACGATAAGCTTGGCCTCAAGGAACGGCTTCTTGATAGTAACACTGTGAAGCAATGAATTATATATGACGGCAATCGATGATTGATCTGTCTTGTCACCCTCGCCGGCATATGCACGGAAAGAACGTTCGTCTCCATCTTCACCATACAGCGATCCGATGATGGAAATGTTTTTCTCTGCGCCTTGCGCAAGGTCGCCGATAGACCATGCATTATTGCTGAAATCAGGCTTCGGATTTGCACTCGCGAATTGAAACCCTGGCGGATACTCCACTCTGACAAGCATGTTTTGAGCGGGCTTCGAAGCGTTCAAGGTCGCTTTGATATTGAGAGTGAACTGCTGATTGGAACTTGCTGTATTCGGAGCGTTGATTGAAATTGATAAAGGAGCGGAGTTGATAGTGATTGAATAGTGACGTTCTTTGACAAAAATGGCATTCGAACCGGCGACACGATACTCAAGCGTAGCTTTTACGTCTTTAATACTGCCCTGTTCACCATAGAGCGTGAGCTTTATGTTTTCATTTGCGGTCCGACCGGCTAAAATAGTGCCGAGGTCTTTACGAATTCGAACTATATCTTTTGTCTGGTCGCCTCCACCTTTAGAATATTCGATCACAAGAGAACTGAAATCGAGCGGGACGGTATTTTTATTAACCACTTCTATTTGAAGCGGAAGCTCTTCCCCACCGGCAGTGAATGCATTGCCTAAAATATTGATATCGATATTATCATTTGAGACAGCATTACCCCCGCCATAAAATTTGTATGCGACGAACCCAAGAACTGCAACAAAAAAGACAATTGACCAAATAAAAAACTTTTTGAAAATTGAAGGACTTAATTTTGCCATGAAATTTTGCTTCGGGCCTTCCTCCTTATGAGACCATTCTGCGGGTACGGATAATTCTTTGCGATGAAGAGTGCCTTCCGTACGCTTACGGAGCAATTGATTGTTTTTAGTGTAGAGGCGCTTTTTTAATTCTTCTATGTGATTTTCATCAGTCTCAGCCATACCTCTATTGTAGCATGACTAGAGCTGGCTTTCCCGAAGGGCGGTGTTGATTTCTCGCACTATGGATTGCTTCTCAGTAGAAGCAGAGGTGATGAGTTCCAAACTATACGGAGAAAGTATGAAATCTTTCGTTCGTTCACCATGAGCAATGTAACCGAGGTGATATAAAATACGGAGCACAAGAATAATTTCTGCTTGATCAAGCGCTTCGTTTGGAATAGATTCATTTTCCAAAAAAGTAAACATGCCTTGCACGTCGTCATATAGAGCTTCATGAACTTCCTCACCGGGGCAAAGCCTGCGGAGCAGGTTAAAAATATTCGCCACAAACATCCTCTTTTCATGGTTATGTAAAATAGCTTCATGCTCATTAATCTTCCCTGCGCTCGTTACTCGCCAAATTTCCTTCCCTCGAACGAGATCGACTTTCGCATATGAAAAATCTTGCAAGCTGAAGCGCAACCGCGAGCGCAAATGTCGCACTCCCTGCACATGAGCAGACACTACACCGAGCTCTCTAGTGAAAAGCGTTAAAAATTTATTCGCCTCGCCCGTATTCGTATTTCCTAGGACAAAAGCATGAGTGTGGTAAATGTGGTGCATGATCTATTTCGCAATTTCTAAAATACTTTCAAGCGCGGATGGAAGTTCACGACACCCACTTTTCCCATTCAAGTGACCACCATTAGGAATAGGAATAAGTTTACACTCAAGAACACCGGAAAGAAATTCTGCATGCTCAAAAGGAACCCTATCGTCATTGTCACCATGTATTACCACAAATTTTTCACATGATGATTTTATTTTTTCAAAATCAAAAGGATGGTCTACAAAATGATCAATTTTTCTGATATCACCTTCTGTATCCTCAACACGCAGTGGTTTATATAAACCAGAAACGAGAACAGCGCCGGCAATTTTTTTACCTTCGGGAACTTGCTCAAGAAAACGCAAAACAGCCGGAACTCCAAGACTGTGCCCAACTAAACATACGTCTTCATACTTTTCTCCGACTGCTTTTTGTATAGTCTCCAACCATTCTTCAAAAATAGGATCATCGGGACTCGGCATACTAAGTGCTTCAGCCTCTATCCCCTTATTCTGTAATTCTTGAACAAGCCACGGCCTCCAACCACCAGTGGGCGAAGCATGAAAACCATGAATTATAATTACTCGTTTCATATTATTTTTATACAACTTCCGCTAGAAGTTCCGGGAATGCATCGGTACCCATATCATCATAACAAAAGTGACCCATGTTTTTGAATTCAACAACTTTAATATTCTTTATTTTATTTTTTAGGATTTCTAACGTATCCTGCATTTCTTTCTCATCATTTGTTGAACTAAAAACCATAACACCATTTGTTTTAGCAACCAGATTTTCATCAATTTCAAAATCAAACATCCCAGTTTTTAAAAATGTATCCGGATCAATCCACGGAGCAACGAGTACAACCTTTCCAACTTTTACATTGTTTTCACTGAGATATCTCACGATAAAACCGGCACCGCAAGAATGACCGATTAAAATAGTTTCTTGATTTAAGAGAAATTGTTCGAATATTTCTTTCCAAGAATTATAGTCTGGATTATATGGCACGGGCATTTCAGGGGTTTGAGCGACAATGTCTTTCAGTAAAAGTTGTTTTTGGATCCAAGGAAACCAGTGACGGTTGGAAGATGCTGGACGATTTATGTCGTAATATTCTTCTTTATTTGGCATTCCATGAATTATAATTGCGGTTTTCATATTACTTTTCTATTGTAACCTTAAACACCATATCTTCGATCTTGATTTCGGTGCCGTCATTTTCAGTAAATGAAACATCTTTTACCAGCACAGTCTTTTTGAGATCCGATTCGAATTTTTCTATTAGAGATTTGCCAATACTATCTGTTTGGATTGAAAGAGAAATCACATCACTAGGGGTGAGCCCTTGTTGCTTACGCAAATCTTGCAATCCTCGGACAAGCTCGCGATAATTCCCTTCGGCTTTCAATTCTGGAGTGATTGTAGTATCAAACTCAAAATCCTCTGCGACTGCCGAATTTTGTACCACATTTTTAATATTAAGTTCGTCTTTAATTATTTCACTGTATTCTATTCCTAATTCGTAATTTTTAATTCGTAATTCATTCAGTGGTTGTCGTACTGGAATACCAAGCTTCTTGCGGAGTGCATTGCCTCCAGTACAGATAGTGCGCACTGTTTCTATGTTTTTAATAAGTTCTTCATCAGTAGTCCGAGATTCCGGCCAATTTTCAAGATGCACCGATTCTTTATCTCCTTCATTCTTCAATTTCTGCCATATGTCTTCCGAAGCGAACGGCGCAAACGGTGCCATAAATTTCGCAAGGTTGATGAGAACAATATAAAGTGTTTGTTTTGATTCCGCGTCCACTTCTTTTATACGATCACGCGAGCGGCGGACGTACCAAGTTGAGAGGTCGTCGATAAATGAGCGGATTAGACGAACTGGTTCCAAGATTTTGAATCCATCCAAATGGTCAGTTATTTTTTTATTCAAGACATTCAGCTCCGCGAGAATCCACTGATCGAGTACATTCTTCGGCATGAAGTCGGTGGGCTGCGTCTCTAAATTCTTGTCTCGATACAATTCATAAAAAGCGAGAACATTATAGAGCAGGTTGAAAACTTTATTATGAAGTTCTGCGACAGTCTTTTCGTCGAAATTTTTAGAATCTCCCGGCTGATTAACTGCATACATCCACAATCGGAGCGTATCAACGCCGTATTTATCAATCATCGTCCACGGGTCAACAATGTTTCCCTGTGACTTCGACATCTTCTTACCCTTTTCATCGAGAATATGCCCTAAGCAAATAACATTCTTGTATGCCTTACCGCGACCCATGAGAATTCCGACAGCATGAAGCGTGTAGAACCATCCGCGAGTCTGATCGATTGCCTCGGAAATATAATCTGCCGGGTAGCCTTTGGTATCTACCCATTCTTTGTTCTCAAACGGATAGTGATCCTGAGCAAAAGGCATCGCGCCGGAATCAAACCAAACATCCATAACTTCTTTCACACGCTTCATCGGCTCTCCGTCATCAGACACGAGCTCAATCTCATCGATATATGGTCGATGCAAATCAAGTTCATACTTTTCATTGTGCGGAATTGGAACAAAAGGCAATAGTCTAATCTCTGCATTATTCGGCGGATTGTTTAAATCATTTCTTGTTGCCATATCAGCAAAAGTAACCCCTTCTGCAATAAAATTCAGAGCTCGCTCTGTCCCGGAGTGACTGATAATTAATATATTTTTTCCATCATACTTCGCATCAATATCATAGATAAAATCTCCAGCCCTATTCACGACATCAGCGAAGCTTTCTCCGTCAGAAAATCTTTTCTCGGGTTCAAATACATAATCATGGTCATAGTATTGCTTCATGGCAGAACGATCTTTTCCGATAAATTCAGAACTGATCTGCCATTCATGAATGCGATCATCATAAACAACCTGATCTAAAGGAAAGTTTAATTGCTGGCATAGTATGGCAGTAGTTTCTTTCGTACGCACGTATGGAGAAGATATTATGATATCAACTTTTTGATTAAACTCTTTTGTTTTTTCTAAAACTTGTTTTTGCCCGTTTTCAGTCAAAGGGCATGGGGCGGAATCAACAACACATTCCTCAGTAACATTATTTACCGCTTCTCCATGACGCATAACAAAGTAGGTATTCCCGGATTTTTTGGTTTTTTTCTTAAGGTCTTCCAGCGAGCCTATGACCTCTGTTTTTCCGCTCTCCGTTGTCCATATCGGCAACGGAGTACCCCAATAACGCTCGCGGGAAATCGCCCAGTCTTTGATATCCTTCAGCCATTCGCCGAAGCGCCCATCGCGAATATGAGCAGGTTCCCAATTAATCGATTGATTTTCTTTAACCATCTCGTCGCTAAGAGATGACATGCGGATATACCACGAATCACGTGCGAAGTAGATAAGCGGAGTCTTACAGCGCCAACAATGCGGATAGGAGTGCTCGTATTTTTCTTTTTTGAAGAGTAGTCCACGATGAGCCAAATCTTTGATTATTTCCACAGCCGTAGCTTCATCCTTCACAAATTTCCCCGCCAGGAATCCTGTCTCAGGCTTGAATGTTCCGTCATCATTCACGAGGTGATACTTCGGCAAACCGACTTTCGTCCCAAGCTCAAAGTCCTCCTGCCCGTACATTACAGCGGTGTGTACGATACCAGTACCGTCGGTCGTAGTCACGAAATCCGCCGGATAGACTTTAAAAGCATTTGGAAGTTTTTCCCTTTCCGCACCGCTGACATCATCTTGAAGAAATGGGTAGAGTGGTTCGTATTCGAGACCGACAAGATTCGTACCTTTTATTTTTTCTATAATTTCATATGCTTCAGTGATAACTGACAATCGAGATCCAGCAAGATAAATAAAGCCATCGCCGATTTTAATTTTTACATAATCAATTTTCTCCCCCACGGCTAGCCCAACATTACCGGGCAATGTCCATGGTGTCGTCGTCCAAGCTAGAATATATTCATTCTCCTTCCCTGAAATTTTGAATTTCACATACACAGACAAATCTTTCACATCTTCATATCCTTGCGCGAGTTCATGCGAAGAAAGCGCTGTTCCGCAACGCGGGCACCATGGCACAACCTTGTAGTCTTTATAGAGAAAATTCTTATCCGAAACATTTTTTAAAACATTCCAAACGGATTCTATATATTTGGATTCATAAGTGACATACGGATTTTCCTGATCTACCCAATATCCGATACGATGAGTAAATTTATTCCAAATGTCCAAAAATTCCCAAACGCTTTCTTTACATTCTTTGTTAAATTGCGCTATTCCGTAGTTTTCAATTTCTTTCTTTGACGACAACCCGAGCTTTTTCTCCACCTGTAACTCCACCGGTAAACCGTGTGTATCCCAGCCGCCCTTTCTGCGTACATGAAATCCGCGCATTGTCTTGTAGCGAGGGATAATATCTTTGAATGCACGAGCCTCCAAGTGGTGAATACCCGGCTTGCCGTTCGCCGTCGGCGGACCTTCGTAAAAAACGAATTCACCCTTGGGCGCTTCTTTTTCCAAAGATTTTTTGAATATCTGCTGCTCATTCCAGAATTCCAGAATTTTTTCTTCACGCTCTGCAGCAGCTGATTTTTCTTGCTTTTTTTCCGAAGGTTCCATAGAAATCACTTTAGCATATTCCTGCTTCAAACATAAGAGAATAGAGATTTTCTAAATAGTCTTTATTCTCTGAGAGAATAACAAAATCATCAGCATAACGGATATAATATTTTGTTTTTAAATCGTGCTTCATGAATTGATCAAATTCATTCATATAAATATTCACTAAAAGCTGTGATGTTAAATCGCCCAAAGGAAGCTCTTTTTTAATCTCAGCCATGGCGTAGATTGGATTTTGAGTTTCAAAGCTGTCTACGTATTATTACATCTTCTCCGGGGTGGAAATACCAAGCAGGGTAAGGCCATTTTTCATCGTTGTGGAGAAGGCTTCAACAAGGGCAAGGCGGTAGCTTGATTCTGAAACACTCTCGCCGATGATTTGATAGTGAGCATAAAAATTATTGAAGGCACCGGCAATCTCAATTAGATAGGTCGCAATATGATGGGGCGCGTAAAATATGCCTGACTCTTCAATCACCCCTGGGAAACGATATAATAATTTTTCAAGTATGATTATTTCCTGCCCTTCTTTTGCATCACTCGAAGCGGTGATGCCGGCAGTCTTGGCTTTCTCTATCACTGACTGGGCGCGAATATATGCGTATTGAAGGTATGGCCCGGAGTCACCCTCGAATGAAATGGATTTTTCAAAATCATAGACTATGTCGCTTCCTGTCGCCTGTTTTAAAATGGAATATTTCAACGCTGCCACGCCGACAATTTCGGCAACAGATCTTTTTTCATCATCTGACATGTCTCGGTCTTTAACTTTTTCTAAAATAACTTCTTTCACATCACGAAGAAGTGATTCACCCGTAACGACGTTGCCCTTGCGGGAAGACATCTTGCCTGAAGCGAAACGCATCATGCCATGAGTAATATGCATCATGCGATCCGCATACTTTTCTTCTTGAAACATCTGGCGAATTGCCTCTGTCACGACCGACATGTAATCCTTTTGCTCTATTGCTGTAGTCACAATGGAAAGGTCGGGATTATATTCTTCGAATTTTCGCGCTGTAAGCCCGAGCTCTTTCGTTTCATAAGTTGGCAATCCGGCTTGGTTGATGAAAACACGTGTATGAAGTTTAGGGTTGTAATTTTCCGCTTTAAACACTACCGCGCCTTCACTCTCTTCAAAAACTCCCTTGCCTAAAAATTCGCGCACAAGAAGAATCCCTGCTGGTGCAACTTCCGATTCGAAATAATACACATCAAATTTAGTCCCG
>JBAZXM010000004.1:0-57268 GCA_041659845.1 Minisyncoccota bacterium
CATTTGTAATTATTTTTTTATGGCTGAGTCTGAGGACCCGTTATTATCACGTCTGTATCACCATCTATGCCTCCTCCAGTGCGATACCCTCCAGCTTGTATACTTATCTGCCCTACAGAATAAACAACTATTGTTCTAGTCAAATTTTTAGGAGATTTGATCGTAATTTCAGCGTCACAGATTGGTGTACCGGTAACTAGAGGAATGGCTTTTTTGTTTTCGTAGCCAGACTGATTAGTGGTAAAATAAGCGTCATTATTCGGACGAGTAAAAACAATGGCGAGATCTTTACCCTTTGGAAGAATTGCTGGTGGGCATGATGGATTGCTTGCTTGATTTTGATTTACAGCAATACTTGAAATACTATAGCCATTATTAATACTAATTGATTTCAAACATTCAGTATTAGTTTCACCTTCACATGTTGAAGCTTCGTTACCCGTACTACCATATTTGCCATCGTTATCCTTGTCGGCAAAATAAATAAATTTCTTTGTCCTATCTGTTGGTGTCGTTTCTGTACTGAAATATAACCCATATGAAGGCTTTTTGCCTGCTTGAAATTTTGCAAAGCCTTCACCGGCAGTTGCAGAACTCTGTGCCTGCTTGATTTCAAGCGCGATATCCTGAGCCAAATTGGAAAGAGTGATACTATCACCGAAACTTGAGAAATTAAAAAGAGTAATGCCAGAAATAATTGCGAAAATACTGATAACCGAAATGAGTTCAATGAATGTCATACCGCGCTTCGCAGAATTATAAATTACGAATGACGAATTACGAATTGGGAAAAAGCTAAGCTTTTTCCCTGCATTTTTATTTATAATTCGTAATTTATAATTCATAATTGATTTTATTTTTAATTAAATTGGAAAATACCAAGCAGTGTTCCGATATCCCAATTATAAAAAAATACGAGTAAAGTTGCGAGTATTAGAAACGGCGCGAAAGGTATCTCGCTTTTCATCGTGTATTCCCTACCCTTAAATATCAATAGTAGCAAGCTTGCGGCTGCGCCTATCCAAAATGCAAATACTACTGCTGTAATACCGGATGAAAGCCCGAGCAGGAACCCGATACCTACCATAAGCTTCACATCGCCGAAACCCATCAATCGGCCATTAGAAAGTAGCCATATAAGGCCAAATGGTAGTGAGATAATAAATCCTGCTAAAAGATCAAGAGGTAAGGGTATTTCTAAATAACATCCGCTTGTATGGATAAAAAACGGCGCAAGCATTGAAAGCCCGATGAATGAGTATGCGCAAGAATCCGGAATTATCTTGTGCCGGAGGTCATACACGGCAGTTACTATGAGGATACTGGAAATCAAAAGATAAAAGCCTGCTACGATAATAAACGGCAGCAAAGCTCCAAATATGAGCATGTATTGAAATTTCAAAAAAATAAACGCAAAAACAATACCGGTGAAAAACTCTACCCAAGAATATTGGGAAGAAATTTTTGAAAGACAGCGACGGCATTTGCCACGCTGAATGAAATATGAAACTAGAGGAATAAGCTCGAACCAGCGGAGTGGCTTGGCACAGGAAAGGCACATTGATCGCCCGCCGAGAGTCATGTTCGTATTCATCCGAAAGACAACGACATTTAAAAAACTACCGATGATTGTCCCGAATATAAAAGCGAAAAGAGTATAGGTAATCTCCATGCTTAAATTATATCACTTTTTACATTCTCACCAAAACAAAAACCGCCCTTGGGCGGATTTTTGTTTTACTTTAACAGTTTCATTACTGACAAGTTGAAGCTGAAATCTGAGAACCTTTAGCCATTGCAGTCCCTGTGCTATCAACACACCAGAAGCTTGCTGTAGGATCACTAGGCAAACTAGATGATACCGCCCATGCTGTGGTGTCTGCAAAACATGCAGGTATTCCGCCAGCATTAGCAATACCGGCAATCAGAACAGAAACATTATCTGTCCTTGTAGGATCAAATACCGATTCACCAGCAGAGCAAGTTATTGCTACACCGTCCGCATCAGCATATTGATTATTGTTTGCAGACACATAAAGCTCAGCTTGTGCTCGAATACTTGCGAGCTGAGATTTCACAGAAGCATCTTTACCTTTGTTGCGTGCACTACCGAGTGATGCGAGCACAACTGATGCCAAGATACCGATGATTGCGATGACCACAAGTAGTTCGATTAAAGTGAACCCTTTTTTGAATGTATTTTTCATAAATAACTTTAGGGTAAATAGTAAATTATAGGCAAGTGGTTCCAGCAGCAGCAATCGAGGTAGTCAAGGTTGTAGTATATGCAGTACCAGTTTTACTTTTATCACTTGCATAACCTGTACTATCTACACAAAATGCTCCTGTACTTGTCTGCGCAGAAACAGCCCATGCCGCACCGTTGCTTGGTTGCCCCAATGCTGATCCACAACGAGTATTAGCCAAAGTTAAACCGTTAAACAAACTACCAAGACCATTTAGGTTAACAGTTGTTTCAAATAATGTTCCTGCGGTTGTTGCACAAGTAGCAGCAGGGAATGCAGTACCAGTACCTGAGTAGATCTCAGCCTGAGCACGCATATTTGATAATTGAGACTTAGTAGCAGCATCTCTGCCCTTCGCTCGAGCAGAGCCAAGTGATGCGAGCACAACTGACGCCAAGATACCGATGATGGCGATAACCACCAAGAGTTCAATAAGCGTAAAACCTTTTTTCAAAGTTGATTTCATATTTTTTCTTTTAAATTCAATAATAAAATTAATAATTAAACGACTATTTTGATAGTAAATACATTATATCATACCTGTAAGAGGAGTGTGCAAGTGGAAAACTACTGTATTCCCGATGCCAAATTGTAAATAGGCACAAGGACAGAGGTGAGCAAAAGCCCGACACCAAGACCTAAAAAGACGATCATCACAGGCTCTATCAAACTGACCAATGTATCGATAGCCCCATCGACTTCACGCTTATAGAATTTCGCCAAAGTCTTTAGAATTGAAGATAGAGAGCCGGTTTCCTCACCCACTTTCATCATTTGGACCATTAGTGAGGGTACATGGATACTCTTGCCCATTGCGTCTGAAAGAGAACTTCCACCCTTCACTGCTTCAGTAGATTCTTTCAAAATACTATGATAGACGCGATTGCCTACCACATCACCTGAAATTTCAATCGCGCGCACAATTGAGATACCGGAAGAAAGCATAGTATCGAGGTTGTCAGCAATACGCGCGAGGTAAACTTTTTTATATAAATCGCCCAAGCCGGGCAATGAGAGTTTAAGATTGTCCATATAGATTTTGCCGGATTCGCTACGAGTGAGACGGAAAATGTAAAGGCCGAAGAGTATCAAAAAAATTATGAAAAATATGCCGTAATCAACAAAGAAGCTACTCATACCTATAACAATCTTGGTATAGAACGGAATATCTTGCCCGGATTCCAGAATAATCACAGAAAGTTTAGGAATAACGACCACCATCATTAGAGCCATCACAACGAAAAATGTAAAAACAACGAATGCCGGATAAATAAGCGCGTTTTTGGTTTTTGAATTAAGCTCATACTGGCGATCAAGGTAATCTGCAAGATAAGAAAATGTCTGTGTAAGCTTGCCTGATTCTTCACCGGCGCGAACCATACTTATATAAAAGTCGGAAAAAACATCCGGATGTTTGGAGAGAGCACCAGAGATTGAGAATCCAGCCTGAAGGTCATCGACAACTTGAGTGAGTTTATGAGAAAGAAGATCGTTTTCAGCATTTGCAGCAAGAAGGCTAAAGGCCTTAAGCGCGGAAACATTCGCCTCAAATAATGTCGAAATCTGGCGAGAAACCACGACAACATCTTTCACTGGAATGCGCTGGAAAAGATTGAGAGAAAACCCTGATTTGACTTGTTCTTCTTTAATTGAAACGACCACAAGCCCTCGACGTTGTAATGCGCCAATAGCCAAATCCTTGTTGACGGAATCAACAATACCTTCTTTTGCCTCGCCTTTGTCGTTTAGAGCTTTATATTTAAAAATCATGATAATTATACTAATCTTTCAAGCGCTTTCGGATTCAATGAATGTAAGTAAGCGTTTTCAATGCTAATTTCGCCTTTTTGAACCAATTCGACCAATGAGCGATTCATATCGATCATCCCCTGCTCAAAGCCGGTTTCAATAACTACATCTATTTCGTGTGTTCTGTTTTCTCGGATAAGATTTGAGACTGCATTGTTATTCACTAAAAGTTCGTAAGCCGGGATGAGTCCTCCGGTAATACGCGGGATTAAGCGTTGAGAGAAAATTCCGATGAGAGAATTAGCAAGCTGAGACCTGATCTGGTTCTGCTGGCCAGATGGGAATGAATCGACGATACGGTCAATGGTCTGCGACGCGTTGTTGGTATGAAGAGTCGACAAAACTAAGTGGCCTGTTTCTGCGGCAGTTACCGCTGTGGCGATTGTTTCTGGTGATCGCATTTCGCCGATCATTATGACATTCACATCCTCGCGGAAAACTGATTTGAGCGCAATATTGAAATCCTTAGTATCAATACCTACTTCGCGCTGATCGATCATTGAGCGTTTCGGCTCAAAGAGGTACTCAATCGGATCTTCAATAGTAACGATATGCTCCGATCGTTCATTATTAATGAGGTCAACAAGCGAAGACATGGTTGTTGATTTGCCGTGGCCGACAGGGCCGACGATAAGAAAAAACCCTTGTTTTTTATGGGCGAAATTCTCAAGTATTGGTGGTAAATTAAGCTCTGAGAGAGTTTTTACTTTAGGGATCAATCGTAAAGCGATTGAGATAAGACCTTTTTGGAAAAAAGCATTGCCTCGCAGGCGCGCTTCACCGCGAAAATCATAAGAGAAATCAATTTCCTGATTCTCGATGAATCTCGCCATTCTGTCCTTGTCCAAGAATTCAGAAAGAATTTTCGGCATATCATCTTGCGTAGGTATCGGGTGCGTCACAAGAGAAATAAGCTCTCCTGCTACGCGAATCGCCGGATAGCGATTGGCAGAAATATGAAGATCAGATCCGTTTTCTCGGATTACATTTTGGATTAATTCTTCAATTTCTTTTTTATATTCCATATGTATTATTTTTTATCCTCAACGATTTCTTTTACTTTTAAAACCACTTCCGATGGAGTTGTCGATGCTTTAGTGATATAGCCGCTGGCACCTAGCTCCTCCCCACGAGTAAAGTCCGACTGCGCCCCGCGGTTCGACAAAATGACTTTCACCGCATTTGTTGCAAGCTTTTCTTTATTGATATACTCAAGGAATTCAAAACCATCCATCTTCGGCATAATGATATCGAGCAGAATAACATCGGGGTCAAGCCCAGCTTTAATCTTTTCCAAAGCAAACTCTGCACCGAGCATAGAGTGAACCTCGTAACCAGACTGACTGAATTTGAGCGCATACATATCAAGTAAAAAACTATCGTCATCAACAATCATTATTTTTATTTTCTTGTTTTCATCCATAAGTTCATTATACTCTTTTACTTTCTAACTACAAACTATATGCTTCTTGCATGGGTACTTCTCCTTTCAAACTCTTAATTATGCCGTCTTCTTTCATTGAAATCATGCCTTTGGCACGAACCGTTTTATAAATTTCATTTTCAACAGGGTTTTTAAGAATGATATTCTGGACATCTTTATCAACTTTAAACATTTCATATACTGCCAAACGTCCGCGAGTGCCGGATGGACATTCGGACGATGGAATGGTTTCATACATTTCTGTACCGATATTGAGCTTAGCTCTGAATTCAGGGTTTAAATCGGCAAATTGTTTCTCAATCATGATTTTTGTGCTCTCGTCTATCGGCATCGCCTTTCTCGATGATTCACATGTCATGCGTACCAAACGCTGAGCAATTGCTAATACCAACGTCGGGGCAATCAAATACGGATCAACGCCCATATCAATCAAGCGAGGCACCACGCCAATCGCATTATTAGTGTGTAGTGTGGAGAGAACCAAGTGTCCGGTCAAGGCTGCTTGAATCGCAAGTTGAGCGGTTTCTTTATCGCGGATTTCTCCGACCATTATTATATTCGGGTCTTGACGGAGAACTGAGCGAAGACCTGAGGCGAAAGTGTACCCGATTTCCGGCATCACTTGTGATTGATTCACATCAGGCATGTGATATTCAACAGGATCTTCAAGTGAGACGACGTTTGCTTTTTCACGATCAAGCTCATTTAACATCGAATAAAGGGTTGTGGATTTACCCGAACCAGTCGGACCGGTAATAAGGATAAGCCCGTATGGGCGTGCTAGGGCTTCGCGGATAAGCGACATATTTGCTTCGGATAATCCAAGCTCACTGAGCGGCTTGACGCCACGCTCTGAATCGAGAATACGGAGTACAACTTTTTCTCCGTAATAAGTCGGGAATGTTGAGACACGAAAATCTATTTTCCTGCCTTCGATCTTTGCGGAAAAATTGCCGTCTTGAGGTTTACGTTTCTCGTCAAGACGAAGCTTCGCAAGAATTTTAATGCGAGCAACCACACCTGCATAGACATTGAGCGGCAAGACGAGGCTGGTATGGAGAATACCGTCGACACGGAACCTGACCTTCACTTTATCTCCAGTGTTTTCAATATGGATATCCGAGGCATTGCCTTCTGTAGCATGGCGCAAAATAACAGCCACGATTTTTATAATAGGCGCATCTTCGACAATCTTTTCTTCCTCGCCAGGCTTCAACTGATCCTGGAGTTTAGTCGTTGAAACTTCCACATCACCCGCTCCAATTTCACCCAGATCGGTATCAAACTCTGAGAGAGCTTGATCGACTTCCCCTGTCATGCCCTTGTATGCATTCAAGATATTTTTGAAATCTGCCCGCGGAATCAAAAAAAGCTTGAAGGGGATGTTGGATTTCGCCGTGATGAATTGCAGTGCATCCATCGCTTCGATATTTTCAGGGTCAATGATGCCGATTTCAAGCACACCATCAACAAGCCCGATAGGAGCGAATTGGTAATGTTCCGCGGAATCCTCCGGAACATACTTGAGTACGTTTGTCACAAACTTCTTTTGATCAATCGCGCGATATGGCAATTTGTAAAAAGCACTCTTTAGATCCATGAGTGATTGTTGCGGTAAACCAAGCTCTATGAGCGCTTCGTCTAAATCCCCGCCATGCTTCTCTTTGGCGAGGTGTTCGATTTCAGAAACTTGGCCTTCTTTAATGATGCCTTTATTGATTAGTTCTTCTAAAAATGTCATATGAAAAAGAAAAGGTAGCGGAAGAGTACGTTAGCGTACTGTGCCGGAGCCGGTTGTAGATCCTGCTGTTGGAGTAGAGGGAGTGGTAGAAACAGGAGTCGTAGGAGCTGGAGTAGAGGGAGTTGATGATTGTGCCGGCGTACTGATATCAGAACCGATCGGAGCAAATGGATTAGACCTGCCCGGATTTACTTCCGGAATGAGATTAATGGTGAAATCTTGCAAGCTCATGAATGTCGAACTGGAGAATAAAGAATTATCAAGCTTGAGATTGTTGATATTGAGGAGCGTTGAAATAAACTCTCCACCCACAGATGATGCCGTACCGTCTGTAGTTGTTTCAACGCCTGGCGTGCCTGAAGTTAAGAGCCCTTCTGAAGACTGATCTTTCGCGAAAAACATCTGATACCCAACAATCGCGAGAATAAAGACGACAACAAAAATTATTATATTTTTAATGGTTGAATTCATAATTATCCTTTAAGCCAGTAAGTTTTAATTTTCATATCGTATTTATAAATACCACTCGCTGCAGCACTCGCGGTTTCGCTTGCTGTAAATGAGAGAGAATTTATATCTACGATACGCAGACTCTTTTCCAGATCTCCCAAGAATGAATTGAAGTTAGCATATGATCCTTGAGTTGAAAATTCGAGATTAAAAGTGCCGTAGTCTTTATTATTCCCTCCCGTCGTAGTTGATTCCGCTTGTGTAATTCCTTTTGGAATGACATCAAACTTCACGTTGGTGAGTTGCATGCCATACTTCGCCGCCATTTGCTCGATCTCGATAATTAAGCGGATATTGTCGACATTATCCGGCAAGAGATTTTTCAAACGCTTAAGCGAATCCGGAGAAAAAGAGTTGTATTGAGAAAGCAAAGAATCTCTCTTTTCAATAAGCTTTTGTGAATTGTTGAGACCTTCATTGAGATCACTTTGTTTTACTCGCAGATCCTTTACCTCGGTAAGGAGCGGGTTAGTAAAGAAAAAGAATGTCCCTACTGAGACTGCAACAAGTATGATTGGTGTAATAAATTGAAACATAAAATTAATTACTGATTATTAGATGCAAGAGACTGGTAACGCAAGAAAGAAGGGTCGACCATAAATGACAAATCAAACGTCACATTCCCCCTATCATCCAAATTCAAATTTGAAAATACCGGATCTTTAATGTATTTGTTTTTGGCAAGAGCATCGGATTGTAGAGCGACAGATGTATAACTCCTAGCCTGTCCGGATAGCTTTATCGATATACCTTGTTCACTGAGCGCAGAGTAATCAAATTTAGTGAATCTGACTGATTTCAAAGTCAGATCTTGAAGCGTCTTGAAGAGTGGCGAGAGTACTAGATGATTCGCAAGAATTTCTTTTGATGAGTTTAAGCGCTTATCGAGGTTTTGAAGATCTAGAATGAGACCAGGCTCAAACGCTTCTTTTGCGCGTTCAAGAGATGTATTCATTTCAGCCACTTGCCGAGTCAGAACAATTTTATAAAAATACACACCCGCGCCCGAGACCAGGGACGCAAAGAAAATAACCGTCGCGAAAAATGAAAAGATATTAACCGGGCGCTCCCTAACTACGCGCTCTTCAGCTAAAGGCTTCTTCGGTATAAATGATGTTTGAAAATCTTTATCCATAATGAAACGTACTCTTTTATTGTAACACCTACTGTAATTTTCTTAAAGCAACTCCTAGAGCAACTGTGAATTCCGGACCGATTGTATCAAGAACCTGCTCGAGGAATGCCGGAGCCTCCACCTTCCTAAATGGATTGCCCATAGCCACCTCCGCGCTGAAATTCTCTTTTGCGGCTTGATGAAAGCCTTTCATGAGCGCGCCGCCACCTGTGAGAATAACTTTACTGATCGTTTTATTATATCTCTTTTCATAATTTAAAACCACATTGTTTGTTTCCGAAAGAATAAAATCAACTGATAGCTTTATGATTTCAGCGATATTCTTGTCAGTCGCACTACCCAGAAGACCGAACTCCTTCTTGATCTCCTCGGCCTTATCAAATGAAATAGAAAGCGATTTGGAAAGATTATTAGTGATATCCACTGATCCACGCCCAACAATATGGAATGCGCGCACAATGCCATACTCAACAATTGATAGTTTTGTCTTTGACGCTCCGAAATCGACAAGCAGTACAGGTGAGAGCTCGTGGCCAAAGACTGCGCGAATGGAAGAAAAAACTTCAATCTCAAAAAAGCTCGCGGTTACATCGACAGTCGTCGCGATACTTCGATACTTCGAAAGCGTATCGTTATGAATAGCGACAACAAGCACTTCATTCTTGCTCACCGTATCAGGATTGCCTTCGTCCCCTATCGATCCGTCGTGCCGAGGTATCGCCCACCAATCGAGTGAGACTTCGGATATCGGCACTGGAATATATTTGCGAGCTTCAGTCGGAACCACAGTGACATACTCTTTTTCGGAAACTTGTGAAGGCAATTCGATTAAGAAGATGAGACTCGCCGCCGAAGGAATAGAAAGAGCAGCGGACTTCGTAGTAACACCGGACTCACGAATGACATCGGAGAGAGCTTGAGACAACTTTTCAGCGGTAAGATTGGTGACTTTCCCGATTTCAACATCTGCATACGGCCCGAGTGAAAGAGCTCCGTACGTTTCAACTACAGCGCGGCCACCTTTTCGTTTTAATTGGACAACTTTGATCGATGATGCGCCGATATCTATACCGAGCACACTTTCTTCGTTACCTCCGGACTTGAGCGAGGTCAATACTGAGTCTAAAATTTTTTTAAACGGATTATCCATGTGTTACAGTAAGTATATCATATCCACAATGAGTTCTAGCTCAAATATCCACACCATTTATGCTCTCTACTATATTTTCATTCCTATTTCCGGATTATTGCCTCGGCTGTCGCAAAAAAGGCGAACTTCTCTGTAAGTCATGCCTCGCACATGCACCGCACTCGCTTGAAGATGCCGGCGGGCTTAAAGCCGCAAACGCCCGAGCGATATTTGCATACAAGAATCCGGCAATTAAAAAAGCACTTCACTTCTTGAAATATAATCGCGCGCGGAGAATTGCCGATATTTTCGGCTTGTATTTGTATGAAGAAATGATTGAAGAAGTCGCAGAAGAGCTTTTACTGCATGGGGATAATCCCCTATTAGTTGTGCCTATCCCTCTATACTCGAAACGCTTGCGCGAGCGTGGATTCAACCAATCTGAATTACTCGCCCGATCATTCGCTAAATATAATTTGGAAAAGTTAATCGTTGAACCGAGTGTGCTTATAAAAACCCGCCAGACGAAAAACCAAATGGAGCTCAAGCGCCGCGAACGATTGGAAAATTTGGAGGGATGTTTTTCTATTAAAAGTCCGGAAACAATCCACGGCCACATAATCATCCTCATCGATGACATCATCACCACCGGCGCAACTATGCGCGAAGCGAAAAAAGTTCTCCTCCAATCCGGCGCACGAAAAGTAATCTGCTTGGCGGTGGCACATTAAAAACTGACAAAAGTTGGTAAATATGATAATGTGCATTTGTAATTAAATATAAGTTTGGAGACGTGTCGGAGTGGTCTAACGTACCTCCTTGCTAAGGAGGCAGGGTGAAAGCCCTCGCGAGTTCGAATCTCGCCGTCTCCGCCAAAATTGGAGGCGTGGATGAGTGGTTTAAATCAACGGTTTACTAAACCGTCGAACCTTAATCGGTTCCGTGAGTTCGAATCTCACCGCCTCCGCATTGACAACATGTTAGTTTTGATGACCCATTTAGTTAGGTACTAAGTGCGACCCACAAAGCTTCATGTTGTAATAAAAAGAACGACGATTGTCGTTCTTTTTATTTTCTGCTTACCAAATCAACATTCGAACCTTTTATCACCCTTCCTAGAATGGGTAGGAGTTTGTCTTGATAAGATTTAAATAGCTCTCGATCCTTGTCTGTCACCTTTCCTCTTTTCTGTAATTCAATTTCAAAAATAGTGCCGACACCTTTCACTGTATCGAGATGAAAAACTGTATTTCCTTTTTTCCAGACTTCTCGCTTCTTTTCAACAACAGCTTTTACTCCGAGAACTTTTTGAAGGAATGGAAGAAGTTCTTGGTCTTTTACGACATAGAGCTTTATGTCAGCAAGAGCACCTTTTGCTTTTGTAAAATCTGGTCTTTCGTAATAGACGAGTGTTTGCTCTTTACCTTCGATTCGTAATTTTAATCTTGGGGAATTATTTTTCTTTACTGGAGGTAATTCAAAGAAGTAATCCTTTTGATTTTTTACAACATCTTTCTTTGCACCGATTTGCTTCAGGACAGTCCTGATTTTTTGAAAATCTGAACAGTAGTGTTTTAGTTCGAGATTTGTTTTGTTCATATATTTTCTAAAGGATAGACCTCAAACGCCACTTCCTATTGTAAGTGGAGTATATCAGATAAGAATGGGAAATAAAAAAGCCTCATTATGAATGTTCATAATGAGGCTTTAGGGGTGAGTGACCCATCTTTAATCATTTTGCAGATTAAGAGTTTTGGCATGCTCTTGAGTTTTCTTCAAATGAGCAATGTCTTCTGGTTTCGTACTGCATAATTTATGCAAAGACGCTTCGGTCGCAAGAATTAGATGATAAATCTGTCCTAGTGTACCACCAGATATGGGCATCGCTGCCGCTGGGTCTTTTTTTCCTTTTTTAAAATAAGGATCAAGAATAACAGCAAGTTCTTTAACCGCATCGTCTTCCAATTTCATTTCTTCGCTCATAGCATCCGGATTGAAATTTTGTATAGCCCATCCAATAGTCTTCATGCAAACATCTAAGACAGGCTCTTGCGTCATAGGATTAATGCCGGCTTCTTCAGCACTAGAAAACATTATTTTTGTATACGTCAGGAAGTCACTCGGCCTGCGTATGGTATCCCTGATTTGAATTAGAAAATATACTTCTATGTCTTCGTGAAGTTTTATATTTTCCTGTTCCAAAGCTGGGGCAACGATACTGAAACGCAACCAAACGAAAAAATCGAATGGGCTCATTGTGTTGATTTGCTTGCATAATTTATCAAGTTCTCCTGATAATTCCTTGATCATTTTAGTGCGCTTCTTGGGTGTAGCTTTATCGAAATCATTACTGATATCAATTAGCCATTTACCAAATCCGTTGTCATCTTTTTTCATTATTTAGTGTTTTTAAGAGGTTTACATTTTATTGTTCGCCTTGAACAAACTGCGAACAGAATAACATACATATATATTAAAGTCAAGTAATTGAAAAAGGCCTTAGTATGTCTCATTTGTCTCGTTTTTAACCAAAAAGCTATATATTCCAATAAACCAGTACCTGACTCACATGCCTCAATGAGACAACTAAAATTGTGCTAGAATATCCTTACATGGATTGAGTCTCTGGGTACTGAACTCGCATGGCCCGCCAAAATTCGGAATTCAAATTTCCGCCAAAAATATGGTCGGCGCCGAGAGTCTCTTTGTCTATCCAAGTAAAATGTCTAAGGGTATATTTACAGGATGTCTGGGGTATGCAATATCGTGTCGTGTTGTTTTCGGCGGGTAAAGTTTACCCTCATTCACTTGTCTAATAATTTCTTCTTTAGTAATTGTTGGTTCATTCTCGCGCCAATTTCTAACTGTTATATTTTCATCTTTATAATCCACAAGATGTACGGGTGCAAGAATGGCATTCATGCGTCGAAGTGCTTCAAATCTGTGGTGCCCGTCTATTACAATACCGGTCTCAATATCAGCTATGATTGAGTAGTCAATAATTCCAATTTTTTGGAATTTATCCATCAGCTCTATAACATGTTCATTAATACATTCCTCATGAGCGTGTAGAAATAATATTGGGACAAGACAATCTCGAGAATTAAACTTTTTATGATTACCGATAGAATCTTTCATAATTAAATTTTATGATGTTTTCATTTTGTTTATGCAAAGACGGTTCTCGCACAAACACTAGATCACTTTATCAGTAAATACTACCAGTCGTTCGGAAGAACTTTTTGTAATATTATTCCAAATTCCCTCGCAGGTAATAAGGTTGAGGTGCGCCAATCCATCATTAGAACCAAATACACTTGAGGCATCCGCTTTCGGATTAAATGTACGAAATTCTCGTACCACAAATGTAGTAGTAACTCCCATATCATTCTTAATATATACTTTGTCTCCCTTTTTTAATTTATATAAACTATCAAAAACCGCTGGTATGTTGTTTTTCCATCCAGAATGTCCGTCAATGACGGAACTCCCCTTTTCTCCTGGACGCGGACCAAGGTTAAACCAAGCCGCATTTTCGGGACCCTTCGGTACATCCATCTCTCCACCCGAAGTAAGGCCGACATGCTCAATAGTAGCATCAACACCAATCGTTGGAATTATAATGCGCTCTGGGTTGCCAACTTTGGCACTGGTAGACGATGAAGGGTTTATTTGAATTAGTGGATCTGTCTTCTGTAAACTTAGTCGAGGCACAGATGGGCTTGCCTTCTCTACAGGTACAATCACTTCTTGTTCGTAAATAGTGATGATCTTTGTTTCAGAAGATGCCAAATTACTCTCTGTGGGACTTTTTAAAACAACAGGGAAAAAAGTTACAAATAATAGGGTAGATGTTGTAAGGATTACTATCAGTATTTGGATTAATAAGTTTTTTGATAAGTTCATAGCTATTATCCTTAACTTATTTCAATGGCTCTGTTTCACCTATTGCCTCATCCGCCATATCACTATCAGCATCAGCCTTTGTGGTATGTATTCTACCATCGATATGATTGGGTGGCGCATATACGGTATATAGTTTAAGCGGAACAGTGCCGGTATTTCGAAAATTATGCTTGGTACCGGGAACTACGACAACGACATCCCCTGGCCCGATTGGAAACTTCTTACCATCAAGCTCTCCCTCGCCCGTACCAGAAAGAAAAAAGAGGGTTTGTTCGGTGTATTTATGAGTCTCTTCCCCGATATCTGTGCCAGAAGGAATACTCATTACAACAAGTTGGCTCTTCGAACCGGTAAACAAGACACGGCGAAAATTTTCATTCTCTTCCGTATCTTTAATAATATTAGTGTAGTAACTCATAGGAATCCCTGACTTGTTCACATTCGACGATGTCGCCGATTTCTCAGTCAGAAAGAAAATAAGTAGTAAAGAAAATGCAATAACAACAATGCTTATAACGATTATAAACCATTTTAATGAGATTTTAAATTGCATAAATTTTCAAACGATTATAGCGCAAAGGCCCTGCCGAAGCGGGGCCTTTTGTAGCACTGATTAAATCATTATATTTTAATAATGTGCGCTCAAGTAAGCTCGAGTTATCGGTCCGAAATTACCAAGTGGAGGATATATTCCTACGCTTGCCTGAAACTCAGCTAATGCTGCACGAGTCATACTACCGAAGTAAGCTGTTGCACCAACTCTAGCCAAGGCTTCCGCCTTCGGACCTTTGTTTTGAGAAATCAAAAACTCTTGGAGAATTGATACATTATTGCCTCGCCCACCCTGTCTGAGACTGATCGCAATCGTTCGAACTTGCTGGCCAAAATCAAAAGATGAAGATGCGGAAAGTCCTGTCCTTGGAAAACCAGGGGCAGCAACTACGACAGTTGCAATTGCGAAATCTCTCGCGGTGAAGCCGTTGGCATCACCCTGCGCTACCACTGTGTTCGTAGTGGTGCTTGCAAGATTAGACTGACAGATGTATGTCCATGTCTCACTAACATCAAGCTGTGAATTAAGATTCATGTCACCGGAAATATAGTTAACAGGACTGCACTTGTTGTCAGTAAGACGAACATTGGAAAGTGCAACAGTTCCCGGATTTGTGACTTTATTGGTGTATGTAACCATTCCCCCTGCTGCGGAGAGTGCTAGTGGGCTAGGAATTTTCGTAACGTGGATAAGCGGTGGAACTAAAGGTGTACCGACTACGACAGTAGCGCTTGCTATATCAACAGCGCTGATACCGTTAGCCCATCCTGTGGCAACGACGGTATTCGTATGAGTTGCTGACAAAGTTGTGGGACATGTATAAACCCATGTTTCAGTTACATCAAGTCTTCCGTCACTATTAGTGTCACCGGATTGCAGAACAATAGGACTGCAAGTATCGCCAACCATGGTTACATTAGTCATCGGAACTGTTCCGATATTACGAGTAGTATACGTGTATGTCACAGGGCCGGGACCTAGAGGCAAATTCAAAGGACTAGCGACTTTCACCACGTCTATAAGTGGCGGTACAGGAGGAATAGCAGGTGCAGCAATATCATTATTCGTGATGATACAAAATGTGGCAAAACCGGGATTAAGATTCAATCCGCCAGTGGCATCACAATCACCAGAGAATGTCTGAATATATTGGGCATTGGAAGTTTCAGAGATAATATAACGTCCAGGTGCGGAAAAAAGATTAGTAGTTCCGGAAGTAACGGATACTCCGTTTACAAATAGAGGAAAGCTAGCGACTGTACTTGTTCCACCACCATCATTAACGACAGTTTTAACGACGTTAATTGATCCAGACTGACTCCCTTGTGAAGTAGCTGCACATGGTGTTCTAGTAACTGTAGTATTATTTAGTGTAACTAGTGCATTTCTTGCTAAAAGCCTTCCAGTAATAGTTGAACCGCCATCATCTGTAATTGAATCCATGGCTAGTATATTTCCCTTAAAATTAGAACCAGTTCCAAGTGTTGCAGAACTACCAACTTGCCAAAACACATTACAAGCCTGGGTGCCATTAATCAAATTAACCACACTACTTGACGCTGTGGTGAGTGTAGAACCAGATTTAAAAATGAAGACTGCATTAGGGTCACCACCGCCATCGAGGGTAAGAGTTCCTGTAATCGAGAGTGAGTTTGGAGCATCATTCTCCTCATAGACGCCTGGCGTCAAAGTCCCACCGTTGAAAGTGCCAAGATCAGAGGTCACAACACCGCCATTCACTCCACTATTTGCTTGACCAGCAGCGCCATATGCGGTGACTAAGTCTGTCTTCGCAGATTGCGTAGTTGCATCACCTGCGTGGTTCGTCCCGTTTATTGTGACAGTACCGAAACCAGTCTGAGTGGTTGTCGGGAATGACCCGACATCGCCGGTAATTGTCGTTGCGTCAGTGTTAGTAATACCAGAACCGGCAAGAACAGCGAAGCTATCAGCAGTGCCGAGGCTTACCGCTGTCGCAGCTTTGACCAGATTGGCATCACTAAAGACAAGTGCGAGAGCCAATACAAATATTGAAATCTTATTAAACTTAAATTTTTTCATATTTTATATTAAATATTATTAATAATCTTATAATGCGACTTTATAATCCATACACCCCATTGTACTACTACTACAAAAATTACAAATGTGATAAACATGGGGATAATAAATATATTCTAGTGCGCAAGAACCGTCCTTGCACACTTACCGCTTTTTTATTATTAGCACACCAAATGACTATGCTAGTATCTATATTGACTTATAAAACTATATACCCTATAGTATAGGGTAATCGGCTGTGCGGTGAAAATACTAGAAATGAATGTTAAAGAAGTTAATACTTATGAACAATAAAATTAAATTAATTACAATAATAACATCTATATTTTTTCTAAGCATATCTGTCTTCAGTCTTTTTTTTATGAAGGATATGAATAATATGGATATGGATCAATTTTCCAAAAACGAATGCCCTCTTTTTGTATTGGGAGGTGAAATCTGTCCAACTGGCATCTTAGGTGTTGTTCACCATATATCTGCATATCAGTCATTTTCTCATGTTCTAATTTCAGCCAAAAATTTTGAATTATTATTAATTATTGTATTGTCTTCTATTCTTGCATTATTTTTGTTTAGTCGATTATTATTTTTTAATCAAAAAACGAACCTAAATTACTTAATCAGGTGGCAATTAAAAAAGAAACAATTTTCTCAATTAAAGTCAATAAAAATGTCAAGGTGGCTGTCACTATTTGAGAATAGCCCATCTTATTTTAATAATGCATAGATAAGCTTTTGTCGAAAAAGGTTTTTATCTATGCTTTTCAAATCCTCTCGTAAGGATTTTTTATTATTTAATTTTTAAAAAATGAAAGAAAAAATTAAAAATTTTGCACAATATATAAAATCAAAACCGGCATATATTGTTGTAGTGGTTGTGACTATTTTAGTTATTATTTCCAGTGCAGTTTATGCCTTTTCCTCGGTAAAAAGTGATGATATTTCAAATACTACAAATAATAATTTTACCGGAAACAATGATATATCAATCGCTGTGGCTGGAGAAGAAAACTCATTAATTAATGGAAATGCTCAATCAAACAATTCATGGCCTGGAGAAATCATTTCTCTTAATAATCTTCAGGTACAGCCTGATCGAGAAGGAACAGTTTCAGAATGGTATGTGCATATTGGAGAACAAGTTAAAAAAGGCCAGGTTCTAGGCAGGCTCTCTCGCCCACCACAAACTCCAGATGCTATTATGTCTTTATCAGAAAAGACTCAAATGTTAGGAGAAGCGCGTACTAGTGTAGAAGCTTTGCGTACATATACAACAAAACGTATTGCACAATTACAACAACTTAGCATAGATACTGAAAATTCAAACAAAGAAAAAATTGATTTGCTTAAATCTGACACATTGCAAAATGATAGTTTAGCACTGTCATTAATCGCTTCAAAAAAGAAAATGGCACAAGTTATTCTTCGTGGATCAATATCAAAGGTTTTCCCGATAATAACTTACCAAACAATTGTTCCAACATCAATATTAAATTATTATAACATTCAGCTTAAGTGGCCTTTCGGAGTGACAGATTCCAGTTTGCGAAATAAATTTCCTAGTGTTTTATTTGGAGTGTTGTCAGATTTAGAAGATCAAAACATAGTGCCTGAAAAATATGGTCTATTATATTTTGAAACATTAATAAAGCTTGCAAACGCATCAATTACAGATGGAGAATCATTATCAAACACAGACATAGAATCTCTTAAACAAATGTTAATTGAAGATCAGGCACAATTTGTTTCTGTGCTGGGAGAAATAAAAAGCATGGAAATTGAAAAGGCTGACGTGCAAAGAGACTCAATTGACAAGTTAGATGAGATAAATGCAATGATTGCCGAATTAGAAAAAGAACTTGCAATGTCTGAAGGAGATCTTAAGGCAAAAGAGTTAGCATATTCGACTGTAAATAACTCAATTTCCGGAGGTTATTCAATTGTAGCGCCAAAGAGTGGAGTGGTTTCAAGTATTGATAAAAAACCGGGAGAATTTGTTGGTCCAGGTATGCCCGTTGCCACTGTTACTGCTGGGGATAGCGACAGCATACTAGTAAGAATTCGTATTCCAAACAACATAAAAAAACCAAAAGTTGGAGAGTTGCTTTCTATTGTTCGTCCTGGTTTTGGAACAGATATACAGAGAGTGCGTCTTGTTGGAATAGGTAGTTCTCTTGATAGAGATGGGTCATATATGGCTGATGCAGTATTTACAGAACTAACAAAATGGTCAATAGGGTCTTCGGTTAGAGTATTAGCTCCCGTAGATTCGCCATCTGTCTTGATCAAATACTCATCAGTAATATGGGGTGAAGAAGGTGTCCCAACAGTATGGGCTGTTTCAGAAGCTGGCAGGATTTTCACAAAAAAAATAACTATTGGACGAACACTGGGTTCTTTAGTTGAAATATATACTGGTCTAAAAAATGGAGATCGATATATAGTAAACCCTACACCAGAAATAAAAGAAAATGCGCTTCTTGATGAAATAATAAAAAATGAAAACAGTGCAGATGATGGAAGTGGGTCGAATGAAAAGGATACAATGGGCGGAATGTCCATGTAATTAAGCAATATAAATATATGTTTAATAAAATTATTTCATGGTCTCTTAAAAATAAAATTATAGTGCTTTTGATAGCTGGAATTGTAACGGTCGTTGGTGTGTGGAGTATAACTACAATGAAGGTGGATATTCTTCCAGACATAAACAAGCCGACGGTTACCATTTTCGCAGAGAGCGATGGCATGGCAGCTCCGGAGGTAGAGCGGCTTATCCTCAATCCAATTGAATCAGCTGTTGCTGGAGCTCCGGGTGTTGAAAGAATAAGAAGTAACGCTTCTTATGCCCAAGCAACAGTTAATATGGAATTTGCTTGGGGAAGCGATACTTTGCGCAATAGACAGATTGTCCAAGAAAGATTATCGCAAGCAATATTACCTATTGGTGTAAAACCTGTGATTGGTCCATCTACTTCTTTATTAGGAGAGATTATGTGGATTGGAATAAATTCATCTGATTCAAAAATTTCTCCAATGGAACTTCGAACGCTTGCAGACTGGACAATACGGCCAGCCCTTCTTAAAACCAAAGGAGTTGCAAATGTGCTTGTTATGGGAGGTGATGTACGTGAATGGCAGATAAATATCAACGCTGAACAATTGCGAAGATATGGGCTTATGCTTGAAGATATTCGTAAAAGCGTGGAAGATGCTCTAATAAATAAAAGTGGAGGACTTCTTACAGAGGAAGAGAAAGAATATCCTATTCGTATTCTTGTGGCACCAAATGAAGTTTCTGAATTAGCAGATATTTCTATTGGACGCAGTAAAGAGAACAACAGACCAATTCGCCTATCAGACATTGCTTCGCTTTCAGAAAGTCCAAGTATTATTCGCGGAAGCGGGGCTATCGATGGGAATCCTGGCGTTATACTTAGAATTATTAGACAGCCAGATGCTCAAACCATTACTGTAACCGATGAAATAAACAAAACTTTCACATCACTTTCTGCTAGTCTACCAGAAAGTGTTGTCTTACATCCCAATCTTTTTAGACAGGAAAATTTCATTCGCGCCGGACTCAGTAACGTTGAGGGAGCGCTTCGTGACGGAACGATACTTGTCATCATAGTTCTTATTATTTTTCTTATGAATATAAGAATGACAATGATAACATTAACTGCTATTCCTCTATCTATTCTTGTAACAGCTATTGTATTTAAATCTTTTGACTTATCAGTGAATGTAATGACACTAGGAGGTATTGCCGTTGCTGTGGGCGAGCTTGTTGATGACGCAATCGTGGATGTAGAAAATATTTTTCGCCGTTTGCGTTTGTGGATGTTTGATGGAAAAAAAGAAAATCGAGAAAATGTTGTTTTGTCTGCCTCAAAAGAAGTACGAAATTCCATAGTGTATGCAACCATATTGGTTGCAGTAGTGTTTCTTCCGATTTTCTTTATGCCCGACATTGAGGGCAAATTGTTGATTGCTCTTGGTTCAGCATATCTTGTTTCGTTAATTGCATCAATGATTGTATCACTTACCGTAACGCCAGTCTTATCTGCACTCCTGCTTGATGATAAAGCATTAAATGGACATGAAAAAGAAACAAAAGTTGTACAAAAAATTAAAGAAAAAATAACCCCATGGATTTACTGGTGTATTAATCATGTAAAAATTATTGGTAGTGTTACTATTATTGCTCTTTTGCTGACAGTTGGAGCTTATTTCTTTGCTGGTAAAGAAGGGATACCTCCATTCAACGAAGGATCTATGGTTGTTATGATTTTTTTACCACCCGGAACAGCTCTTTCAACGACTAATGAATATGTTACAAGATTTGAAAAGGCGCTGTTGGAAGTGGATGGCATAAGACAGGTAAGCAATATAGCTGGACGAGCACCCGCTGATCCTCATGGAGGCAGTCCAAACTCTAGCGAAGTGCAGATCGCTCTAAAGCCTGGATTTGAAGGGCAAAGAGATAGAATAATGTCTGACATACAAAAAGTGCTTGATAGGTTTGGCAATGCTGATTTTAGTTTAGGACAACCAATTACTCATCGTGTTGAAATGCTCCTTTCAGGAGTAAGAGCACCTATCGTTGTAAAAGTTTTTGGCGATGATCCGGTAAAAATGGAAAGTGCAGCAAAACAGGTTGTTTCTGAGCTTAAAAAGCAAAAAGGAATTGAAAATCCTCGAATTCAACAAAATACTGTTGTCCCAGAATTTCGTATTTATGTTGATAGAAATCGTTTAGCTGAGTACGGACTGTCTGCAGGTATTGTGGCTAAAGATATTGAAATGGGTCTTATGGGAGATAAATTAGGACAAGTTCGTCTTGGTTCTGCTTCTGTAGATGTTGTTGCGAGATATGATGCTGAATCAAAAGGTACCATGGCTTCTTTGAGAGATTTATCATTACCATTTATGGGAGCAGACTCTTTAGGTAGTGTTAGTGATATTAGAATCGAAGGTGGTATGAACAGTCAAGACCATGAAGGAGGTAAGAGAGTTTTAGTAGTTTCTGCCAACTACCAAGGAAGTGATGTTGTTGGTGCGGTTGATAGCGCCAAGACTTCACTTGAATCAAAAAAACTTCCAGTAGGAATTACTCTTTCATTTGAGGGAAACTATAAAAGCCAAAAGGAGAGTTCTCTTCGATTGGGTTTAATATTTATTTTTGGAATATTTCTTATTTTCGGAGTATTATATTATGCCTTTAAATCGATATCGATTGTGCTTTTAATTATGACCAATATACCGACTGTTTTGATCGGTGGAATGATTGGGATCTGGTTTACAGGAGGGTCAATTAATCTTGCACACTTGGTTGGTTTTATCTCATTGGCTGGAATAGTATCGCGAAATGGAATTATGTTAATTAGTCGAAGCTTGTCTCTTGTTCAAAAAGAGAACTTGCCGTTTGTTCCAGAAACAATAGTAATGGCAACCCTTGATCGCGTAGTACCAGTGTTGATGACCTCCTTAGTAACTGCTCTTGCTCTCATTCCATTACTTATTTCCGGCAGTGAGCCGGGAAAAGAAATGCTACACCCTCTAGCTGTCGTAATCTTTGGAGGATTAATGTCTTCCACAGCAATATCTTTGTTTTTAACCCCAGCATTATTTTATCGTTTTGGTAAAAAGTCGGCATTAAAAGCAATGGGGTCCGCTTCTGGATTCTAAATTTATGAAACACATTAATATAGGGCGCGAACCTCCCAGATATAGATTTGAGAAAAATTATAAATTAAAAGATTAACATATTAATTGGTAGCTATCTATAAAAAATATTTAGCGCCTTATAAAAATTATGAAAAATACAACATTAGTTATCGGTATAATTATTGCACTTATTATTGGATCGGGAATAGGGTTTTCTTTAGGTAAAGGTTCAAGTAAAAATACTTCTGATGAAAAAAAATTGCAAGATTCAATTAGTATGATGAAAGAACAGTCATTAAGTATTCAAAAGATGGGAGAAATGATGATATCCAGCGGGGTAATAATGCAAGAAGCTGGAATGAAATACAAAGATGATGAAATAATCGCCAACGGAAAAGATTTAGAAGCTATTGGTAATAAATATATAAAAGAAAATACTAAGTCGACAGAAAAAGATTCTTCCATGAAAGAAGTCATGAATTAAATTAATATATGACACACAAAAAAGAGCGATCATCATCGCTCTTTTTTGTGTGTCATTAAAATTATTTTAATAAGATGTTATCGAGCCTGGATCTGGAGCTGGCTCTGAAGCTGGCTCTGCATCAGGAATTGGTGATGGGTCGGGAGCAGCGGGTGGCGCTTCATCTACTGGCGGGGTATCTGATGGAGGAGTTGAATCAGATAGAGGTATTGAATCTGTGGTTGGTGTAGGATCTGGATTTGATGAAGGAATAGTAATTGGTGATATTGTTCCGCATTCCCCCGCCGTCTTTGCAAAGTCTCCATTTGTAATCACTACGCAATAAATTTGTCCCGTGGCTGTGTCTTTGAATTCCACTCCATTTGTTTTAACAGTATTTGCAGTAATCGTCTCAGCAATAATATCTTTAACTCGCACAATGCCATTGATAATCTTCTCACCTGCATCAGCCAAGAATTGAGTGATGAGTGTTTTTAATTTTGAATTCCCTGTCCCGTCATCGAGAGTTTCTAATCCTTTCAATCGAAGGTCGATCTCTTGAACAGATTTGATGAGTATCGGAGTGATGTCTTGGTAATTGATACCACGAGGAGTAGTACCATCTTCGTCGTAGAAGACGAGACGAGGATCAATAGTATTTACTTCTTCAGCAATTAGACCGAGGCGAAGATCATTGGTGTCGTTATAACGGAATGAGACTGGATGGAATTGTAAGAGTTCGTTAAGTCCAGCATCGAGATCGGTAATGTCGTGCTTCCATCTTTGTGATGATCCTCCGCAGGTTGTTCCTCTGGTGACTATCTGACCTGCTGTGGTGATACATAAGTAGTGGTCGGATCCTCCGGCATTGTCTGTGGTGAGGTTAAATAATGTGGTGTCTCCTGTTATGGTGAGACCGCCTTGATAAAGATTATTTGCTGAGAAAGGAATGTAGTCGGTTTTACCGGAGGTCATAACGTCACTGGCTCCACTCTGTGCAACAGCTACAAAAACACCATTACCATAAGTGACACCCATCCATGGATTATTTACAGCACTAGTGCGAGAAGTCCAAGTGATACCATCGGATGAAGTCATGACACGGTCACCCGTGCCAGTATTGGAAACCGCAACAAACAGACCGTTGCCATAAGTAACACCAAGCCATTGATTATTTACAGCACTAGTGCGAGAAGTCCAAGTGATACCATCGGGTGAAGTCATAACGCGATTACCTGTACCGTCAACAGAAACGGCAACAAAAAGACCATTACCATAGGTAACGGAACGCCAATCATTATCTGCAGAATTAACGCGAGAAGTCCAAGTGATACCATCGGGTGAAGTCATGACGCAGTCCCCGGTGCAAGTATTGGAAACCGCAACAAAAAGACCGTTACCATAGGTAACGGAACGCCAATTATTACTCGCAGCACTAGTGCGAGAAGTCCAAGTGATACCATCGGGTGAAGTCATGACATTACCATTACCAGAAACTGCCACAAACAGTCCATTACCATATGTGACACTATTCCAACTATCGTCTGGAGCACCAGTACGGGAAGTCCAAGTGATACCATTAGGTGAAGTCATGACGCGATTGCCTGTGCCACTACTAGCCACAGCCACAAACAAACCATTACCGTAAGTGACACTAGTCCAAGAGTTATCTGCCGCACTAGTACGAGATGTCCAATTGATACCATCGGGTGAAGTCATAACACCGTCTCCTGTGCCATTTATAGCAACAGCCACAAACAAACCATTACCGTAAGTGACACCGAGCCATTGATTATTTACAGAACCCGTTCTCGATGTCCACGCTGTTCCTTTTGAAATAATATTACCGACAACTACCAGTTTTTCTCCGGGGGTCGTGGTCCCGATGCCGACATTACCACCTCCGTTAAATATAGCATCGTAATGAGTTACTCCAGTTTTACTATTGTCATTATAAGTAGGACTAACCAATAGTGTTGTTAAGGATTGCGTATTTGCACCTGCAACAAGTGTAGGAGAGAATTTAATACCTAGTACAGTATCACTAGTTGTTGCTCTGCCAGTGATGGAAGTTCTGACAGTTAATCCTCCGACTTGATTGTTGTTTGTTGCAATAATAGAAGAATCAATATCAAGGAAAGATGCCGGGATATTGGTACCGATACCGACATTACCACCACTAAGGATAGTTAATCTTTCAGAGACGACACCCCCGGGAGCAGTCCACAAAGAAATAGAGCTTCCCGCTAATCTTAAATCAGTAAAAGAATTTAAAATATCTACAGATCTAATATAACCAATACTACCCGCCACATCATAACCTAAATTTAAATGTTTCCCTGTTGCCTCATTACCAAAACCTCCAGTGTCCCACGCAGGACCATTGCTAATATTTACAAGCCCTAAACTATCAATAAACATCTTTGTCGTTAAAGACTGCAGTGTTGTACCAGTTCCACCCGCAACAGAAGTCTGGAAAATAAGATTTCCCCCAAGAGCATTACCTGTCGCCTTACCTCCTGCAAAAGTGAAATTACCTCCAGCAGTATCAGTACCAACAGCTCCTGTAGTATTAAAGGTAATTCCAGTTGGCTGAACACCTGAATTATTATCATTGGTTACACCTTGTCCAAAATAAGCTTGAGTGATTTTACCTGTACCTCCTCCACTATCTCCACCCATAACTAATTGATTAGAAGCAGTTGGTACTGAACCATAACCGACAGAAATAGAAGAATCAAATGTAGTAGCAATTGACCCAGCAAGAAATCCTATAGCTGTATTAAAATTACCTGTAGTATTGTTAAGCATTGCACCCATTCCCACAGCAGTATTATCACCACCCGTATTTGCAAGGAGAGATTGATAACCCATAGCGGTATTACCATTTAAAGTAGTATTTGCAGTAAGAGCTTGATAACCTACAGCTGTATTATTTAATCCAGTAGTATTAGCAGTAAGAGCTTGATAACCTACAGCAATATTCTGACCACCTGAAGTATTTGAACCAAGAGCAAAATAACCATTTGCAGTATTATTGACACCAGTAGTATTTAAATTAAGAGCACCAGTACCAACAGCAACATTTTTATCTCCTGTGGTATTTGCTTTAAACGCTCTAAAACCAACAGCAGTGTTACTGCCCCCCGTCATTGTAAGATTTCCAGCATCAAGTCCTGCAAAGAAATTACTACCACCAAGAGTATGAAGAAGAGTTATACCACCCTGATAAATAATACCAGAAGTTGCGGTGGTAGAAGGAAGAGCAAAATTTCCTGTGATTTCTAATTGTTGAGATGGAGTAGGAACACCTATACCGAAATTACCATTCGCAAGAAGCGTGGCTTTGGTCGTAAGTGTTTGCAGTGTAGTTCCTGTTGCTCCCGCATCTGAAGTTTGGAAAATGAGACTTCCCCCCACAGCATTACCTGTCGCTTTTCCGCCAGCGATAGTGAAGTTACCTCCAGCAGTGTTGAGTCCGAATGCACCTGTTGCATTAAACGTAATTCCATCGGGTTGGATTGCTTCATTTTGATCATTTATAACACCCTGCCCAAAATATGCATTAATAATTTTACCTAATCCTGCGCCTTCAGAGGCGCCAATTACTAACTGATTCGAAGCAGTCGCACTTGCTACTGAACCAATCATGATTGAATTAGAAATATCAACAGGAGAAAAAATTCCTGTAGCATATCCAATTCCTATATTATTACTTCCTGTAGTATTAAGAGTGAGGGCACTGACTCCAAGAGCTGTATTAAAATTACCCGTAGTATTTGCGAGGAGAGATTGATAGCCGTATCCCACATTACCAAATCCGGTAGTATTTGCGAGGAGAGATTGATAGCCTGTGGCAGAATTAGCATCTCCATCAATATTTGCAAAAAGAGCATTGGAACCAAAAGCGGTATTAAAATCTCCTGAAGTGTTTGAGTTAAGAGAATATGCTCCCATTGTCGTATTATCAACACCAACATCATTTGACGCGAGACCATTAACACCGACGGCTGTATTATTATTTCCTATTGTATTGGCAAATAGTGCGGCGGCGCCAATAGCAGTATTTAATTGACCTGTTGTATTTGAAAGTAATGTATCAGTACCGATCGCTGTATTTCCTAGTCCTGAAGTAGTGCCGTTCATAGCTCCTTTACCTACGCTTAGATTAGCATTTACTGTATCTTGTTTTGCAAAAAATGCGCCGTTTAGATTGAGAGCTTTATTTGTATTATCCCAAGTGAAATTCGTATTGTCTTGCGCGAGATTATTTGATGAGTCTACAAAAAGAATTGAACCTGAAGTTCCGGAAGTCACGGCATTGCCGATACCCATACCGACAACGCTCCCCCAACTCGTCGTCGTGCCGTCAGTCGTCAAAAACTTTCCATTATTCCCGGTCTGAGTCGGCAAAATCTGCACAGTACACCCAGCTGACCCAGGGGTACAGTTCGGATCAAGTGTTTGACCGGGGGTGAAAGCAGCGAACAATGAAGTAGTAGCAGAGAATACTGCTAAAAAGGCAAGAGAAAAAGCTAGTTTTAAATTACTCTGAAAGAAATTTCTTATTTGACTGAAAAAGTGTTTCATCATGAATGTGAAAATCCGCCCTGAAACAGAAAGAATACACTTATATTATACTACAAAAAATAAAATTGATTTCCAGAATAAAGGACAAAAACTGTGGATTAGTATTCTCTGAGGAAACATGGAATAATACGGATATGGAAAAAGAAAACTTGCAGCAAGAAAATGAGGAGATGAAAAAAATTATTTCGGCGAAATCTGAACTCCTTTCACTCTCGGCGCACCAGCTGCGCACCTCCCTTTCCGCACTCAAGTGGACATTTAAAATGTTCCTAGACGGCGATGTCGGCGAACTCGCACCAGAACAGCAAGCCCTAATCAAAAAAGCTTCCGATAGCAATGAGCGTATGATTGCACTTGTTTCTGATATTCTCACACTTAACAAAACTGACGCCGGCACACTGCCGTATCATATCGAGGAATTCAATATCGTAAGCCTGATTGACGAGACTCTTTTTGAATTCATCGGAGAATCATACAAGCGCGGAATTGAAATAATCTTTCTTAAACCAGACTCACCTATTCCAAACATCAGTGCCGATAGGGAAAAAATTCGCGTGGTATTCGAGAATATAATTGAAAATGCTCTTAAGTACAGCAGTAAGGGTGATAAGATTTTTATTTCCATAAACATTAGAGATGCAGAAGTGGAAATTGCAGTTAAAGACAATGGTATCGGCATCAAAGAAGATGAAGCATCGAAAATCTTTACTAAATTCTTCCGAACATCAGAAGCCGAACAGAAGGATACTGTCGGCACCGGGCTCGGCCTTTTCACTACGAAAAATATTGTGGAACATCATAATGGAAAGATCTGGTTTGAAAGCGTTTCTAATAACGGTTCCACTTTTTTTGTAACACTTCCCATAAAGCACAATGGATAGTATACTTGTGGGGTATTAATAATTATTACACCTATGAAAAAAATTCTTATCATCGAAGACGATAGTTTTCTCCAAGGGCTTGAGTCAACCAAACTTAAAAAAGAAGGTTACGAGACTATTGCCGTATCTCATAAAGATGAAATCTTAAAAGCAATCGACACTGAAAATGCTGATGTCATCCTACTCGACCTCATGCTTCCTGAAATTGACGGATTCGATGTACTTAAAAAAATCCGAGAAAACCTAAAATTTGTAAAAACTCCTGTCGTTGTCTTTTCTAATCTCTCAGAAGATAAAGATATAGATAAAGCGAAAGCGCTGGGAGCGAATGAATTCATGGTCAAAGCAAGCTTCACGCTTGATGAATTGGTTGAGAAAATCAAAGCATTGCTGGCTGCACAGACTACGAGCGAAGATCAGCCTTAATCATTAAATTAATTAAAAGTATTTAAATATGAAAAAAATCTACATAATTATTGGAGCTATTATTGTTGCAGCTACTCTATATCTCGCTCTCTCTCCAAAAAATAGTCCGGAGTCTACAGATATTTATAAAGACAGTACTGATTACGCAAATCCTGAATCAACGCCTTTAAATACAAACGGCCCGACTTCCGGCAAACAAATGGAAGATGGCACTGTATCCGTATCTATAAATGAAGAGCCTGTCGTAACTTACACTGATAACGGCTTCTCCCCCGGGGTGCTTACTGTCGCTATCGGCACCAAAGTAAAATTCATCAATGAAAGCAATGGTGGCATGTGGGTGGCTTCTGCTCCTCATCCGACACACACGGCCCTACCTGGCTTTGATGAAAAAATGGCAGTACAAAAAGGTGGAACCTATGAATATACATTCACTAAAGAAGGTACGTGGAAATATCATAATCATGTTTCAGCTAATCATTACGGATCGATTATCGTTAAATAAAAAAATCGTCTCGGTAAGTGTTTAGCGGGGACTTGCGAGCGCGACTGGCGCGAAATGAAAAGCAAACTACTTTGCTTTTCATCCGGTTCGCGGAGCGAAACTGTTATTATGAGGCTTTAGCCGAATAAACAGTAGGCGAAGGAATTTCCTAAATCAATGAATAATAAACTTTCAATTTTAATTTTAAGAATCGGTGTAGCGTTTGCATTTATCTACCCAGCAATAGCCGGATTCATTAATCCTGACAACTGGATAGGTTACTTCCCTTCATTTACACGAGGATATATTCCTGATACAATACTACTTTTGATTTTTGGAATTGTTGAAATTTTAATTGCGCTTTCCATCCTTTTCTTAAAAAACATTCGCATCCCGTGCATCATCGCATCACTCATGCTCGTCGGCATAATCGTATTTAATTTTCCACAAATGGATGTCATTTTCCGCGATGTTACAATCCTTGCTCTGACAATAATGCTCGCAATAGAATCAAAAAAGGAACAGATGATGCAATAAAATCAAACAGGGCTAAGCTATAGCTATGCTTGATTATGTTATTATAAAAGCACTATGCAGCCGAATGATTTGATTGAAAAACTTTTTCGCTTGATAGACAGTCAAAAAAAAGCGCTGAAAAAGCTGGGGGTCGTGACTATTCATGATCTCCTTTTTCACTTCCCATCGCGTTATGGCGATACGGCGGAATTTACAACGATTAATAATATTTCCAAAGGCGAAACGGCTGTCATTTTCGGCAGGATACGCGGATTAAAAACCGGCAAAGCATTCGTGAAAAAAACCCCAATGTCCGAAGCACATATAGATGACGACACAGGTAGTATCAAAGCAATCTGGCTCCATCAGCCCTACATTGCCAAGATGATCCATGACGGCGCACTTGTGCGAGTGGAGGGTAAAATTTCTGAACGCAAAAACGAGCTTTCGCTTGTAAATCCAAAAATCGAAGTCATCGGCAAATTACCTATCGGAGTCGGTGATTCTCTTTTCGGCGACGGAAGCGCAGGTCACACTCTCTACCCTGTATACCCCGAGAGCCGGGGTATCACTTCTAATTGGCTATATCATGCAATGCAGAAAATTTTCAAAAGCGGAATTTTAGAAACACTTATCGACCCGATACCGAAAAATATTCTTGAAAAATATAATTTACCAACTCTTAAAACTGCTCTCATCTGGATCCACTCTCCGCATAAAGAATCCGACGCACTCTCTGCTCGCAAGCGCTTCGCATTTGAAGAAGTTTTTTTTATCCAGCTCCACAAACGCCATGACCGAATGCTCTTTGAGCAGAATAAGGCATACACTGTCGCTGTAGAGCAAAAAGATACAGATGAGTTTATGGTGCGCTTCCCATTCCATGCGACTGATGCGCAAAAAAAAGCGATTGACCAGATCCTTGAAGATTTCAAAAAAGAAAATCCAATGTCGCGCCTTCTCGAGGGAGATGTCGGATCTGGTAAGACGGCAGTCGCTGCAACTGCAGCGTATAGCGTGATTCGTAGTCGGCCGACAAATCAAAGTTTCGGAAATCTGCAGGTTGCCTACATGGCACCGACGGAAATTCTCGCCACTCAACATTTCGAATCATTCATCCAATACTTTAAACATTTAAATATCAATATCGGACTTCTAACAGGCAGTGGCTGCAGGAAATTCCCCTCAAAAGTCGCATCAAATGCAAATGGATGGACACCGATTTCCCGCGCTCAACTTTTAAAATGGGTATCGAATGGAGAAATCCCGATACTCATCGGTACGCATGCGCTCATTCAGAAAAGTGTAAAGTTCAAACACCTTGCGCTCGTGGTTATTGATGAACAGCATCGCTTCGGCACAGAACAACGTAAAAAATTAGCAAACAAAGAAGGCTTTGCTCCGCATTTATTATCAATGACTGCAACACCTATCCCCCGCACGCTTGCACTCACAATCTATGGCGACCTTGATTTGACCTTACTTGATCAAATGCCCGCAGGCAGAAAAACTGTCGTGACTGAAATCGTCACTCCAGAAAAAAGAAACGATACTTATGAAAAAATAAAGCTGGAGATGTCGAGTGGTCGACAACTGTATGTAATCTGCGCGCGTATCGATGATGCTGATCCGGACATGGAAATAAAACTGAATCTACGCTCAGTCACAAGTGAAGCCGAACGCTTGAAAAAAGAAGTTTTCCAAGATTGTGAAATCGGCATTCTGCACAGTAAGATGACGAAAGATAAAAAAGAAGAAGTCATGAAAGATTTTTCCGATGGGAAAATCGATATTCTAGTCGCAACATCGGTAGTGGAAGTCGGAGTGAACGTACCCAATGCAACAATAATAATAATTGAAGGCGCAGAGCGCTTCGGCCTCGCCCAACTCCACCAGCTCCGCGGGCGCGTAATTAGAAGCTCGGACCAAGCATACTGCTATGTCTTTGCCGAGACTAAAACACAAAAGACTATTGATCGCCTGCGTGCATTAGTCACCGCGAAAAATGGCTTTGAATTATCTGAACTTGATTTACAATTGCGTGGTGGAGGCGAGCTCGCTGGAAGAAAACAGTGGGGCCTCTCCGATCTCGGCATGGAAGCGATAAAGAATTTAAAAATGGTAGAAGCTGCTCGCACTGAAGCGACAAATATAATTTCTTCGGATCCAGAGCTTACTAAGCATCCACTCCTTAAACAGACTCTGTCGCATAAAAAATTCGATATTCATTTTGAGTAATTATTTGATATACTTAAATAATGCCATTTCACGAACATAGAGGAAGATCCTTGGCTAAAGCGGCGACATATCGTCTTGTCAGTCTTATATCTGATGGTATTATTGTTTTTGCCATTACGCGAGAATATTCCATAACACTCAAGGTTGTCATTATATCTAACATTGTAAGCATTCTTCTTTATTTCATACATGAACGAGCATGGAATAAATCCGCATTCGGAAGATTGCGCAAAGAAAATCTATTTAAATAAATTTAAAATAAGAACCGTTCTTATTTTAAATTTATGCACTATAAATACGCTATAGCGTATTTATAGTGCATATGCAAAAAATATACAAAATAAAAAACCCTCAAAAACTTTCGTTCTTGAGGGTTTGTAAATTAAAAATTATTGAATAATCAGCTTGCCTAAACCAATAGATTTACCTTTTTCGGACACTATTCTGTAAAGATAAGCGCCGGAAGATAATCCTTCGCGGTCGATTTCGATATTTTCAACACTACTCACCTTTTTTACTTCCCTACCCATAAGGTCATAGAGTTTTAAAGTGCGCATAATGTTGTCAGAAAATTTAATTTCTGCGTGGTTAGACATCGGATTGGGAGATAATGTAAACAATCCTTTTCCTGATTGATTTTCAAAAATCCCAGTAATCTCTTTACAATTTACATATACTGGATCACTAACGGCTTCACATTCGTATTGGTTTTTTACCTTTACAAAATAAAAACCTGCGGTATCGGTAGTATAGAACTGAGAAGTTGCTCCAGCAATCACAGAATCGCGAAAACACCATTGGTATTTCTTTGCAAAACTCGACGCTAAGTCACAATTATTCTGTGCAATTTTTGGTTGAGTTGGTAAATCATGGAATATAATATTCGCATTTGTGTTACCACTACAGCCATACTGTGTTCGAACATAGACCCCATAGACTCCGGAATTTGTAATAATTCTAGTTGACATAGTGTCACTAATAGTAATGTCGTTCCACTGGAATGATTCGTATTGATCTGTCTTTTCAAGAGTCAGAGATATAGAATCACCACTGCAATAAAATTGCTTAATGGGAGACATGGTAATAACAGGATTGGGTAATGAGTGCACAAGCAAATAAATAGAATCTGAATTTGCCTTGCAACCATTTGCGTCCGTTATGTTTACTTTTACTATTCCAGAATTTTTACTTTGATAATTCCACGCATCTGTGGAAGAATCAGGCCATAAAGCAATCAGAGGACTAGCCCACCATCCTTTGTATGATGTGTAGACTGAACTCCAATTATTATTACATCCATCAATCGTATCAATTACAAGACCTTTTCTTATTTGACTGTATGCAGAAAGCGAAACAGAAAAATTGGATTTGTAATTTAAATATGCATACGCCTGACTAATACAACCAACAGTATCACGAATCACAACCCTGTAACTTCCTTGAGTTGTGGCAACGAGACTATCAGCGATACCTCTATCTATGGTGTCGTTCTGAAACCATGCATAAGTACTGCCTGACATAGCACTCACTTTAAATGTAATTTTCTCCCCCGGACAAACATTTGGAGGATTATTGGATGTAATCGAAACAGTTGGACTAGGATATACGGTAATAACCATACTCATCATTTTCACCTGACTGGTGGCAGAATCAGTAATATTTAAATACACTGTATATATACCAGGGTTACTAAAAGTAACAACTGGCGGTGTTTTTGTATTCCAATTCCACGGAGATCCTCCGTTAAACGACCACTGCCAATTTGAAATTGAACCAGTTGAATTGTCGGTGAACTGAATAGAAGAATTCTGACAAACAGAAGTCTTATCTGATGTGAAATTTACATCAGCTTCTTTGGCTTTTGAAGTCAAAGTCATGGCACAAATAAATGCGCTAACAAACAATAATTTTTTCATTTCTTTTAAGTTTTTAAAGGTCAATTTTTGCTGTAAAAATATCCTTACAGCTAGATTTGTCTTTATTTAAGACTTTTTAATCATAGCACCTTTTATATAAAAAGTCAATAGCTACCTCACTACCACAGCTTGATTGCTTAATTCACCGAAGATATTCATATGGTCGATAAGTTTGTCCGCGCGCCAATATTCATTCGAGCCCAACTTAGCTTGTGGGTCGTGAACATAAAAACCTATTGGATTTTCTTTTTCTCCAACCATACCGACAACTGTTCGGGTATGCTCTCCTTGATAGGCTGTGATTTCTTTACCGCTATCGGTTTGCCATTTAAGAATCTTCACTGGCAAACTTGCATTGTATCCCCAGACTACGACAGGATACCCTTCTGATATATTCTCGGCTAAAAATTGAGCTGATATGTTGGTATAAGATTCTGCCGAGCGACCGAATGATTGTGCCGCACGAGCAATGGGTGCACGGAATGCGCCGTATCCAGATCGAGCACCATCGACAAATCCGACAAACTGTTCATCTGGATCATCCCAGATATTTTCAGATCTGTTCCATGCACGAGGGCTGTATCCAACTTTTTCAAGAATTGAAAAATCTGTCTCTTGAATGCCGTAGTATGCGAGCGCCATCCTAAGAGCAGACTCTTCACAACTTCGAGCATAGGTCTGTTTGAAATATGGAACCGCGAGACGTTTAATGGACGCTTGTGCGATAAATGTCCTTGTACTTACCTTATCATTCGATGTACCACTTTGGGGTAAAACTCCTCGACTAACCGAGACTGTATATGAAACACCCTTCTCAAGTGAAGATGGCAACCATGTCATGACTTTGCCGTTCCATGAAAAATCTCCTGAAACAAAAGGTGTTATCGAAAATGCTTTCTCCGCACTCTTTTTGTCTACATTCATATTAAATATCACTCGAACACCTTTTGATTGTCCAAGCACAGTATCAAATGAAATATCTACAAGAAGTTTGGGCGAATAAACAACAGGCTTTGGAACTTTTGGAGATTCTGTTTTGGTATCAGTTTTGGCAATCAATTCAGGCTCAACAAAATTGTTTAGATTTTGCTCGACAGCTACAAGAGTCGTATCCGACACCATGCTTGTACTAGGAGGATTGTCATATATTGCAGTTTTCTCAAAAGAATTTATATTTTCTTTAGGCTGAGAGGGTTTGAAAATTATAGGAGAGAAAGCGAGAAAAACTATAAAGAGCCCTAATTGTAAAATTTCTCGAATACTCATTGTGATATAAGTATATCACGCTTATTGTCCATCCTCCTGGACTCGAACCAGGGACCCTCGAGGTATAAGCTCGATGCTCTAACCAACTGAGCTAAGGATGGATACGTTTTGATATTATATTATTTTGAGGTCTACCGCAATAAGGAAAATAAAAAAAATGCGCGTCGTACGACGTGCATTTTTATTTTCTAATTTAAATTACTTCTTTCTTTTTCGGTATTATTCCATGAGCGATAATAATCTGTTCATATTCTGGTTGTTCAAGAGTTTCCATTTCAATCAATTTTTGTGCAATCGCATCTAATGCCGGCCTGTTATCTTTAAGAGTCTGGCGCGCGACTGCAAATGCATTCTGCATTATTTTTGAAACTTCTGCATCAATTTTTGCCGACATGCTTTCAGAATAATTCTTATCATCAACTCCTCTACCAAACATAGTGCGTCCACCGTCGGATTCAAGTGCAATAGGCCCAATATCATCTGACATCCCCCATCTAGTCACCATCGCGCGTGCGAGAGCACTTGCGACTTGTAAATCATTAGACGGGCCGGTAGTTATATCACCGAAAATCATTTCTTCCGCCACATATCCGCCAAGCGACATCGCAATATCATCTAAGAATTCTTTTTTTGATTGGAGCTTGCGTTCTTCAAGCGGAAGCTTGAGTGTATAACCACCTGCACGACCACGAGCAACGATAGAGACTTTGTGCACTGGATCTGCGTAAGGCAAAACTGACGCCACAAGTGCATGCCCAGCTTCATGGTATGCCGTAATTTCTTTTTCTTTCTTGGTCATCAAATGACTCTTTCTTTCTGGACCCATCATCACCTTTTCAATTGAGCGAATGAGGTCATATTGTGCGACTGTTTTACGGTCTTCGCGTGCAGCTAAGATCGCCCCTTCGTTCATAAGCGAATAGAGGTCAGCACCCGAGAATCCTGGGGTACGCTCAGCAATTAATTCCAAATTTATATCCTCAGCAAAAGGCTTTTTTACCGAGTGAACTTGCAGGATTTCCAACCGATCCTTGCGGTCAGGCAAGTCGAGTACCACTCGGCGATCAAATCTGCCTGGGCGGAGTAGTGCAGGATCAAGCACATCAGAGCGATTAGTTGCGGCCATAACAATAACCTTTTCGTTCGGTTCGAAGCCGTCCATTTCCACGAGAATCTGGTTTAACGTCTGTTCACGTTCGTCATTTCCCCCGCCTACGCCAGTGCCACGTACACGGCCAACAGCATCAATTTCATCAACGAAAATAATAGATGGTGCGGATTTTTTCGCCATTTGAAAAAGGTCACGCACGCGCGATGCACCGACACCGACAAACATCTCGACAAATTCTGACCCAGAGAGATGAAAGAATGGCACCCCCGCTTCGCCCGCGACTGCGCGCGCAAGTAAAGTCTTGCCTGTGCCCGGTGCACCTGTTAAAAGCACGCCTTTCGGAATTCGAGCTCCGATGTCTAAAAACTTTTTTGGGTTTTTCAAGAAGTCCACAATTTCTTTCAATTCTTCTTTCGCTTCTTTGCAGCCGGCGACATCTTTGAAAGTCACACGGTTATTATGATCATCAGGCGATGTGATGCGCGCTTTGGATTGTCCAAAAGTAAATGCTTGCATTCCCGCGCCTTTGACTTGGCGTGTGAGCATCCAAAAGAAGAAAATAATCACAAGCACAGGCAGAGCGAATGGTAAAATATTTAAAAGCCAAAAACCAATACCACCCTCACTCTTAATATCGATAGTCGTACTCGCAAGCTCCTCAGGCTTAACCCCATAATTTACCAGCGTCTGCGAGAGTGAAGCTTCAGACTCTTTTTTTGATTTCTTTACCGTGCCATCCTTATAATCAATAGAGAGGTCTTCACCATCAACTTGGATATTTTTCACGAGGCCTGCTTGTATATTCTGAGTAAGTTCAGACAGTGAAATAACCGGAATATCTTTGTGATTGTTCGCAATGATAGAGTAAAGCACCACAATCAACATGAAAATAAGCACCATAGTCGTCGCGTGGCGCATAACCGGAAGCTTGCCTTTCGGCATATTCTTTTTTGACTGTTTTTTCCCCCCTGCCATAGTACGGTCAGTATACAATAAAATTAAGAAATATGGAATAAAAATAAAATAAAAAAAGCGTGTGATGAATTACAGTATAAAACTGCAACCATCACACGCTTTGTAGTATGGAATCATAAACAGGAATCTGTTTATGATATTTCTTCCAATACCCGTTGGCATCTTTATAATCCACACCCGGATTTTTTTTCAAAAACCCTGCAGTAAAATCATAAATCTCGCCCTTAAAGCCTCTTTCTCGAAGAGACTCGGTCAAAGTAATTGTATTCCTCTGCCCGGTCAATCCAACTTGGCGACCATCAGGACTTACCTTTTCTTTATCATAGTCAAAAGCGATTATGATATTCCCAGAAAACCCAGCAAGCAATTCGAAGAGAATTTTATTATTCACTCCGATGATTGCCGTCGCTGCTTTGATATCACTCTTTTGAAGGAAAGTATCAGCATCAATTGGCGCTTCTGTGACCAGAATATCAGTATTTCCCTCACTCATCGCTTTCGCCATATTAAAGGCGCCGTGCGGAATGTTGTGTATACCTTTCAAAAGTTTACGATGAAGCAAACCTTTAGGACACCGTGGGTCAACTGACCGCCCATAGAAACTGTCTATGATTCCTCCGAGTTCAAGCGGGTACGTTAATCGATTTTCAAGAATAGAATAAGGCAAACCCATCTCTTCGACAATCTTCCCATTAACTCTTTTGGGGATCGGCCGCATAAGATCACTTAGTGAATAGCCGTGTTGCTTTAACAAAGTGACAAGACCACTTCTTTCTGAGATCTTCGAGGAAATTCCTAGTAAACCATGATTGAGAAGCTCCTCATAACTAAACTTGCGCTCAAGCAATCCATGAATGAATCGCTCGTCTGCAAACCCTGCACCAATACTAAATGACATATCCGGATCAAGACCTCGTTCATTTCTAAGATACCGCTCCCCTTTACTTCCCTTGAATGCTTGCTGGAGAAGTTCTTGAGTATGGAGCATAATCTCTTGATGCCTAGTCGGAATAATCAACTTTTCTATTTCATTACTCTGTACTCGCGCCGGTTTAATCAGAAGACGCACGTCATCTGGAATGGACGACTGCACAAACCTGCCAGCCACGCCGCAGCTAAAGCATTTAAACATACCCTTACTGAATGAAACTGATAGTGATGGAGAATCTTCATTATTATGCACAAAGCAACTTACAAATCCTCCACGCGCTCCATTAAATTCTCTTGATGCCTGTACTCTGCCATCTTTAATCGCTCCGAAAAGACGATCGAGATGCATTTCGCAAACCTCCTTACCATTATCCAAATCAACAATTTCAATAATCTTATGCTCATCCTTAAACTTCTCAGTTTGAAACTGGCTAATGATTGTAGCGAAGGTGCTCTTCGGAACTGATATGGTTTCAACTGAAGTAAGAATTTCTTCAAGCTTAGTTTGCAGACCATGATCGGATTTCTGAAGGGTGATAGGAGTGTCGGTATTCGTCATCAATTTAATGGCGTGATTCGCAAGTGCGTTGCCTGTATGCCTGATGAATGACCTCCTGCGAGCGCTTTTGAAGTTCGCAACGATTTGCTTTTCAAATGCGAGCTTGATTTCCTCCGGAGTTAAAACCACATCGTGAATAATAAACTTCTCGGGTAATAGATACACAAGCTGGCCTTTAATGCTGAATGATTTCGTCTCCCAAATTTTCTCAATGTCTTCGATAGGAGCCTTTGACGCAAGAGCATGGGATAGCACCGCCATAGAAATGTATCTTCTGGCTTGAGCATCATGCTCTTTAAGCGGACGATCTCTTAATTCTTCAACATCCATGATATTCTGCTTGCCTTTGCGCCGCATCCCTTTCGGACCGTCGCCGACTGCAAACTTCCAATCACGAATCAGAAAACTAAGATGACCACCGAAGGTTCCTAACAGTTCATCCATAATGTGTCCGACTGAAGCAAATCTCTCTGTTGTCATTTTTCTAATGATGCGAGACTGTTCTTCTGTTGGAGCTTTTCCGTTAATGCCACTTAATTCAAGCACATCTAGCCTGCCTGCTCCGAGATCATATTCATACGGCAACATCGGCACCTCACGAAAGAAGTTTAAGTTTCCCGATAATTTATGAACAAGTTTATAACAATCCAGAGCTGATGCCCAAGTCATGAGCGTTAAGAACGCCAAGCGTTCATCTTCAAGTACGCTGTGATTTATCACTTTCAGTAAGTGATCACCAAAAATCTTTTTCAGATTATTGCGAAATTTAAAAAATAACGGAGTATGTAATGGTAATATTTCTCCATGCATACCATCTTTTAACTCACACCATTGGTCAGTGATCATCTCTATAAGCGCCTTCGCACGAGAACCTGTGTAACGCTTTTTATTCTCCGGAAATGTTTTTATTCCGGAAAATAAATCTTGCTCGTCATTTGCCTTAGGGAAAAGATTAAATTGCTTTGAGAAAGCATTTTTCTCTTTTTTCACCCGTCGAGGCGAATCAAGATTGATGAGATTGCCAAAGAAAAGTTCAGGTATAGCCACATGCCCGATGACACCATAGTATCTGGTGCGATCATGGTGTGAAGACGCTGTTCCCTCTCCGGTAATAAGCTCATTAAGAGCGCGGAATAATTTGTTACTGTTGGATGTTCTTGAGATGTCTCCCCAGCTTACCTTGTGATCTTTTTCATAAATACTGAAACAAGTAGCAAGATATTCAAGCGCTTCGACTTTCGTATTCGCGCGAGCTGATTTTATGATTCCCTCTATGAGCAAATCCAGTTGATCCTGCTCAAATGCATGCCATACCCAAATCCTAAAATCCGGGGATGGTATACCTTTGATACCACTTGCGACTTCGTCCGCAGTAATAGGTGTGTACGACATAATGCCTCCTTTTTTTAGAATTGGTTTAATTTTTTAAATATCAGATTTGAACAAATACTACAGTAATTTAGGGGGATGTCAAATTATCGAAACACTGTGAACAAAAATAAAAACGCTCACAGTTTCGTGAGCGTTTTTTACTATAACTTCATATGATTTCTTTTTATGGGCGTTTCGTCGAGATGTTTGAGAAAGTGTGGAAGAAGTTCTAAAACTTTACCAGTTTCAGTATCTAAATCTATTTCAAAATACTTTACAAAGTCTTCATGATTATCTTTGTGAGATTTTTTAGAATCCATTGAAATTAGATTGAGATCCCATATAGTGGAAAGAATTATTGCTTCGCAAACTTCGTGCTTAAAGCCGGCAAGAGTAATACTTGCATTTGCTGAAATTTTCACAGAAGCGACACTTTTTACCCTCTCTGTAGTTTTTTCGTAGAGAAACTTTTTCAATAATTTTCGTTTCCCATAATTTCTCAATAAATTTTCTGCATCTTCTGCATAGCCTGCATACAACTCAAGATAAGCCATTCTGTCTGAGTACTGAGAACCGATGGTTATTTTAGCGAGGCTATGGCCATATTGGTCACTGATAGATAAGTGCGCAACTGGATCCTTTGGAACAAAAGATAGTTTTCTTAAATACTCAATTTTTGAGATTATTGAACTTACTGTTGCAATTATTTCTTTTATATTCATCTTTGCCTCCTTTTTTAGAATTGGTTTAATTTTTTAAATATCAGATTTGAACAAATAATATAGTAATTTTGGGGAATGTCAAATAAAAAACACCATTCGAAAATGGTATTTTTTATTTTTGTGGAGATGTCGAGAATCGAACTCGAATGCAAAAGATATTTTAAAGAGGGTCTACATACTTAGATTATTTTTTGTTTTAGGTGGTTCGCGTGAGAAATAAACAAAACCGCGAAACACCGATTCTCTGCAATCTCAAAATCAAAGCGAGAAAGACTTTGACTTCCAGTCCGAAAATATAATACCTCATTCCTTTTTTCGGACAGAAAAAGAAGAGATACCAGATTGGCTTAAATTAAGCGAATGCTGGAGCAAAATCAAACTTACCGAAGTAAGGAGATTTTACCTTTGCGACTTTGTTTGCATTTAGTCTTTTGTACATTTTTTACAAGATCTGTACGAACTTGATATGCGCTCTTTAAAGGGTATAAATTGTCTAGGCCGATCATCCCCATTAATTTTTCAAGGTTCTTTGCAATTCACGCTCGGTATCGCGCTTCTTTATCGTCTCGCGCTTATCAAACTGCTTCTTCCCGCGTGCGACTGCAATGCTTACTTTAACCTTACGCCCTTTATTATACATTGCAAGTGGCACAATTGTCAACCCTTTCTTTGAATCAATATCTGCGAGTAGAATTATCTCCTTTTTCATCAAAAGAAGCTTGCGTGTACGATCCGGGTCATACTCTTTAGGCGTATTAGCAGGCTGATACGGCGGTATATGCATACCTACTATATATGCCTCCCCTCCGCGCACTATTATATGAGCGCCTTCAAGCGAGCCCTGGCCGCCTTTAATAGCCTTGACTTCAAAGCCAAGCAACTCAATCCCGGCTTCGTATTTTTCCAGGAACTCGTAGTTGAAGTGCGCTTTTTTATTAGTGATAAAATTAGACATATTAGAAGTATATACGACTCAAGGATACATAACTATAGTATTTATCTCAAAAACGTGCCACACTTACGGAAACAAGAACATCTTTAAAAACAAAGAAATGAAACGTGTAGCGAAAGTATGCCTATTGCTTATGATTTTTGCATTTCAAAATGTATATGCTCAATCACTGCAAGGATCTCCGGAATCAATGCAAAAGCAAAACCAAGAAGCTGATAAGGAAAATTTGAGTAGGATTAAAAACGACGCCGAACTTGCAAGAATGAAAAATAAAAAACTTCTTGTTCATTTACCCGTAAATAAAACAATTCGAATAGACCCACGACTAGAGGAAAAATATCGCTGGTGCCGCCCGTGGACAAGTGAGTTCTTAATTCATCTTGGTTCTGATTTTTATGCCCACATGGGAAATCAAATCCAAATCAATTCAGCAGTTCGAACCATTTCTTACCAGCGAGTATTGCAGAGGAAAAATCCAAATGCTGCCCCAACGGGTGGAATTGAGGCTTCATCTCACCTAACCGGCAGCACAATAGATATAGCCAAAAAGCACATGACCAGAGGAGAAATTCGCTGGATGCGAAAATATCTTCTTTCACTTGAGGAAAGAAATCTAATCGAAGCCACTGAGGAATTCAATCAAACGGTCTTCCATATCATGGTCTTCAAATGCTATAGCAACAGTAAAGCCTCACTTAAAAAGTGAGGTTTTTCTTTACTCTGTTGGCAAGCGACGTAATGGTCCCTATTTTATATTTGTAATAAAAAGAAAATTTTTTCCTGTCTGGAATAAGCTTTAAAATATAAAGGTTATATAGGATTTAGACTGACAAAGTTTGAAAATTAGAGAAAAGCGTTGACAGTATTTCAAATATGGGTTAGTATCTCTCCTGCACTGTTCTTTATAAAACGTCATAAACTTTTTTCGCTTGCACGTGACGTTGTTCGTTTGTGGGAAGCACACAGGATATTTGCAAAAGTATTTTGTGTGCTTTTCATTTGGTGAATAACGCGCGCAGATAGCCAATGAGAACCGTCCGAGCTTTACGTGAAAGCCGATCAAATTTCATTACCGAATCCGTTCAAACAAAAGCGGGTTTAAAAAACAAAAAAAGTTTATGAAAAAAATCACAAGCATCACAGCAAAAGTTGTAAGTCTAAGAATCTTCTTAGCAATTTTCATCGCCAGATTAGTGGCATCAATCAGTGAAACTAAATTCCCGGGAATAACTACGGCTACACCCGTATTAGCAGAAGGAAATACTGCTCCTGATGGAACATTGATGATCGACGACACGAACCCTAAAAGTCCGTTAGCAGGTATGAATGAAAATAATGCCGACAGTGAAATGATAAAAACCCTGGGACTTGATAATTTTACACCACTACAATTGGTGAAAAAATCCTCAGATGAAAGCAACCAGAACCAGTACAGCTTGAATAAAGCATATGAAAATCTGGCTCGCAAATACAAAGGGTTTGTTGCATTATTTATTCCAGTACTTGCAATGATCACCCAGTATTTCAACGCTGCAGTGACATTCTTAACGAATGTTGTTGCAACTTTCATCGAGAAAGGATGGAATGTTGTGGCATTGGTATTGCCTGTGAACGTTAACCTGGAGTTAATCTGGGATGCTGCTCAAAATAACGGGCACAACTTAATGATCGCGAAAATAACCAGTGATGATGAAGTCATCATCCAATGTGATGCTCAAAGATTCGAATTAGCAAAAACCGGCTTATACGAAGCATTGAAAAATATCGGTAAGGTGCACCTAGACGAGAAGAATTTTTCTTTCACTCTGGAAACACAACAATCGATTGAAGAAGTTACTGCCTGTGTAAAACAATATGTAACTGAATCTGCTTCAGTAACTGCCTAAGTTTTAAATTACGCATACAATATGCGCGCAAACCCCCCTTATTTATAAGGGGGGTTTTTACTTGACTTTTTTATAATATTGTGATAATATATATGAAGTAGATCACACGAGTTGATCTTATCTTTAACAAACAAATACTAAAAAAGGAGGCAAATTGAAAAATCAATCACTACCAGCTGTATCTTTTGAATTAGGAAAACTAATAAAAGTAAAAGACAGCGAGGAAAAAATCGTGCCTGCGATAAATAATCCAGGCAATCCACAGGTTTATTCGTATAACTACGAAATTATTTTTACACCTGTCGGAAAATTGGGATTAGGAAAATATGAACTTAAAGTTGCCGTTAGTTCGAAAGAAAAGGACAAAATCTTCTGCATTGCAGTTGATGGGAACAAACATGTGAGTTTAAGAAAAATGCTCCCTACAGATGAAGAGGGTGTAGAATATTGCAAAACTAAAATCATGGTGAAGGAAGGAAATGACAAAACACATCACACTGAGCCGGTTGAAAACAATATTCGCTTCCTCAGAATACTAGGGAAGGGTGCGATGGAGTTATGGGAAGTAGCACTCATTTCACAAGGCGGTTCATTTTTTATCACCGCTCAATGTGTGTACAATTTCAGATGCTATCGTAACAACAATGATGGTGTACTTTGTCCACAATTTGAAAGGTGGCCTGAAATGATTGTCCTTGTAGAATCCCTAATACTCCTCTATGGTGATGTGAAAGAATTACCATCCATTAATGGATACATGCCAAAGAAAAATAAGGTGGATGGTTTTAATGGGCAGCTTGATGAAAAAACTGCAATTACAGATTGGTTTAATCTTGTAAATGGTTACGGAGCAGCTCGTAGCCGTTTCGGGGCCAGAAGAGTTCATTGGTCAGAATTGCCTAAAAGGAAAGGTTTGGCATTTTTATTAAAAAATGAAAAATTTATCTACAAAAAGGCGATTCTTCCTAAAAACACAAAAGCCAATAAGACTGCTTTCAAAAGAGAGTTGGTGGGTTGTTCTTTAATTTAAAACTGGCTTAGGTAATAACCTAAGGACAAGGGGTACGTTAAACACGTACCCCTTTTTTATTTGACTTTAAAGCCTAAATAGGCTATTATCCCCTATAAGGTTTAATCGCTATTTATTTTGAGAGAACGAATCAATAATCAAATACGAGCATCAGAACTTCGTGTTATCGACAGTGAGGGTGTTAACCTTGGCATTTTAAGTACCAAAGAAGCTCTTGAAAAGGCATATGCGGAAGGGCTCGATCTCATTGAGATCTCCCCCAATGCCGTACCTCCTATCGCTAAAATCACAGATTACGGAAAGTACCAGTACGAGCAGAATAAAAAGCAAAAGAAAGCAAAAGCCAACGCAAAGCCGACTGAAACTAAGTCAATCCAGGTGAAAGTTGGCACAGGCGAGCATGACCTTGATTTAAAAGCGAAAACCGCTTCCAAGTGGCTCAAAGAAGGCCATAGAATCAAAGTTGAACTTTTCCTTTCAGGCAGATCAAAATACATGAACGATGCATTTCATAAAGAGCGCCTCGAAAGAGTGCTCCACTTGATCACAGAGAATTATAAAGTCGCCGAGCCGTACAAGAAAAGTCCCAAAGGCGTAATGATTATGATTGAAAGAGATACTAAAAAATAATTTTATGAAAACCAATAAATCATACACAAAACGATTAAAGATGACAAAAAGCGGAAAGCTTCTTGCGCGCAAGCCGGGCTTCAACCACTTCAACGCTAAGCAATCACGCGTGACTCAGCTCGGCGGGAGAAAGATGAAAACAATCACAATCCCGACAAAAGCTAAGACTCATCTCTTACCATTTATTTAATTAATCAAAAAATATGACACGAGTAAAAGGAGGGGTAAATGCGCTCAAGAGGCGTAAAAATGTTTTAAGACAGACAAAAGGCTTCCGTTTCGGCAGAAGTACGAAAGAGCGCCAGGCAAAAGAAGCATTGGTGCATGCAGGTTCGTACTCCTTCGCGCACAGGAAGGATAAGAAGGCGGATAATCGCAGATTGTGGCAGGTCAGAATCAACGCAGCAGTCCGAACATTCGGAACTACCTACAGTAAATTCATCGATATGCTCAAAAAGAAAGAAATTGAAGTCGATCGAAAAATCTTGGCAGGAATCGCCGAGACAAATCCGGAAACATTCGCACGAATCATGGATACAGTGAAATAAATAAAAAGTGCCCAGACCTTGGTCTGGGCACTTTTTATTTATTATTTATTTTACAATTTCATACTCTTTTACTTTGTCTTTTTTCACGAGTGCGATGACTTTTTCAACTAAACGCTTAGGGTCTGAATCATACACGATTTTATTATTCGGGCGATGACCTTTTTCCACTATGTATTTTATTTCTTCATCCATGTCCCAATCACCTTCCAATACGCCAATCGGCTTGTCATCTTCAAATGCGATAGTGAATTCATGAATTGTTCCAATTCTTCCGCATCCGATAAAAACAGCATCTGTAGATTTTGTTAGAATTAAATCCCTGCCCGGGTAGCCGAACCCTGTGTAGATAATCAAATCCATATAATCAATCGGTAATCGATACACATCTACATGTTCATTTTCATTTGCAGCCGGTGAAAAACCGATCGAAAATCCTCCTTCTTCCTTCACGCCCATAGCCGACCAAAGAGGAAATCCTGTAGTTGCCCCAGTCACAATAACCGCTCCTTGCCGAGCAATTTCTCGGCCAAGCTCTTTTGCTTTTTCAAGCGCATCCTTTCCGCAATGCCCCGTCTCTGCCGCGCCGGAAACGCAAAGATTAATTTTTAAATGCCCATGTTTACCAGTATTTTCCATAATTTAATTATATATTATTCACAGTCTAAAACCACGACTTCTCCCTTAATTGGTACGTAAGCCTCAAGAGCCAAATAATCCTTAACCTTTTGCGCAAAATACAGAGATGATTTCGGCTCACCCATAACAACAAAAATTTTCTTTACACTCTCAGCCACATCTTGTGCAAAATTTAGAAGCCCATCAGAATCTTTGTGGCCTGAATATCCACCAATGGTGACAATTTTTGCTTTTACATCAACATATTCTCCTTTAATCTTTATAGATTTCGCTCCTTCTTGAATTAGGCGTCCCATCGTACCTAAAGACTGATACCCTGTCAAAAGAATGGTGTTGTTAGGATTCGGTAGATAATTATGTTCATGGTGGACTATGCGCCCGCCATTCGACATACCGGAACCAGCAATGATAATTTTTGGATTAGGTGCATCGATGATCATCTTTGATTCCTCGGTACGTAGTGTCGAACGAAGCCCTGGGAAAGTAAATATATCATCGCCAGAATGAATTATATCTTTAGCTGTATCATTGAAGTAATCTTCAAATTCTTTATATATCTTTGTCAATCGGATTGCCAATGGAGAATCGAAAAAAATTGGCATCGTGGGAATCTTCTTGTTTTCAACAAGGCCATCAATTTCAAAAAGAAGTTCCTGACTGCGTTCAAGAGAGAATGTCGGAACAATCAGCGTGCCTTTATTCTTATAATTATCTTCGATTACTTCTTCCAGCTTCTTACGGCGCTCATGACGATCTTCGTGATTGCGATCTCCATAAACACTTTCCATAATCAGATAATCAACCCCTTCCAGTTTTTCTGTGTCGCGAAGCAGTGGTGATGGCGAATTACCGAGATCTCCTGTAAAGACTATTTTTTTACCATTATAAGTGAATTCAATCATGGCTGACCCAAGAATATGCCCTGCATCGAGTAGTCTTGCGGTGAGTCCTTCCGTGATTTTTATAGTATCGTGATAAGGGAAGCCCTCCCATAAACCGATAATCTGATGAACAATTTCTTTAGTAAAGAAATCATGTACACTCTGTTCATGATATTTAGAAAGTATAAACACAGTGTCATCAAGCATGGGTTCGGCGAGAGCTTTGGTCGGTATGGTGGAATAAATTTTTCCATGGAAGCCATCATGGATTAGTTTCGGAATCCTGCCTACATGGTCAACGTGAGCGTGAGTGACAAAAAGAATATCGATAGATGTCGGATCGTACTGGAATGGCTCCCAGTTCTCATCATCAGCGAGCTTGGTACCCTGCGAGAGTCCGCAGTCAACTAGAATTTTTTTACCTTCAACTTCTAATAGAAAATTGGCCCCTGTTACAGAACCCGCCCCACCGCAAAATGTTAGTTTTAATTTCTTTTCCATGATTTAATTATACACCATCTCGGACGCGAGGAGAAAAAATACAAAAGAGCAAAAGCGCCTCCAGACAGATCAAAAAAGATATCAGAAACAGAATCAATCGGATCCGCCAGATTCGCTCCGGGAATAAGATGCTGTACGGTATATTCAAATACTTCCCATAAAAATCCTATGGCAAAAACAATAATCATCGTACGGAGTACGAGCTGCTTATCACTAGAAGTGGAAGAAAATAAGCCTGAATAAAGAAGTGCCCAAATACCTGCCAATCCTACCCACACTCCTCCTAAAAAATGCATAGGCATATCGAACCACCAAAGTATTGAATACCAATAAAACCTCATCGCCACGCTATTTATAAGAAAAATAAAGAAAATCAGAAAAAAAATAGCGTTAGTAAGCTCTTTTTTCGGAAGTATATCCAATTTTTTAATGAAAAAATATTTAGAAAACATACCTATATTGTACTATGAATATTTCAATAACAAAAAGTGACAAGAAAAAACCGCCAGTATTGTGGCGGATTCTTCTTACGGCTATCGGGGCCATATTACCTTAGCTTAAAGCTAGGTGGGTGCCTGAGCGATCTGCCAAAGCAAGAACGCTACAAATAAATAAGATTGGCTCCCGTATGATTATTGTTTCTAGGTAATACTCCTACAATAACCGTACTTAAAGTATACACCTGTATAAATTCCCTGCAATCTGGACGGAGAATTTTTTTTGTATCTGAATTGAATAATAAAAATACCGCGAGATATCTCGCGGTATTTTTATTTTAGTGTTTTTTCTTTGGCTGTGTAAAATGGTCGTGCACAGTTTTATAAGAGAAAATTTCACTCTCGCTAAACCAGTGAGCAATTTCTAGCTTTGCTTCATCGGCATCCCCTGATGCATGAATCAAATTGGGAACTCCCATATCAGCCTCATCAGCTCGAGAAAAGCTCATATGAGAATAGTCTCCGCGAATGGTCCCGGGCAGAGCACTTTTAGGCTCTGTAGCGCCAACCATTTTCCTAACAAGAGAAGCGGCGTCAACCCCTTCAAGTACAAAAGCGACAACAGGGCCGGCATTCATAAATTCAAGAGTTGTATCAAAAGGCTTTTGCCCACGACGAGAAATCATTTTCCCTATATTTTCATAGTGATGAAAATAGTGATCGTAGTCAGGCTGAAGCATTTTTGTGGCAACAATTTTAAGCCCCACTTTTTCAAAACGGGAAATAATCTCACCGATAACCCCCCTTTGAACAGCATCCGGTTTTAAAATAATAAGTGTTTGCTCGTCTTTTGTGTGCATACTGGTATAAATGATTACTGATATGGGATGAGTATACTATTTTTGTTCATATTTTCCAAATATCTCCGCTTCGACTTCTTCGCGGTCACGGCCGTATTTAAGATAGGAAAGCTCTTTTAATTTGTCGATGATTTCTCTATTACCTTCTGGATTTTTAGCAGTCACCATATTGAATGGTTTTGATGCTGGTGCTCCATTGATAATCATGCTGACATAAGCATTATAATTTTCGAGTTTAATAATATCTGACGAAGTAAATGTTGGAGAAAATTTCGGCTCCAAAACTTTCGCATCTTCCGGTGAGACACGGAAAACCGCCATTGACCCCACATTACCAAAAACAGCATTTTTGATTTCATCAGTAAGTTGAGCGATGTATTGGTGAGCAACATTGAGAGACAAGCGATACTTGCGCGCTTCGGAAAGGATTGAGGCTATTGAAGGTGTTGTGACATTTTGAAATTCATCGATATACAGATAAAAGTCATTCATCTTCTGCCCGAACATATCCACGCGAGATAGCGCTGCCATCTGGATTTTACCGACAAGAATGAGGCCGATCAAATTGGCATTGATATCGCCAAGTCTGCCTTTTGAAAGATTCACGAGTAATATCTTTTTCTCATCCATAATCTTTCTGAAATTAAGTGAGGAATGTTGCTGAGCAATAACCGGACGCATGATGTCGTTGGAAATAAGCGGATCAAACTTACTCGAAATATACGGCACAAAATTTGCAAGCCCTTGATCGCCGGTTGTCTTTTCAGCAGTTTCCCAGAATTGCCTGATAATAGGATTTCTACAATGCGAAAGTTTCATGTCGCGGAATTCTTTGTCGGCCAAGACACGCGTTACCTCAAGCAAAGTTGAGCCTGACTCCGGATGTTCCATCACTAGGAACGCAGAGTTTTTGAAATACTGCTCGAACATCGCCCCGCCGGAAATTTTCAAATCAAAGAGCTGGTTGAAAATATTCATCATTTCATTCACCACAAAAGTCTTTTGCTCCGGATAATTTGGATCATATTCAAGCATATTGAGCCCCATTGGCCGCGCAGTGTAAGCCGGATCGAAATAAATCACATCATCAATGCGCTCCGGCGGAATGTATGAAAGAATGTCTTGAATATCCGATCCGTGGGGATCGATGAAACAACAGCCATCACCATTTGCAATATCTTGAGCGATTAAGTTTTTCAAAATTGAAGTTTTACCCGTACCTGTCTGTCCAACGACATATAAGTGGCGTACACGGTCTTCGCGTGCCATTCGGATCTCTGTGCGAACTCCACGGAAATCATTGTAGCCAAGTAATATCCCATCCTTACCCATTTCAAGCGGAGCTGGACCTTCCCCAGCGCGTGCAGTCTTTAATTGCGGAGTACTGCCTACGCCCAATGGAAAATGGAAAACAGTTGCCAATTCTTTCAAATTAAGAGGTATTTCTTTACCTTCATCAATTGTTCGATAGGAAAAATTATGAGTGAATTCCTTTATCTTTTTGTCTTCAATTTTTTTGAAAATGAATTTATTACTGCCGGCTTCAGCAAATTGGTTGAAGGCAGATTCAAGCTCCACCACAATCTCTTCGGCTCGTGATTTCGTCTCAGCTCCAGCAAGTACCCGGATGTGAGACGACATAATCGTGGACTTCATCTTTTCAGTGATATGCGCGACTGCAATCTCATCAATCTTTTTTTCTTCTTCTTTTTTCTTATCATGGGTGCCAAAAATAAGGTGCTTCACCGCGCCGGCAAATTGTCTGTCGAATTCACCGAATAATTCAGAAGCTTTCTTAAAATCCATACCTTCTTTCACTTTTTGCAGTATGCTTGTGAATTTCTTTATGAATTTGTCGCCTGTAGGAGTGATTATAATCTGAATTGCCGCACCTTCACCTTTGGTTTTCATCTTGGAAAATACCGAAAGCATAGTTTGGATGGGATCGTGATCAATAGATTCGTATGTCTTTATCGGAAGTACTTCACTCTCAGCAAGCTCTGCGTATGCACCTGACGCCACTCCCCCATCAGAGAAAATATTGTAATCATCCGTAACTTCGCGAATTTTCGCCCCACCGTAAAGCCCGAGTACTTGCTTCTCGAAGAGCGTAGCGGAAATAGAAGGCACAGAAGCATAGAAAACCACGTGGTCACTATCACCGGAAAGCGCGATCTCAAGCGTATAATAATTTTTGGCGTAATTTTCCGGATCACTGCCTACTGATTGCATGCCTGCATAGAACTGCTCCATCATGGAAATAAATTCTTTGATTGGACGCTTATCATCTTCCAGTTTTTCAGGCAGTGTAATTTCAAAAAGCTTCATATGGAGCGCTTTAAAAAGCGGAGTACCTTCTTTAAGAGATGGGACTGTTGCAGATTGGATATATTGAATAAGAAAGCGATGAAAGTCATCATCCAAATGAGGATTGCCTATTTTCATGACTATTTCAAGAGCATTTTTAATCCCATTCGTTAAAAGGATACCTAAGAGTTCTTCCATCTTCGTATCGTGACTTTCTGGGCGCAGACGCAAAACAATATTCGCCGATTCTTCTTCGGGAATTATCTGTGTTTTAGGCAACACCTGCTCCTTGGGCAATATCGCATATTCCTTAACAACTTCATGTGCTGCGACCTCGGGCTTATTATGCCCACTTTCAATCAGAGCTTTTTCTCTCTCGGCAATATGGGCGCGCAGAAATTGCAATTCCTCTTCAGGAGATTTGAATTTGGGAATTTCCTTTGTAAAAAGGTTTTCCATTAATAAAAGTATATCATAAAACCTTGCGAGAGCAGGTGTTTAGCGGAGACTTATGATGTTTTAGTTAGAATTTCAGGCTCACTTTCAGTAATTAAAATAGTGCATTCAAAATGCGCGCTCTTTTTACCATCTGCAGTGCGGACGGTGTAGCCGTCATTGTCAAAAATTATACTTTTGGTGCCTTCATTTATCATTGGTTCGATTGCTACCACCATGCCCGGTCTTAAAATAGCTCCTGTACCCTTTTTACCAAAATTCGGAATATATGGATCTTCATGAATTTCTCTGCCTACACCATGACCAGAGAGCTCACGAACAATGCCATATTTGTGAGGTTTGATGAATTTCTCAATTGCCGCGCCAATATCACCCACGCGCGCACCGGCTACAGCCTCATTAATACCCACGTAAAGTGTCTTTTCCGTAACTTCCAAAAGCTTAGCCGAGGCTTTACTTATAATGCCTACAGGCACAGTAAGAGCCATATCAGTATAAAGACCTTTATGTTTAAGCCCTAGATCTATAGAAATAACATCGCCTTCTTTTAAAACACGGTTGATTTTAGGGATACCATGAACTACTTCATTGTTTATAGAAGTACAAAGAGATGCTGGGTATGGGTGTGACGCACCTTCCGGTTTGTAATTCAAAAAAGCTGGTTCATCCCCTCCTCGCCTGATAAGCTCATACGCGTATAGATCAAGTTCATGAGTTGAAATACCGGGTGCGACTTTATCTTTAACTTTATATAAAATTTCCGCCAAGCGCTTACCGCCCTCGCGTAATTTTTCTATTTCTTCAGGAGTTTTTATAAATATCATAATGAAAGTTTAGAAAGAATTTCCGCATGAACTTCCTCAATCGTCTGCTCTCCATTGATTTCAAGCACTTGGTAAAGTGGGCTATGTTTCATATGATCAATCGCGGGCACGACATCAGTATCAAACCACGAGAGTCGCTTCTCAATATCTTCATTCTTAATATCGTCTATCCGGCCTTCAATCTTCGCTCGAGTATGCAAACGATCCAATGACCAATTTTTAGAAACATTCAACAAGATCACTGTCGCTGATTCGCGATTATAAAATCGGAGAGCAGTATCAAGCACTAAAACTTCAGGCAAGGTGCGGCAAATACCATCCATAAACAAATGCTCTATTCCTTTAAATTTTTCAATCAAGACATGCGACCATATATGAACAGCGAGGAATGCCGGCTGAAGACCACCAGTCTTATACACCCCTAAAGAGAGCGTACTGGTATAATTTTCTTCTTTGATGAATTCTCGGAACATCGCCCCGGTTTCCAGGTGGAAAATTTCCCGTTCAGAATCGAGCTTCTTCAGAGCTTCGGAAAGCAGGCCAACCTGTGTTCCTTTGCCACAGCCCGATCGCCCAATAAAAATAAAAGTTTGAGGAGTCATGCGCACAGTATACCACGCCTAGTATTCACGCATAGAGATTTGCGCTTCGATTTTTTTGATCAAATCAGTAACCACCGAAACAACAATCAAGAGCGCAGTACCACCGATAGCAAGCGAGGTAATACCTGTAAGTGATTGCATAATGAGCGGAAGAACTGCAATGAGACCTAAAAATGCGGCACCCATAAGCGTAATGCGATTTAAAATTTTTGACACGAAAAGCGCGGTCGGCTCACCAGGACGAACTCCTGGGACGAACGCTCCGTTTTTCTGTAAATTTTCTGCCATAGCTTCAGGATCGAATGTAACTGCAGTGTAGAAAAATGTGAAGAGAAAAACAAGCACAAAATATGTTATGGAATATGCCCACGGATTCTGTACGAATGCGATAAGTGCATGAGAAATCGATTGCAGTATGGAATTAGCCGAGGTTGCAAAGAATGCGCCAAGCATTTGTGGAAACATCAGTATAGATAGAGCGAAGATGATTGGAATAACGCCAGCCTGGTTAATACGAAGAGGTATGTAAGTAGTTGAACCGCCACCGTAAGCACTCCCTCCGCTACGTGCTTGGCGCGCATAAGTGACGGGAATCGGACGCTCGGCCTCAGTGACAATAACCACACCGGCAATAATTAAAAGACCGACGATTGCAAATAGGATAACGTAAGGAATCTGTGAAGTTTCAAATGACAATAAGAATTGGCTTATATGTGTAGGAATTGCCGCTACGATACCAGCGAAGATTATTAGTGATATGCCGTTACCGATACCATATTCTGTTACAAGTTCACCAATCCACATCAAAAGCATTGAACCTGCTGCAACAATGGAGACATCGGTGATAAATTCAAAAATCGTAAGAGCAGGGAGAATATCTTGTCGCTCAAGTAAAACTATGAATCCAACAGCCTGCACAATAGCAAGCGGGACGGTAAGTAAACGTGAATACTGAGTGAATTTCTTCCTGCCAACCTCGCCTTCGTGCTGACTGAGTTCCTTTAAGCGAGGAATCATTATAGTCATAAGCTGCATGATAATTGAACTGGTGATATAAGGTCCGACACCAAGCATAATGATTGAAAGGCTTGATAATCCGCCACCGGAGAAAATATTTAAAACTCCCAAAAACTGGTTATTTTCAAGTAAGCGAGCGAGTTTAATAGCATCAATACCCGGAATTGGGATAGCAGCAAGCACCCGGAAAATACAGAGTGCAAAAATGACAAAAAGAATCTTATTGCGAAGACTCTTGTCTGTGAAAATCATTTTTATTTTTGAGATAAATTTTTCCATATGCGCAAACCCTTATGAGCCATTATGAAACACTACCACCAACTTTTTCGATTTTTGCTTTTGCTGCGGTAGAAACCATACAGCCGGAAACAACTAACTTCTTCTCGATATTTCCATTGCTTAGAATTTTAACAGGAGGAGTGAGACCGCGCTTCTTAGAGATAAGCTTTGCCGCCAAGAGAATGTTTGGATTGACCTTTGCGCCGTTATCAAAAATATTAAGATCAGCCAAATTAACAACCGCAGACTTCGCTTGAAAAGACTGGAAAATGTTCTTGCCGCGGCCGCGCAATTTCGGAAGCTTCTTGATTATATCACGCATTTCCGGGCGCTTCTTCCTACCTGCGCGCGAATTCTGACCTTTAGTACCACGGCCGGAAGTCTTACCACGAGTGCCACCACGTCCGATGGTCTTCTTTTTTCTATTTTCAGTTTTTCGTGCGAGATTATGGAGCTGCATATTAGTGTATTAAATAAATAAATTAATCAGTTGGCGCTGTAATTGCTGGTGCCGGCGCCGGTGCTGGAATAACCGCTGAACTGCGCTTGGTTGCTATTTCACTTAGAGCTTTCATCGCGGCACGCGCAGTATTTAGTTTATTCTTACTTCCGGAAAGAACTTTTGCAGTGACATTTTTCACACCTGCGAGAACGAGAAGATCGCGAACCGCAGAACCTGCTACAAGACCCTTACCTTTGTTTGGCATAATCATAACACGAGAACTTGAGAATTTTGCCTTTACTTCATAAGGGATAGAAAATCCTTTCGTTGTTTTCAAGGTGATCATGCTTTTCTTTGCATTCTTAACAGCCTTCTGAATAGCGAGCGCAGTATCACCGGCTTTACCGGTACCAACACCGACGCTTCCCTTCTTATCACCGAGAGCAAGTGCGATAGCAAAGCTGAATCTTCGGCCCCCGGAAACCACACGTGTTACACGCCTAACAGCGAGAATTTTCTGATCAAATTCCGGCTTTGGTCTGTCAAATGATGGACGAGGACGATCACTACCACCGCTTCTCCCGCGAAAAGGCTTGCGATCTCCTGTATTAGTTTGATTGTTTTGTGCTTGAGTATCCATAAAATATATTAAAAAGTAAGTCCGGCTTTGCGCGCTTCATCAGCAAGCGCCTTCACTCTACCAGTATACTTGAAGCCGTTACGGTCGAAAACGACCTTAGTAATACCTTTGGCAATCGCAGCTTTCGCAACTTCAGCTCCAGTCTTTTCTGCTCGTTCTGTCTTTGTGCCAGTCTTTGCCTTTATGTCAGAAGCAGAAGCCAATGTAATGCTCTTTGAATCATCGATCACCTGCGCATAGATATAATTGTTTGATTTGAAAACTGAAAGGCGTGGCATCTCTGAAGTACCTGAAACTCGCGCTCGGATACGTTTCTTTAATCTAATTCGCTTTTCTGTTTTTTTGTTTACTGTTTTCATATGCTTTATAAATATTTATGCATTATGCTGCCTTCTTACCCTGCTTGCGGCGAATAACTTCATCGTCATAGCGCATACCCTTACCCTTGTAAGGCTCAGGCTTCTTGAGTGAACGGATCTTTGAAGCGAACTGCCCAACGAGCTCCTTATCAATACCAGTAATCGTCATGACATTCTTCTCTGCAATCATTGTGATGCCTTCCGGAATAGGGACAACAACAGGGTGAGAGAAGCCAAGAGCCAAATTCAAATTCTTCCCTGCAACTTCTGACTTGAACCCGACACCTTCCAAGATTAATTTCTTTTGGAAGCCGTTGTTCACACCTTCAATCATATTCTTCACATGAGAAGCCGTAGTACCCCAGAGAGCTTTGGCGAAGGTTGTGGTTTTCTTCAGAGAAAATGTTACTACACCATTGTCGATTTTGATCTCGATCTCATCGCGGAATTCGCGAGAGAGAGTGCCTTTAGGGCCAACGACTGTCAAAGTATTGCCGTCTTTTGTAACGGTTGTCTTTTCAGGGATTTGAAGTTGTTGTTTTCCTACACGTGACATAAAAATAAATTAAAAGATTACCAAAGTGTGAATAACGCTTCGCCTCCGACCATTTCCTTGCGAGCTTGTGTGTTTGTTAAAATCCCTTTTGGAGTTGAGAGTATGAGTATGCCTTTGCCATTCCTGATAGGGCGAAGTTCCTTCACTCCCATATATACTCGGCGGGAGGTCTTGGAAACTCGCTCTGCGTGAATGACACGAGGACTTCCATCGGAATTATAGAGTACGCTGACTTCAAGTACAGGGTGGCCTTTTTTAGTCTTCTTTGAAACAGAAGCGATATAGCCGACATTGAGCAAGCAAGTTAAAATTGCATGCTTGATTTTAGAATATGGAACAGTAACAAGCGGACGCTCTGCTGCGCCGGCGTTCTTGATCATTGTGATTAATGCTGCGATTGGATCAGTCATAAAATAAATATTACCAAGACGACTTACGAACGCCAGGGATCATTCCCTCGTTAGCAAGTTCGCGGAAGCAGATTCGGCATAGGCCGAAATCACGCATGAAACCTCGACCGCGGCCGCACTTAAAACAGCGATTCTTCGCTCGGGAGCTGAACTTTGGAGTCCTTTGTGATCGGACGACGACGGAGGTTTTTGCCATAATGAAAAATGCTCGTTTCAAGTATCAATATCACACGCTTTTTCTTGTAAATTCCTTAAAACTCACAAGGAGAAGCGTGGATTGAATACTTCAAAACCAGTCCCCCTATCCTAGCAGAAGAGGGCTTGAGTGTCAAATAAAAGAACTAGATGATATACTTCTTACAA
>JBAZXM010000005.1:0-56451 GCA_041659845.1 Minisyncoccota bacterium
AGATATATGCACCCATCGTGAAATAGATATCACAACAGTCTTCGGAACTGTCGTTGGGGGTTCGAGTCCCTCTGGGTGCACAATATAAAAAACATCTGCAAACCGCAGATGTTTTTTATATTGTATTAAAAGACACACAAGAGACACCCATGTCCTTTAGTGTAAATAGTTTTTATTGATAAATAAGTGAAAAAAGGGCTAAAACTGTGGATAAACCTGTGTGCAGTGTTTATAAGACATGTCCGAAAGAATGGCTTTTTAGACTGATTTTGTCTCAAAATTTTTATCTACTTTTATTTTACAACCTTACAACATAAGGGTTTTAAAGAAAATCTCAAATTATAAACTACTTTCTTTGTCCTATAAATAGGCTATATTTAAATTATGTTTCACGTGAAACACTTTTGCATCTAATTTTCTGATATAATTATGTTACACATGAAACGTTTCACTTCAGAAACACAGAAAATCGGGCAAATTGGCGAAGATATTGCTTGTAAGTTTCTCATAAAACAGGGCTTTGTTATTATTGAACGTAATTACACTAGAAAGTACGGGGAAATTGATATTGTAGCGGAAAAACAGGGAAGAGTTCATTTTGTTGAGGTTAAAAGCGTTTCACGTGAAAACTTGGACAGTGTTACACATGAAACTGAAGGTTATCGGCCAGAAGATAACATGCATCCTTGGAAATTAAAGCGTCTTTCACGAGTAATTCAGGCATATTTATTACACAAGCACATAGACGGGGAGTGGCAGCTTGATTTAGCATCTGTTTATATAAATATGAAGGATCGCAAGGCTAGAGTGAATATGTTTAATGATATTGTGCTGTAGAAAATAAAAAATCCCCTTATAAAATAAGGGGATTTTAATAATCAATCTTCTTCAGCCACTTTTCGGGATTTTCTGTTTCATATTTTAAAATATACTCTGAATAATCTCCATTTTGAAAAACTTCAAAAGATATTTGATCTCCCGGAGATAGGATTACTAATGAATCACTCCTCTCTTTTAGGAAAACATATGTTTCTTTTCCCCTCAAGGTTATATTCAGTGATTCTCGGCATCCTTTGACGAGTAAAAGAATCTTGCCATGATCAGATGGCCAAGATTTCGCTAGAAATATATCGCCTGAGTAATTGAGCGGATAGGCATTGTAAATCATTTCTATTTTTACCCTATCTCTCAGCTCTTCTATGATATCCGGGGGATTGTCTCGGCTCAAAAGCAGTTTTGTGCTGTTTCCAATTTTGACATAGTCATCTTCGAGCCAACTTTCTTTTTTGAATCCCCAGTAGACCTTCCCGTTGTTTACACAAAATGTTTTCATTAGCCATTTTTTAATGTTCGTTTAACCTATTTCAGCAAAAATTTTTCAATTTGTCAATTTGGCGTAACCTAGGTTCAACAAGTAAGTGCAACACTTCTAGTAAAATAGAAGTATATAAACTACGAGCATTTAAACATTTGAGAGCACAGAATAATTGTTTTTTTAAGAAAATATGATACTATGATTGGGTATTTATAATATCGGGGTGTAGTATATCGGTAGTATACTTGTTTTGGGAACAAGAGGGCTGGGTTCGATTCCCAGCACCCCGACCGCATAAACTTATGGAAAAAATTGACAATCCTACAATTCTTGAAACAAAGAAAACTCAGGATAAAAATAGTCATTTGATTGAAGATGCAAAATCTATTGTTCAAGATGAGATTGAGCACTTGTCATATCTTGATGAAAAAAGTTTTGATAACCACTTAAAAGAAGTCATTTTTAAAACATTGGTTGAGAGTCACGTGCTCGAAGGATTTGAAGAATCGATGGAGAAAAAAGGATATAGTAGTGAAGATCTTGATTCTTTTCGAAAAGGATTGGCTCAATATTCTGTTGAACAAAAAATGCAGATTCTTTCCTTGCCTTTTGAGTTGCGTGAAAAATTTTTAACGGGTTTTAAGGATCAATTGGAAAAAGGTAAATATTCATCAGCGGAAGAAATTGCATCCATACTGCTCAATCTTGCGGAAAAAAACGATGCGATGATAGGGTATCATGGATCAAACGAATTGCACACACACAAAACTCAAAGAATGGGTTCAGTTGTTTCAGACAGTTGGATTGTTCCTGGGACTGAAAAAGATCACCGAAATGAGGATTACCAAATGGCTTACTATAGCTCTAATTACCAAGATCTTTATAGAGATAAAAATCCTCGGTATCTTTATTTTGTTAGAAGTTTAAGAAAGGGTGGCGGCCATTTTCAGGACAACAATAAATCTTGGGGCAGGGCACAAACTTTAAGCGTGATCGATATGATTGATTTTAGAGAGCTTGATAATGAGGTGCGTGAGCTTTTTCTTGAAATGAAAGAAATATTTCCTAATCAGGAAAAGAATAAAAAGATTAAACAAAATTAACAAAATAAAAACGCGCATAATTCAATGAATTATGCGCGTTTTGACTTTTATTTTCTGTCTTTTTAAGTGCAGATAAATTACAGCCAACAAACCAGTGTCTCCACATTGTCTTTGTTTCTTTTCTATCCAGTTGAGACAGAATTGAAAGTTGGTCAATGTTTGATCTAATAGATTTTTTAAGTTATCAAAAGAAGGATTTTTAGTGAAATCTTCACTTTCGATTGTTTTTTTAAAGATTGTTTTACAAGCAAGATAGTCGTCATTTGGGTGTATGAACATAAGGGCAGGGGCCCTCATTTCTATTTTTTGCTCGCAAACAACTTTCCATAACAACTCTGCAATAATTTTCTGTGTCATTTTTACAAGTTTTGATCCTTATGCATTATACACAATAAGAAAGTTCTGTCAATATTTTTGCCGTAATGTCAATATTCTGCTAGAATAGCCCATGTATCACATTAAATTTATATTGCGGGATTAGTTAATCGGTATAACAACAGTTTTCCAAACTGTGGTGGGGAGTTCGACTCTCCCATCCCGCACAAAGTAAAAAATCTCCTTCGGGGGGATTTTTTACTTTGTGCGGGATGAGCAAGCCAACTGCTTGGCTTGCGTGGAGAGGAGAACAGCGGAGCCTTAATCCGCCAGCTGGCGGATAGGCGAGCTGGTGCCCAGGCCAAAATTTTTGACGAAAAATTTTGAGTCGCGGGCGACTCTCCCCTTAAAATAGAAAAGCACCTGGATATGTAATAGCCGACTCTCTTATCTCTTACTTCCCATAATGACAACCCCACTCCTTTTGTGTTAGTCTTCAGTTAGACTTTTAAAACTCAAGATATGGTACTCAAAAAGAATAGTCACCAGAAAGACAGGCGCAGAAATGAGCATCTGCTTCAAAATACTCACCCCAGGCATATTGCAGATTTCAAGCCCAAGATTCGTAGAAGAAAAGTGTTGAAAGTTATAAATAAGAATTCTGATTTATATATCAACAATGAAAAAGTTTCCTTTTATCTTCCTGAAAAAATGGTAAAAAATAGCGAGGGTAAAGAACAAATCATCATTGAAGTCCTTACTGGCTATGAATTATACGAGAAGGTAAAGACTAAGAGGCCTTTAGAAGACAATGTTCTGGATATGCTCTTAAAGAATCCGCGTCTCATCCCTAAAAAGTGGAAGAGGGACAAAGACGGCAATACTTATTTTATATTCTTTTGGGGCACGATATATAAAGACTCGAGAAATCGCTCCTATGTACGCTGTTTGTATTTCGACGGCAAATATTGGCAGACAAGCATATATTGGCTCGGTTTTTGTTGGAATTTCTTAGACCCTGCTCTGGTTTTAGATCTGTAGCAAAAACTCTCCTCACGGAGAGTTTTTTATTTTTTCCTATATATAATCCACAACGCACATATATTATCTATTTCTGGTAAATATTGAAACTACATTCATGTTTTTGATATTGATATTGTCTAAAGAAAAAATCCCTAAACCAAACGGCTTAGGGATTTTTTCTTTAGATTCCTCTCGCGAGAAGAATTTTTTAACCTTTAAGAGCGTCTTTAAACGCCTTTGCTGCACGAAACTTTGGAACTGTGGTTGCAGCGACCTTTACTTGTTCGCCAGTCTTAGGATTGCGAGCCATACGAGCCGCGCGAGCCTTTGCTGAGAAGATTCCGAGGCCTGCGATTGAAACTTCACCACCCTTTTTAAGAGTTGAAATGATAGATTCAATGATGCCATCGACAACCTGCTCTGCCTGTACCTTTGTGCCACCGATTTTCTCGTGGACCATTTCTACAATTGCTTGTTTGTTCATGTAAATAAATTTTTACGATTGATAACATTCGACCTCCGATACCATTATATATCAAGGGATTTTTGATGCAATAGGGAGAGTTTTACCTCGCGTATTCGATAATTCTATTCTCCCTTATGACAGTAACTTTGATTTCACCTGGATATTTGAGCTCTTGCTCGATTTTTTGCGCCATATCGCGAGCCATATTCTTGGCTTCGAGGTCGGTAACTTTATCAGGAGTCACAAATACGCGCACTTCACGGCCTGCTTGTAGAGCATATGATTTCTCAACACCAGGGAAGGCATTTACAAGGCCTTCTAAATCACCTAAGCGTTTCAAGTAATTTTCCACACTGTCTCTGCGGGCGCCAGGGCGGCCTCCGGAGATGGCATCAGCAGTCTGAACGATGATTGATTCAATCGTTTCGTATGGATAGTCTTCATGGTGGGACTTCATTGCGGTGATTACGCGAGGGTCAGCACCGAACTTTTGCAATATGCGGATACCGATTTCAATGTGTGTGCCTTGCACTTCATGGTCGAGTGCTTTACCGATATCATGTACGAGGGCGCCAGCCTTAGCTACGTACACATCTGCGCCCAATTCCTCGGCGATCATTCCTGCAATGTGCGTCATTTCAATAGAGTGCTGGAGGACATTCTGCCCATAGCTGGTGCGGAAGTATAGTCGCCCGATGATAGCAATGATGCGGGGGTCGAAATTGAAAATTCCGCATTCATACACTGCCTGCTCACCTTTTTCTTTAATGATTTTATTGATTTCCTCCTTGGCTTTTTCAACCATCTCTTCGATTTTTGCTGGCTGAATACGGCCATCAACGATCAAATTCTCAAGCGCCAAGCGAGCGACTTGTCGGCGGACAGGGTCGAATGATGAAATGATAATTGAGCCCGGAGTATCATCAACAATTAATTCCACTCCGGCTGCGCGCTCAAACGAGCGGATATTCCTGCCTTCTTTACCGATGATTTTACCTTTTAGATCTTCAGATGGGATTGCGACTGATGTCGTCATCATTTCTGAAGCGGTCGAAGATGCGAGGCGCTGGATGGATGTCGCCAAGATATCCTTCGCTCGGCGATCAAGCGCTTCAGTATTCACAGTTTCCATTTTCTGCATGCGGACAAGCAAATCCTCTTCATATTTTTTCTCCGCATCTTTCATTATCGCTTCACGAGCATCCTCGACGCTCATCTTGGCGACCTTTTCAAGCTCTGCAGATTTATCCGCTTCCATATTGTCTACTCTCTCTTTGATTTTTTTAATGTCTTCGACTTTGAGTTTGATATTCTCGACCTCTTTGTCTATTTCTGTCTGGCGCGCGTCTAAAAGCTCATCTTTTTTAATGAGGCGTTCTTCCGTCTTTTTAAATTCTTGCTCCTTGTCATTCTCTTTCTTTTGGAGATCTTCTTTCTTTTCCTCTGATTTCTTATTGGCTTCGTCGAGGATTCGCTGGGACTCCTCTTTTGCTCCGAGAAGCATTTGCTTGATCTCAAGCTCCATCGATCCGCGTTTGCCGAGCGAGACGATGAGGCGGATGTAGTAGCCGGCGACAATGCCCACTACCAGTGCTCCGGATAGGAGCAGTATTATTGTTATTAAACTCATAAGCGTTATACCGCTTTACCCAACAATGCCCGTTCTTCGTAAAATACTACGAAGGGTATACGAGAACGAAATTCTTTCTTCGAATGTATATAAAATCTTTGGAAATAAAGGGGATTCGGGGATACATGTAAAGTAAGTGGGAATATCTGCGAGAGATGCCATGCGGAAGTTCTTTCGGGTCTGTCAGATTAGGCGGCGGTTACAATTGATAAGGGTACGTTTTCATAGTACTTGATTTCAAAAAAATTGGCAAATAAAAATCCCGGCAACGTATTGCCGGGATGAGCCCCAGTGGACAGCTTCGATCTATCAGGCCTTATTCTTTCGGCCGGTCCAAACACTACCATCTGTATGATGTGAATCGGTACAGATGATTTCACTGGGTACTTTCATACTATAATTCGGAATTAAAAATGTCAATTAATTAGGCTATTTTGACTATGTATTTTGATATGGTAGTATCTAAAAACTGTTCCTTTAAAAATATATAGATATGGAAAAAAATATAGAAGCGCTGGAAAAGCTGCTTTTTGATTATGATCATGCCGGGTATCTGCTTAGAGATGAGCTCGCCAGAAATATTCGAAAGTTACTTGATATTATTGGGCAAGAAAACCCCGTGCATATCCACTCCTGGATAGGTAAAAAGATTCACAACATAGGTCGTTATATCGTTTTGGATTACAGAATAAAAAATCTCAGCATAGACAAACTTAACGAACTTGTAAAAAATCTTGATTTTTCAGACAATCCAATTTGGACACTCGCGACTCTGGTCATGGTTGCAGCGCGATTCAATATTAATCTTACTAAGAGTCGTCCGATGAAATATCGCTGGGAACAAGTTCTGAATTATCTTGCACAAAAGATGCAACCCTCAGAGAACGTTGAAAATTCTAATGCTAAGGTTGCCCAAAAAACGCAAGTCATAGATAAAGTTGAAGCCGTGATGGTTAAAGTCCTTCTGGATAATGGAGGGAAAATCCAAACCTTTAAAATTTATTCTGTCGGAGTGGACGAGCCGAAAATTCCCAAAAAGGAAGTATATCGAGCTCTTGACCAGTACGGCAAGCTCATTAAAGTCGGTTCTCAAGGTCCTTCTGCGTGCGAAAAAACAGGATATAGCAAGAAGGAGGCTCAGACTCATGTGAATTACATTCTGAAAGAAAGAAAAACCAAACTAAGATGCTATGAATGTGATGTGTGTGGGAGATGGCACCTCACTCATCAAGCAAAACATCGTCCGGAAAGATTTCCTGGAGAGAATTATCAGGCTAAGAGACGAGATTTTTATGATTCCAACGCTGAGATTATGGAATCTGAAAGGACAATGGTTGCCCGGACATTTTTAAAACAAGAATGCGTTATGACAGAAAATAATCTCTATATTGAATGCAAATCAACTAGTTAAGATTAGCTCTAACTAAAAATCCCGAAGGCCTGGCCTTCGGGATTTTTTTATTCGCACGAGTTTTTTTTCTTCATCTACAATCTACGCCATGGCGTAGATTGTAGATGAATTTTTTAAAAGCTAAGAAGCTGAAACCTAATTTTTTCCATTCTTCGCCTTCGTGATGATCTCATCTATGAGCCCGTACTTTTTCGCTTCTTCTGCGGACATAAAATAGTCTCGATCAACATCATTTTGGATTTTAGAAAGTGGTTGTCCGGTATTTTTCGATAATATTTTATTAATCTGATCTTTCATTTTCACAATGCGCTTTGCTGCGATTTCAATATCAGTTGCTTGGCCTTCAGTGCCGCCATGTGGTTGGTGGATCATGATTTCAGAATTCGGAAGTGTAAAACGCTTACCTTTCGCTCCACCGGAAAGCAAGAATGCTCCCATCGATGCCGCCATTCCGACACAGATAGTGGAAACATCTGGTTTGATGTATTGCATAGTGTCGTAGATTGCCATACCGGCAGTAACAGCCCCACCAGGAGAATTAATATATAGATGTATATCTTTCTTTGCATCCTCGTGTTCAAGATGAAGAAGTTGAGCAATCACAAGATTCGCTGTGTGATCATCAATCACTCCTCCAAGGAAGATAATGCGCTCGTTTAAAAGGCGCGAATATATATCGTATGCGCGCTCACCAAATTGTGATTTTTCTATAACAGTTGGGATTAACATATTTTTATTATACATTAAATTACAAAAATTCTTCTCTATTTTTGATTCTCCAAGAATTCCAAAACTTTTTCATTGGTAAACATATTCTCTACATATGCTCTAGCACGAAGTGGGTCTGCGCCTTTGTAGTGTTCCATAAGGTGAGCGACTTCGCTTGCAACCTTTTCTTCATCCGGGGCAACCTTTTCTTCATCCGCAATTTTGTGAATGAGAAGCTCTACCTGCGCGCGCTTTTCTGCATCTGGGAAAAGGTCTTTTCTTAAATCTTCACGGGTTTTTCCGAGGTGTTTCATATAATCTTCAAACTGCATTCCCATCGCGGAAATGTCAGCTTCCATTCGCATGATCATTTTATCTAATTCAGCTTGTGTCAGAATTTCCGGAACTTCAATATTTGTTTTGTCGATAATCGCCTCCAAGATAGCAACTCGTCGTTTTTCACGAGCCTTGTTTTCTTTTTCAGTTTTTATATTGTCCGTGAGGCGAATTTTGAAATCTTCGATGTCTTTGAATTCTCCCAATGTTTTTACGAATTCGAGATTGAATTCAGGGAGCGCATCTTTGGTTGTTTCACTTGTTTCTTCGTGACCGTGGTCATGTTCTTCTTCTCCTTCAGTGTGTTCATGCGTGTGCGGTATTTTCATGTGTGCGGCGCGCATCTTCCTGATATCCATGATTGCATCCTCGATTTCTTTCTCAGTAACTTCAATTTTCTCCTTCTCCTTTCCTGCCTCCTTGGCTGCAAGTTTTTTGTAGTCAGGCAGTTTCACTTCAGGCACCACTGCGGTTTTTATTTTAAATTCGAGCGGATTGTCCTTCGCAAGTTTCACGATTGTAATCTCTGGCCGGCCGATTGCATCAATTTTATCCTGTTCAAGAATTTGTGGATAAAGCTCTGAGATTGCAAGCTCTGCCATATGGTCCAAAAGGACAGAATTTGAAATTTTACTCTTAAGGACATCTTCGAGTGCATGTCCTTTACGGAAGCCATCTATTTCGATTTCTTTGCCTAGTGATAGGATGGCCTTCTTCTCATATTCCATAAAAGATTCAGCCGGTAATGATCCGCTGATTTCTACCTCGCTTTTTTCTAGTTTTTTAATTTCGGTTTTCATTTTAGTTAAATTAATTTTATTAGTTTGGATATATTAGCATAAATACAAATACGGCGCGAGCGAAGCTCGCGCCGTATTTGTATTATTTTTTTGACTAATTTTATTAGTAAGTCCCTTGGTCGAGATTACTCATATCTGTAGCTTTTATATCTGCATCGATAGAGTCTATATCGTCAGATGAACTTTGGATATCCAGCTTGTCAGTTTCAGGAGTTGCCTCAGAATTTTGATCCATTATTTGCTTCTGTGACATAAAGAAGTAAATTCCACCTGCAATCAGAAGGACTATAATAACAATTGATCCGACAAGCGGGCCTCGAGATTTTTTTTCTGGCATTGAATTCATATTTTGCATTATTGGTTCGTTCATATATTTAATAATTTATGATTATTGGTTTATATCTGTTTGTGTTGCAGCTGATGCATCAACTTTTACATCCGCATTAAGTGACGGTTTTTTCAAAATTAATGCTTTTAGGCTCTCTGTCGCATCTTGAAGGAGTTTCATTGCATCTTTTAGTGACTGCTGTGCTAGTTTCAAGTGTTCACGAATTTGAGCTTTTTGCTCAATAGTAACTTCTGCATCCGCCGTAACGACAGCTTTTGCTTCACTCACATGAGTACTTGCTTCAGTTAGCTTAGCTTTTGACTGAGCTATTAAGTCTTTTGCTTTTGTTACATCACCACCTCTCGCTGCAATTTTATCAATGCGAGATGAAAGCCGAGCTTGAAGTTTTTCAATACGATTGACAGCCTTAGTGAATCGAAGAGCTGCGCGCTCTTTGTATTCAGCAGCTCTTTCTGTCCTAATTTCCTGTTTCTTCTCCTGCGCTTTCTCTCTTATTTCTTTGACCTCTATTTTCACTGCGTCTCGCTTCTCTATTAAACCTTTCTTCTCCAATATCATTTTCTCCCTTAATTCTTTTGGAGAAAGTTTTACTGATGCCGAAGTGTCTGCACTTCCTGATACGGTGGTGCTCGATTCACTTGTGCTTGCGGAAGTTTCAGTATTATCGGAAGCACTTACGTTTGCATCTTCTTCTGCGTGTGCGCGAGCATGCGGTGTTATGATGATCGCGAGTGCTAGTATGCTAATAAAAAATATATTTTTCTTCATAATGTGTTTAAAATTTATTAATAATGAAAGCACTTGGCTTTGTTATGATTATATCATAATTAAAAAATCCCCAACTTATATTGTATTGGGGATTTTTTTAATTTAATTATTGGAGTTTTGGAGCGTAATCTTTCTGATAGCGTTCTTCGCAGTGTTCAATTACTTGCAAAGCTTCGTCTTTTCCAAAAAATTCTTCAACAACACCAGTACCGGGCTTTTTTAAATACTTTATATTTTCCCAAAAGTATCTTGTTTCTTTCTTGAAATATTCACCCAGATCTTCGATTTTTGTAATGTGGTCTGAACGTTTGTCGTCATTCAACACTGCAATAATTTTGTCATCGACTTCACCTCCATCAACAAATTTCATTACACCAATCACGCGTGCTTCCACAAGAGAGCCTGGCATAAGTGGTTCTGTGATGTTTACGATTTCTACATCGAGCGGGTCGCCGTCGTAATCCCAAGTCGAAGGAAGTGCGCCATAAGTAAAAGGGTAAGAAAGAGAAGAATATCCGACTCGGTCGAGTTTTAGCTGGCCCGATTCCGTGATGAGCTCGTATTTATTTATCGATCCGGCGGAGACTTCAACAATTACATTAACAACTCCATTTTCCTTATCGGCAAATGCCGGCAAGACATGGAGGAGATTATACATATATTTAGAAGGTTTTTGATTTATGTTTGCCATAATTTTTTACGCTTCACTTAAAACTTTTAAATTGATTCGACAGCTTCTTTAACTTCTTCTTCAGGAGTTTCTGGTAGGGGTTCGCCTTCAACTACAACTTCTTCGCCGTCAGTTGATATGACTTCTTCCATTTGTGCTCCGCGGATATCGATGCGCCAGCCGGTAAGCTTAGCAGCGAGGCGTACGTTTTGCCCGCCTTTGCCGATAGCGAGAGAGAGCTGATCGGGAGAGACTTCAATTATCGCCTTATGTTCCTTTTCATCAATCTGAATATCAAGAACTTTTGCCGGTGAAAGGGAGCTTGCTACGAACTTTTCCGGTGTTTCATCCCAAGGAATGATATCGATTTTCTCTGCGCCGAGCTCGCTCGTTACTGTGTTTACTCGAATACCTTTTTGACCGACACAAGATCCGACAGGATCGACATGATCATCGTGAGACATGACGGCGATCTTTGAGCGCGAGCCGGCTTCACGAGCGATGCTTTTGATTTCAACTGTGCCTGAAGCAATTTCTGGAGCTTCAAGCTCGAAAAGCTTTTTAATCAATTGTGGGTGACTGCGAGAGAGGCGGAGGTTGATGCCGCGAGGACTTTCCTCGACAGAGTAAAGGTATGCGCGAATACGATCACCGCGAGTATAAAATTCTCCCGGGATCTGCTCTTCGAAAGGGATAATACCTGTAGCTCGGTTGAAATCGACAAAAATAGTTCCGCGTTCGACTTTCTGCACGACACCATTCACAATTTCACCTTCTTTAGTCCCATATTCATCAAGCACAGATGTTCTTTCCGCTTCACGAATGCGCTGAATGATGACTTGCTTTGCAGTCTGAGCGGCGATACGCCCGAAATCAGCCTTTGATTCCAAAGGGAAAACGATTTCATCACCCACTTGCACGTCTTTTTTAATTATTTTTGCGTCTTCAAGTAAAATGTGGTGTTCAGGGTTAAAAAGCGATCTTTCATCGCCTTCTGGGACTTCATATTCCTCTTCAGATTCTTCTTCACCTTCGACTGGCATGCGCACAGTCGATTCGTCTTCAACTTTTTTTATTTGGTAGAAATCAGTCGCGCCGGTATCGATATCGAATCTTGAGCGGATAATCTGGCCTTTCTTGCCGTAATCTTTCTTATAAGCGGCGGCTAGGGCCTGCTCGATAGCTTCGACAATCTTTTCTTTCGGGATTTTGCGCTCATCTTCAAGCTGTTCAAGCGCGGACTTCATTGTTTTTAGATCAAACATATATTTATATTAAATTATTATTAAATTTTGAGGTTGCGCATAATCATTTCAGAAACGGTCTGGTCGAGCTCGCACTCTTTATGAATACTGCGCGAGCGACCCGAGGACCTTTATGAAATGATTATGCGCAACCTTATACTTATTTTTTCACCAAAAATGCCCGAAACGGACATTAATATGCTCGTAATGTACCACAAAGATGCAATTCCAGCAAATTTTAAAAGTTATCCACACATTAGTCTCGCCTGTGTATTTGTTGTTATTTTCTTATAAGTGTTATCATATATGTGATTGTTATATTTCAATATTTTTGAATTTTAATTATGGATACTATTCCTCCACAAACACCACAACCAGAAGTACAACCAGCAGAAAAAATCCCATCTACTTGGAGTACGACACCTAAGGATAAAAAGCTATTCTTCATCTTGATGGGGCTCGTCATCCTCGCATTTGTCGCTTTGATTATTTATTTCCTCACGCCTGCCGAACCAGGCCTCTCCGTTAAGCAACAGCAGGCGATAGTTGACAACCTAAATGCAGTCAATGAGGCTAACCCTATGACCGCCGAAGAAAAAGAAGCAATCCTTAAAAACTTTAACAATCTCCAGCCTCTAAAGAACAACCCTAAATAATATGAGAATCAAGCGCATCGCCAGCTATATCTCAATTTTCTCCTTATTTATAAGTGCTTTTTTGTCTTTTAGTCCTGTAGCAGATGCGGCATTTTCACAATTTTATACAGGTACGATCAGCGCCTGTCAGGTTCCTTTAAACTGGGCAAAAGCACCTGTGGGTGGTCCTGGAACATACACAATTACACGCACTGCAGCAAGTAGTGCAAATCCTGTGACAATTAGAACAAATGTACCTTCTACAACAACCACGATAACTGATATCACCAACCCCTCTGATTATATGGGTGGCAATGGAAGCTATTCATTTAGAGCTGGGAATAATGCTGAGACTTTTACTTATCAGATTGAATACATTGTCTCAGGTAATCCTCAAGAAAGTTCCACCATAAACAATGTAAAATTGATTTCTTTTAAGCCTATCAGTTCTGCTCCACCGAAAGTCAAAGCTGAAGTCATTGGGGTGAGTGGGGTCAGTGCAACAATTAATTTAAACTGGACAGATGTTGCTCTACCTGATGCCGCTAATGATGGCTACGAGATTGTACGCTCTACTAATGGAGGAGGTGAAATTGTTGCCGGGCTGGTTTTCGGCAACACTACTGCTTTTACCGATATAATAAATGACTTTAGTACTGCTAACACCTATACATATAGAGTTAGAGCTTTTTCCAGTGACCCTGGCTGTGGAGTTAATGGAGCAAAATTGGCAAGTCTCATCGCGGATCCATCTCAAATCCAAGCAGTCTTTTCTCCATTTTCAGCGTCAGTAACTTTGCCATATCAGCCTTCAATTAAAACAGCAACATCAGGATCAAATTCCATTACTATCGATTGGTCCACATCAAGCATTGCAAATGCTAATGGTTTTGAAGTTTGGACGAAAAAAGATAGCGATTTTAGTGGTGAGAATAATTGTTCATCATACACATCAGGCAATGTTGTGTGTACAAAGTTTTCTTCAAGCACTACTTCTACGACTTTTAGCAGTTTAGTTCCGAACAGTACTTACTATGTCCGGGTTCGAACTACGAAATCAAATACCAGCTCTAATGTTTCTTGTGATGATACGGCCGCAATAGCCTGCTCTCCTTTCTCAACAGCTCCGTTTTCTGTTACTACGGGCATGACTGACCCTTCCAATTTATTTGGCTCTTTTAATTGGAACGGTTCTGCGACAGCGGTAGATGTTAGATTGTCATTTAATACGAATGGATCTTCTTACACATATAAAATTGAGCGTTCTGAGGATGATTCTTTTCCTGCTGCAGCCACACAGACACTAACAATACCGCTCGGTGGTATTAGTGGTTGTCATACAGATGACTGTGTTTTTCCTTCAACATACCCCCCAACATTAATAGGACACATTTATTATTATCGACTTCATGGTGAATCTGGGGCTACTAGGACAGGTTCGATTACAGCTGTAGTTGACCTCCGCATAGGCCGAGTTACCGGCTATATGTGGTCAAATAGTATTGGTTGGATCAGTTTGAATTGCGACCAAAGTGGCAGTGGTGGCTCCAATACTTGTGGCACTTCAACTTACGGTGTCTATGACGACATCCGAGGTAATCTCACCGGCTACGCATGGTCTGACAATATCGGCTGGATCAAATTCGGAGGGCTTTCTAGTTTTCCTTCGGGCGGGGCTTTGAGCGACAATGCAAAAATCACAAACAATCTGACAAGAATTAAAGGTTGGGCGCGAGCGTGTGCAGGCACAAGTACTGGTACATGTGGCACCATGACTTCTCGTGATGATGGCTGGGATGGCTGGATCAGTTTTAGTTCCAATGCAAATCCCACTTACAGTGTTAACCTTGCTGCTCAAGATCCAACATCGCACATAGCCGCAGCCTCCGGCTACGCCTGGGGTAGTAATGTTGTTGGCTGGATCTCTGTGAACAGAGGGACACAACCTATGCTGGTTGAAATTCCGCAGGCAAAATTTGATCTGAAAGGAACAGGAACATCAGGAAATACTATATCAGAGGCAAATACTAATGGCGTTAGTTCTACTACGAGCAGTTCAGCAACGATTTCTGTCGATTCCGGCAGTCCAATAAACATATCTTGGTCTACACTCGGTCTTCAAGACACATGTACTGCTACGGGTAATGGTTGGCCAGCCGGGACTACAACTCAAACATCAACACCGGACGGAGATTATGACACCACTGGCCACTCGGCAACATTTTATGCTTCGTATGATCCGATTGATGCTTTGCAAAACACTCGCACATTTACTCTCGCATGTATTCCACTCAACAATCCTAGTACGACACTCACGCGTACCGTAATAGTTTCTATTAATCCAACGAATATTACTTTTTCTTCGGATAAAAATTACGATGCACTAGGTGCTCTCGGCGCAGGTGGAGTGCCAGGATACCCTCCAGGCCCGACACTGACTTGGACAACAGCGACAGGAGCAACAACAACAAGCTTGAAAGATTGTGTTGCTTCTAATGACGGCGGTGATGCAAGCTGGTCAGGCCCTCTCGTAAACTCCGGCAGTAAAGTTGTTCAGCCGACAGTTGATACTATATATACGCTTTCATGTTCTGATTTCAACGGCCAATCTCCAGTCAGTCCGGCGACAATACAAATTTCCATAATGAAAAACAGGCTGACATTGACAGATCTCGATGATCCGACCAATGTCGCCGTTTCTGACCCTGATACTTCAATAGGTGAAAAGGGCACACTCACTATTGATTCCGGCCACCGGATTTCCGCGAAGTGGACGCTTTCAAATGTTGATTCTTGTACTTCCGCAAATACTTTAGGTAATACTTTCTGGGCTGGTACAGAGCCAGCAGGTGATGGAGATCATACTTCAAATCTTGGCGCCTTTCTCAATATGAGTAATGCTGTGCAGACCGGCCAATTAAGCCTTGATTGCGGTCACACAATGGCGGGAGGAGTTTACTACCCGGCACCGCTTGCAAAAGTTCTTGTAAATGTAAACCCTCAAGCATCAGCTGCTCTATTTGTCTCGCAAACTTCCAGTAATGGCACAGTTTTGAAAAGAAACCCGCCGAATGAAACAGAGAATTTAAACAGCGGAACATCAATCACTATAAACTCCGGCGATTATGCCCAAATTGATTGGGTAACAGCCAATGTAAAAAATCCGTCTTGTAGTGTTTCAGCTACCAAGCAAATCGGCACTGGCACCCCGACGGCTTATTATTACACTCCATCACCAGCTAACGCAGGCACTCTTTCACTTACCAACCCTCCATCAAAGCCCGATGTAACTGATGGCGATCATCCTAAATTCCTTCAGAGATTTTTGAACAGCAGTCCTATCAACAACGACACATATGTCTATAAATTTAGTGGTTGTATCGATAAAATTAAAAATACGCCGATTGATGATACGACAGCGACAATTATTGTTGTCCGTGAACAGCCGTCCATGGTCGTGTCTTCGACAGAAACCGATTCTTCCCAGACACCAGTGACTCCTCTCAATAATGACCAAGACATTTTTGTCGCTACTGGCTCGTACGCTCGGCTTGAGTGGACGTCAAAAGATATTGCATCTTGTACTATATCCGGTCCTAACACTGATGGTGTCGGTACATGGACACACACCCCAGCAGCGCAAGTTCAGCCTAATGGGTCATATATTTATGCTTTCACAACTCCATTTACTAATACGGACATAGCGAATGATAGATATAATACTTATACATTTAACTGTTTATCTGTCGGTGGTGCACCTATTACTACAGAGAGTACTATTTTGGTTACTGCGGCTCCAACCCTCTCCTTGATGGCAGTCAATACTACTGGTACACCAAATGTAGTAGAATCTCAAACTTCCGCGGAGACACCTTCAATGACTATTCAGAATGGAACTGTAACCAAGCTTTCATGGGGAAGTAATCAGAATTATTGCGCTACCGGAATGAGCGCATCTTCACCATGGAATAGTCCTGGTTCTAGACCTTCATCCGGTCTTGATGAATTGGTAACTCTTTATTATCCTGCTAGTGCAACTACTGCCACTTATGATTATGTCTTTACTATGGCGTGTGATTCTACGGACGCAGCTGCAAAAGGTAGCTCACCGGCTACAGGTGGTAGACAAGTAATAGTTAAAGTATCTCGTCCAACTTTGACTTTAACCGTGACAAGTGGCGGCTCGTCAAAGACCGCTCCAACCAACGGATCAAATCCTTCTATTACTGTCGTTCACGGTACAGCAGTCAATCTCTCATGGTCAAGTAATCAAACCGCATGCTGGACTAACGATCTTTGGAAAAATGCTAGCCCATACGGCAAGCATCAGAATTCTACCGGAAGTGAAACCACCGATCCATTAACATGGAACGGAGGCAATAATGGCAAATATGTCTTCGTTCTAGCTTGTGATGTTGATGACAATACTGCTAAAGGCGCTCCACCTATCGCCGTATCTCAACAAGTAACAGTACACGTACTGCCTCCACCAGGCACAATTACTCTCAATGCGGTTGAATATTCCGGCGGAGATGAAACATCAAATACCGGGACAGTGATTACTATTAATTCCGGATCTTCCGCAGGCCTTCGCTGGTCGGCAAACGGAATCAAGGCTTCATCATGTTCTGCTTCCGGAACAAATCCTAACGGATCTGCATGGACACTCACACCGCAAGTTACCCCGGATGGTTCTTACCCATATCTTTTCGGATCTGCATTTACTAACAACACAAATGCTGATATTACGAATACTTATACATTCTCTGGCTGTCAGAAATTAGACAGCACTCCTATTTCAGTTCCACCTGTTACTATTACAGTGAAGAAGGCGCCGACGCTTACTCTAACAGTTGAATCTTCAGAAAATTTAGCAAGTTCAACATCAATCCAAATTCCTCATGGAACGAATGCTCTCTTGAAATGGTCAAGCAATGAAAACTATTGTAAATCCATTGAGGCATATTGGCCGGGGACGAATCCGCGACCGACAGCATCACCGGCAGGAGGGCTCGATACAGGGAATCTCTTTTACAGCGGTACTGCCCCAACTAAAGATTATACTTTCGAGCTTGATTGCGGACCATCTGCAAGTTCAACACCGACAGCTAAACTGGTCACTGTAAAAGTTCAACCAGCAAATGCGGCAGATATCTCAACTCTTTCAACCGAGACAAACCCTAGCGGTGTTGCTCTTTCAGGTGCTCAAGCAAACAGCGGGCCAATCATATATGTTACTCAAGATGTTTCAGGATCTTCATATGCGAAAATTGGCTGGACATCTGCATTCATACAGAGCTGTACTATCACACGCACTACTCCATCAGGGACTACATCTAATTATCAAAATCAAATGTCACCGGCGCCTTCATTTACTGATGGCCCGCATGAATATTATCTAGGCGAATTAACTACGCTCGGTGATTACACTTATGCATTCAGTTGTACTGCAAAGACTGGTTCAGTTCCGACAAATGTGACATCTTCAACCACTGTTAAAGTTTCCTCACAATCATCACTCTCACTACTTGCGACTAAGGCTTCCAGTGCAGCGGGTCACTCTCCTATCGCTGGTTCATCAGCTGGCTTGATTACTATCGAGTCAGGCGACTGGGCACGGCTTGATTGGGGTGCGACAAGTATTACCAACCCTTCCTGCTCCGCTTCTTTGACGAAAAACGGTGCAAGCGCGACATTACCTTCCGGATTCCCGAATAACCCTCAAGCACAAAATGGAGATGGCACGATAAAAGTTTCTGACGGTTGGTTTGCAAGTGGAGCATGGCAATTTACTAATACTAGCAACATACAGGACATCTATGAATATACATTCTCAGGTTGCACCGCACAGCCGGGGACAGGGACACTCTCAGCGCCTGCACCTGTAAAAATAAAAGTTAACCCAGCTCCTACTCTTACCTTCACAGCCGATCAATTACCGGGCATACCTCCTAGTCAAGCATCCATCAGAATTAGTGGCAACACTAGTGCAGCACTCACATGGACCACGAACCAGATGTATTGTCTGACAAGTGCAAGCTGGCTCGGTGGAACACAAACTAAAACGAATTCTAACCCTACGAATCTTGTTTGGTCCAAGAGTGAGACTACAGGCACACTTACGAATAGTACTTCAGCTGATAAAGCTTTCATCTACACACTCCTATGTGATAACAATCAAGCGAATCTGACACCTGCTAATGCCGCTATTCAGAAAACAGTTACAGTTAATGTCGCTCCGGGCGCTACGATTTCATTGACTTCCAGCGCAACAAATATTGACCAAGGTCAGACGGCAGATTTGGTCTGGTGGGCTGATAAAGTTGATTACAATTCTTGTCAGGGTCGTTCAGATATTCTCGATAGCGATTCTAATCCGAATAATAATTGGGATTGGCATGGTGATGCTGATAGTTATCATGCTTCGAAGCCACCAAGTACAACTCCCGGCCCCGGTGGTATGACTGTCCGACCGACAGTAACAACGACATATACTCTCGCATGTAATGATACCGCTGGCACGCCTGTCCCTGTACAGTCTGTAAAAGTGACGGCCAAGCCGATTTTCCCTACAGTCATGGTTGAAAAAAACAAATCAGTCGTCAACTTGGAAGACATTAACGACAAAGTAACTTTGCATTGGTGGGCTTCGGATCTCGATCAATCGAAATGCTTTGCGACAAACAATGCAAATCCTATTGATCCGGAATGGAGCTGGTCTAATCCCTCGAATCAAACTAGCCAGACATACCCTCCGGGTTGGGGTGGACCGGCTTACTCTAGAAATACTGATATTCCAAGTACTGTCACTTACAAAGTAAGTTGTGATAATCCTCTTTCCGACGATCCGGCTGATCGAGTGGAACAAACAGCGACAATTAACTTCTTAGATCACGAATCAAATGCCGATTTGTTCCTGACAGCAAGCCCTTCATCGCTCGCACTCGGTCAAAGCTCAACTTTGACTTGGAATACTAGATCTGTTGGTAATTGCAGTATCGCAAGTTCTGATGGGTCGTGGCCTCATGATGAGAATGACTCGATTCCTGTAGATGGATCTGAATCAGTAACACCGAAGGATACAGGCACAGTTACTTACACGCTTAAATGTTACGATCCGTTACATCCGAATGAGCCACTTTTGACCACTACCAACATAACTGTGAGCGGAGTAGTCAATCCGGACGAACCAAATCTCTTCCTCAATATCGGCCAATCATCGGTCGTACCTGATGAAAATGATCAATACTTCACAACCCTCTCATGGTCTACAACAAGCGAGACGGATTACAGCTCATGCACTCTCACATCTAATGTTCCGTCTTCACAGACATTCAACAATAGTGATACGAATAGTAAGGTATTAAACAGCACAAACGGCTATACGAAAACAAGCGATCCGATTGAAATTACTCAAGATCCTCAGACATTCTCCTTCTCATGTATAACAGAAGCAGATGGAACTCGTATTGATTCTCAACCGCTATCCGTTTCAGTTGTTAAAGCTAAACCGTCTGCATCAGTTACATTAAATGCTGTTCCAAGATGGTTTAAGGTTGCTCCGGGAGCCTCTGAAAATGTAGGAAAAGTCAGAATGACTTGGACGGTAAAAAATGCTTCAAGTTGTAAAGCAGAACATACTGGCAATGCGACAGTGACCGGCTGGGATAATCCTTCCCTCTCATCCCAAGATATTCAAGATGGCCAACATTTTGTAGATATAAATGTCACAGGTACTTCTCCGAAAAGTGCAAAAATGACGCTTTCTTGTGTCGGTAAATATGATAGCCAAACAGTGAGTGATTATGATGATGTATATATAAGTAATACACCGCCTGCACCGAAGGTTAAAGTCACACCGGGCTTTATAGAATTGTAATCATAAAATATTAAATGATATACTAAAAACATGAAAGCACTATCGAAACAACTTACACAGATTCTCATCATCGCCATATTCGTCGGTGTGAGTGTTTTAGCAGTATCAGCACAGACTCCGAGCGCATCGACGAACACCACTAAGCTTCTCAATATCAGTTCTACTGTAGGTCAATCAAAAGGCTATACTAACCCTCCAGGCAAGGCAGTTACTGGCTCTACTCTCGATATCAATGGCACGTTGACCACGACTTCTCTCATGGTGCACAGAACTACGAATCTCATAGGCGCTGTCAATATTGATGGATTAAACGTAAATCCGCAGACAAATGTTTGTCCACCAAATTGCGATGCTGAGACGACTAATAATGGTACAACTCAAGTCGGACTTTTTAATTCTAAAGATTTCAAAAAATATGCAGAAGTATTCTTAAATATGTTTAAGATCAACAATGCATTTGCTGATTTAGTGAATCCCGGTGACGAACCCATCCCCGACAGGGGTCTATATATTGTCTTAAGAGATGCGAGTTATATAGATAATGACAGTGAATCTTCGGATTCCAGCATTGCCTATATTCCTGGTTCAACTATTACTCTTGATTGGAAGATTCGGGAGAGCAAAAAAGATGCGAGTAGTGTTGTTCAGGATACCGAGGTTTTCGAGGATCCCCTTTACGATAGTTCCCATACTTCTTGTGTATTGTCTTCAGAAGATGTAGATGATAATGGAAATCAAAGATGGACGTTTAATAATCCTCCACAAATAGACATGGAAACAGGCCAAGGTACTGTTGTTGTAACATTACCCAATCAACCTTCAGTTAATTATGATCCTTTCTTTCTTAAAATAACTTGTTCCGATAGTTTTGGTGATAGTATATCTTCCCTAGATTTATTACTTAAGCCAGGCCCTCAAGTTTATTTAGCATCATCAAGATCAGAAGTTGCTATCGGTGATTCTGTTGATCTTTCTTGGGATTCCGCCACGGCTCCTAATGATCCTTCAGCTGGTGGTTATTGTGTGCGTTCTTGGGTGGAAAATAATTTTATGGATCATGCTCCACAAAGTGGAACCAATACCATTACAGTAACACAAAGTAAGCCATATAGTATTACTTGCTTTAATCAAAAATTTGTTGATAATCATAGTTTACAAGGTACTTACAAAGGCATTTATGTAAATGCTCTTCCTAAGGCACAAACTACCGCACTTGATGTGAAGGGCATATTAACTTCCAATGGTGTTCTAACTGTCGGTAAAAAAGTTATTGTCTCTTCGCTTGCTCATGGCCAATCGGGTTACAAACAAGTCTGTTTAGATGGATCAAAAAAGCTTGTTTTTTGTACAGTCACAACTACTCTTAGAGCGAATCCATCGACTGTCATCATCGGCAACAACGATACTACAACACTTTCTTGGAGTTCGACAAACGCTTCTAATTGCATGAAAAGCGGAGCATGGTCAGGTTCAACAAATGGTGTTACCACAGGCTCTCAAGTAATTACGCCAAGTACTCAAGGTGCAAATACATATACAATTACATGTACTGGTCATGGAACCGCAGCTCTCAATCAGGCTACAGCAAGTGTCACTGTTCAAGGATTCGCTCAAGCACACGGTTCATACAGTGCGGGTAATAATGGTAATGCCGGAGGCACAGTTACTATCCCTGTAAATGTTAAATATTTCACAGTGACTCTATGGGGAGCTGGTGGAACCGGTGGTAATTCAGGTGAAGGATCCACCTGCTATTATGGTGGTGCCGGTGGTGGCGGTGGTGCTGGACAGCAAACATATATTGAGCTTACAAATCCTAATTATCCTGCCGCTAAAACTTATAATTTCTATGTTGGTCGCAATGGTTTCTGGGCTGGTGAGGGTTACAAGGGGCAAAACAGTGTCTTCGGTGGCGGTTTTGCTCAAAAAGACAGTGGTAGCGTTATTCTGAGATCTAATGGTGGTGGAGCTGGTGGAACCGGCGAGGATAATCCTTGTTTCGGTAGTCCTAATGGTAGTGAGGGTGCTCATGGTAGCCCAGATTATGGCACAACTAGTTCTAATTCAATCGGTAGTACTCGTATGGATTATTATCCTGCTCCATCAGGTACTGGTGATGGCGGTAATGGCGGACCTAGATCTGGTGGGGATGCTAAGGCTGGAGGAATAGGTAAAGATGGTTACCTGTGGGTTGATTGGTAAAATATACAAGTAATCAATTCTTATTTACACTATGAAAAACAATCTTATTCAAAATTTAAAAATTCTCTCACTTGCTCTAGTAATTGGGCTCGGGGTTCATTCGTTATCAGCATTCGGTACTAATCCTTCCTCGATTCCGCCAACTGTTAATGTCCCCGCTCCGATTAATACTTCAGCCGAGAATCAGCAAATCAGTACTAACGGCGGTTCTTCTAGCTCTCTACTGAATGTCGATGGAATGCTCAGCACGAGTACTCTCGGTGATTTCGGTGATGCCACGCTCGCAGCTGAAAGTGGTAATGTAACTATCAGACCCGCCGGTGGAGGTGGTGGTAGTACGATGCTCACTGTCCAAGGCTCGGCTTATGCAAGATTAAGCACTTCAACAAATACACTTGTTGCTACAAGTTGTATATTTAATCAAGGTCAAACAGGGACACCGACGATTTGCGCAGATGCCACAGGGCAACTGCTCTTGTGTGATGCTCCTGCTACCTCATGTTAATAATATGAAAAAAAACATCTTAACTTCATCAATAATAATAGTCACAGGCTTCATAGTAAGCATCGGTGTTTCGTATGCGGCGGGCGCTTGGTCTAATCCGACACAACTTTCTCCAAATAACGGAACTATTTCTCTCCCGATTGATGTCAGCACAACCGAGCAATCAAAAGGCGGTGATATTAATCGTTTTGGAGCTAACAAGCCTATGCTCGATATTGTTGGAACATCCGGAGGTGTCGGTCTTGAGTCTGATACTTTAACCGTATTTCTTACTTCCAACTTCTCAGGACGTGTTGATGTCGGCACTTCGGGAGTACAAAGTAATTTGATTGTCAACGGAAATACAAATGTGGTTTCAAATTTTACGACAAATGATCTTACTGTCACTACTGGTGTGGCTAACGATCAGCTCTGTTTAGGCATACAAGACCAATTTGTTCCGTGCGGCAGTGCCATATAAGGCATTTGCGCAAGGACCGTCCTATTAAAGATAAAATAAGTCAAAAATAACAAAACACTTGTTCACATGAACAAGTGTTTTGTTATTTGGTATACTTAAATTGACAATGCAAATCAAACCTAACAAATTGAAGGAATTTATCATTGAGACCGGATTGGTTTCCTCGGCAGATATTTCAGCTGCGGAAAAAATCGCTACTGAAAAAAATCAATCTATAAGCGACGTGCTTTTTTCCGAAGGCAAGATCAGTGAAGTCGATCTGAAGCGCCTACAGGCGTACATGGTCGGGATTCCTTTCATTAGTCTCGTCGGAGAAAAAATTGATTTCCAGATTCTTTCTCTCATTCCTGAGCCGATTGCGCGCAATCACAATATAATAGCCTATCGCAAAAGCGCGACAGGGCTTGAGGTCGCGATGCTTGATGTGGACGATTTGCCGGTTATCGATTTTATAAAGAAAAAAGTGGGACTCCGAATATTGCCCCGTCTGACGGACACCGTATCTATAAAGAACGCTCTCGAGCAATACAAAAAAAGCTTGAAAGCTGATTTTGAAGATTTGATCAAAAAGCAAACGGTTTCTTTAAAAGCGATTACCGAAACTACTGAATCAGGCGCATCAGAAAAAGAGCTTAAAGAAATGGCAGAAGATCTGCCGATTGTTAAAATCGTGGATACTCTGATATCGCACGCAATTTTGCAGAATGCATCCGATATCCACATCGAGCCGCAGGAAGCCGCTCTCGTTGTGCGCTATCGCATCGATGGTATCTTGCATGATGCCATGGTATTGCCGAAAGATACTGCAGCAGGTATCACCGCTCGCATTAAAGTGCTTTCCGGCTTGAAACTCGATGAAAAACGCTTACCACAAGACGGGCGTTTCAAGATTGAAAACGAAGGTCAAAAAGTTTCTTTTCGTGTTTCTACTTTGCCGATCTATTTCGGCGAGAAGACAGTCATTCGTCTCTTGAAGGAGAGTGCGCACGGCTTCACACTCGAAGTTCTCGGCTTTCATGGTGAGGCGCTCGAGCGTATCCATGAGGCAATGCGCCAAAAGACAGGTATGATTCTCGCCTCCGGCCCGACTGGTTCCGGAAAGACCACCACACTCTATACAATGCTTGATATTTTAAATACGACTGACGTAAACATATCAACCATTGAAGACCCTATCGAATACCAAATGACCCGCATCAATCAGACTCAAGTTAAATCTGAAATTGGTCTCTCTTTCGCCAATGGTTTGCGTACACTACTCCGACAAGATCCGGACATCATCATGGTCGGAGAAATTCGAGATGGAGAAACCGCATCTCTTGCAGTGAATGCTTCGCTTACGGGTCACTTGGTGCTCTCGACGATCCACACCAGTTCTGCAGCCGGAGCGATACCGCGATTAATGGATATGGGTGTTGAACCATTTTTAATAATTTCAACAGTTAAGACTGTTATCGCTCAGCGCCTCGTTCGTAGATTGACGGAAAGTAAAGAAAAGTATTTTTTGAATGATGCAGAGGAGGCGGCGCTAAGGAAAATAGTCGATCTTGATCGCGTGTTAGATTTCCTGAAAAAAGAAAATGTCGTTTCGCCGAAAGCCAAATGGTCGGACATTCCTTTTTACAAACCGAAAAAGAGCGATGAATCCGAGGATGGCTACAAAGGTCGCATTGGCATGCATGAAGTGTTGAAGGTTGGAGGGGCTATAAAGGAGTTGATTCTAAAAAATGCTTCACCGGATGAAATCGAGAAACAGGCGAAGGCCGAAGGCATGATGACGATGATAGAGGACGGGATTTTTCTTGCAGTAAAAGGCGAAACGACTACGGAAGAAGTGTTGCGAGTTGTATCAGAATAAGGGATGAAATTCAAATATAAAGGACAACAGAAAACAGGAATAATTGTCGAAGGCGTGGCAGATGCGCCGGACAAGTTTGCTTTGGCACGCCAATTTCGTGATCAAGATATCACTATTATTTCCGCGGTTGAATTCAAGACCGGATTTTCAATGGAAATCAAGTTTTTAAGCTCGATATTCGATCGCATCACCATTCATGAAAAAATTGTCTTTTTACGCAATTTGTCAGGCATGCTCTCCGCCGGACTTACTCTGTTTCGAGCACTTGGCGTATTAGAACGGCAGACCACTAATGCCGCTTTTAGGAAAGTCATTACATCGCTTATGGAAGAAATTAATCGGGGTGGCACGCTTTCTGATGGTATGCATAATTCTCCGCGAGTATTTCCCATGCTTTTCGTTTCAATGGTCCGCGCTGGTGAAGAATCCGGCACATTGTCTCAAACGATGAAAGAAATTTCCAATCATCTGGAGAAAACTTATTTGCTCAATAAAAAAATTAAAAGTGCTATGACATACCCGGCGATTATAATGAGCGCTGTAGTATTGATAGGTATCTTGATGCTTACATTTGTTGTGCCGACATTAACCAAAACATTCAAAGAAATGAATGTAGCTTTACCGGCAAGTACCCAATTCATTATTTGGATTTCCGATTTTCTCTCGCAGCATTTTTTTGCTGCAATATTTACTCTTTTAGGAATTGTTATTGGGGCTATATACTTGGCACGTCTCCCCATAGTCATGCGAATTTTGGATATTGTAATTTTGAAAATTCCGGTCGTAGGGCCTCTGGCGAAAGAAGTGAATGCGTCTAGGACTGCGCGCACACTTTCCTCGCTTTTGAATGCCGGCGTCGATATGTCCAGATCGATTTTGATTACCAAGGACGTCCTTCAGAATTCGCTCTATAAAAAAGTTCTTGATGATGCGAGTCATGCTATAGAGAAGGGTATTCCGCTTTCAAGTGTTTTTAAAGATAATCCGAAATTGTATCCAATCATGGTCGGTGAGATGATAGAGGTCGGTGAAGAAACAGGCGCGCTTTCCAAGATGCTTTTAGATATCGCTACATTTTACGAAGAAGATGTCGATACTAAAACAAAAGATCTTTCAACCATCGTCGAGCCGGTGCTTATGATTATGATCGGAGGGGCTGTTGGATTTTTCGCAGTATCGATGATTTCGCCGATGTATTCGCTTTTGGATAATATACAATAATTACAAATGATAAGTTACAAATTACAAGTTAAAAAAGGTTTCACTCTTATTGAGACAATGATAGTGCTCGCGATTATCGCTATTCTGGCGGGTATCATTATCAGCTCTCTATCATCGTTTCGCAATGGTCAGGTGCTCAAAAATACTGCCGGTGAAGTACTCTCTATACTTGCTAAAGCGCGCAGCCAGACTCTTTCTTCGAATAACTCTTCACAATATGGGGTGCATGTATTAAGTGATTCAATTACATTTTTCACCGGAGCATCGTATGTATTTGGTGCCGCCGGGAATCAGGTCACCACCCTGGATCCTCTAGCCACGATTTCTTCCGTTACTCTTGCCGGAGGGGGAAGTGATATAATTTTCGATAGGCTTACCGGAGCTACAAGCCAATCGGGTACGCTTGTCATAAGCTTGGTTTCCGATTCTGCAAAGAATATCACCATTACTATTCCTGCGACCGGAATTATCAGCAGTAATTAATTACAAATGACAAGTTACAAATTACAAGTTAAAAATTGCCCGCCAAATTCAAGAAGCCAAGCTTCAGGAATGGGACAAGAAGCTCGGCTTCGGCGGGCAGGCTTTGAGCTCATTGAAATGCTTATTGCCATTTCTATAATTACCGCTTCTGTGGCGGCGATTATTTCCGTAGCTCAGAAATCAATTCAAGTCAGTAGGCAGTCTTTGCATCAAGCGCAAGCCTCATTTCTTCTTGAAGAAGGAGCAGAATCGGTAAGAACTCTGCGTGATACAAGCTGGGCACTTGTCCTTACTCTTATTCCTGGCATTACTTACTACCCTACATGGGTCTCTTCATGGACATTCCTACCTACTCCGAATACAGTCGGCATATTTACGCGGACTATTACTGTGCAAAATGTGAATCGAGACATTTCCGATGATATCACAGCATCAGGCGGTTCTCTTGATATAGGGACTAAGCTTATTACAGTCACCGTCTCATGGCAGGAAGGAGGTACGGCAATGAGTAAATCAATTTCATTTTATATTTCAGATATTTTCAGCTAACATGCAACTATTTAATCAAAAATCAAAAAACGCATCACTTGGGAGCTCAGATCCCAAGTCTAACTGTTGTCGTGGTGCTACTATTTTCGAATTGCTAGTTTATATTCTTATTTTCTCCCTCACTTCCATATTTGTCATCGATGCAGTAATCGTGATGACAAAGTCTTTCGCTGAAACGCGTTCCAATCATGACTTGTTGGATGGGGGATTAAATGCACTGGAGCGCATGTCTCGGGAAATCAGGCTGGCGAAAAGCATCGATGGTTCAAATAGTACACTCGATGTAAGCCCTGGTGTTTTATTTTTAAACACTACCGATGATGCCGGCAATACAAAGACTGTTGAATTTTATTTGAACAATGGAGTGCTGACTTTGAAAGAAAATGGCGCAGTCTCTGGCGTATTGGTCGGCCAGAATATATCAGTTACTAATCTTGTTTTTAGACAGATTACGACGGTTCAAGGCTCTGCGATTAAAGTTGAATTAACAGTTCAAGATACTCGCGGATCAGCTCATCGAACTGAAGACTTTTATGACACTATTATTTTACGCGGTGATTACCAGTAAATAATTATGAATTATAAATTACGAATTATAAATAAATCAGGTCAGGCGATGATTACTTCAGTCATTTTCTTTTTGTTCATCTCGCTGTCTATTGTGTTTGGTTTGGCATCTCCTGTGACGAGCGAATTTAAAATTTCAAAAGACAACATCCAGTCAAAACAGAGTTATTTTTTGTCGGAATCTGGTATTGAGGATGCTTATTACCGTATTAAAAAAGGTAAAAATATTTCACCAATAGAAACTATTACCATTGATGGTTCAAGTACTACAACCTCAATTACCGACATAAGCAGTGGCGAAAAACAAATTCAATCTCTTGGGGATGTTTTTAATAAACAAAGGAAGATTACTTTCAATGTGGAAACCGGTGTGGGAATTTCTTTTAATTACGGGATTCAGTCAGGTAATGGAGGTTTAGTGATGAATAATAATGCGAGTGTGATAGGGAATGTTTATGCCAATGGCGATATTGTAGGATTAAATGGATCATCGATAACAGGCACCGCCATTTCGGCAAATAGTGTTGCTCTTGTTGCCGATCAGGTGAATAACAGCCCTTTACCACCGGCAAGTTCGATAGTATTTGGCAGTATCGTTGCAACTCAAGATCTCGCTCAGAGTTTTCAAGTATCGACGGATGGTCCTATAAATAAAATACAACTCTATATTAAAAAATCAGGCACTCCTTCCAATGCTACTGTACGTATCGTGACAGACTCCTCAGGGAGCCCGAGTAATAATCAAATTGCAAGCGGAACTCTCTCTGCCGCCCTTGTTTCAGGAACATATGGTTGGGTTGATGTAATCATTTCCCCCAATGCATCGCTTTCTGCCGGTACTACATATTGGTTTGTTATTGATGCATCGACATCACTTTTAAATTACTACACCATCGGAGCTAATAGTTCATATGCCGGCGGAGTAGCGAAGACAGGGCAATATTCATCCACGTGGACGACAAGTCTTTTCGATGCTTATTTTCAAGTTTATATCGGAGGGCTTTATTCCACGATAAGCGGTATTGTTGTTGGTTTGGTTGGTATAGGGGATGCGCATGCTCATATTGTCACCGGGTCTACTGTCGCAGGAAATTTATATTGCCAAACCGGTAGTGACAACAATAAGCCATGTGATACTTCCAAGCCGGACCCGACGCCTGCGAATTATCCTATTTCAGATTCAAATATACAGCAATGGAAAAGTGATGCGGAGGCAGGGGGTACTATTATAGGCAATTACACACCTCCGGGTTCTGTTTCCACATTAGGCCCTAAAAAAATTACCGGCAATTTAACAATAACCAACGGCCACATCCTCACACTTACAGGAACAATTTGGGTTCAGGGAACTATCAGTGTTTCAAATAATGCTCAGATTATTTTATCTCCATCTTATGGTGCGGGCAGTGGAGTAATGCTTGCCGATGGAAACGTTAATATAAGTAACAATTCAATTTTTGCAGGTTCAGGGAATCCTTCAAGTTACATTCTTCTTTTGACGACGAGCATTTGCCCGACAGGGTCATCGTGTGGTGGGCAGAATGCCATGGAAATATCTAATAATGCAGGAACTGTAGTTTTGAATGCTCAAGAAGGAACGCTTCACCTAAGTAATAATACTGGAGCAAAATCCATCACAGCTCAGAAGATTCTCATGGATAATAATGCAGTTATTACTTATGATAGTGGCCTTGCTAATATGAATTTCCCTAGTGGCCCGTCAGGAGGGTGGAATATCATAGGCTGGAAGGAAACCCAATAAATTCGTGTTACAATATCGCTATGGCAAAAAAAATAATTGTAGCAAATTGGAAGATGAATCCGCAAAAACTCGCGGAGGCGAAGCAGATTTTCAGCAAAATTAAAAAAGGCATAAATAAGAAAAATAGCGCCGCTGTCATTATCTGCCCACCGGCAGTTTTTCTTTCCGAGCTTTCTAAAATAAAAGGTTTGGCGCTTGGCGCGCAAGATGTATTTTATGAAGAAGAGGGTTCATATACTGGAGCTCTCTCACCGAGCATGGTTTTTAATACAGGCGCGCGATCAAGCATTATTGGTCATTCAGAAGTTCGCGCGCGAGGGGAGAGTGATGAAATTGTAAATAAAAAAATCAAAGCTTGTTTAAAGCGCGGGCTTACACCTATTGTCTGTGTCGGTGAGCGTGTGCGAAATGACGATCATCAGTATTTTGATTTCGTAAAAAACCAAATCACGGCGGACTTTGCGGGTATTTCAAAAGCAAGGCTTTCGGGAATAATTATCGCATATGAGCCGATCTGGGCTATAGGCAAAAATGCCGAACGTGTCGCGACCCCTGAAGAATCTCTTGAAATGACAATTTTTATTAAGAAAGTTTTAAGCGATTTATATGATCCTAAATCAGCAGCGACTGTTAAGGTTCTATATGGCGGATCAGTATCATATAAAAATGCGCAAGATTTCCTTATTCACGGAGGCATTGATGGCTTGCTCGTCGGTCGTGATAGTCTGAACTCCGAGCATTTTTTAAAAATTATAAATAATAATTAAATCAATTAACTTGTTGAAGGCGTATGTTTTAGAAATGCCTTGCGCAGGCTGGCGAGCCGAGCAGAGCAAATTTTCACCAGAAAATTATGTGTGCATTTTAAAAACATATGCCGAAAAAGAGTTAATTATTTATTAATACAATGAAATCAATCAAAGAATTAAAAAATATCAAAGGTAAAGCCGTACTCTTACGAGTCGACTTTAACGTGCCGATTAAAAACAGCAGAGTATTTGATGATTTCCGAATTATAAAATCTCTACCAACCATCAATCTTTTACGGAAGAAAGGTGCAAAAGTTATCTTAATCTCCCATATGGGTGCCGATGGTTCTCAATCGCTTTTGCCTGTTGCGAAACATATTGATAAAAAATTCTTCAAGTGCGCATTTATGCCTTCGATTATTGATAGTGAAGTAAAACAAGCTGTTGACACTATGAACACAGGTGAAGTTCTTCTGCTCGAAAATCTGCGTTCGAATGCGGGTGAAATGAAAAATAGTGTGTCTTTTGCAAAAGAGCTTGCATCTCTTGCTGATATATATGTCGATGATGCATTTTCCGCAGCTCATCGTGCTCATGCATCTATTATCGGCGTGCCGAAGTATTTGCCTTCATATGCTGGATTACAGATGACTCTTGAAGTGAAGCACTTATCCAAAGTCCTGAAAAATCCAAAATCACCATTCCTTTTCGTGTTGGGCGGAGCAAAATTTGAAACGAAGATGCCATTGATTGAAAAGTATTTGCGAATTGCCGATGTCGTATTCATCACGGGAGCTTTGGCGAATAATTTCTTCAAGGCGGAAGGCCATGAGATCGGACGTTCAGTCGTAGATAGTGGAAAATTCGGCATTGAAAAAATTCTGAAAAATAAAAAACTGATTCTTCCGATAGACGTGATTGCTGAAAATTTAGAAAGGGAATCATCAGTTAAAAATTTTACTGAAATAAAAAAGTCGGACAAAATAGTAGACATTGGTCCGGAAACTGTGAAATTTCTTTCCAAATATATTACCCAAACAAAAACCGTTCTTTGGAACGGTCCGACAGGCTACTATGAAGGCGGTTATATAAAAGCTACAAAACAATTACTTACGGCAGTCGCAAAATCAAAAACTTTTTCCGTAATAGGCGGAGGTGACACCGTTTCTTTGATAATGAAGTTTAAAATGGAAAATAAATTTTCATTCGTTTCCACTGGTGGCGGTGCAACACTCGACTTTCTTATTCAAGGTACATTACCAGGGATTAAAGCGCTGAAGTAATTTTCTCGGCAATTTCCTCTAACTCTTCTTTTTCATATGCACGCTTGCCTTTCCAGTGTGCAAAACCATCGCCCTCATAGCGAGGAATGATATGGATATGAGTATGGTAGATGAGTTGCCCAGCGGGGAGTTCGTTGTTCATGATGATATTAATTCCGTCAGATACTAAGCTGGTCTTGATTGATAGAGCGATTTTTTGGGCAACCGCCATCATAGCGCAGACTATATCTTTAGGAGTATCAAAGATATTACGATGATGATTTTTAGGAATGACGAGTGTGTGCCCGATATTCACCGGATGCAGGTCAAGGATTGCCAATATTGCATTGTCTTCATAAATCATAGTGCTTGGGATTTCTTTGGCAATGATTTTACAGAAAATACAATCGTTCATGCTTCTATTGTATGGTAAAATCAGCTTTATGAAAAGCGCTGATACCACAGATTTGAGTCATTATCCTGAACTCTTACAGATACTATTTCGTAATCGTGGCATTACTACTCATGCCGATGCTGATAAATTTCTTCATCCTTCATACGAATCCCTAAATGACCCATTTCTTTTTCCTGATATGGAGAAGGCTTGTGTAAGGATATATGAAGCAGTTGAAGCAAGGGAAAAAGTTATAATTTACGGCGACTATGACTGCGATGGCATACCCGGCTCAGTCGTACTTCATGATTTTTTCAAAAAGATAGGTTATGAGAATTTTGAAGTTTATATTCCCGATAGGCATGGTGAAGGCTATGGTTTGCACGCAGATGCTGTGCGTTCACTTAATGAAGCTGGCGCTAAATTGATCATCACCGTCGATCTCGGCACGACAGCAGTGGATGAAGTCGCTCAAGCCGGCGGTTTCGGTATTGATGTTATTATTACTGATCACCATATACCTCCCGAGGTCTTGCCTCGGGGGTACGCGATTTTAAATCCAAAGATTGGTAACTATCCGTATGGCATGCTCTGTGGTTCCGGTGTTGCCTTCAAATTGGTTCAAGGTTTAGTGAAAAAATACGGCGAGTATTGGAAGATTTCTGCTGGCTGGGAAAAGTGGCTGCTTGATATGGCAGGCCTCGGTACACTTTCTGATATGGTTCCGCTTCGCGAAGAAAATCGCGTGCTTGCGTATTTTGGGATTAAAGTTTTACAAAAAAGCCCTCGCCCCGGCTTGCAAAAATTATTGAAGAAAATGGATATCGACCAGCGATATTTAGCGGAGGATGATATTACATTCATGATTACACCGCGTATCAATGCCGCCTCACGTATGGATGTGCCAATGCGAGCGTTTGAATTACTTGCGACAACAGATGTTGTTGAAGCCGGTGTGCTTGCTGACCACTTGGCGAAAATAAATGATGAACGTAAAATTATGGTCGCTACGATTATGAAGGAAGTGCATGGTACATTAGAGAAAAGGGAAGAGAAAGGATTAATTGTGATAGGTAATCCCAAATGGAGAGCAGGTATACTTGGCCTTGTCGCTGGTAAAATTACTGATACTTATAAAAAGCCTGCATTCGTATGGGGTTGTGAGGGTAGTGATACAATAAAAGGTTCATGCCGTTCAATTGAAGGTGTAAATATGGTAGCAATCATGCGTGCACTCCCAGAGAATGCCTTACTTTCTTTTGGTGGTCATGAGCTTGCAGGTGGATTTTCCGTGACACACGAGCAGATTCATTTTTTAGAGGATCATTTACTCTTCGCACTTTCTCAAATTTCAAATTCAGATTCTGAGATTCAAGAGGTAGAGAAATATGAAGCTGAACTTACTCTTGATGATATTACGATAAGAAACTGGCAATTAATTTCATCCCTTGCGCCTTTTGGAATAGAGAATCCTAAGCCAGTGTTTCACTTCAGTAATATTGTAGTTTTAAATATTAAGCATTTCGGCAAAGAAAAAAACCATCTTGCGCTTTCATTTAAAGATTCTACAGGAAAAATAGTAAAGGCAATCGCATTTTTCAAAACAAGCGCTGACTATCCTGCTCAAATTGAAGTTGATCAGAAAATTAACCTATTGGCTTCGTTTGACCTCTCTCGATTCGCTGGCAGAGTAGAGCTTCGGCTAAGAATTGTTGATATAATCTAAATTATGAATACTGAGAAGAATCAAATTTATATTTTTACTGATGGGAGCTCGCTTGGGAATCCAGGCCCTGGAGGCTGGGGGACGATTATTTATAATACGAATACAGAGAAAGTTTTTGAATTGGGTGGATATGAGAAGGAGACCACAAATAATCGTATGGAATTAATTGCGGCGATTGAAGCGTTGCTTGCGATTGACCCCATAGGCAAGACCTATGGGGTAACTATTTTTATTGATTCAGCCTATGTCTTAAATGGAATTACAAAATGGGTCTACGGCTGGGAGAAAAATGGATGGATTACTTCTACTAAAGATGATGTTTTAAATCGTGATTTATGGGAGCGATTACTCTTGCTTGTTCGAGTACAGAAAGAAAAAATTACGTGGCAGAAAATTAAAGGCCATTCCGGCATTCCGGGTAATGAGCGTGTGGATCAGATTGCTACGAGCTATGCGGAAAAGCTACCGGTGGAACTTTTTCACGGATCACTTGTTGAATATGAAAATGATCTTGGATCACCAATTTTGAAAGGGACTGACGGCACCCTAAACGGCAAAGCCGTCGGGCAAGCACAAAAATCAAAAACAAAAACAGGCACGGGTTATTCATATGTCTCGCTAGTTAATGGCAAAATCTCTATTGATAAAACCTGGGCAGATTGCGAAAAGCGGGTAAAAGGCGCTAAAGGTGCAAAGTATAAAAAAACGATGAATAAAGAGGAGGAGAGTGATCTTATTGCGCTTTGGTCATTACAGAGTCTGTAATTTATGGAATCAAAAACAGATTCAAAATACACAGCAAAAAACTTATTTTTCATTTTTTGTTGTATTTGTCTTTTTTGTTTATTTCTTTTCAGATTTTTTAGTGCGTACCATGAGGAGGGGCCGAAAGTATTTGAAGATGGGTTAGGACAGAGTGTGGAAGTGCGGGGAGTGATTGCTGAAGATCCAGATGAGAGAGAAAAAAATACAAAGCTTGTTTTGGAAACGAATTCCCGAGGAATTTCCTCCGGGAGTACCCCGAGGAAAAACCTCGAGAATTCTACAAAAATCATGGTAACTGCCGAGCGATATCCGAAATATGAATACGGTGATGATGTCGTTGTTTCTGGGAAGCTTACCAAGCCGGAAGCATTTGTGAGTGATACAACAGGTCGAATGTTCAATTACCCTATGTATTTGAAAAAAGACGGGATTTTTTATGAAATCCGCTATCCGGAAATTACAGTCATTTCTCACGATAACGGCAACTGGCTCAAGACTAAACTTTTTCATATAAAAGACATTTTTACTCACGCTCTCGAGAGGGTAATCGCTCGACCGGAGTCGGGGCTGATGGCAGGGATTATTTTAGGAGATAAAAGCGGTATAACGAGTACACTTAATCAAGAATTTATCACAACCGGCACTATCCATATCGTCGCGCTCTCCGGCTACAATGTCACGATTGTTGCCGATTGGGTAATGAAGCTCTTTGCATTTCTACCGTTCCTTTATAGTCTTGGCGCAGGCGCGCTTGCAATTATGCTTTTCGTATTAATGACAGGTGCGTCATCGACTGCTATCCGAGCGGGGATTATGGCATTACTTGCGCTTATTGCTCGAGCAACAGGCAGAAAATACGATATTGGCCGAGCCCTTGCAGTCGCATTTTTGATAATGATTTTATGGAGTCCGCTCATCCTTATTTATGACGTATCATTTCAGCTTTCATTCCTCGCTACTATTGCTCTCATATATGTGACGCCGTATTTTGAAAAGTATTTCAAGTGGGTTCCGAAGAAATTTGCCTTGCGTGAAATAGCGACTGCCACCACTGCAATCTATCTTTTTGTCGCGCCGTTTATTCTGTATCAAATGGGTACATTTTCATTCGTGGCAATTCCGGCGAATCTGCTTATTGTTCCACTCGTTCCGCTTTCAATGATACTTGGTTTTACAACTGGATTCTTCGGACTAATATCTTTCTGGCTTGCATATATTCCGGGAATTTTTTCGTATATTGTTTTACACATCATTCTCCTCACCAATCACCTTTTCGCATCGTTTTCATTCGCCTCAATCATAATTCCAAATGTTTCCGGCTGGTTTATTGCAATAGTGTATGGATTATGGTTGTGGTATTTGATTAAAAATTAAAAAAACCCAGCATATTTAATGCTGAGATTTTTTATTTTCCACATATCTACTGAACTGCTTTTTTATAATTCTCCTCAATCACTGACCAGTTTAAATTTTCAAAGAATGCTTCCACGTAATTTTTCTTTTCTGCGGGGATATAGTCAAAGAGATATGAGTGTTCCCACATGTCGAGCGCGAGAATCGGCTGAAGTCCAATAAGCTGTCCGATGTGTTGCTCATCTACCCATGAAGTGATGAGCTTTTTCGTATGCGGATCACAGGAAAGCATTGCCCAGCCGATGCCGCGGGTGAGCGCAACTGCTTTGAAGCGAGTGAGGAATACATCAAACAAGCCCCACTCTTTTTCAATCGCCTTTTTAAGAGCGCTATCACTGTCGAGTACCATATGTCCGCCTTCAAGCGAGTGAAAGTAATATTCGTGATTCCTCATGCCGTCGAATTCGAATGCAAAGCGACGATTGAGTTCGCCGATAGCGTAGGCATTTTTTTCCACATCGCTTAAAAGCTCAGTAATCTGATCTTGAATCAAATTAGCAAATTTAACATAGCCGGCGTAGAGCTTCATGTGTTCGGTGATGGTCTTTTCTGAAATACCTTTAAGTGTGGGGATTGTAAACTTTTTTTCTGCGAAGTGTTCTGACATAAATTTTTAGATTAAATGGTAACATATGGATTATATCATGAAGCGATTTTTTTCCGACAAAGCAAATCTGGCACGAATAGCATTTTTAATCATCCTTATTTCCATTACCGGCTTTATTTGGCAAAGGGTATATAGGCTTGAACATGGAAGATTAACAGTCGCAGTGCTCGATGTCGGGCAAGGGGATTCTATTTACATTGAAGCTCCGAATGGCAACCAAGTGATTTTCGACGGCGGACCGGATGGGAAAATACTTTCAGAGCTAGGCAAGGTGATGCCGTTTAATGACAGGTCAATAGATATGCTTGTTGTTACGAATCCGGATAAAGATCACTATGCCGGATTTCTCGATGTTCTCGATAATTTTACAGTTAGTGCAGTGCTTGAGCCGAGTACGTATTCAAAGACAAAAACATATGCCGAGCTTGAACGGATGATTGTAGAGAAAAAAGTACCGAACATTCTCGCCAAACGAGGTATGAAAATTTGGCTTGATAAAAAGAGTGGCGTTTATATTTCAATTTTATTTCCTGATCGTGATGTTTCAACTTGGAAACCAAATGAAGGCTCGATTGTGGCGAAGCTGGTCTATGGGCAAACTTCAATGTTATTGACTGGCGATTCGACAGCCTTGACCGAACATATTATTGTCAGTCTTGAAGGAGATAATTTAAAAAGCACAGTTCTGAAAGTAGGGCATCATGGCTCGCGCACATCAAGCTCTCCGGAATTTGTGAGTTATGTGCTGCCTCTATATGCGATAATTTCAGATGGTAAGGATAATAGCTACGGCCACCCGCACAAAGAAACGCTCGACACTCTAAAATCTTTCGGAGCGAAAGTTTACCGAACGGATTTGTTCGGCACAATAATAATGAAAAGCGACGGAAAAAGTTTTACAGTAAATTAAAAAAATCAAGAAATCTCTTCTCCGGGTACGGATTTTTTGAAGCTTAAAAAATCCTGAAGTTGCTCCGCCAGTCGCGTCGCAAACCCCCTCCGAAGAGACATCTTGATTTTTTTAAAAACACCTATGCTCCCAAATTGTCGTCGGAGTAATAGTCGGAGTTTGGTAATCAGGCAGTGTTGGCTCGAGCATATAAATAATTTTAAAATCATTCACCTGCTCGCTGTCCTTGTGCGACCCGTTCCATTCGCGACAGAGATATTGGCCATAGGCTAGGCGGTAGTTCTTGTTATTTTCACTATATAAATTCATTAAATATTTCTGCCAGCGTTGATTCTTGTATGTCCAAGCGACAAGGTAAGGCTTTTCATAAGTGACAGGCTTGCCGGTATAGATATTAATTTCCGAACCGTTTTTCAAATACCCAGGCATCACATACCAGCCGTCTTCAGTAGAAGGGGAGGGCGCAAACATGTCGAATTTTTGATCCAAGCGAGTCGTCCAAGCAATCCACTTCCATGATTCTGGAATAAATTTATTTTTAGTCGGCAATGTGTCTAAATTCCAAAGAATTATATATATAGTTAGGAAAACAATCACCGCCTTTTCAATTTTGCGCGCGGATTTTTTAATTTTTGTTTCCGGTTCAATTTTATGCGGGCGTAGGCAGAGCTTTGTGCGCTTAGTACTTACGCGACGATATATAACATCACCGATTTGGTGGATAAAATTAATACGGAATATTGGCGCGAAGAAAAAGAAAATCGGTGAATATGAAACCATAGTGATAAACCCATCGAATGCGAAATGCCGATTGCCACCACTATCAATAATCACCCATGAATTATGGATGTCCATGTCACGCTTTACGCTCTCATCTGTCTGTACAGGCAAGACTTGAGTACTTGGCGAAAGAAAAAGCGCACGCTTCAAATAGTATGTCGATTTTTGGCAGAACCCGCACACACCATCGTAATAAATTTTCAGCCCAGTTTTCTTTTTAGTACTTATTATTTTTTGAATTCTCGGCAGAATGTCATCCCAGAAAAGCGAAGGCAAAAGTCCGATCAGTGTGACGACGGCAATCATGCCGAAGAGTCCTATGCGCATGGAGAGGTTGATACCCATCTGCATTATGATGAGCACTGCGACTGCGAACATTCGCAGCGCTTGATTATATATGGGTGAAATTATTGCAAGCGCGCCGAAAAATTCCGTATAGAGCACGCCATGAGTCAATAATTTCAAAAAGCGGGGGAATTGGAGGAAGAAGTATCCGATGGGTGTAGTGAATTGATCAATTGAGAGAGCATAATATATCGCTAGACCGTTTTGCCACACTTCTCCCGTTTTTAGAAGTCCGCAGAAAATGTATACAAGAACTATTTGGATTATGTAAGCAGTCGCAGCTGCGCCGGAGAAAGTTTTTGTTTCCGGTATTTCAGTTTTTTTATTATAGCGATCAAATGAGAAGCGCTTACCCCAAGGTAGAAACATGCACCAAAAGAGCACTACACGAAAGATAACATCTCCGCCCTGCAAGATGAGTGGGTTACGATTATGGAGTGAAATTAAAAGGAACCATGAAATGATTGTTGCAAGCGTCGTGCGATAGCCTACGACGAGCATCACTGCGAAAATAAATGCAATGATGAATAATATGCCTTCAAACATAGCCCACCCGCTCGCCATGTGGAGCGAGATGAAATAATCATTATGGAAAAATTGAAGAAGTGTCGAGCGGGGAAGTGTGCCGAGGTCTGAATAGTGCGCGGAAAGGTCGCGCGCTCGGTCGATGAGATCGAAAATAAGCTTCAGTCCGACGCCGATGCGCATGAGAGCGAGTGAGCGATAATCAAGGGAGAAGATTTCTTTGATTTTTTCTTTAAAATCTTGCATGGAAATAGTATATCAAAAAAATCGCCCTCGGCGATCTTTAGATTATTCCCGCTTTTTTGAGTGTTGCGAATGCGCCGTTCTTGTTGATGGTTTTGATAGCCTCTGTGGAGATAGTGAGGGTTATTGATTTCTTGAGTTCAGGAATGTAGATTTTCTTCTTCTGAAGGTTTGGGTATTTGCGCTTCATGCCTGTCGGATTAAATTTAGTAGCACGAACACGGTTGCTGTACCCGCCAGCCATAATCGAACCTTTTTGAGTTATCGGACAGACTTTTGCCATAAATTACTTAATATATTTACTGTAAAACTTTTGTTATATATGTAGCGCTCATGCTATCATACATATTGTAATTTCGCAATATGCCCGACTTAAACATCATTAATTCTATTTTTTATATTGTTATTCTCATTATGTCCGTGGTAGTTCACGAGGTTTCTCATGGGCTTGCGGCATACTATTTCGGGGACGAAACAGCGCGTTCACAAGGTCGGCTGACTTTTAATCCCATAAAGCATCTTGATCTTTTCGGTTCGATAATACTCCCGGCTCTCTTGATACTTTCAAATGCCGGCTTTGTCTTAGGCTGGGCGAAGCCGGTGCCATACAACTCTAGAAATCTGAATAATCAGAAATATGGCCCGTCAATCGTGGTGGCGGCAGGGATTTTTGCTAATTTTTTCTTGGCGATTGTCTTTGGTCTCTTAATCCGATTTGCCCCAGTGCTTGGTCTTGCCACATCTTCATGCGACGTCACAAACCCTTTTATCTACATATCAAGCTTGATTGTTGTGGTGAACCTTCTTCTCGGTGTATTTAACCTCCTGCCGATTCCGCCACTTGATGGCTCCCAGCTTTTATTTCAGGCTTTGCCATACCGTTTTCGAGTTGTGCGGGAATTTTTAGAATCTTATTCCGTATTTATTCTCTTTTTCTTCATTATATTTCTCTGGGATTATATTATCCCCATTATAGGCTTTCTTTTCAAAGTAATAGTCGGTACAATATGTGTGTAATATGTCTCGTATGAAATACATCGCCATAGCTTTATCAAGTTTCTTATTTTTTGGCGTGCTCTTTTTCAATGGGAATGCCTTCGCTTCTATTATTGATGGCACCATAGACACTACCAATTTTAAAGCGAAGATTCTTGACGAAGGCAGCTTCATCAATTTCGGCTACTTCACAAACTTTCCCCAATACAATACGCACATTACCGATACCCAGCTTACAGGATATGCATGGGGTGAAAATGTAGGATGGATAAATTTGAATTGTTCCAACAATAATTCTTGTGCATCTTCCAATTTTAAAGTTGCTAACGATAACAATGGAAATCTGAGCGGATATGCCTTCGGCGAGAATGCTGGCTGGATTAATTTCGGTCCTTTCGCAAATAGTAGTACTCCGGAAGTCACGATTGATTCAAGTGGAGTATTTTTCGGATATGCATGGAGTGAAAATTACGGATGGATCTCATTTAACTGTAACAATTCTGGCTCATCATGTGCTCCGACAAGTTATGTCGTGACTACAGATTATCGCCCTCAAAATTCTCGTCCTGCTTGTAGTAATGGTATAGATGATGATAACGATCAAAAGACAGACTCTGTTGATCCTGGTTGTCACACTGATGGTAATGCCAACAATTCTGCATCATACGATATAGCTGACAGCAGTGAGGTCAATGGAGGTGGTGGTAGTGTTGGGGGCGGAACCACTGGAGGTACAACAGGGGGAACTACTGGTGGCACCACAACTGGAGGCACAACAGGAGGAACAACTGGTGGCGGTACAACAGGCGGAACAACCACCGGAGGTACAACAGGAGGAACTACCACAGGAGGTGGAACCACCGGCGGTACAACAACCGGAGGAACTACTGGAGGCACGACAACTGGCGGTACCACAGGTGGGACTACGGGAGGAACTACTACCGGAGGAACAACAGGCGGAACTACTGGTGGCACAACAGGAGGGGGGACAACTGGCGGAGGTGGAGGAACTTCTGGTGGTGGTGGAGGTGGCACATCTACTTTTATTCAGACAGTCACAGATATCATCACCGAGCAGATTAATGCCGGTATTGATTTTGTAACAAATACAATAGGTCCGGGCTTTTCAAAATTAAAAGAATTTGCAAAAACACCTTCAGCCGATGTAGCAGCAAAAGTAATTACAACAGCTGGTATCATCGCTGGAGTTGCAGTTTCTGCCGCGTCTGCGCTATTTATTAACCCTCTCTCAATTTCTGAAATCTTTTTGATACCAGCGCGTCTTTGGGCACTTCTAATGGTATTTTTAGGGCTCAAAAAGCGTGCTCATCCATGGGGTACTGTATACGACAGTATCACCAAGCAGCCACTTGATCCGGCAGTCGTAGTGCTGAAAGATATGTTTGGCAATGAAGTAGCGACTGCGATCACTGATCTTGACGGCAGATATGGATTCTTGATTACCCCGGGCACATATACGATTATTGCGAATAAAACCAATTACACATTCCCATCAGCCAAGCTCGCTGGTAGAATTAATGATGAACTGTATAATGATCTCTACTTCGGTGGAATGATTACAGTGGATGTTGATGGTGTGATTAAGAAAAATATACCAATGGATCCTGTCGGCTTTGATTGGAATGAATTCGCAAAGCGAGATATGAAGATCATGAAGTTCTACTCCAAGCGTGATGTGGTACTTTCCAAGATTTCTAACTTCATGTTCGTCTTGGGCTTCACTGTCTCGGTCATCGCTCTTTTAGTAGCGCCGAAAGCATACAATATCATTATCACTTCTCTCTATGTCTTGCTTGGAATTTTGAGAAAGACTGGGCTTAAATCAAAACCTCACGGCATGCTTACCGAGAAGGTGACGGGTAATCCACTTCCTTTTGCAATCATTAGAATTTATTCCGTAGCGCTTAATCGTGAAGTTGCACACAAGATTTCCGATAAGATTGGACACTACTACTGCCTATTACCGAATGGCACTTATTACTTCAAGATTGAAAAGAAGAATGCGGATGAAAGTTACACTCTCGTATATACTTCCGAACCGATGATAGTTACGAAGGGCTTTATCGATAGGAATTTTGAAGTCGGGAATTGATACCACTTCTCCTTTCGCCCGGCTTCATGTTTCAAGTACTTCAGCAAAGCAGTCAAGTAAGCTTGCATTTCATGTCTCCATATAGTAGAGTGTTTCTACCAGTCTTTCAGAGACTTTTTATTTTGTATATTTCACATGCCAACCATTAATCAGCTCGTAAAAAAGAGCCGAAAGAAAATCACAAAGAAACATAAAGCCGTCGCTCTCGCGCGCGGTTTCAACTCGCTTAAAAATAAGCCGATTTATTACCCGGCTCCTTTCAAGCGCGGTGTATGCGTAAAGGTCAGCACTACTACTCCTAAAAAGCCTAACTCCGCTCTCCGTAAAATCGCTCGTGTCCGCCTTACTAATGGTATGGAAGTTACCGCATATATCCCAGGTGAAGGTCACAATCTCCAGGAACACTCAGTGGTTATGCTTCGTGGGGGCCGTGTGAAGGACTTGATCGGAGTTCGTTACCACATCGTCCGTGGCGTACTTGATACTCAAGGTGTTGAGAAGCGTCGTAAGAGTCGAAGTCTCTACGGTAATAAGCGTCCAAAAGCTGGCGCAGCTAAGAAATAATTTTTAAATAATAATCATGCGAAGAAAAGTAAAAAATCGAAATATTGCCCAGCCTGACATGGTCTACAACTCTCAAAAGTTGAGCAAGTTTATCAATTCCGTAATGTGGGATGGCAAGAAGGAGACTGCTCGTAAGGCTGTCTACGGAGCTTTTGATGTCATTAAAGAAAAGACAGGCAATTCAAATCCTCTTGAAGTTTTCGACCTCGCTATCAAGAATGCCGGCCCGACTACTGAAGTCCGCTCTCGCCGTATCGGTGGCGCGAACTACCAGGTTCCTCGTGAAGTCCGTCCTGAACGTAAGCAAGCTCTCGCAATGCGATGGATCATCATTGCAGCTCGCGCAAAAAAGGGCGTACCTATACATTTAAAGATTGCAGATGAACTTATCTCTGCTTCGAAAAACGAAGGCGCAGCTATCAAAAAGCGTGATGATACTCACAAAATGGCAGAATCTAACAAAGCCTTCGCCCACTTCGCTTGGTAGTCTCAAAATTTTTTACCCTCACAAACCCCGTCATCTTGACGGGGTTTGTTTTTTAGTGTATTATAAAAGTAATTAAATTATTTTAAAACAAAATAAAAAATCGAATCTTATGAATTTCATGAAGGAAACAGTAGAGGTTAGTGATGGTAATCAGGTCAGAAAAGCTCACCGCTTTTGGCGTGTTCTCGAGACAGCTCTTATCTTTGTATTTATAGCTGTATTAATTTCGCACATAGTATTTAATATTATGTCGAGTCAGGATTTTAAATTATATTTAAGTATCACTCTCTTTTTAAGAATTCTCGTATTAATCTTTTTGATTATAAGAATAGAGAAATTGAGAGACAAGTACTTGGTATCTTTGATCATGTGGCTTTCGGCGGCTGTGTTTGTTCTCATCTTCTAACTTCATTAAACTTCTAAAACCCCAAAAAGCCGGAACCCCCGGCTTTTTTTATTTGCCCTAAATACACATATACGCCATGGCGTATATGTGTATTTAGGTTTATAATATAGTTTATGGCAAAGCAGAGAAAAATATTTTATTACAAAGGTATGCGAGTAAATGCTTTTGGACTTCCGATTTCAAGCGATTCAATAAACTCAAGAAAAATTCCAAAAGAAGACAGGATACGAAGTTTCTATAATGTTTCATTTTCTTCATCTTTTAAAAAAGATTCACCAAAGAATTTGATCGTTATGTACGATATTTCGCATGAAAAGAAAAAAGAGCGGGATTGGTTTCGTAGGCATTTGAAAAAATTTGATTATATTATGATTCAAAAAAGTGTCTGGGTCGGCCCCTCGCCTTTGTCGAAAGACTTTCTTGAATATATAGAATCCATAGGTTTAAAAGACAAAATGAAAACATTTAAGCTAGCTAAACCATTTACGGGGGATAGTAACAGCATATAATATTATTTCTCTACAGATATACGCCATGGCGTATATCTGTAGACGAACTTCTTATTCTTGACGGGTTTTGTTTTTTAAAGTAGTCTGAAGGCAATTCAATTCTTTGTTAAACAATTAAAAATTTATAAAATGATAGAAAAAATAAAGACATCTGAAGGATCTATAAGTTTTGGTCTGGTTCGGGTTCAGGAGGAATATGTTGTTACTGGATTTCCACGAAAATTTCTTACCCAAAAAATTATAGAATTATCAGGGGAATTTAAAACAACAATTACTGATATAAAAGACGAGAAGCCAACAACTTGTAGCTTCCAAATTTCACTTCTTCCAGGTCAAATTTCCAATTTTCAGACAAAGATTAAGGAGATGAATCTCTAGTAGTTATCAAACAAAAAGCCGGAACCCCCGGCTTTTTTTATTTGCAAAAATCGGCTTTATACGATATAGTGCTTTTACTAGAACAGTGCCCTGTTCTCTTTTTATTTAGCTTATTTATCACTTTATTTATTATATGGAACGAGATTATCCCCTAGAAAAAGTTAGAAATTTTGGAATCATTGCCCACATCGATGCGGGTAAGACAACCACGTCTGAGCGTGTGCTTTACTACACTGGTGTTTCGCACAAAATCGGTGAAGTGCACAACGGAGAAACTACGACAGACTGGATGGAACAGGAAAAGGAGCGCGGTATCACTATTACTTCCGCTGCGGTAACTTGCTTCTGGAACCCCACATACGCTCTCAAGGATAAAAATAAAAAGCATCGTTTCAATATTATTGACACCCCAGGGCATATCGACTTTACTGTGGAGGTTAAGCGTTCACTTCGCGTACTCGACGGAGCAGTCGTCGTTTTCGACGGCGTGGCTGGCGTTGAACCACAGTCTGAAACTAACTGGCGTTACGCTGACGAGGCGAAGGTTCCTCGTATCTGCTTCGTAAACAAGCTTGACCGCACTGGCGCATCATTCGAACATTCATACAAGACAATTCTCGATCGTCTTTCTAAAAACGCGATTCGCGCGCAGCTTCCGATAGGTCTCGAAGAAAAGCATGAAGGCGTGATCGACCTTCTTACAATGAAGGCTTACTACTTCGAAGGCGAACTAGGCAGTAATGTCATTGAAAAAGAAATTCCAGAAAATTTGAAGGCTGATGCGGAGAAATATCGCGCAGAGCTCGTTGAGAAGATCGTTGAACAGGATGATGCAGTAATGAATGATTACCTCGAAGGCAAAACTCCTGATACTGCAACATTAAAAAAGCTTCTCCGAAAAGGCGTAATTGCGAACGACATTTTCCCTGTCTTTGCCGGTTCTGCTTTGAAAAACAAGGGTGTTCAGCTCGTACTCGACGCAGTTGTCGACTACCTACCATCACCACTTGATATTCCTCCAATCAATGGAATCAATCCTGATACTGATGAGCCTGCTGTCCGTAACGCATCTGATACAGAGCCATTTTCAGCTCTTGCTTTCAAAGTCGCAACCGACCCATTCGTTGGCCAGCTGATTTTCTTCCGCGTGTATTCAGGTACCCTTACTGCTGGTTCATATGTTTACAACCCTCGAACACGCAATAAAGAGCGCATCGGACGAATCCTTCGTATGCATGCGAACGAGCGTGAAGAAGTGAAAAAAGTTTTTGCCGGTGAAATCGCTGCAGCTGTCGGCTTGAAAGATACGAAAACTTCCGATACTCTTTGTGATGAAAATAATCCTATCCAGCTCGAGCGTATCGTATTCCCAGAACCTGTGATCTCGCTCCGCATTGAGCCGAAGACAAAAGCTGACCAGGAAAAAATGGGTATGGCGCTAAGCCGTCTCGCTGATGAAGATCCGACATTTAGAGTTTCAACCGATCAGGAAACAATGGAAACTATTATTGCCGGAATGGGAGAGCTCCATTTGGATATTATCGTTGACCGTATGAAGAGAGAATTCGGCGTGGAAGCGAATGTAGGCAAACCACAGGTAGCATACCGAGAAACAATTCTCGGCGAATCTGATGCAGAAGGTAAGTACATCAAGCAGTCTGGCGGTCGCGGTAACTATGGTCACGTGAAGATTAAGGTCAAGCCTATGGACCTTTCAATTGCGAAAGAAGATTTGCCGAAGAACACCAAGAGAGACGGAAGCTTCGAATTCATCAATACTATCAAAGGAGGTGTTATCCCTCAGGAATATATTGCTCCTTGTGAAAAAGGCTTCAAAGAAGGCCTCGAGCGCGGTATTTTGGCTGGTTTCAAGATGGTCAACGTATCTGTTGAACTTTGGGATGGTAGTTATCACGAAGTCGACTCTAACGAAATGGCGTTCAAAATCGCCGCTTCAATGGCAGTCCAAGATGCTTGTAAGCGCGCACGCCCTGTTATCCTTGAGCCTATGATGAAGGTGGAAGCCATCACTCCTGAGAAATTCATGGGTGATGTGACAGGAAGCCTCTCATCAAAGCGCGGGCTTATCGAAGGCATGGAAGATCGCGGTATGAACAAAGTGGTCAAAGCTATTGTTCCTCTATCAGAAATGTTTGGCTACACTACAGCGCTCCGCTCAATGTCTGAAGGTCGCGCTGGATTCACTATGGAATTTTATCGTTATGATGTTGTTCCAACAAACGTTGCAGACACAATTATCGCAGCGAGAAAGTAAAAATTAAAAAATCACCATAAAATATGGTGATTTTTTAATTTGACACACTTAAAGCAATTTGCTAGTATGAATGGCAATCGCATTTGTGCGTATTTTGTTTTCTTTGTGAGGGTTTAGGAATTCTCGTTCCTTAAACTTTCATCGCGAAAACAAATTTAAGGGCAAATATTTTATAAATATTAATATAAGCGTATGATCCCTTTGAATAATCGGATCCTCTGGCTAAAACATATATATGGCTGAAGAATTCAAGAGAGACAAGCCACACGTAAACGTGGGCACCATCGGTCACGTTGACCATGGCAAGACAACATTAACAGCAGCTATCCTTGCTATCCTTGCTCGTCAAGGTGGTGAATATGGCGCAAAAATAAAAGGTGTTGACCAAATCGACTCCGCTCCGGAAGAAAAGGCTCGTGGTATCACGATTGCTCTTTCTCACAATGAGTACTGGACTCCAACTCGTCACTACGCTCACATCGATGCTCCAGGTCACGCTGACTACATTAAAAACATGATTACCGGTGCTGCTCAAATGGACGGCGCGGTTCTTGTCGTTGCTGCGACTGATGGTGCTATGCCACAGACTCGCGAACACGTTCTCCTTGCAAAGCAAGTTGGTGTTCCAAAGATTATTGTGTTCCTCAACAAGTGCGACATGGTTGATGATAAAGACATGATTGATCTAGTTGAAGAAGAAATCCGTGAACTCCTCACAAAGCAGGGCTTCGACGGAGCAAATGCTCCAGTTATCCGTGGTTCAGGCCTTAAGGCTCTTGAATCTGCATCAAATGATGATGAATGGGCAAAGAAAGTTATGGAGCTCGTAAACGCGCTCGATACATACATCCCAGTTCCAGAACGAGACGTTACAAAGCCTTTCCTTATGCCTATCGAAGACATTTTCTCAATTGAAGGCCGAGGTACTGTTGCAACAGGTAAGATTGAAAGAGGTATCGTGAAAGTCGGTGAAGAAATCGAAATCATCGGTATCAAGCCTACAATCAAGACTACTGTTACAGGTATTGAAATGTTCAATAAAAACTTGAAAGAAGGTATGGCAGGAGACAACGCTGGTATCCTCCTTCGCGGTGTAAAGAAAGAAGACCTCACTCGCGGTCAGGTGCTTGCAAAGACAGGCTCTGTCACTCCTCACTCTGAATTCGAATGTGAAGTGTACATTCTGAAGAAAGAAGAAGGTGGTCGACACACTCCATTCTTCTCTGGTTACAAGCCTCAGTTCTATATCCGCACTACGGATGTTACTGGTGACACAAAGCTACCTGAAGGTATTGAAATGGTTATGCCAGGGGACACTGTAAAGCTCCATGTTAACCTCGTTACTCCGGTTGCTCTCGAAGATCAGCAGCGATTCGCTATTCGCGAAGGCGGCAAGACTGTTGGCGCGGGTGTCGTTACTAAAATCATTGCGTAATACATAGTGCACAACTATTATGGCTGCAAAAAAAACAACAAAACCAAAAACTGTTAAAAAGTCTGCTGTAAAAGAAAGTGAAGGCGGTACTCTCCGAATCAGCGTCAAGGCATATGAGAATAAAATTCTTGATGCTTCAGTGAAGCAGATTATCGATACTGCAGTCCGCCATGATGCGAAAGTCGTCGGTCCGGTTCCTTTGCCGACAGAAATCAAGAAGTACACTGTCAACCGCTCACCGTTCATCTACAAGAACTCGCGTGAGCAGTTCGAAATCCGAACTCACAAACGCATGGTTGATATCGTAAACTTGACTCCGAAAGCGATAGAAGCGCTCACAAACTTAAGCCTGCCGTCCGGTGTTGATCTCTCAGTTAAAATGATCTAACTGATTATCCTGCCTGCCACAGGCAGGTCAGAACTCTGTAATTCTTACTATCATGAAATTTATCCTTGGAACAAAACAAAATATGGTTCAGCATTTCGATGAGAATGGCATGGTATCTCCGGCTACCATCGTGTCTGCTGGTCCGATCACTGTTACTCAAGTAAAGACTGCTGATACTGACGGCTACACTGCTGTGCAGGTCGGCTTCGGCACTCAAAAAAAGGAGCGCCTTTCAAAGCCGGTCATCGGCCACTTGGGAGACTTGGGATTTTTCAAAGAATTGAAGGAATTTCGCATTGACGAAACTTCCGATTTGAAAAAGGGCGACACTATCGATGTATCCACTTTTTCCAAAGGGGATATGGTAGAAGTTACGGGAATTTCCAAGGGTAAAGGCTTTCAGGGTGTTGTTAAGCGTCATGGATTCAAAGGTGGTCCTCGTTCTCACGGTCAGAAGCATTCTGAGCGCGAGCCAGGCTCAATCGGTGGCGGTCTCCGCAACCGTGTGCCAAAAGGCATGAGAATGGCTGGCCGTATGGGTTCTGATACTGTTACTATCAAGCATTTGAAAGTGCTCGAAGTAAATAGAGAAGCGAACCAAATTCTAATCTCAGGCGCAATTCCCGGCCGCCGTGGAACGCTTATTGAAATTGTCGGCTAAATAAACATATGGAATCAAAAGTATACAATCAAAAAGGTAAAGACGCAGGGTCAATTTCTCTTCCGGAAAACATTTTCGGTTTGAAGTGGAATTCCGACCTCGTACACCAAGTCGTCCACAGCATGATGTCTAATCAGCGCGCAGGCACTGCCGATACTAAAGGCCGTGGCGAAGTGCGCGGAGGCGGCAAGAAGCCATGGAAGCAGAAGGGTACAGGACGAGCGCGTCATGGATCTACTCGTTCACCGATCTGGGTTGGTGGAGGTGTTGCTCACGGACCTCTCGCGGAGAAAAATTACGACAGAAAGATCAATAAAAAGATGAAGGCTAAGGCTGTTTACACAATTCTCTCTAAGAAGTTGAGTGACGGTGAGCTTATGTTCGTAGACACTCTTTCATTCGACGGCATCAAGACTAAGACTGCAATATCTACCCTCGAAGCTCTTTCAAAAGTTTCAGGCTTTGAAAATATCGCTACTAAGAAAAGAAATTCAGCATACATCACTGTGCCGGAAGCGGGTGAAACTATTAAAAAGAGCTTCAGTAATCTTTCCGCAATTTCACTTAAAGATGTTTCAATGATTAATCCGCTTGATCTCATTAAATTTAAATATATTATTATCGCCAATCCGGAAAAGTCGATCGCATTCCTCGAAGGCAAGATGGCTAAATCAACTAAAGTTGTCGCAAAATCAGATATATAAATTATTAGTAAATATCATGGCTGAAAAAAAAGAAAAAAAGAATATTAAAGAAAAGCCGAAGGGAAAGTACGATGGTACTCCTATTAAAAGCGCTCGCATGACTGAAAAGGCTGCACTCGGCGCTGAGAAGGGTGTGTATGTTTTCAATGTTTCAGATAAAGCAACCAAGATTGAAGTAAAGAAGGCCATCAAAAAGCTTTTCAAAGTTGATGTGATGAAAGTTGCCATGGTGACTACGCATCCTGAGATGGTTTTCGTTCGCGGCAGGAAGGGAATAGTATCTGGTGGCAAGAAAGCTTATGTTTACCTTAAGAAAGGCCAGAAAATAGAAGTAATGTAATTTTATGAAAAAGTATAAACCAACATCACCATCACGAAGATCAATGACCACCGTTTCTTATAAGGGTGTTTTGACTAAGTCTCGCCCTGAGAAATCTCTTACTAAAGGTGGTAAGCGCAGTGTAGGCCGCAACAACCAAGGTCGTATCACTACTCGTCACAAGGGCGGCGGACACAAGCGTTCTTATCGCGATGTTGATTTCCTTTACAATAAATTTGATATCCCAGCAAAAATCACATCAGTTGAATATGATCCTAACCGTTCAGCATTCATTTCACTCGCAGTATACGCTGATGGTGAGAAGCGCTATGTTGTCACTCCAAAGTCTATGAAAGTCGGCGACAAATTTATCGTCTCCGAAAAAGCTCCGATTGAAACCGGTAATCGTCTTCCTTTGAAATTAATTCCGGTTGGCGCATTTATTTACAATATTGAATTGAAACCGAAAGGCGGTTCAAAGATCGCTCGCTCTGCAGGTATTTTCGCGCAATTAATTGCAGTCGACGGTGGCCAAGCTCATATTAAAATGCCTTCAACAGAAGTCCGAAAAGTTTCTGAGAATGCATGGGCATCAGTCGGTGAAGTTTCAAATAGCGAATACAAGCTTCAGAACTTCGGTAAAGCTGGTCGTTCACGCTGGAAGGGTATCCGTCCTACAGTCCGTGGATCAGCGATGAACCCAGTGGATCACCCATACGGTGGAGGTGAAGGCGCACAAGGACGCGGAACTCGCCGACCGAAGACTAAGTGGGGTAAGGTTACTGGCGGACGAAAGACCCGTACTCCGAAGAAATATTCAAACGTCTTCCTCGTCTCTCGCCGAAAGGTTGGAAAGAACCGAAAAGGAGCATAAAAATACTAAATATAATAAAAATAGAGCACGGTCTAGCCATGCTCTATTTTTATTAATAAATAAGTAATTGAAAAGTTTGACTATTTTTTGGTTTTGGGATAGTATGGTTCCTACATGCTCTCTGTGAGCTATTTTGTTTGTAAATACAGATTTTATATAAATTAAATGACCCGATCGCTTAAAAAAGGCCCATATGTCGACGCAAAGCTCCTCAAGAAGATTGAGGGCAAAAACCCTATCCAGACAGGGTCTATTAAGACCTGGGCTCGCGCTTCACAGATAAGTCCTGAAATGGTTGGCTTCGTATTCGGAGTTCATAATGGCAAAATACACATTGATGTGCTCGTTACTGAAGACATGGTTGGTCACCGTTTGGGCGAATTTTCTTTGACTCGCAAGTTTACCAAGCACGGCGGTAAAATGCAGAAGGAAATAGAACAGAAGAAGAAGGATACTGAAATCGCTCAGGCTAAAGCTGCGAAAACAACCACTGATACTAAGAAAAAATAATCTAAAGTTATGAAAGCAATGCTTAAAAATTATCGCCAGTCTCCTCGAAAAGTTCGCCTCATTGCCGGCCTTATTAAGGGTAAGCGCATAAAGGATGCTGACATTCAATTGTCATTCCTAATCAAGCGCGGAGCATTGCCTATCAAAAAGCTTTTGGCTTCCGCTGTCGCTAATGCTGTGAAGAATTTCGGAATGAACCCAGATACTCTGATTGTGAAAGAAATCTGCGTGGACAAAGGTGTAGTGCTAAAGCGTTCAATGCCTCGCGCTCGTGGCTCAGCTTCACGCATCAATAAGCGCTCAAGCCATGTCACTATTACACTCGGAGAATTCGGAGAAACAAAGAAAGCACAAGCAAAGGCGGTAAAAGCTGAGAAGGTTGAAGTAAAAAAGGAGAAAGTTGAAAAGAAAGATTCAAAACCAATTAAGAAAGCTCCGGCGAAAAAGGCTGCAGCTAAGAAAAAATAATTTATGTCCAAAATCGTTCACCCATATGCGCATAGACTAGTCATATTAAGAGATTGGAAATCTCGCTGGTTTGCTAGTGATAAAAAGTACGTAGATTTTCTTCGCGCTGATGTTCTCGTACGCCGTTTCTTAGAGAAGAAGCTTCAGGGCTTTTATGCCGCATCTATTGAATTCGAGCGCAGTCAGAAGGGTGCTCGTATTATCATCCGCACTTCACGCCCTGGTATGATTATCGGCCGAAGCGGCGAAGGCGCAATCAAACTCCGAAATGATATTTTGAAATTTATGAAGAAGAACAAGATTGCTGAGCCTGAAGATCTTAAGATCGATATAGTTGAAGTTGCAAACCCTGATTCCGACGCAAATATCGTGGCATTTGCTGTCGCAGAAGGCCTCGAGAAGCGTATGCCATTCCGCCGCGTATTGAAGCAGACTATTGAAAAAGTCATGCAGTCTCGTGACGTGAAGGGTGCGCGTATCGTTCTTGGCGGCCGTTTGGGCGGTGCTGAAATCGCTCGCAGTGAAGAGCTCAAGAAGGGCAGTATCCCACTTCAGACTTTCCGTGCGGATATCGATTTCTCTCGTCAGCGTGCTCATTTGCCGTACGGCGATATTGGTATTAAGGTTTGGATTTATCGCGGGCAGGTTTTTGCCGAAAAGAAATAATAAATTACTATCATGCTTACTCCAAAGAAAGTAAAATTTAGAAAGTGGCAGACCGGCCGAATGAGCGATGCGAAACTTCAGGCGCCTGAAACTCGCGGTATCACTCTTTCATTCGGCTCATTCGGATTGAAGGCTGAGACTGGCGCTCGTTTGAAATCAAACCAGATCGAATCTGCTCGAAAGGCGATGTCACGCAAGCTTTCAAAGGCTGGCCGCATCTGGATCCGCGTTTTCCCTGACCGTCCTATCACTCAGAAGCCTCCACAAATGGGAATGGGTAAGGGTAAGGGCGATCCTGAGGCATACTGCTTCCAGGTGCGACCAGGCCGTATTATTTTCGAAGTCGATGGCATGCCGGAAGATATTGCAAAAGAAGCGCTTCGCAAGGCAGGCACCAAGCTCCCATTTAAGACTCGCGTCATCAGCCGAGCATAATTATTTTATGAAAAAAGAAACAGAACAAAAGAAAAATACAAAGACATTAAGCGGAGTTGTCGTGTCCGATAAAATGGCAAAGACAATCGTCGTTTCAGTCACTCGCTTTGTGAAAAATCAGAAATATCAGAAGCACATCAAGATCAGCAAGAAGTATAAGGCGCATGATGAGACAAACAAGTACAAGGTCGGGGACCAAGTGACCATCAAGGAGACTCGCCCAATGTCGAAAGATAAGCATTTTATCGCTATATAATTTCCCTTTAATTTTTAATTAACTTTTATGATACAAGACGGATCAGTAGTAAAAATCACAGACAATGCCGGAGGTAAGATCGGCAAAGTTTTCAAAGTGCCGGGTGGCGCTAAGCGCCGCTACGCAGGTATCGGTGATACGGTTATTATTTCCGTGAAAGTCGCTGAGCCTCGCAAGGGCGTTAAGAAGAAGGATATCCACCACGCTGTTGTCGTGCGTACTAGGAATGCTTTCCGACGAAAGGATGGGTCATATATCCGTTTTGACGACAATGCAGTCGTGATTTTAGAAAAGGGTAAGAAAGAGCCGAAAGCAGGTCGCATCTTCGGGCCAATCCCGCGAGAAATCGCTGAGCGTGGTTATCAGAAGATCGTTTCATTAGCGCCGGAAGTTCTATAATATAAATAATTTTATGATTAAAAAAGGAGACAATGTAATAGTGATTTCAGGCGGCAACAAAGGTAAGAAGGGGAAGGTCGTTAAATCAATACCTTCTACCGGCAAAGTCGTTATTGAAGGCGTGAATGTTAAAAAGAAGCACGTCAAAGCTCGTCGTAGTGGTGAAAAGGGTCAGATAATCGAAATAGCTCTGCCTATCAACGCATCGAATGTTAAGCTTGCATAGCAGCAGATTTTTAATTTTGTAAATTTTTATGGAAACAGTCAAACAAAAAGAAAAGAAAGCATTCAGCACACTCAAAGGCAAATTCGGTTACAAGAACCAAATGGCAGCTCCAAAATTGGTGAAAGTCGTTGTTTCTTCAGCGACCGGCTCCGGTGTAAAGCGTGATAAGAATCGCAATGATTTGGTTATGGGCCGATTGGCAAAGATTACTGGCCAGAAGCCTGCGCTTAAAGCTTCAAAGAAATCTATCGCATCTTTCAAGACTCGTGAGGGCGACCCTGTCGGAGTAGCTGTCACTCTCCGTGGCGCACGCATGTACGCATTCTTAGACAAGCTGATTAATGTCGCTCTTCCTCGTACGAAAGACTTCCGTGGCATCGACAATAAGATTGTGGACAGTATCGGCAACCTCACTCTCGGTATTAAAGAACACACCATTTTCCCTGAAGCCTCAGATGAAGAATTGAAAGACGTTTTCGGATTTGGAGTTACTATTGCAACCACTGCGAAGACCCGAGTAGAAGCTCTAGAATTCTTCACTCTCCTCGGAATGCCTTTTAAGAAATAAAAATTTCTAAACAAAAAATCCCCGAAAGGGGATTTTTTAGTTTGAATTTGACTTGAAAATCTATAGGGGTGTATACTGTAGTCATGAAAAAGTCTCCACTAAAAAAGAAGAAGGAAATGACAATTGAGGATCTTGCAGGCATGGTCGCAAAAGGTTTTATTGGTGTAGATTCAAGACTTGATAAAGTAGATTCAAGACTTGATAAAGTAGATTCAAGACTTGATAAAGTAGAATCAAGACTTGATAAAGTAGAATCTCGACTTACTGATGTTGAAGAAAGCGTGCGAGCAACACGTCGTGATGTTCTGAATATCGGCGACAGAGTAGTTTCCCAGCATTCGTTTGATCAGCTTGCCACTCGTGTTTATAATCTTGAAAAGAGAATTCCCGAAAAGAAAAAATAAAAAACCGCCATTGGGCGGTTTTTTTGTTAATCTTTTAAGATTACATATAAGGTTTTATCAAAAATGTGCATGAGGACAATCGGTGTCCCGGAGCCATTCTTGTTTTGAATTTCTCCAGAGATAACCCAGGCTTCTCCGTAGAGGAAATCAGTAAGCTCTTCAAGGCCGCTAATACTGCTCGCAGTCTTTGTGCCACCCCCGAATATATTAAAAAAGTCGGGAATTTCTGCACCAGAACTTCTTTTTCTCCCGAGGATTTTTATATCCTTGGGGGAGAATGCTTCTGTGGCAATGATGCGAATTATACCTTCTATTCCCTCAGTATTTTTTACTTCTCCACGAACGATAATTTGAGGGATAAGTTTTCCGGAGAGCATTGACCATTGTTCTTCTTTGGGAGTGAGGATTTTAATAAACCCCTTATTCTTTATA
>JBAZXM010000006.1:0-21136 GCA_041659845.1 Minisyncoccota bacterium
TTGAGGGCTTGAAAAATAGCTTGACAGATACCATATAACATGATATTATTAAATTAGTTTCTAATCCTTTAAAACTTAAAAAATGAGAATTCTAACAACAAATGATCTGTCCGATCTGGGAGTTACTAATGCTTCCGGTGTTCCACACATGTCAGAAGAAGATGAAAAAAATTTCGAGATGGAATCAATTGGTATTCGTGCCAGGCGAGGAGTAGGAAATTTACCTTTCTGGAGTGAAATATTTAACTCCCCAAAAGGCTTGCTTCGTAAAGACAGGATGGATCTCACGGGAAAAACCCCTGAAGAATTAGGTCATATCTAATTCTTTCAGATTTATTGTGACTAAACGCTCGTTTAAAAACGGGCGTTTTTCTTTTCCAATTTTTTAATTTTTGTGATATAATGGACCAACATTATGGCAAAAAAGAAGCCAACTGAAGCAATTGAAAGTAATGAGAGCGCTCCGCGAGTGAGCGTTTTACCCGTGAATATCGTCTCGGAAATGCGAGACTCTTTTATCGATTATGCGATGTCTGTGATTACCGACCGTGCACTTCCTGATATCCGTGATGGGTTAAAGCCTGTGCATCGCCGCATACTTTTCGCAATGCACGAGAACGGCCTCACTTCATCGGCGAAATTCCGCAAGTCGGCATTCATTGTGGGTGACGTGCTCGGTAAATATCACCCGCACGGTGATGTTGCTGTGTACGATTCTATGGTAAATATGGCGCAAGAATTCTCATATCGTTATCCGCTCGTCTGGGGGCAAGGAAACTTCGGCTCAATCGATGGAGACAATGCCGCGGCTATGCGTTACACTGAGGCGAAAATGTCAAAAATTTCTTCCGAGATGCTTCGCGATATTGAAAAAGAAACTGTTAATTTTAATCCGAACTACGACGCGACAAGGAAAGAGCCATCAGTTTTGCCTGCGTCCGTTCCAGCGCTCTTGCTTAACGGCACGCTTGGTATCGCCGTCGGTATGGCGACAAACATTCCTCCGCACAATCTGAGCGAAGTTATCGATGCGTGCCTGCATTTGATCGAGGATAAAGATGCGACAACAGATGACCTATGTAATTTCATTAAAGGTCCTGATTTCCCTACGGGTGGAATTGTCTACGGTGCAGAAGACCTTCGCCATGCGTACGCCACAGGTCGCGGAGGTGTGGTGACACGCGGAGAAGCGGAGATTGTGGAACAAAAGTCCGGCCAGGCACAGATTGTAATCACATCCTTGCCATATCGTGTTTTGAAAAATGTGCTGGTGGAAACTATCGCCGACCTGGTTCGTGAGAAGAAATTGGAGGGAATAAAAGGCCTTCGTGATGAATCTACGAAGGATATTCGTGTTGTTATTGATTTAAAGCAGGGTGTGATGCCACAGAAAGTTTTGAATTACATTTACAAACATACTCAGCTCGAGCAGAATTTTAATTTCAACATCGTCGCTCTCGTTGATGGCTCTCCGCAGACGCTTTCTGTGAAGTCGATGCTTTTCGAATTCATTAATCATCGCAAAGAAATTATTCGCAGAAGGACTGAATTTGATCTTAAAAAGGCAAAGGAGCGCGAGCACATTTTACTTGGTTTAAAGAAAGCACTTGATCATATCGATCGCGTTATTTCCATCATTCGCGGATCCAAAGATTCTGCAACAGCAAAAATCAATTTAATAAAGGAATTTAAATTCTCCGACTTACAGGCGACGGCTATTTTAGAGATGAAGCTCGTTAAGCTCGCAGGCCTTGAGCGCAAAAATATCGAGCTCGAATTGAAAGAAAAGCAGGATCTAATCAAAGAACTCGAAGCCTTACTTGCAAGCGCGAAGAAAATTTTAAAAGTTGTTTCCGACGAGCTCATAGCAATTAAAGAAAAATATGGTGATGAACGCCGAACGCGAATAATTAAGGGCGGGGTTAAAGCGATTTCCGAAGAAGACATGATTCCGGAAAAGGAGTCTATGCTCGTATTTTCTGCTGGTGGATATGTGAAGCGTACTGACCCTGCTGAATACCGCGCACAGAAGCGCGGAGGTGTTGGCGTGATTGATCTTGAAACTAAGGAAGAAGATTTCATAACCATGCTTTTAACCGCTAATACTCACGATGACCTTCTTTTCTTTACTAATCTCGGCAAAGCATACCAGATTAAGATGTACGATATTCCAGAAGGTAAAAGAGCTACTAAAGGCAAATCAATCATGAATTTCCTTTCTCTTGGAGGTGAAGAGAAAGTTACTTCCATTTTACCGATTTCTAAATCTTCTAAAGCAAAAACTCAATCGCTCATGCTCGTTACCAAGCAAGGCACTGCGAAAAAGATGTCCACAGAAAGCTTTAAAGATGTCAGACGAAGCGGGATAATTGCAATTAGGCTTGATAAGGGTGATGAGCTGGATTCTGCGCAATTAGTAGAGAAGGGTGATGAAGTCATGCTTGCGACCAGTCTCGGGCAGTCAATCCGCTTTAAAGAATCAGATATTCGTGAAATGGGCAGAACTGCTGGCGGAGTACGAGCGCTGAAGCTCGGGAAAGGTGATTCCATCATAGGTGCAGGTGTTGTAAAAAAAGATTCAAAGGATACTACTCTTTTGGTTATGAGCGCAAACGGCTTTGGTAAAAAGACAGCGCTTAAAGAATACAAAGTTCAGAATCGCGGAGGTTCAGGAATAAAAACTGCAAAAGTAACTCCAAAGACTGGCCCGCTTATCGTAGCGAAAGTTGTCGGCACGGAAGACGGCGAACTCATCGCAATTTCTAAAAAAGGACAAGTCATACGTACTGCGCTCAATACCATCCCATCTCTCGGCAGACAGACTCAAGGCGTGACAATAATGAAACTCCGCGCAGGGGATAGTATTGCGTCTTTGACCTGTTTATAAAAACTCTTTTTCAGCAGGCATTTCTCGGAGTACGGATATTTTCTTACTAGAAAATTCCCCCTAGCGCTTGCTCACAAGTTCGCATCAGCGCTTCCTTGCGGAGCGGATGAAAAAAGAAGCAGTTCTTTTTTCATTGTGCTCGCTCCAGTCGAGCTCGCAAGTCTCCGCGAAACGCCAGCTGAAGCGAGTTTTATTCTTTGCTATTTATTCTTTATAACCTATAATTAAAATATGTTTGCTGATCCTGAATCAAATGTTCGGCAGTTTGGGCTTGAACACAATATGTATGTGGCAGATCTCGGCGCCGGTACCGGTGCGTATTCAATTGCGGCAGCGCATATGGTGATGGGCGGGCGAGTATATGCTATCGAAGTGCAAAAAGATTTATTGGAAAAAATTCGCACAGAGGCGGTGAAGCAACATCTCTCAAATATAGAGTGCATCTGGGGTAATATCGAGAATCCAAAAGGCACGAAGCTCCGCGATCATGCAGTTGATGCAGTGATCGCTTCCAACGTTCTCTTCCAAGTTGAAGATCGCGACGGATTCATTAAAGAAATTAAAAGGATTCTGAAGCCTGAGGGCAAAGTGCTCATCATTGACTGGTCAGATTCATTCGGTGGGATGGGTCCAAAAGGTGATTCAGTTATTTCCGAGTCTAAGGCTAAAGAGCTTTTTGAAAAACACGGCTTCACATTTGATAAAGACATTTCCACTGGGGCGCATCACTATGGTATGATTTTAAAGAAGACATAATCTATTGTGAAATCATCAAACTTCCAAATAATCTTGATAGTAGTTTTTATCATAGGCGCAGTCGTGGCTGTACTCATTTTTGCCGGTATTATCCCTGTAGGTCAGACTGGCTCGACTGCTGTAGGTAATGTAGTTGCTTGGGGTACGATTCCGAAAAACTCTCTCTCAGGAACTCTTGATGAATACAACCGCACATCTAAAACTTTCAAGGTAAATTATGTGCAGAAGAATTCGGCCACTTTCGACGGAGATCTCGTCGAAGCGCTTGCTTCGGGTACCGGTCCCGACCTCATTCTCCTGCCGGAAAATCTAATTCTCCGCTATACCAACAAAATCACAGTCATTCCGTACACTACTTTTCCTCAAAGGACGTTTCAAGATACTTTCGTTAACGAAGCTAATCTATATTTGACAGATAAAGGCATTATAGGTTTCCCTGTAGTTATTGACCCATTGGTGATTTATTACAATCGTAATTCATTCCAATCGGCAAATATTTCCGAGCCACCGAAGACTTGGGATGATGTTGCAAGTTATATTCCTAAATTTACCGTGCGTGATACTTCAGGTAATATCACAAAGAGCGCAATATCTCTGGGTACTTTTTCAAACATTCCTCATGCCAAAGACATCTTATCAATGTTTTTCCTACAGGCGGGCAATTCTATCGTAGTGAATCATTCTGGGCAATATGTATCAACTCTTGTTGATACGACAACTCTTGGCAATCGTACTCAAGCATCCGGCGCGCTTGAATTCTACACCGCATTTTCCAATCCGCTCCAATCGCTTTATTCATGGAACAAGACCTTGCCGAATTCTTTAGATGCTTTTACTTCCGGTGATTCCGCTATGTACATAGGCTTCGCTAGCGAATATCAGACTATACAAAAAAAGAATCCTAATTTGAGCTTTGATGTAGCGCGGATTCCTCAAGCTAAAAATGCGGAAACTATTGTCACTTTCGGTAAAATGACTGCCGCATCTATAATGAAAAGTTCTAAAAATCCTTCCGGCGCATATGCGGCAGCTCAACTGCTTTCCGGCGCAGACTTCTCTTTAAAGATTGCCACCGATCTTAATCTCCCTCCTCCGCGCCGTGATCTACTTGCAGGGAAGCCATTAGGTACATCTCTGCCAGTTTTCTACCAGTCTGCACTCGTTGCTCGTTCATGGCTTGACCCAAATCCTGAAAAGACAGATGATATATTTAAGGGTATGATTGAAAATGTAACTTCCGGACGCCTTCGAGCCAGTGAAGCTATTTCAAGCGCGTCAGCTAATATCGATATTTTGTTAAAGCCATAAAATATGAAAAAATTTTTCCCATACGTTCTCGCATTCATTCTCCTAAGCGCACCCACAGCGCTCTTTGCTGCTGGGCTTGTGACATGCGGGGGAACAGGTGAGCCACAATGTGATTTCAGTCAGGTAATCATAATGATCAATAAAATCATACGCTTCCTTATCTTTGATATTTCTATGCCGGTATTGGCGATTATGTTTGCTTATTCAGGCGTTCTTTTTATGACTAGTGGTGAGAATCCAAAGAATCGCGATAAGGCAAAAAGTATGATTAAGAAAGCGCTCATCGGCCTCGTGATTGCAATGTCTGCATGGCTGATTGTTGTGACTATCTTACAGGGACTAGGGCTGAAAGACGCTTTTAAAGACTTTTTAACATTTTAGTGTATAATTAAATTTATGATCGAAAATCCTATCGCCGCTCCATCGCTTTCTGAATTTGTTAAAAGCGTTTTAGACGTAGTGCTCACTATCGGTATTCCTGTTGTGGCGCTTTTCATTATTTACTCAGGCTTTCTTTTTGTGAAAGCTCGTGGAAATGAAAAGGAGCTTACCACAGCCAAAGACACTCTCATGTGGACTCTTGTCGGCGCGGCAATCCTCCTCGGCTCATGGGTGCTTGCAAGCGCGATTGGCGGGACGATCACCGAACTGCAGAAGCCATAATAATATTTTATATGAAACACTTAAAAAAATTCTTTATTACTCTGATCAGTTTTGCGCCTATTGCGGTATTTGCACAGCAAAATGCATCTTACTGTTCCTCGGCGACCAGTCTTTCTGCCGATTCGAAAGTTGCAGATATTTTCAAATTTTTTACCTGTTTGATTTTAAATTCCATTATTCCACTTCTAATGTCGGTTGCTTTTCTCGTCTTCATTTGGGGTGTTATTGAGTTTGTAATTAAGGCTGACAGTAAAGAAAAGGAGAAGGGGAAACAGTTCATGATCTACGGTATTATTGGGCTTTTCGTCATGACCTCTATCTGGGGGATTATTAAACTCTTAACCACTACATTTGGTTTTAATTCCACGGTTATTATCCCCACCCTTAATCAGTAGTGCTTTCTTTTTCTTGCGTGATATAATATACGCAGATCTTGCTTTAATAGTGTGGGCCGATCCATTATATTAAACGCAGGTATTATATGAGGTCGTTTGAATTATTAGAATTTATTATTAATTATTTAATAAAATTATTATGAGTTTAAAGAAATTTTCTATTGCATCTCTCGCATCATTTGCGCCATTGGCAGTATTTGCTCAGAGTAGCACTCAGGTTGTCGGTATTGTAGGTGTTCTTCAGAAAGTTGTGAATGTTCTCATTCCTCTCTTCATTACTGCTGGTGTTGCATACTTCATTTGGGGAGTTGTGCAGTATGTTGTAGCAGGAGATGAAAAGACTAAGGACGCAGGCCGTCACAAGATGATCTACGGTATTATCGGTCTTTTCGTTATTGTTTCAATCTGGGGATTAATCTCGTTTCTCCAAAGTTCAACTGGCATAGACAGTTCTGGAAGTGATTGTCCTTCAGGAACAGTGTATAATCCTGCAACTGATAGTTGTATGACAGTTTAATTAATTAGTATTCATGTTTTCTCTTATTCCAATTGCTCATGCTGCTACTGTCGGGACACTGGTCAAGAAAGTCAGTGAGCTCATACTCAACCCGTTGATCATATTCATGTTTGTTCTTGCGCTCTTGTATTTCCTCTACGGCGTTTATGAATTCATTTCAAACGCCGATAGCGACAAGGGAAGGGCGACAGGCAAACAGCACATAATTTGGGGGCTTGTAGGCATGGCTATCATGATGTCAGTATTCGGAATTATGAACCTCCTCATCAATACTCTCGGAGTTACTGGTGTTGATGTGAACGAGGGTACAGTTGATTCTTCCAACTTCTAATATTAGGAATAGAGAAATAAAAAAGGCGCAAGCAGTAATGCTTGCGCCTTTTGGTTTGTAACCAACTATTAAACGCTCAGCGTCTAATAGTTATCAATAATAATGAACAGTTATTTCCGCATCGTTCTCAAGTGGTTGTAATGTGAATTTTTCTTTAAACCAGGACTTCTGTGGCTTTTCTCCTGGATACCAGAAGTATTGCTGTCCTGTGCAGGTTTTTATTCCTACGCCGGTTTTTATTCCATTACGAACACTAAGGCTGATGTTCTGATTGTTTGGGTTATTAAACTCCGCCCAACCATCTACGAAAATCTTTTTTGTGATATCTCTCGAGCTAGTCGATCGACCTTCACTTTTTGATTCATTATTATCTTCCTTAAAAACATCCGCCTTAGGCTGGTCTTCTTGCTTATTAAGCCTTGCTTCTCTCACTGTCGCGTTTTGCTCGGCTGCAATAATTATCGCCTGAGCTGCATTGATTGAATCAATTTTAGCTGCAGCAGCTAAGTCAGAAGGCGACAGTTTATCATTTTCCAGAAACGATCCAAACATAGCCTGGCCGAAGAGCGATATGAGCGCAATTAATGCTACTACTCGTATTGTCGTTCCTCCTCCTCCAGCTATAAACTGTCTACAAAGAAGACTCACTACTATGCCACAACCTACGAGTATCTTAAAATTTTTACTTTCGTAAAAATTCTCTGATGCTGTAGGGAAGCGATGAACGAATGAATAGATTACTACTCCGATACCCGCAAGGACTAAGGCGATATCAAAGCCTTTGGACCAGTAATCCACCTTTTTAGGGGCAGGAGTACTAGTTCCAGTATTTCCTTGTGTTGGGTTGTTTGTGCTTGTACTTGGTGTATTTTTGGTGCTAAGTTCTCTTATAATAAAGATAATCGCACCAATAAACACAAGTGTTATGAGTATTATTACCCATAATGATAAATTCATCATTTGTTACCTCCTTTTTTTAGGGTTTTTGGTTTAATTTTATCCTTCCTCATTTTCCTTATGAGGATTTGGAGTCAGGTTTAAGAGCGTGTTTCCGCCGAGAGCTTGAAGGTTTGAATTTCTTACTTGTTCGGCAATAAACATTTCTTTTCCACCTTTTTTCTCAGCTGCTTTGTTATAGACTTTTTCCATTCTAATCTCTTCAGCTTCAGCGTCTCTTGTTTTTTCAACGTATTTTGCTTCAGCTTCAATTTTAGCTACTTCAAAATCTTTATTAGCATTGATCAGAGCAACTTTTTTATCTTGCTCAGCTTTTTCAATATCGGCTTCACCCTTTAGTTTTGCTAACGCTTTTGATTTAAGGATTTTTTCCGCTTCTTCATCCTGCTCAAGATCAAATGCAAGAAAATCAAAGTCAATAATTTTCTGGCCATATTTTGATCCGTCACCGGTGATTGCAGTAATCATCTTTGTCAGCGTACTCTCGGTTCCTACTGTCGTGTATTCAACACGCTCATCCCTTACCTCATTGAATTCTTTTTGGCTTCCATATTCTTTGATCGTTCCGAAAAACGAGCTTGAAAGTCTATTAAGCCAATCTCCATGTGGAGTAAAATCAAACAAGGTTGTGAATGGGTTTGTCGTTTCCGTTCTGACTTTGAATATAAACTTCGCTTTTAGATTTCCTTTTAAATCAATATTACGAATTTCAATTGCATAGTCAGCTGCATGATACAGCCATGTTATCCACTCGTCTTTAGGGACTAGTTTCAAACTTTCCTCTGTAACTAATTTGTTCCAGCGGAAGCGGTATTTGAATATCGAATTAACTCCAGCCAGACCGATCCATGCCATACCAAAATTCTTTATGAGAAAATTGTTAAAGCTTAAACTTTTCAAAAGAGTAATATCTTCAACTTGATAAGTTTTTGGATTTACGTATTTTCCACGTATATTCCCAAAGATTTTTTTGGGCACTGAAGCACTGCGCATAAGTGCTCTGTACTGGTTTTGCGGCACAAGCGTAAAAAATTTGTCTTTTTTCGCCAGGCTTATAGCACACAGCATGAGAGCATAGGCAACTGTGAACATAAACACTATCGTGATTATGGCCACCAAATATATTGGTAATTCCATTATTAAGTCCCTCCTCGGACTGTTTTTAAGTTTATTTTGTTTTTAAAGACCAACTGATCTTTCTTTTTATTCACCAACATTATATCAGATTGGTATAAAAAGTCAAGCATATTACCCGAAGCTTAGTTTTAAGTATAAACGAAAAAACCCCTTAAAATAAGGGATTTTTTGTGTGTGCCCAGGAGAGGACTTGAACCTCCAAGCCTTGCGGCATTAGTTCCTAAGACTAACGCGTATACCAATTCCGCCACCTGGGCAATGTCCGCTCACCAGGGATCGAACCTGGGACCTTATCCTTAAGAGGGATCTGCTCTACCAGCTGAGCTATGAGCGGATTATTTAAATTTCAATAAAAAATTTAACCTGATTATTCTACCAATTTTTTTAACTTTTTTCAACCTAGTGCCCGAGGCCGGACTCGAACCGGCACTCCGTAAGGAACTCGATCTTAAGTCGAGCGCGGCTACCAATTACGCCACTCGGGCAATGAGGCCTGGGCGAGAATCGCACTCGCGTATAACTCTTTTGCAGAGAGTCGCCTTACTACTTGGCTACCAGGCCAAAACTAAAACCCCGTAATCTTTATATCACATTACTTACTCTCGCGTAAGAGCTCATCTATGTGCTGACGATTCTTCTCACCTCGATCAATCTCAACTTCAAGGAATGGAATGTTTTTCGTAGTCAGTCGCTTCTTTAGGAAGTCGCGCATTTCTGCACGATGGCGGCGAGCGAAATCCAGTACGGTTTCTTCTTTGTTTTCTGGAAAGACTGTGAGAAAGATTGTTCCACGCTTTAGATCAGGTGAGACATCGCATCTAGTCACAGTGATTAGCGCTGTTTTATTGCTTTCTTGCCCGAGGTATTCTGCGGCCAAGTGACGCATAACCTCGGAGACTTTTTCTTGGCGTAGACTTTTCATATTATTTAGTTACCATTATAAATGCTTCAATAACATCACCTGGTGCAATTTCAAGCTTGGATTCTATCATCATACCGAATTCATTCTCTTCCAGCACTTCTCTGGTTTTTATTTTACCCTGCTGAAGTTCAATGATTTTTGCCTTTCCTATTTCAAAATCTCGGCGCATTATTCGCACAGTTGATCCATCTACAATTCTGCCTTCTGTTACTCTGCCACCGATGACATATTTGTCTTTCGTCGAGCTGAATATTTTTATAATTTTCGCCTTGCCGGTCACTTCCGCAGTCTCGGTTCTTGGTCGGCGTTTCTCCATCTCTTCTTTCAAAAAATCAGTGAGCTTATAAATAATATCAAAAGTTTGAACCGATACGCCCATCTTTTCATTCAAATCTCGCGCACCGCTTTCCATCTTCACATTGAATCCGACAATTATTGAATCTTTGTCTGCGGATGCCATTTTAATGTCTGATTCGCCGATAGCGCCCACACCTTTATTTATTATTTTGAAAGTAATACCTTCCGCTGAAAGTTTGCCCACCTCTTTTTCGATAGCTTCAGCAGTGCCATATACATCAGTTTTAATAACAATAGGAATATATTTAATCTCATTGTCATTTGTTTGATTTATGGAATTCTGGGGAGTCTGATTAATTTCTTTATTTTCTCTCACTACTTGTTCCGCATCTTTTTTATTTGAGTATGAGGTGAATATTGACCCGACTGATGGAGCTACATCGAAGCCGATCAAGCGAATAGGGGATGAAAAGGTTGCGCTTGTAATAGGCTTGCCAAGAAAGTTTTCAACCATGCGAGTACCTACTATCGCAGTTCCAGCTACAACAAACATTCCTTTTTCTAAGGTGCCGTCTTTAATCACAAGCGTCGCCGTCATTCCGCGCTTGGTGTCCAAGTTTGATTCTATGACGATGCCAGTTGCAGGCAGGGCTGGGTTACCCTTGAATTCTTCCAGCTCTGCAGAGAGAAGAATAAGTGAGAGCAGATTATCAACGCCTTCACCCGTCTTTGCAGAAATCAGAGCGTAGGGGATTGAGCCACCGTAACCTTCGATATACACACCTTTTTCTACGAGGTCATTTTTAACTTTTTCTATATTGGCACCAGGTTTGTCGATTTTATTTATTGCGACTATGTAGGGGATTTTGCTTTCAAGAATTGTGTTTAATGCTTCGACTGTCTGTGCCTTCACGCTGTCCTCTGCAGAGACTACCAAAATGGCAATATCGGCAGTTTGCGCTCCACGCTCGCGCATTTTGGAAAAGGCTTCATGCCCAGGAGTATCGAGGAATGTTATTTTCTTATCAATACCCACATCGTTCTTGTGAACTACTTCATACGCAGAAAGATGTTGAGTAATACCACCAGCTTCTTTTTCCACAATGTTTGATTTGCGAATGTAGTCGAGAAGTGTGGACTTGCCATGGTCAATATGCCCCATGATAACCACAACAGGGGGGCGTTCAATCAGCGTATTTTCTTTTTCGATGTGGCTTTTCATATTTATAAAATTATTTAAGCGATGCAAGGCTGACAACATCAGCTTCTTCATCGGTCAGCCCTTGCTCTGGGGAATTGTTTTTGATTTTCTTCGCAAAGACGCTCATGCGCTCGCGTGAGTATAAGCTTGAGATTACAATTCCGTCTCCTTCTTCATTCATAAGTGCGATAGCAAAGCTTTGATTGCTGCCGGCATCTTTGAACGGATTGAAGCGCACAAGCTCTATTCCTTGGATGCTTCGTTTCAGGCGGGATTCCATATTCACTATATGTTTTTCAATTGCTTCACGTGATGTTTCTTCTCGCTTAAGATCATGAACGAGGGAAGTCATGATTTCTTCGAGGTCTCTGGCTTTCTTCCCGGCGAAAAACTTTTTCAAACGGCGTTCTGTGCTAATATTCCAGGCAACAAGCCCGAGAGCCACAATACCAAAGATGATATAAAGCGCCATATTTGTAATCATAGATAAAAATTATATACTAGAAATAATGAAAAAACAAGGAAAATCAAGAGTAAATTCAAATAGGTTGCATTTAACAAGGGTATATTTGGACTGTGCTGCCGCAACACCCGTAGATAAGGAGGTGGAGAAAGCAATGCAACCATATATGGGCAAACTATATGCGAATCCGGGAGGACTTCATAAAGAAGGCGTGGAAGCCAAGAATGCACTTGTTTCCGCTCGAGCGAGTATTGCGAGTATTCTTTTCGCACGTCCGGAAGAAATAATTTTTACCAGTGGTGGGACGGAGAGCGATAATCTTGCAGTGCTCGGAATAGTTACAAGTTACAAGTTACAAGTTACAAAAAAGAAGCCGCATATCGTGACGACGAATATAGAGCATTCAGCAGTTAGGGAAGTATGTAAATTCTTGGAAGAAAATAAAATGGCTGAAGTGACTTATGTGCCGGTTGAATCAAATGGTATTGTTGATCCGAAAAAGATTCGATCGGCACTCAAAGGAAATACTGTGCTTGTGTCTGTCATGTATGTGAATAATGAAATTGGCACCATCCAACCTATCTCTGAAATTGCAAAATCAATACGACATTTCAAAAAGTTGCGTCGTGGTGATGGCATATACCCACTCTTTCACACTGATGCAGCGCAAGCTATAGCATATTTGCCTGTGCGTGTTGATCGATTGGGTGTTGATTTGCTTTCGTGTAATGGCGCTAAAATATATGGACCAAAAGGTGTAGGATTTTTGTATGTGAAAAAAAGTACTCCGATCAAATCGATGCTTCATGGTGGGAATCAGGAGTACGATTTGCGCGCAGGCACTGAAAATATGCCAGGAATAATTGGCATTGCAAAAGCTCTTGAAATTTGTGAGAAGTTGAAAGAAAAAGAATCGAATAGACTCACAAAACTCCGCAATTATTTCATAGAGCAAATTAAAAAACATATTCCCGAAGCAGTATTGAATGGTGACCAAATTACTCGCCTACCTAATAATGTGAATATATCAATCCCTCAAATAGACAGTGAACTTCTAGTATTAGAGCTTGATGCGTGCGGTATCGCTGTTTCTTCAAAAAGTGCATGCAAATCAGATGATCCAGACGAATCATATGTAATAAGCGCTCTTCGCATTGGAGGGAAGCCAGGCTTCCCTCAAGAAGAAGGCAGTGTGCGCTTCAGTATGGGCAGGCAGACGACTAAGCAAGATATTGATTATACTCTGAAAACACTCAAGCAGATTATAGTTAAGATCAAAAAGTGGAAAATGTAGTTTTTTGTATGCTATAATCCAGATATATGGATCTCGAAGAACTCACAAAAACTCAATTAGTGCTTCTGGCGATATTGATCAGTTTTGTTTCGGCGATTGTTGTCGGGATTACTATTGTGACACTAATGCAGCAGGAACCCAAGCCTGTAACTCAGACTATCAACAGAGTGATTCAACAGACTATCGAAAAAGCGGTACCGGGTGAATCAAAGACACAGACAATCATAGTGAAAGAAGAGGATCTGATCGTCGATGCTATTGATAAGAATTCAAAAAATTTAGTATCGATTAAAACTCCGGCCGTGGATGCGAATACGCCTGTGGCAACCCTCGCTTCCGGCATTGCAATTTCAGCTGACGGGCTCGTGGTGACTGACAGTCATGTGATTGATGAGAAGGGAATATATACAATTACTGAAGGCGTGGATGTTTATAATGCCGACGTGGTAAAAATTGATCCTCGAGGATTTGCGATTTTGCGCGCTAAAAAAGATGGTGGGTTGAAAAATTTCTCATTTTCCATTCTTACTGATTCTTCAGCTCTTAAAATCGGTCAGAGTTTGATCGTACTTGGCGGGGAGCAGATTCTTTCCGGAATTTTTACCGGTTTTGGCGAGCAGAAGATTCCTGGCACCGATGAAAAAGCTGAACCGATTACCTATAAGACATTAAAGACAAGTATCGCAATTCCCAAGTCTTACATCGGAAGCCCAATTATTGACAGCAATGGAAAGATTGCAGGCTTTGTAACTGGTACTGAAAACGCAATAATCGTGATTCCGGCATCCATAATTCAGGAAGAATTACCGAAGGCACAATAATTGACTTATTATTTTTCAAGGGTTATAAAGTGTATCTGATTATTAATTCATAATTAATAATTTTTAATTAAAACTATGCCTCCTCCATTCAACCAATTCACAACCAAAGCAAAAGAAGTCATTCGTAGAGCGCACGAGCTCGCTATTGAGCGTGGAGAAAATCATGTGAATTCTCTTCATTTATTGGCAGCACTCTTGGTCCAAGAAGAGAGTATGATTATTTCCGTACTTGACCGCATTGAGGTGGATACGACCCTACTAACTGATTCTGTAATCGAAGAAATTGAAGAGCCTGAGTCGAGGAATACCATCTCGCCCTCGTATCAAGTTTTCCTTACACCTGATCTCACCCAAGTTATAGAGCTTTCTACTCGTGTTGCCGCAGAAATGAAAGATGAATTCGTTTCGACCGAGCATTTATTCATTGCGCTTCTTGATGTTCCTTCACCAGCGCGTGAATTGTTAGCCAAATTTAGAATCAACAAAGAACAAGTGCTAAAAGTTATTACAGAATTTCGCACAGAGAATTTAACAACCACTGCGAGTCCTAAAAAATTTAAGTTACTTACGAAGTTCACTCGTAACTTAAGCCAGCTGGCAAAACAGGATAAACTTGATCCTGTCATTGGTCGTGATCAGGAAATCATGCGTATCATGCAGATTCTTTCTCGTCGTACGAAAAACAATCCGATTCTTATCGGTGAGGCAGGCACTGGTAAAACTGCTGTAGTTGAAGGGTTGGCGCAAAGGATTGCCAAGAGCGATGTTCCGGAATCGCTTAAAGACAAAGAGATAGTTTCTCTTGATTTAGGCCTTTTGCTTGCAGGTACGAAATACCGCGGTGAATTCGAAGAACGTCTACGCGGTATACTGAAAGAAATTGAGCGTGCTGATGGATCGATCATACTTTTTGTCGATGAGATACATACAATAGTTGGAGCTGGTGCTTCAGAGGGTTCGCTAGATGCTTCAAACATGCTGAAGCCTGCCCTTGCACGAGGAGAATTAAGAGCAGTGGGTGCAACAACACTCAAAGAATATCAGAAGCACATTGAAAAGGATCCTGCTCTTGCACGCCGCTTTCAGCCGGTGTATGTGGATGAGCCGTCGCCAGAAGATGCAATTGCCATACTTCGCGGCCTCAAAGAAAAATACGAACTCTATCACGGTATACGTATTACCGATGATGCGATCCAAGCTGCGGTTAATTTGAGCACTCGCTACATCACAAACAGATTCTTGCCTGACAAGGCGGTTGATCTGATTGATGAGGCATCATCAGCTCTCCGTATTGCGCTTGAGAACATGCCTCCGGCACTTGAAGACGCACATAGAAAAGTAATGCGTTTTGAAATTGAAAAGCAGGCGCTCAAGAAAGAAACGGAAAGTAATGAGAAAGAAAACAAAGAAGCCAAGTCTCGCGTGAAAATTATTGAAAAGGAAATCGCTAATTTGAAAGAAAAAACCAAAGAACTCGAGCTCAAGTGGCAGAACGAGAAAAATACTGTCGCTGAAATTCGCACCATAAAGAAAGAGCTTGAATCTCTTCGCTTGGAAGCTGAGAACGCTGAGATGCGAGCTGATTTAGAGCGTGCCGCGGAAATCCGCTATGGTGAAATCCCTTCGCTCCAGAGAGAGTTGGATGCGAAGCTTTTGCGTTTGAAGAAATTGCAAAAATCCCGAAGAATTTTGAAAGAAGAAATCACTGCTGAGGATATTGCTGAAGTGGTTGCTCGTTGGACAGGCATACCTCTTGTGAAAATGCTTGAAGAAGAGCGTGCGAAACTTGCGCGTATGGAAGAAGAAATGAAGAAGCGAATCGTTGGGCAGGATGAAGCTATTCACAAAATTGCTGATGTCGTCCGCCGTTCACGCGCCGGAATTTCAGACCCTAATCGTCCGATTGGCTCTTTTATTTTCTTGGGTCCTACGGGCGTGGGTAAAACCGAGCTTACCAAAGCGCTATCTGAATTTATGTTTAATGACGACAAAGCTCTCATACGAGTAGATATGTCCGAATATATGGAGCGTCATAGTGTGTCTAAGCTTGTCGGCTCTCCACCAGGTTATGTAGGCTATGAAGAATCAGGCCAATTAACTGAGGCTGTCCGCCATCGCCCTTACGCAGTCATACTATTTGATGAGGTTGAAAAAGCGCATCCGGAAGTTTTCAATATGCTTCTTTCAGTACTTGATGAAGGTCATATCACTGATGGAAAGGGGAGAAAGGTTAATTTCAAAAATACTATTATCATTCTCACTTCTAATATCGGTTCGCAGTATATTCAAAAAATGGAATCGATTGGATTTTCCAATGCGACAACAAAAGATGAATATGCACACACAAAAGAAAAAGTATTGGAGGATTTGAAAAAATATTTCCGTCCTGAATTCTTGAATCGTCTCGATGAAACGATTGTCTTTGACGTGCTTTCAGGAGAAGCGATTAGGCAAATAGTCACGCTTCGTATTGATGTGGTAAAGAAGCGCCTAGCTGATAAAGGGATTACACTCAGTATTACTGATGAGGCACTCGCACAGCTTGCCAAGGAGGGCTACAATCCATCCTACGGAGCTCGACCACTCAATCGCTTGATTCAAACGAAAATTCTTTCTCCAATAGCTTCATATATCATTGAGCACGGAGTTACGAAGGGGGATATTGTGAATGTTTCAATAAAAGACAATGATCTGATTATTGAAAATAAAAGATTGAAGTCTAAGGCAAAAAGTTCTCTTAAGGTAAGTGGGAGAAGCAAGAGTTTTGCATAATTAAAATCTCCTTGATTGAGGGGATTTTAAATTGTATAGAGTTTTAGATTACGTTATAATAAAAATACAGAATATAATAATTGCAAAACTAATTTTATTGGTATGAATAATAATCCCCCAAAGAATCTAGAAAATGATGAGTCCAGTAAGCAAGCAAGTTCAGAGGAAAAGAGTAAAATAACAGATGATTTAAATAAAAATCTAAAATTTATCGAAGCACTAGTTTTGTATAATCAGGATTTAATCGTTGTTGAGAATGAGGATTCAACAGTTCGATATATTTCTCCGTCGGTAAAAAATATTTTGGGGTATAATCCAGAAGATGTTATCGGGAAAAGTGTTTTTGACTATGTCCATCCTGACGATATTGCTAAAGATAAATCAATATTAAAAGAAGCCTTGATGACTTTGGGTAAAGTATATAGATTAGAAGCTCGTGTTAAGTCTGTTGGCGGGGATTATAGAATAATGGAAGTTATTGGTTCTAGTCATTTTAATGACTCAAACATCAATGGATTTATTATTAACGCCCGTGATATTACTGACAAAAAACAAGAAGCAGAAAAAAGAAAAGAATTAGATGTTTTAAAAAATAAATTTATTGAGGTCGTTTCCCATCAAATGAGAACTCCTCTTGGCGCTATGAGGTGGAATTTAGAGGCTTTGTTGGGTGGGGAAATTGGTGATCCCTTAAACAAGGAACATGAAGATATATTGAGAATGATTTATAATTCTAACATCTCAATAATAGAGAGATTAAATGATTTAATTACTGCGCTTGATATTGAAAATCAAGTAGTAAGACTAGATAAAGAAAAAACCAATCTCTCGTCACTAATAAACTCTCTTTTTATTGAATATAATTCGAGAATTAATTTAAAGAAATTAAAAATAATTTTTAATATGCCAGATTTAAAGTACATGGTAGATGTTGATATAAGTAAAATAAAACAAGCCATGAGTAAGATTATTGATAATGCCGTAAGATATAGTCACCATGGCTCTGAGATTGAGATAAGTTTAGAAACAAAAGACAATGAAATATATGTAACAGTTAGAGATACAGGAGTCGGCATTCCTTTATCTGAACAAGATAAAATATTCGATAAGTTTTTTAGAGCATCTAATTCAACAGACATGTCACCAGATGCGTCTGGATTAGGTCTATTTATCGCTAAAAATATAATTGAAAAGCATGGCGGGAAATTGTGGTTTAGTTCAAAAGAAGGCGTCGGTAGCGAATTTTATTTTAAGTTACCAATGGTAGTTTAAAACTAGATTAATAATGTTTTTTAAAATACGACGACGCATTTAATTTAAATTATGTACTAATAAGGATTAGATAAAAAACTAGTAAATATTTAAAATATAAGCTATAATCTTCCTGTATTTTATAAATATGCGTTGGTGGTGGAGTGGTCTATCACAACAGACTGTAAATCTGTCGCCTTCGGGCTTCGTTGGTTCGAATCCAACCCAACGCACCAATAATGTTGCATTTTATGGTATTTTATAGTATCCTTACGGTACAAATTTAATTTATAGATTATATGGCATCACAAGACCGACTCATAAAACTCGCCTGCGGAACCTGTAAAAGAATCAATTACTGGTCCAGTAAGAACAAGAAACTCGTCACTAAAAAGATTGAGCTTAAAAAGTATTGCAAATGGTGTAAGGCAAACAAGCCTCACAAAGAAGCAAAGAAATAATCTCTTTTAATTTAATTTAATTTTGGTATACTAACAATAGGAAAAAGTTTTACAACTTTTTCCTATTGTTCTTTTAGTCGCAATATTTATTATTTTATTGCGGTTTTACAGGGGTTCATTATTTATATGAATTCCAGGACATCCTCAAAGAGAGGCTATGTTCCGGATCCCGCCAGGCGCGGGATTTGGGCGATTAGTTTAGTGGTAGAACGAAGGTCTCCAAAACCTTTGGTGGGGGTTCGATTCCTCCATCGCCCGCAAAAAGAAAATTACTTTTTTAAAAATTCCTTTACCCTCTTTTCAATTATCTTTACTTCAGATTTTTTAGTCGGATTGATCCAAATTATTTGTGGATCACGTTTGAACCATGTTTTTTGGCGTTTGGCGTATTGCCAGATTGCAATATTTAAAAGCTCCACCATCTCCTCTTTAGTAATTTTATTTTCGCAATGGTCGGCAAGGAAGCGGTATTCAAGTCCAAGCCCCCGCATGCGCTTCCACGAAAGTCCTTCACCATGTAATCGCTCCGCTTCTTTAATCATCCCTCGTTTTATACGCTCAAGCAAACGTTTCTTAATTTTTGATTTCAGAATTTCATCCGGCAGGGTAGTTCCGATTTCAAGTATCTCATACTCACTTGGAGGCTGAGCCTCTAAGTGAGGGACATTGCCGAGCGAGCTCGCAATTTCAATCGCACGGATTAAACGGCGAGGGTTTTTCGCATCTATGTTTTTAGCACGCTCTGGGTCGAGCTTTTTAAGTATTGTAAATAATTGCTCTGTAGATTTTTCATCAAGTTTTTTGCGAAGCTCCACATCCGGTTTCACTTCAGGCAAGACAATATTTTTCACAACCGCTTCAATATAAAATCCGGTGCCTCCGCAAAGTATCGGAGTTTTACTGCATCTCGCAATATCCTTAATTGCTTTGTCCGCTAGCTTTTTGAAACGAGTAACCGTGAACATGCTTTTAGGAGACGCTACATCAAGCAAATAATGAGGGACACCCTTCATTTCTTTTTTTGTCACCTTACCTGTACCAAGGTTAAGCCTTTTGTACACTTGTCGTGAATCTGCAGAAACTACTTCACCATTAAATTTTTTCGCTAGTTCTACTGCAAGAGCGCTTTTGCCTGTGGCAGTCTGCCCTAAGACTACAATAAGTTTAGTTTTCATTTGTGCCGAAGGAGGGAATCGAACCCTCACATCTTGCGATACACGATTTTGAGTCGTGCGCGTCTACCAATTCCGCCACTTCGGCAATGTTGTTTTTATATCACATTTTAAGTGTAAAACCAAATTATATTTTTAAAATTTTTATGATACAATATCGTCATAATCAATTTATAATCCATGTCTAATCTCTACAGCAATTCAATATTTTTCATCGAAACGGAAAAGATCAAGCCGAACCCATATCAGCCAAGAAGGGAATTTGAAGAGGGTCCGCTTCGCGACTTGGCTGATTCAATTCGCCAGTACGGTATTTTGCAGCCGCTCGTTGTTTCGCGTCAAGAGTATGAAAAGGAGGACGGCGGTATAGCAGTTGAATACGAACTCATAGCGGGTGAGCGCCGTCTACGTGCTTCAAAACTGGCAAATCTCTCTCAGGTACCGGTAATCATCCGCACAGGAGATGATTCAATGATGAAGCTCGAGCTCGCGATTATTGAAAACCTCCAACGTGAAGATTTGAACCCAGTAGATCGTGCTCGTGCATTTATTCGACTTGTTGATGAATTCAAATTCACTCATGCTGAAATTGGGAAGAAAGTCGGTAAAAGCCGTGAATATGTCTCAAACACCTTGCGCCTACTCTCACTCCCGCAAGAAGTACTTGACGCGCTTTCACAGGGTAAAATCAGTGAAGGTCATACTCGTCCCATTATGATGCTTTCCACCAGGCCCGACGAGCAGATGGTACTTTTTAAGGAAATAATTTTCAAAAAAATCAGCGTACGTGAAGCGGAGCGCATCGCAAGGAAGATTGCCGTTGAGCGTTCGCGCAAGAAGGAAGATATTGATCCTGAAATTTTAGCGCTTGAAAATAAGCTGCAGGAAACACTAGGTACCAGAGTGCATATTGAAAAGAAAAATGTTGGAGGGAAAATCACTATTGATTTCTTCTCGCCCGATGATCTTCGCACTATTTTGGATATGATCAAGCCGAAAGAATTTAACGACGGGACAATGCTTGAAAAATATATTGCAAAAGGAGATATGGAGCAATTACCGAAATCAATGGCAGTGATGGATGCTATAAACGAAGTAATCGGCACAGAGGCTGAAAATTTACCAAATAGTGGAGAACAACCGGTTGATGGCATTGTTCTTGAGCCAGAGATTCTTAATGCCGACGATCGCTCAAAAGAAGAAATTAAAAAAGCCGAGGAAGATATAGATCTCTATAATATAAAAAATTTCTCAATTTAAATAAAAAGCCTTCGAGAAATGAAGGCTTTTTATTTAAAGAATTTAGCAAAAATACTAGTATTGTGTTCGTTTAAGTATGATCGGATGTGTCGCTTGGCGAGAGTTGTGTGTGAGTATTCAAGCCACTTACTGCTAGGGTGAGCGTCTTTTTTCGTGATAATTTCTACAATATCAGCATTCTTTAATTTAGCATCGAGCGCAGAGAATTTTCCATTTATTTTTGCGCCGCTTGATTTGTCGCCAATGTCCGAATGTATGGCATAAGCGAAAT
>JBAZXM010000006.1:21146-55190 GCA_041659845.1 Minisyncoccota bacterium
TCGGGCTGGCATTTGCCGTTAAGTCTACGACATCGCCATTTGGGGTGAAAATAAATATACGGTCATTGAAAAAGTCCATTCTTAAATGTTCTAAAAACTTTTCCGGTTCTGCAACAAATTTTTGTAATTCTTTCAATTCTCCGATCCAGGCGAATTTTTTTGATGGTGTATTACCATTTGCTCCCGCGCTGTACATCGTTTCTTTGTATATGAAATGTGAGGCGACACCATATTCCGCTTCTTCATGCATTTGCGGAGTTTTTATTTGGATCTCAGCAATTCCGCCATTACTAGTGAAGACAGTGGTATGGAGGGATTGGTAGCCGTTCGGTTTCGGCAAGGCGATATAATCTTTAATCTTCCCTGGGAGTGGTCGCCACATGCCATGAATTATGCCGAGCACACGATAGCAATCTTCAATTGTAGGGACTATTACTCGCAACGCCACAATATCGTGTATCTTTTCAATATCCATATCGTAGCGTAAAAGCTTTTTATATAAGCTGTATTTGTGTTTGATACGATAATCAATCGAGACGAATTTTATTTCTTGTTTTTTGAGCGTTTCTTCAACTTCATGGTGCACATCGTCCATGAATTTCTGATCGGCGTACGTCTTTTTCGCAAGCAAATCCTCGACTATTTTATATTCCTTCGGGAATGCATATGGAAAAGAATGGTCTTCAAGTTCGCCTTTTAATTTTCCCATACCCAGGCGGTTTGCAAGAGGGGCGTGGATTTCAATCGTTTCGACAGCTATGCGCTTCTGCTTGTCTTCGCGTACATGCTCGAGCGTCATTACGTTGTGCAGGCGGTCTGCAAGCTTGATGATAAGCACACGCAGATCTTCTGCCATTGCGATGAAGAATTTACGCAAACTTTCTACGTGGCGTTCGCGGCCGCGATATTTTAATTTTCCGAGCTTGGTAACTCCTTTGACTAAAAATACTATATCTTTACCGAATTCTTTTTCCAGTGTTTCTTCACTTGTATCCGTATCCTCAAGTGTGTCGTGCAGAAGTCCAGCGGCGATAGTATGCACGTCCATTCCGAATCTAGCTAAAATTTTACCCACCGCAAAGACGTGAATGAAATACGGTTCGCCGCTATTGCGCTCCTGTTTACCATGTGCCTTTTTTGCAAATTCATACGCCTTTGTGATGAATTCCTTTTCGCTTTCCAGCGGCGGTCGCTTCATTAGTTTAAAAATATCTGTGACATCAGTCATATGCCTTATTGTAGACCATATTGCCTTTATTTTCTACAGTGTTAGACTTTTATTAGATAAAGTATTTTAAAAAAGAAAGGAGAGAAGTGGTTATGAAATTAGTAGAAATTTTTAAATCCGTTGAGCTCTACAGGAGAGATTGCGTTGAGTTTCTATATCCTATCGACATAGAAGCACCCAACAATATAAAAATACGAGAGGTTGAAAATTTTAATCCGCAACTTGTTGTGTTGCCGTCGAGAGCGATTGGTTTTTTATTTTTTCATTATTATTTGACTACTTTGACTAATAAGCATGACAATGAACTCACGCTTATTTCCAAAGACTTCTTTAGGGATAATGGAAAACAATATTTTTGCGGAGGTATAGTGTATTCAATGGATGAATTTGTAAAAAAATACAAATCATTTTTAAGAAAATATCGCAGTTGGTTTGATAATTATCAACCGGAAAATGTTATTGTCTTTGACTTTGGTTATCCAACTATCGAACTGACAGTATTCATATTTAATGATGGTGATGAACTTCTTAAGCCACCAGCTGGGCTCATCTGAAAACTCGCTTTAATAAAGCGAGTTTTATTATTTTGATTTCATACATTTTCTGTTACACTTCGTAAAGCTAAAAAAGTTCTTATGAAAACATTCCTCACTATACTGATAATTTTCTTTAGATTCTTTCAGGTTGCCCATGCCCAAGAAAGTTCAGTTGTTATTGATGGCACTGTACTTGGGAAAGCAGAAATTCATGAATTTGAACCTGATGTATTCCTGGTACTTCACCTCTATCAAGAAGATGACATCTTCGTCAAAGCCGATCTCGGTTGGCAGCGTATTTCGTCACCAGACTTTATAGGTGGTCGCATCAGTATGTTCTCCGAAGATTCACTTCATGTTATTGTCCAAGTGAACTATCCTTGCGAATGGAACCCAATCTATGACGGTGGGCCATGCACCGGATGGTATAAAATGACATACTTCTGGAATAAGGAATTCCGTGTCTGGGAAAAAGGTAAAATCGAAAACTAAAATCTCTCGCTATTAACGAGAGATTTTTTTTATTTTTTCTTTTCCAGTTTATCCGGTCTATGATTAGGACACTTATTGTTTGAGCATCTTTCTGGTATCGTTTTTGTGCCTTCCATCATTAGGCTTCCGCACATTTCACAGATGCGGCCGGTTGGTTTAGCTTTGATTGCATTTTTACAATCAGGGTAGTTGGAGCAGGAGTAGAATATGCCGAATCTTCCACGGCGCTCCATCATTTCACCTTTTTTACAAGTAGGGCATTGCACGCCTGTCATTTTCTTTTTTCTTTCTTCTTCATCTTCTTTGATGAATTTGCATTTAGGATAGCGTGAACAGGAAATGAATGAGCCGAAGCGCCCTTCGCGGATCACGAGCTTTCCGCCACCTGACTTTCCTTTCTTTTCTCCACAGAGCGGGCACATTTCACCGATTTCTTTCGGTCCTTCCATAATTTTACCTTCAATTGTGCGGGCGCCGGCGCAATCCGGGTAGAGTGAACAGGAAAGGAATTTGCCATGTTTACCGAGCTTGATGATCATCTTTGCTCCGCAAGTTGGACAAGGGAATTCATCGGGCCCATCACCAAGTGTGGTAATCTTATCCATTTTATCTTTCGCCTTCACATCTTTCAAAAATGGCCCGTAAAATTCTTTCAAAGTTTTCACATATTCACGCTTGCCCTCAGCAATTTCATCGAGCTTATCTTCCATTTCGGCGGTGAATGTATCACTGATGTAATTTTCAAAATTCTGTTCCAAAAATGTCGAAACGACATCTCCTGTGTCGGTAGGGAAAAGAGTCTTGCCTTCTTTGGTCACATACCCGCGCTCTTCAATTGTTTTCATGATAGATGCGTAGGTCGAAGGTCTGCCGATACCTCGGGCTTCAAGCTCTTTCACGAGCCCGGCTTCGGTGTACCTGCCCGGTGGCTGAGTGGCTTTTTCCTCGCTTGAGAGATCTTTCAATTTTAATTTTTCTCCATCAACAACTTCCGGCAATTCAACATCCTCTCCGCGCGCATCACGATCAACTGAAAGCCAGCCAGGGAAAAGCACGCGTGAGCCGTTCGCAGAGAATTCAGGAAGCTCGGGATTTTCCTCGATGCTTGCTGAAATTTTTGTTTTTAACAACTTTGCATCCGTCATCTGTGATGAAACTGCACGTTCCCAAATCAATTTATATAAACGTTGCTGCTCGTCATTCATACCCTCGGAGAGATGCTCGATATGAGTAGGGCGAATAGCTTCATGGGCTTCTTGAGCGTTTTTACTTTTGGTTTTATAGATATGAGCTTCGGCGTATTCCTTGCCGTATTTTTTCGCTACAAGAGCCAGGATGGATGCTTGAGCATCTTTACCCATATTGGTGCTATCTGTGCGCATATATGTAATGTGGCCGGCCTCATAGAGCTTCTGTGCCACTCCCATGGTGCGTGAAGGGGAAAATCCTAATCGCGTGCTCGCAACCTGCTGGAGAGTGGAAGTAGTGAATGGCGCGCGCGGAGAGCGTTTCTGTTCTGATTCTTTAACGGAAGATACTATCCATGTGCCGGATTTTCCGGCAGATAAAATTTTCTCCACCAACTTTTCATCACGCGGTTCTTCCGAACAAGTGAGTGTTAAATTATCTTTTTTCTTGGTTTCAAATAGCCCGGTTAAGACCCAATATTTTTCAGGGATAAATGCTCGGATTTCTCTTTCGCGTTCCATAATAATTCGAAGCGCAGGGGATTGCACTCGGCCTGCAGATAGCCCATAGCGCACCTTTTTCCAGATTAACCCGGAGAGATCATAGCCAACGAGGCGATCAAGCACTCGGCGAGCTTCTTGAGCTTTGACTAATTTTGCATCTATATCACGAGGGCTCTTTAAGGCTTCTTCCACCGCTTCTTTGGTGATTTCATGGAATGTCGCGCGTTTAATCGGAGCTTTAACTTTTTTGTCTTCTTTCAGTAGTGCTTCAATATGCCAAGCTATGGCTTCACCCTCACGGTCGGGGTCGGTCGCGAGTACGATTTCCTTCGCGTCTTCCGCTAGGTCTCGGAGTTCACGCACGACTTTTTCCTTTCCTTTCGAAATTTCATAATGAGGAACGAATCCAGCTTCGATATCAATAGCTTTCTTGTTTGATTTCGGCAGGTCGCGTACATGGCCGACTGATGCGCGTACAGTGAAAGCGCCACCGAGATATTTTTCGATAGTCTTTGCTTTTGAAGGTGATTCTACTATGAGTAATTTCATGATTGCCTTAATTAGTACTACACAACAATTTTTTTTGCAAATTTAATGTATTAGTAGATTCTTTGTATCTCGCCATATTCTTCTTTAATTAACTCCTTGATTTCCATAAGAGAAAGAATGCCACTCGCTTCTGAAATCGGCATATCCATCGCTCGCAAGAGTTCGTCGCGAGCAAGGGGTTCCGTGAGAATTTCAAGTACTTTTCTCTCATTAGGCGAGCAGTCTTTGAATAATTCTTCTTGAGTTGGCTTTTTTTCGTCTCGTTCAAAACCGAGAGCTTCCAAAATATCGGATGATGTGGCAATAGGTGTTGCTCCTAAGCGTAGTAATTTATTTGTGCCAAGCGATGTGGGAGAAAAAATGGAGCCTGGAACTGCGAGTACTTCGCGATTATAATCCGTTGCAAGTCTTGCGGTTATTAAGGTGCCTGATTTTTCCTGAGCTTCGATTATAAGTACAGCTTTTGACATCCCAGCCATGATCCGATTTCGTTTTGGGAACATATATATTTCTGATTTGGCATCAGGTTCAAATTCTGAAATTAGGCATCCACCATTTTCTAAAATTTTTTCCGCAAGTTTTATATTCGACCGAGGGTAGAGTATATCAGGATTAATACCCGAGCCCGGAACGGCAATAGTGGTTAATCCGGCATCAATCGCCGCCTCGTGGGCATTGCTGTCAGTACCGAGTGCAAGTCCCGAGACTATTACAATAGGGTAGCCTTTCAATCCTTCAACTAATTTCTTACATACATCTCTGCCATAGCTCGTACACCTACGGGAACCGACTATGGCTAGGAAAATTTTCTCTTCATTGGGGAATTCTCCGCGAATATATAATTTCAGAGGTGGTTCCGGTATTTCAAAAAGTCCTTTCGGGAATTTTTCTTTTGAAAGTAGTTTAACCGGAGATTTTTTAGAAGACATAGGGAAAGTGTAGCATGAAAGTTCCTGCTTTTTCCAATTTTATTCTTGTGATACTATAGGGGAATGTTAGATATTAAATTTATCAAAGAGAATAAAGATATCGTCCAATTAGGTGCAAAGAAAAAGCACATTGATTTCGACGTAGAGAAATTGCTTGTACTGGATGAAAAGCGCCTTTTAGCTCTTTCGGTATTTGAGAGTTTGCGCGCAGAGCAGAACAAGATGTCAGAAGTGATTGCGAAAACGCAAGACCAAAACGATCGAGCACAAATGATTTCGGAAATGAAATCTGTAAAGGAAGATATTCAGAAAAAAGAAGAAGAACTCCGCGAGATAATGAAAGAATGGCAGGTGACGATGCTCCAAGTGCCTAATGTTCCTGATATGACAGTGCCTGAAGGAGAGAGTGATGAAGATAATCAAGAGATTCGCGCGTGGGGTGAGAAGCCGAATTTTAGCTTTACTCCGAAAGATCACACCGAGCTAATGGAAAAGTTAGACATGGCGGATTTCGAACGCGGATCTAAGGTCTCCGGTTTTCGCGGGTATTTTTTGAAAAACGACGGAGCGCTTTTAGAATTTGCCGTCTGGCAATATGCCATCGATTTTTTAGTGAAGAAAGGCTATAAGCCTATGATCGTGCCATCTCTTGTACGCAAAGAATCGCTTGTAGGTACGGGCATGCTCCCACAGAGTGAAGAAGATTTATACAAAGTGGGTGAAGGAGAATATCTCGCTGGTACTGCAGAAGTTGCGACAATGGGCTACTACATGGATGAGGTTCTAGATAAAAAAGATTTACCGAAGAAACTCATTTCTTTCTCACCTTGTTTCCGAGCAGAGGCTGGCAAGCACGGCAAGGATGTGAAAGGCCTCGTTCGTGTGCATGAATTCTTTAAATTGGAGCAAGTAATACTTTCGGAGGCTAGCCACGAAGAGAGCGTGAAATTCCATGAAGAACTTACGAAAAATTCAGAGGAGCTAGTTCAGGCTCTCGGGCTCGCATACCATGTAGTGGTGAATTGCGGGGGAGACTTGGGGCTCGGCCAAGTCAAAAAATATGATATTGAAGTCTGGGTACCGGCACAAGAAAAGTATCGCGAGACGCACTCTTCATCTTACTTTCATGATTTCCAAACTCGCCGACTTAATATCCGCTATCGAGACGATGAAGGCAAACTTCGTTATGCGCATTCTTTGAACAACACACTCGTGGCGACTCCGCGCATGATTGCCTGTATTGTTGAAAATTATCAACAGGAAGACGGGACTATCCGAATCCCTGATGTACTACAAAAATACATGGGCGGTAGAACTGTAATAGGGAAATAAGCATTACTATGCCTCCACTTCAACAAATAAAAAAGAAGCCGAATGAGCGGCGGGATATTCTCCGCGTTGATCGTGTGGAAGAAATGAAAACAGCACGGCGCAAGCGAATATATAAAAGGATTGCATTTTCAGGCACACTACTCCTTATATTGATCGGCCTAGTATCTGCATTTTCGAAACATCAAAAATTACTTATTAATGATATTGTTGTTTCCGGCAATAATATCATTGAAAAGAAAGATATTGAGCAAATCATCAACAACAGTCTTTCTGGAAATTATGTACACTTATTCGCTCGCCGAGATTTTTTGATTTACCCGAAAAACAAAATCGAACGCGATCTGAAGGAGGAATTTAAGCGTATTATTAATTTGAATGTTTCGCTTTTGAATTACCGCACTCTTTCAGTTGATCTAACTGAACGCAAGGGTGAATACTTGTGGTGTGGAGATTCGTTTCCGGAAGTAGATGCACGAAGCGTAATTTCAATCTGCTATTTTAGTGATTCAAACGGGTATATTTTTGACAAAGCCCCGTACTTTTCAGGAAATGCATACTTTAAGTTTTATACCGGGATAAGCGACCCTAATAATCCTATCGGTGCATCTGCTCTTTCTACTCTAGAGTTTAAGAATATTCTTGCTTTCAAGAACGGTCTTGCCTCTTTTGGAATTCTGACTGATACTTTTCTTATTAATAGTGATAGTGATTATGAATTTTTGATTTTGGCACAAGGTTCAATTAATGCACCTAGGATTATATTCAAAAAAGATCAAGCGTATGAAAAGTTGCTTGCCGATTTAGAATCCGCGCTTAGTGCCGAACCGCTTGCGACTGATTTTAAAGCAAAACTTTCCTCGCTTGAATATTTAGATTTACGTTATGACAATAAAGTCTATTATAAATTCAATAAGTAGAATTTTTTCCGAACGAAGTAAAACTTCTTTCGGAAACGGTCTGGTTGAGCCCAAAAGCGCACTCGGCTTGGGCGACCCGAGGACCTTTCAGAAAGGAGTTTTGCGTAGTGATGATACTAAGAATTTCTGGCAAAAATTACCCAAGCCTTTTTTCGTTTTGGCTCCGATGGCTGATGTGACTGATGCGGCTTTTCGTAGGATCATTGCGAAGCATGGTAAACCGGATGTGTTTTTTACGGAATTTGTTTCAGCTGATGGGCTTTGTAGCCCTGGTAGGGAAGTCTTGCTTAAAGATTTTATGTATAGCGAAGCTGAGCATCCAATCGTAGCCCAGATATTCGGTTCTAATCCTGAAAATATAAAAAAAGCCGCCAAGCTCTGTAAAGATCTTGGCTTTGATGGCATTGATATCAATATGGGTTGCCCGGACAAATCTATTGAGAAGCAGGGAGCGGGTGCAGCAATGATGAAGGATGCTAAGCGTGCTCGTGAAATTATCCGTGCGGCGAAAGAAGGCGGGGAAGGCTTGCCAATTTCTGTGAAGACCCGTATCGGATATAACAAAAATGAATTAGAAACTTGGCTACCAGAGCTCTTGGCTGAAGACTTGGCTGCACTCACTATCCATGCGCGTACTCGCAAAGAAATGTCACTTGTGCCGGCAAGGTGGGAGCATGTGAAAGAGGCGGTAGAGATTCGCGACAGGATGGGCAAAAATACGCTCATCATCGGCAATGGAGATGTGAAAGACTTAAATGATGCTCGTCAGAAAGTGAAAGAAACAGGCTGCGACGGTGTAATGCTCGGCCGTGCAATTTTTGGTAATCCGTGGCTTTTTAGCGCTTTGCAGAATTCTTTTCCGGAAGGTCCTCGGGTCGCCCACGCAACCTTTTCGGAAAAGAGCGGGCTCGACCAGACCGTTTCTGAAGAGGGTTTTGCTTCGCTTATGAAAACCAAACTTCGCGTCATGACAGAACATACAAAGCTCTTTGAAGAATTACTTGGCGATGTGAAAAGTTTTGCGATTATGAAAAAGCATTACAAAGCTTATGTAAACGGCTTTGATGGAGCAAAAGAATTACGCGTGAAATTAATGGAGGCGGAAAACTCCAAAGAAATTGAAGAAATAGTGAATGATTTTTTGAAAGCTTCATAATCTGCTATACTTTCTCTATGTCTCATACCGTTTTATATCGCAAATACCGCCCCACAACACTTGATGATGTGATTGGTCAGGATCATATTGTTAAGGTTTTAAAAGGAGCACTTAAGCAGGGTAATGTTTCGCATTCTTATCTTTTTTCAGGTTCGCGTGGAATTGGTAAAACATCGATTGCCCGAATTTTGGCGCATGAGGTTGGTTGTTCAGATAATGATATTTATGAAATTGATGCCGCGTCGAATAATGGCGTGGATGATATTCGAACATTATCTGAATCAGCACGCACTCTGCCATTTGATTCAAAATACAAAGTCTACATATTGGATGAAGTACACATGCTTTCCAAAGCCGCAGCCAATGCATTTTTGAAAACTCTTGAAGAGCCGCCAGCGCATGTGATCTTTATGCTTGCAACGACTGATCCGGAAAAATTACCGGAGACAATCGTTTCGCGTTGTCAGGTTTTCACACTAAAAAAGCCTACTGATTTGATTTTGAAAAATTTCGTACTTGATGTAGCAAAAAAAGAGGGCTTCAAGCTGGATACTTCTTCCGCAGAGCTAATTGCACTCTTGGGTGATGGATCATTCCGTGATACTCACGGTATATTAGAAAAGGTAATCAGCTTTTCCGCAGATAAGAAAATAAGCAAAGAAGAGATTGAGCAAGTGACTGGCGCACCATCTAGTGAATTGGTTTATGATTTTCTTTCTGCTATTTCAGAGAAAAATTTAGAAGGAGGATTAAAAGCTATCAGAAAAGCCACAGAGCAGAATATAGATATGCGAGTGTATTTGAAATTGATCCTTTATAAATTCCGTACATTTCTCTTGATTCGTCTTGCGCCTGAAATGAAAAAGGAAATTGAGTCTGATATTTCCGAAAACGACAAAGAATTTTTCACAGCGCTTGTGAAATCAAAATCAAACACACTTGATTCCAAGACTCTTGCACTCCTGCTTGAGTGTTATCAAACTATTCAGTATGCATTCATTCCTGAACTTCCGCTTGAATTGGCGCTGATAAAGATAGTGAAAGGGGAATAAAGAAATTAATTTTGTGAACGCTCCCAAGAAAGTATTTTTTTACCAGTTTTATATCTGGCTTTTGGCGTCCAATGCTTAAGCATGTAGTTCTTGCCAGTAGAAAGACCTTGCGGTGTGCCAACCAAGCGATCTCCGGAAAAAAGCCTGACGGCCGTTTCAAGAAAACATTTTTGTGTTTTATCATTTAATTCACAAAAAAATGTTCTGGGCGGAAGGGTGATGTCTGGCTTGATAATTGCAATAATATCTCCTCCATCAAGAGTACTATCTACATAATGGATCGTTGCTCCGACATTTTCCTTGCCTCCCTCCAATAAAGCAAATTGATTTGCTACGGAACCTTTATAATGAGGACATAGACCCATGTGAAGATTGATTACTTGCCCTGCAGTTTGTAAAATGTGGGGCTTAATTATTGGACTATTCCACAGGACTATAAGTCGTGGAGATATTTTATCTAAAATCTGTTTAACCGTATTGCTGTTAATGTCCTCAACCTCTATTGTTTTTGGTATCCATTCCGTACTAGAAGTTTCTTTCAGGGTGGATATTTTAAAGTAAGTAAGAGCATTCCTAACTTGTTTAGAGTACCTCAAAAGGAATGTATACCAGACTTCAATTAAAAATTCACTCAAGGTCATTCTGTCATACATCCCAATAATGCGCTTACTTATTGAAGTTTTTTTTGGTTTTACAAAAAGTACCAAAGCAACGCCGTTGCTTGTCATTTTGTGCAACGAATTCACATATTGCCGCTTCGATTCTTCTTTTGTTGTAATGACAACGATACTCATGACAGATTCGGATTATAGCACTTTTGCTGCAAGCATGGGACAATGTTCGAATAGAAATAATTAAAGAATACAGTAAAAATTCAATTATTGCAAACCCTATAAACCCTATAAAATATAGAAATGCTGCCTAAGTGTGATAAACTATCGGCATAGAAAAAACAATATTTATAAAGCATTAACCCATAACTTTTTTAGTAAGAATAGCGACTAATAATCCCCCCATTAAATAACCGAGACAAACTTCTATTATTACAAAAAACTGCCCCCATCCTGGATTGGGTGATATGTCACCATACCCTAACGTGGTAAAAGTTACTAGTGAGAAATATATAGATTTAAAAAAGGTTGGAGGATGACAATTAGTTAACTGAAAAATATAATACAAGAAACCGAAAAATATAATAAAGGAAATACACCAAATTAACCATCTTGATAAGGAGCGACCATAATTACAGGTAATTTGAAGGATTTTAGCAAGAATGGGGCTTCTGGCTTTAAGATGAAAAATTCTTTGTTGAGTAATAGCTAGGTCTCTGACTAAAGCAGCTAATGTGAAGTTTATTCTGCTTAAATCCACCCCGTTGAAACTTGTATTTTCATTAAAATCAATATTATCTATCAGAGTTCTATCCATATTAGACCAATCTAAAATCGCATCTTCTAAATTGGTTTCGGAGAGGTGTGTATTAGTTAGGTTAACATTAGTTAAAATACTTTTATTGAAATTTGCACCATAAAAATCAATTGAAGAAAAATCAAGGTTTGATAAATCTAAATTTGATAGTTTAATTCCCCGAAGGTCATAATGATCATTCAGCTTGCCAATTGAATTAGATATTGAATCTCTGGAAAACCCGTTAGATTTAAGATTGTTTATTATTTCCTTTCCTTTTTCCGTATCCCACCTTGCTATAAGATCACTTTTTTTTATATTAATTAATGTTGGATACTCCGATTCATTAGAAGTTACATTCTTGTTTGGTTCAATAAATAGTTTAGTCATTCCAAATAAAATTAAGTAATTGTTTAGTAAAGAATTAGGGTTATAGAGTCATATTGTAAAAAGTGTCTTTTCTACGAATTCTTTGTATTGTATCCTAGCTCGATTTTCTTCGCAAATTTAGGTACTATTGACAAATCAGTAATCATGTGGTAATATAATACCACTTCTTTTTACCCATATTATATATAGAAAGCAGAAGGGGAACTTTACGAATTCGTAAAATTCTCCCTCTGCTTTTTTGTTTCCCCATTGGGTATTCTCAGGCTATGAATGCTAACCGCAAACATATTCAAAACACTCTCCGCAAGCACAGGATGCTTTCAGGATATAAGCAAGCAGAGGTGGCTGCGCTCTTGGGTCACTCCAATGCTAGCCGACTTTCTCAATGGGAGAATGGCGATTGTATGCCAAGTGGAGATAATCTTTTTAATTTGAGCATCCTGTAATGAGTCAGCCCAACATCAAGAATTTCAATAATTTCTTGAATTGTTTTTTCAGGAGGAGTAGCTCTACATTTTTTTAAAACCCTGCCAAAAACAATTGCAAGAGGGTTCTTCTTTGAATAAACGTTCATTCTTTAAAGAGATAAAAGTAAAAAACAAATATATAAAATTTATTTTACAAAAAGTTCACGGTAGGCAACTTTTTGAACTATATTTGCAATAGTTCAAAATATTGAACAAAAGATAAAATAAATTTATGACCATGGGGTTTTAATAAAAAAAAGCCCCAGAGCTAAAAGGCAGCTCCAGGACTGGGTTTTTTCGCAGAAATGTTGACGCATCTCTGCACCCGAAAGGATTCTAGCATAGTCCACTAGAATAGTAAATGTCTGTGTTGTTGTTCATGCCTTTACAGCTTAGGTTTAACAAGATTCTAAGATTTGTAATTTAATACTGAAAGGCTATGCAAAAAAATTCCGGTAACAGCCACAGCGATTTTCCAAAGGTTTTTATCACCACGATCTTAATAGCAGGAAGGGAGTTTTCCCTTGTAACAATTGTCCATGACGGAGAACGGCCGAAAATTCATTTCCTTAAATGACGATGTTGTTGGCATGGCCTATGAATATCTGCTTGAAGATAGAAAATTAAGCGGGCGAACATACAACAAGTATTTCAGCTAATGAAATACAAAACATTGGTAAACCTTTCCCATTTTAAAATGGAGCAAGCGGGGATTGAATATGTTGAAGCAGAAATTACGGAATTTATTTTAGGGTTGTATGCTTTACTTAATGAAAAAATTTGGATTAACAACCCTTTCTCAACAAGAATTTCTCACAGAAAACTTTTGCAACTTCAAGTGGCAAAAAACATCGGTTTTAAAATTCCCCAAACATTAATTTCAAATGACGAACAAGCTGTTTTGTCATTTGCTGAAAGTTTAAATTGGGATATTGCAATTAAATCTTTAGGAGCTATCTCTGTTACAACCCACGAACAAGACAGACAAAAGCAATTTGGTATTTTCACAAGAAGAATAATTAAAGACGAATTACTTGCGGTAAAAAATAAAATAAAATATTCACCGACACTATACCAACAATATATCAAGAAAAAATTTGAACTTCGAATAACTTGCGTCGGGAAAGAAGTTTTTGGTTGTCGTATAGACAGCCAAGAAAACCCAGAAACAAGTGAAGATATGCGATTTAATGTTCGAAGTTTAAAACATCAGCAGTTTGACTGCACTCCAATAAAAAAAATGTTGCAAGAATATCTTGATTACTTTAAAATAAACTTTGGTTGCTTTGATATTGCAGTTGACGAAAACGACAACTATATTTTTTTTGAATGCAATCCTAACGGACAATGGTTGTGGATAGAGCAATTAACAGGAATGAAAATTAGTGAATCCATTGCAAACCTTTTGACAAATGAATATAAAATGACTAATTAAGTTGATTAGGAACACTGCCAGCATGAGCTTCAGGTAATATAAACATATAAGTTCCATCCGAAGATTTATAAAATTCCGCTTTGGGTAATTTCTCTCTATTCGATTTTTTAAATTCCTTAAGTGATAAATTGTAATATTCTCCTTTGAGATATTCAATTTTTCCATTTGGAACATTTTGAATTTTATTTTTTATATTTTCTCCCATTGGATGATATGAATTACTCTTATCTTTAAAAGAATCCATTTTGGCATGTAGATTTCCAGCAATAACTAATATGGGTGTGTTCAATATGTTTTTTATAATATTGTTTGCCATATTTTTTTCGCGATCATTCCATTCATTTGACCATTCGTCAAAACATATGACTTTTTCAAGAAGTCCTTCCTCTTTTAATTTTTTAAGCAAAGCAAAATGTCCGGCGGTAATTCTACCATCATCACTATTCTTAATTTTATCAAAATCTATATCTCCGGTTTTTAAAAAAAAATTTACTGCTTCTTGAAGTTTGTCACTCCATTCTATAGCAATGTTTTTAAATCCAAATTTTTTAAAGATAGTATAAATAATATTTGGATTTTCTTGAACGCCATGCATTTCCCCTAGAATAAATAACTTTGTGTCATTTAGTCGTGAAATAAAATCAGATATGCTTATTTCATCAAATTTTGTGTCTATTTCTTTCACCTTAAAATTTTGTACTGCTTCAATAAAGGTATCACGATCTCGCTCAAGGTTTCTTTCTATTTTTAGTTTTTGTTCGAATTTATTTATGAGTTAATTCTATCACTGTTTTAAATTAAAGCAATGAATTTAAGGGGGTCTGGGGGTTTACCCCCAGCAAGATAGCGTGTACCCTGTGCTGTTTACAGGGTACACGCTATCCTAGCTCGATTTTCTTCGCAAATTTAGGTACTATTGACAAATCAGTAATCATGTGGTAATATAATACCACTTCTTTTTACCCATATTATATATAGAAAGCAGAAGGGGAACTTTACGAATTCGTAAAATTCTCCCTCTGCTTTTTTGTTTCCCCATTGGGTACCCGCGCAGTGTGTCTGTCTTACAGCTTTAAAATCTTGAAAATTCTAAAGAGTGTAAATTTTAATATAGACAGACCATGCAAAAAAATTCCGGTACTTTACCATATTTTGTTAATAAATTAAGCTCCAAATTTTGACCGTATTCACACCATAGTACACTTGGATATATAAGAGGTGTAATAAAAGTGCCTGTTTTATCATCATAAACAGGAATACCTTTTTGAGGCTCAAATATTTTATTGCCAAATAGTTTTTTCCCAATTATCCTATGGTTCGTCTCATAATTATATATTGTTATTGGCCCCATGCTTACCAAAGAATCATCATTATTTGTTTCAGTGTTTCCATGTTTTACAATATTAAAATAAACCTCCTTTTTCTTTATTTGAGGATTAATAAAGAATTTTAAAATATTAGGTTCAAAAATAATGGAATCCTTACCTATTGGGAAAATATAAAAAGCAGGGTTATTTAATTCTGGTTTATCATAAGTGAAGGATATCGAAAAACCCTTATTATCAAAAAGATTTTTTTGTTTCAATTTCACGAGTATTTGAATTTCTTTTCTTTTTGTATCATAGTATTCAAGCTTTGCAGATGCAAAACGAGTTTCGCAATTTTCACATTTGAAAGGTTTCTTGCAAGAACTTATGCAGAGGAAGAAGATGTATAAAATAATTATAAATCTTTGCACAGTAAGGGTTTTTAAAAAATACTTGACAAATATATGATATTATAGTAGGATAAAAGTAGTAAACTTATTGAAAATAAGGGCTTTAAACAGGTGGGGTTCGTTTTGAAAAAGTTGAAAGTTTTCAAAACGAAACTCATCTGTACAGTTTCTCAATTTAATTGTCTAACTACTAAAACCCCTGCAAAATGAAAAAAAGAAATAAAACCCTTATGATAATTTTTTTATCAATTATTGGGTTAGTATCTAACTTCATTATTGGAACTATAGTCCCAATAATCGACCTTTTTTCTTCTGAAAATTTGATTTATCCTTCAAACGCACTAAGACTACCCTGGAAAGTTGTGATAGTGCTATGTGCATCAAATATTGTGATTAATATTTTTCTGTGCAAAAGGATAGTTGATTTAATAAAAATTTTCAAAGAGAAAGGTTAAAAAAGGATAAGCGTTCGGATGTTAATCACTCCGAACGCTTTTTATTTTCTTTACTGGGGGTCTGGGGGCTTTCCCCCAGCAAGATAGCGTGTACCCTGTGCTGTTTACAGGGTACACGCTATACATCAAGCTTTAAACGACAAAACAGGCCGTTTTCAGCCTGTTTTGTCTAGGATGCTGGGAGACAGGGAATCGAACCCCGATTAAAGGCTTCAAAGGCCTCTGTCCTACCTTTAGACGATCTCCCAATAATGTCTGTAGAATACCCTAAAATTAAGATTTATTCAAGACCGGTTTTTATATATTAACAATTATTCCAAAATTTTTAGAATTCATGGTATAATATGATTATGAATTCTAAAACAAAAGGCAAATTTTTCTTTTACATACTCCTTGGTATCATGTCTCTCGTTGTGCTCATGATCTTCTGGCCCTTTCTCACTGTAATTATTTTGAGCGTATCTTTGGCTGTTGTGCTTCACCCTGTTTTTAAATGGATAAACAATCATGTTACAAGAAAAACAGCTTGGCTCTCTGCGCTTCTTACAGTTCTTTTATTTTTTACAGCTCTTTCAGGACTTCTATTTTTTGTCGGAGCGAAAATTGTAGGGGAAGCGCAATCTCTATCCATGTTTTTTAGTGATGGTGGTGTTACAAGTAATTTTCTAGATACAATATCTTCTCGAGTCAACACAACTTTTTCTGGCATAGTACCAGATTTTGATCTTAAAAGTAAAATTGAAAATGCGGTTTCATCTTTTTCCGGCACAATTATTACAATTTTTTCCGAAACCGTTAACGCTTTTTTATTATTGTTTTTGATGCTTATGGCTCTTTTTTATTTTTTGAAAGATGGCGACTATTTCAAAAAGTACATCATAGCACTCTCGCCTCTTTCTCGAGAGTTTGACGAGCAGATTCTCTCCATGTTAGGGCGAGCAATCAACGGGGTTCTAGGGGGATACTTATTCATCTCTATTATTCAGGGAATTCTTATGGGTGTCGGATTGTGGATTTTTGGAGTCCCGAACGCAGCACTTTGGGGTGTACTTGCCGGGCTTGTGTCACTTATTCCAACAATTGGCACCGCTCTTGTTTCTATTCCCGCAATACTATTTCTTTTTGCTACGGGGCACGTTGTTCCTGCAATAGGACTTTTGCTATGGTCTCTGGCTCTTGTCGGAGGGATAGATAATGTCCTAAGCCCTATTATTGTCGGGAAGAAAATACAACTCTCGCCTGTTATAGTATTATTTTCAATTCTCGGAGGTATGTCATTTATGGGTCCATTAGGAATTATCATTGGTCCGCTTGCCGCCAGCTTGTTCCATACTCTTTTAAATATTTATCATCATGATTTTGAAAAAGCGAACTAAATTTTTTTTAGTTATTTTAAAATGAATAATTATGGTAATATTGATTGAATAAGAATATGACTATGCTAGAATTAAAAGTAATTATAAATATTTAAGCTGCGCGCAAGCGTAAAAATATATGGCAAAAGGAAATGATTCACAACGTAAGGAAAAAAAGAAGCCGAAGAAAGCAAAGAAATAGCAACAAAAAACCTGAGATCCTATCTCGGGTTTTTTGTTTATCAGAATACTTAATTTCATGTTATTCTCTATTTATGAAATTGAATGAAGAATTATTTGATGTGATTGTCATCGGTGGTGGGGCATCAGGCATGATGGCAGCCGGAACCGCAGCATCACTCGGAAAGAAAGTGTTAATTATTGAAAAGAATAAGTCACTCGGTGAAAAGCTCAAAATTACCGGTGGAGGAAGATGCAATATCACAAATGCGGAATACGATACAAGAAAATTGCTCAAGAATTATGGCGATGCTGAGGATTTTTTGTATTCGGCATTTTCTCAATTCGGCATAAAAGACACTTTTTCTTTTTTTGAATCACGTGGACTTCCGCTCGTGATACAGGCTCGCAATCGCGCATTTCCGCATACGGAAAAGGCAATTGATGTTTTTAATGTGTTAAAAAAGTATGTGGATCAACCTGGCGTACAAGTGAAGTATGGATGCGCTGTAAAAAAGATTATTCATAAAAATGGAATAATCACAGGAGTCGAAACAAACCAAGGAAATTTTTCTGCAAAATCATTTATTCTTGCGACTGGTGGAATGTCACACCCAGAAACAGGTTCCACCGGTGATGGATTTAATCTTCTTAAAAATCTCGGCCATACAGTCAAAAATCCGATCCCAACTATTGTACCTTTAGCAGTGGAAGATGAATGGGTTAAAATGCTCGCCGGAGTTTCACTTTCATTCATGAAGATTACACTTTATCTTGACGGAAAGAAGCAATTTTCAAAAACTGGCAAAGTACTTTTTACCCACTTCGGATTATCTGGCCCTCTTATTTTAAATAGTTCAAGCAAAGTTGCAGGATTGCTTGAGAGTGGGCACGTGCGAGCGATAATTGATGCTTTTCCTGATACTGATCTTGGTGCATTAGAAAAATTGATTATAAAAGTATTTGATGCAAATAAAAATAAAATACTTAAAACTGTTTTAAGAGATATAGTGCCTCGTGGTACTACCAAAGGCATTGAAGCATTGCTTTCCGATATTAATCTTATGACAAAAGTGCATAGCGTTACAAAAGAAGAAAGGAAGAAAATTACTCATCTTTTAAAAGCTTTACCAATCACAATTTCCGGTCTTATGGGTTATGATCGCGCTGTGGTGGCGGATGGCGGGGTGTCGCTCAAAGAAGTAGATACTCGCACTATGCGCTCGAAGCTCTGTGAAAATCTATACATAACAGGAGATCTGCTTAATATCAATAGACCGTCTGGTGGGTTCTCTCTTCAGCTCTGTTGGACTACGGGTTTTATTGCTGGTAATAATCAATAATAAAAAGCGCAACTTATGGTTGCGCTTCCTTTTTATTCTATTCGGATTTAATTTAAATTGGCTATAACACCAAATTCCGCGACGGGTTTCGAGATTAGGTATTCACTTTTATCACAGATTGTTTCAGATCTTATTATACTTTGTTCAAGTGAATCATGAAGGAGTTTCATGTAAAGCGATTTTTTACGCTCTCTGAGTGTTGGCATCTTTTTTGCGATATAGACAAGCTCTGTTGATGGTTTGTTTAATCTTTTATCATCTTCATACTTTTCTAATGCCAAGGCTATAACACTTCTGGTTTCCTCTTTTACCCATGCGCGTGATCTAATTTTACTACTCATAACTTTTTTATTTTAAAAGGTTCAACAAATCTATTTTTCGGTTAATCTAAGCCGAAGTGAATTTACTAAAATTATATACCCGAGGTGCGGGTTGTCAACGTCTTAAGTGTCTTGAATCAAGAAAATAATTTAAATGATATTCTCTGCACCTTGTCAAGGTTTACAATCTCTACTATGGGGTATAATTAATACAGTTTAAGTAAACTTAAAAACAGAAAAAATGAAAAAGAAAAGAGCCAAGATTGAAGTTCTTGTTAAAAATAACAACGAGCTTTCGTCCGAGGATTTATCAAAAAAAGTTCTTGAGGAATTACGCGTTAAACTTTCTATTGTGCAAATTGAAGATGTTCGCAAAAGGCTTGGTTTAGATAAAAAAGAAGGTCAGGATTTGGTCCAAAAAGTAGAATTTGATAAAAAAGCAGAATTCTTGAAATTTCTTATGAAGGCGAAAACTGAAAAAGAAATTTTTGAGAAATTTGGCGAAGACGGGAAGATTCTTTTGAAAGAATCTTATGATAAATATCAATTATTTACTAATCGGAATAATTATAATGAATTGTTATATGTTCTCTTGCCGACAATCAGCCCCGTAATCGAGATCAAGCCAAAGCAGTGGCATTATCATCTTGGCAAGTCAGACGAAGGGATTGATCAGCCATATATATTAATTCAGTTGCCTGACTTTAAAAAGCGGATAAAAATTGCTCCATTGTTTGATGTTCACTATGGAAACTTCGCCCATAAGCATAAAAAATTTCTTACCTATCTTCGTTGGATAGCTGAGACTGAAAATGTTTATGCTGTATTGGGTGGCGACCTCATGGAAAATGCTCTTGATGATGGGAGAGGGATGTCATATGATCAGATCAAAAGTCCGCATAATCAACTTGATGATATGACTATAATGCTTGCGCCGATTGCGCATAAAATCTTATTTGCAACAACGGGCAACCATGAAGAGCGAACATACAAGAAAACAGGAATTGATGTGATGGAAGTCTTGGCAAACAGATTACATGTTCCATATTTTGCCGGACCAATTTTTGCTTCTATTATGGCTAATGGATATAAATGGAGTATTTATACATTTCATGGTAATACTAATAGTCGTACCAAAGGAGGAAAGATGAATTCAGCAAATAGGCCAAAAATGTTTACCGGCTTCATTAACTTTTTTCTTTCCGGTCATGTTCATGATCGTGTATGTGAAAATGAAACTTGCGTAGTTGAAGATCCAATTAATTGCCGGCTGGTGTATATGTCGCAATGGACTGTCATCGCCCCATCATTCCTTGGATGGGAAAAAACTTATGCGTACAGGGCTGGGTATCCACCTCCAGCAATGGGAGGAGTTTCTCTTGAACTGTATGATAATGGAGATTACCAAGCTTATTTAACATAAGCAAAAAGCCCCAGAGATGGGGCTTTTACTTTTTATATAGGTATTATACAATTAGTTAAAGTAATTTAATAAAAAAAAGGAGGTTGATATGTCGTTGATAGATGATTTAGAGAATGTGACAGTTCGGTATATATATTGTGAGGCCTGTAGGAGATTTGAGCCTCATCAGATTGCTTTCAAAAAACATATATATTTGCCAGAGAGAGATGCTCATGCACTAGGCGAGCATGGATATCGCGGAACTGGACAATATGTAGAATTCACTGTTTTTTGCTACAAGTGCTATCAGAAATATTTGGGCTATCTCAAAGAAGAAAGGCGCATTGTTCATATCAATGATTACAATGCCTTAATCTTGGTAAAAGATAATTTCGGTATAAAAAGGGATGAATTGCTCTCGGGCAATATTTAACAAAAGCCACCTTATCGCAGATATTGGCGGCTTTTATTTTTGTTATGATTACCAAGATTAATGTCAGCAATTTTGATTTTTGCGAAAATCTCTATATAATGGTCGAATGAAGTGGCGAATCAGTGCAGACATACTTCTCCTTTTTTCGATTTTTTTTGCTCCTTTTTGGTGCACCGCCGTTATTGGGATTATTTCAGTTTTTCTTTTTAATAATTTTTTTGAAATCATTATTGCGGGTTTTTTGCTCGATATTCTTTATTCAGGATCCGTACCATTGTGGCATGTGCCATACATACTCTCACTATTTGGATTGACACTATATCTTTTAAGTCATTTTTTAAAAAATACAGTATTCCACAATCATCATGAATCTTCCATTTAAGAAAAAAAGAAAAATAAACAGTGAAATTGAACCATATGAAATTTTCCTAGATTCAAAAAATCTTCCGGATTTTGATATGCAACAATTCGAAGGTTTTATCGAAAAGCCTATAGGCAAGCACAATATTTCATTCATTGGTGTTTGTTTTGTTCTTGTTGCGATTGTTTTTTCTTGGAAACTTTCCATTCTTCAAATTAAAAAAGGCGAAGCATATTTTTCAAAGAGTGAATCGAATAGTCTTGAAAAGAATCCATTATTTGCCAATCGCGGTATTATTTATGATCGTAACAAAATTGAACTTGCTTGGAATGTGTTTGGCGATAAGGATGAGTTTCCAAACCGCGCATATATTTCTGATCCGGGCTTTTCTCATATCTTGGGGTATGTAAGCTATCCGTCGAAAGATAAATCTGGGGACTATTGGCAAGCTGAATTTATTGGGCGAGACGGTATTGAAAAGCAATATAATGATGCATTGAGAGGCGTGAATGGCGCAGTTCTCATAGAGACGGATGTGAAGGGTGTTACTCAGTCGGCAAGCACCATAAATCCTCCGATTCATGGAGAAAATATCACACTCTCAATTGATGCTCGTCTTCAAAAGAAACTTTATGAATCCATAGCTTCTACAGTTTCTGCCGCATCTTTCAAGGGCGGGACGGGAGTTATCATGGATATTTCAAACGGGGAAGTTGTCGCGCTTACCAATTATCCGGAATATGATTCATCAGTGCTTTCAATGGGTGATGACAGTAAAAAAATAAACGGATACATACATGATTCACGAAAAGTATTTTTAAATCGCGCAATTTCCGGTTTATATGCTCCGGGGTCTATTGTAAAACCGTTTGTTGCTTTGGGCGCACTTAATGAAAAGGTGATTGATTCAAAAACTCAAATTTTAAGTACAGGATCAATTTCTGTTCCCAATCCATATTTTCCAGACAAAGAATCTGTTTTCAACGATTGGAAAGCACACGGCTGGGTAGACCTAAAAGAGGCGATTGCTGTTTCTTCAGATGTATACTTTTATGAAATTGGAGGTGGATACAAAAGTCAGAAAGGTTTGGGTATTATGAATATTGGAAAATATACACGATTCTTCGGCCTAGACGTAGAAACAAATATTGATTTGCCAGGAGAATCTACAGGTTCAATTCCAAGTCCGGAATGGAAGATTAAACACTTTGATGGCGATCCTTGGAGAGTTGGTGATACATACAATACTGCCATCGGACAATATGGTTTTCAAGTAACTCCGATTGAAATGGTTCGCGGTATTGCAGCGCTTGCTAATAATGGAGTACTCGTAAGTCCTCATGTTGTAGAGAACACCTTCTTGCCTATTTCGCAAAAAATCAACATCGACCCTTCATACTTCAAAATAGTCAAAGAAGGCATGCGGCAGACAGTGACAGCAGGCACGGCGACGATTTTGAATGTTCCTTATGTTAAAATAGCGGCGAAAACTGGCACTGCTCAGACAGGTAATCGCAATCAATACATGAACTCTTCTGTTGTAGGATTTTTCCCATACGAGAATCCACGCTACGCCTTCATTATTCTCCTAGATGGTGCATCGTCAAAAAATACCATTAGCGCGTCTACTACCATGCGAAGCATGCTTGATTTTATGAGCACTGGAACTCCAGAATATTTTGCCATTAGTAAGCAGTAGTAGTAATTAGAGTTGATCGGCTGATTGCTTTTTAAGGTTTTCCAAGATATACTGCTTTTTATAGAAATTTATATATAAAGGTTTTTTTAATAATTACCATTTTAATTAAAAATTCCGGTATTCGGAATTTTACACTAATATGAACGCAGAACACGATTACATTACCAAAGAAAAAAAACAGGAGTTAGAACATGAATTAGCGGAACTTCGTGGCCCAAAGCGCAAAGAAATTCTTGAGGCTCTCGAGTTCGCCAAGTCTCTCGGAGACCTATCAGAAAATGCTGAATATCATCAAGCACGCGAAGAACAAGGCAAGCTTGAAGACCGCATTTCAAAAGTTGAATATATCTTGAAAGAGTCAATAATTGTTGATAAGCATCACAGTAATCGCGTTGAGGTCGGAGCTACATTGTCTGTCCAAAAAGAAGGCTCTAAAGAAAAGAAGACCTACCAGATAGTCGGTTCGGAAGAAGCAAATATGGCAGAGAGTAAAATATCCAATCATTCTCCGCTCGGCATGGCTTTGCTCGGCAAGCAGAAGGGTGACACGGTTGAATTTAAAAGTCCAAGTGGCATGGTGAAATATACTATTTTAGCTATTGAATAAATGGCATCACTCGAAGAAATTCGCGAACATAGATTACGCAAACTCTCACTCTTAAGAGAGCGAGGGGTTGATCCGTACCCGATTGTTTCCAATCAGGATGCGACACTTTTTGATGTGACTAATGATTTTTCCAAACTCTCAAAGAAGAAGAAAATTTCTCTTGTTGGGCGCATCATGTCGCTTCGTGGCCAAGGCGCTTTATACTTCTTTAATTTTAATGATGGCACGGGCACTTTTCAAGGAATGATTAAGAAAGATGAGATTGAGGAAAGTGTATTCAATCTATTTGTTGATACAGTTGATATCGGGGATTTTATTGAAGTTACGGGCTCTCTCTTTAACACGAAGACCAAGCAAAAAACGGTTTTAATAAAAAGCTGGAAAATGCTCACAAAATCTCTTCGCCCACTTCCAGAAAAATGGCATGGTCTTCAAGATGTTGAAGAGCGTTTCCGTAAGCGATATTTGGATGCTTTAATGTCAGATGAAGTTAAAGAGCGTTTTATAATTCGATCAAAAATTATCACTGAAGTTCGGTCTATATTAGATGAAGCCGGATATTTGGAGGTGGAAACACCAGCGCTCCAGCCTCTCTATGGCGGAGCTTCGGCTGAGCCTTTCATTACAAAGCACAATGCTCTCGATATGCAGATGTATTTGCGCATCTCCGATGAACTTTATTTGAAACGCATGCTTGTCGCCGGATTCCCCAAGGTATACGAAATTGCGCGAGATTTTCGCAATGAAGGTATTGATACTACGCACAACCCCGAATTTACCATGGTGGAGTTCTATGAGAGCTATAGTGATGCTGCTCGCCAAATGGCATTCGTGGAGAAGATTATTAAAACGATCGTAAAGAAGGTTTTCAAAAAAACGAAACTTTCTCATAATGCTCAAGATATAGATTTTTCAAAAAAGTTTTCCGTCGTTTCATATTTTGATTTAATTAAACGTTATGCGCTTATTCCCAATCCTGAATCGATAAATCACGAAGAGCTTGCGCTCGTGGCAACACAGCTCGGCATTAAAATCAACCCTAGTGATTCCATTCCGAAATTGTTCGACAATATTTATAAGAAAATGTGTCGTCCTAAGCTGGTTCAACCAACATTCATAATAGATTATCCGGCAGAGTATTTGCCTTTGGCAAAACGTAATCCGAAAAACCCAAAATTCGTAGATGCTTTTCAATTGGTAGCTGGTGGAATTGAGCTCGTGAAGGCATTTTCCGAATTGAATGATCCTATCGATCAGAGAGATCGTTTTGTCGAACAGGAAAAAACCTTAAAGAAGGGTGAGTCTGATGCGCAGCGTATGGATGATGATTTTCTTGAAGCTCTTGAATATGGCATGCCACCTGCAGGCGGTGTCGGCATAGGCATCGACCGTCTCGTGATGTTTCTCACTGATACGCATAATATCAAAGAAGTGATTTTCTTCCCGACAATGAAGCCGAAGGAGTAGTCAATTACGAATTAAAAATTACGAATTAAAAATTACGAATTAAAAATTACGAATTACGATTTTCCTCTATAATTACGCTATAGCGTAATTATAGAGGAATAAAAAATAAGAATAAAAAAAGCCGATTCACAAAGAGAATTGGCTTTTAATTTTTTAGCATTTTATTCAAACAGCCATAGACCCGCAGGATTAAACGGTTGAGGTTTGGGTCGATTTTCTTCTTCGACATTTGAAAAGTCATAAGGAGAAGAAGTTGGAGATGGAATTTCTATTTTACTAAGTGTAGGATTTTCTTTTCCCAAATTAAGTCCTACATACATTCCAAGGGATATTTTCCCTGGGGAAGATTGAGTTTTGTCTTGTATCATAGCTTTGTTTTTTATAGAACTATTTGTTGTTTTTAGAATATCACATAAATAAGTTTTGTCTATCGAGGGGTGGGGAAACAAAAAAGTTATCCACATTTTAAGTTGGGAAGACGTTTTGCAGAGTGGGATGAAGTGGTTTATACTTAACTGTAAGTGGTACAAAGTGGTATAAGAATTTTAATAACAAAAACATGCTTATCGGCGAATATATACATACACTTGATGATAAAAACCGTTTGTCGCTCCCTGCAAAGTTCCGCAAGGAAATGGGGAAGCAGATTGTGGTTACTCCTGGGCTTGATCAGTGTCTTTTCGTATTCACAATGAAGGAGTGGGAAAAAATTTCCTCTCGTCTATCTGAATCATCGCTCTTGCAGGCTGACAACCGAAGTTTCAATCGTTTTATGTTTGGTGGAGCTCAACAGGTCGATGTAGATGCAATTGGTCGTATTCTCCTTCCGGATTTCTTGCGTGACCGCGCACACTTGAAGAGTAAAGTCGTACTCATCGGCGTGCAAAGTCGTGTGGAAATCTGGAATGAGAAGGCATGGACCGAATACAAGCAGATAGTCGAAAAGCAGGCCGATGCGCTGGCGGAGAAGCTGGGTGCAGTCGGAGTACTCTAGCATGGCTCATACCACTGTTCTTTTACACGAATCAATTGCAGGACTTCATTTAAAAAAGGGTGATGTATTTTTGGATGGAACTCTTGGTGGTGGCGGACATAGCGACCTCGTCTGTCAAAATCTTAAGGGTAATATCACAATCATCGGTATTGATAAAGATGCCAGCGCTATTAAGAAATCCGGAGATCGACTCAGGAAATCTGGTTGCGAACCGCTCATTATGAAAGGCAGCTTTAAAGATTTAGATCTGGCTCTTAAGAAATACGGGATCAAGCAGGTGAATGGTATTTTATTTGATCTGGGTATCAGTTCCGATCAACTTGATTCATCCGGTAGAGGATTTTCTTTTCTACGTGATGAGCCGCTATTAATGACGATGGAAAGTAAGATTACAGACGAGACTTTGACCGCTAAAGATATCGTAAACAGCTGGAGTGAAGAGAGTCTCGCAGACATCATCTATGGTTATGGTGAAGAGCGGTATGCGCGGAGAATTGCCAAAAGGATCATCGAAGCTCGGAATATAAAATCGATTGAAACGACGTTTGATCTAGTAGATATTATCCGAAGTTCTGTACCGAAAGAATACCGAGCAAAAAAAATCCATCCCGCAACCAAGACATTCCAAGCTCTCCGGATTGCAGTTAATGATGAACTTCAGACTCTTGAAGAAGGAATGAAAAAAGGATTTGAATCACTAGCGAAAAAAGGGCGAATGGCAATCATCTCGTTTCATAGTCTTGAAGACAGACTTGTGAAAAGATTTTTTAAGCAAAAAGAAAATGAAGGGGTAGCAAAATTAATTACAAAAAAACCCATAACGCCGACTGATGAAGAAGTAAAAAGTAACAGTCGATCACGTAGCGCAAAATTAAGAGTTATAGAAAAAATATGACCGTACAAACTATAGTTGCACAAACAAATATAATAAATAATAACAACCTTCCTCAACGGCTGTTCTATTTGATGTTCGGAGTTTGTATTGTCCTTTCATTTGTGTATGTCTACTTGATAGGTTCTATTATTTTTAATGTGCTTGAACGTAAAAGCGTTGAGAATCAAGTCCGAACGATTCGTTCTGCAGTAGGGAATCTTGAGCTTGATTATTTATCTCAAAATAAAACGGTCGATCTTTCTTATGCAAAGAGCTTAGGTTTTGAAGAGCCGAAAAACCTCTATTTCGCATCGCGCAAATCATTGGTAACATTGAGGAATGAAGAATAACTCCAATCCTCTAGCTCGAATACGCATACTTTCACTGGCCATATTTGTATTTGCGGCCATTTTAGTCTCAAGACTTTTTTTAGTTCAAGTTGTTCATACAAATAAATATAGTGAACTTGCAGACAAGCAATATTCAACACCTTCGGGGGATATATTTGAGCGCGGGTCTATTTTTTTTAAAAGCAAAGACGGCAGACTTGTAGATGCTGCAACGTTAACCAACGGGTTTAAAGTCGCAATAACTCCAAAGCTCATAATAGACCCAGAGGCGACGTACACGCTTTTATTGCCGATTATTTCATTTGATCATGATACTTTTATCAGCCGTGCCTCTAAGAAAAATGACGTTTATGAAGAAGTAATAAATCATCTGTCGAAAGAGCAGGCAGATGCGATTGAAGCTCTTAAGATTAAGGGCGTATCTATCTATAAAGAAAAGTGGCGTTTCTACCCGGGTGGAACTCTTGCATCGCAGACCCTTGGCTTCGTTGCGTACCAAGGCAATGACTTTTCAGGCCGGTACGGACTTGAGAGATATTACAATGATTTTTTGTCTCGTAATAAGGAAGACTTGAATATAAATTTTTTTGCTGAAGTTTTTTCCAATATCGGAAATACTATTTTTGAAAACGATAAAAAAGAAGGCGATATAGTGACCTCAATCGAGCCAACAGTACAGAATTTTTTCGAAGGAGAATTAAAAAGCATTGAAGAAAAATACACCGCCGATCTTGTGGGTGGCATTATCATTAATCCAAAGGACGGGTCAATCTATGCTCTCGGTGTAATGCCTGATTTTGATTTGAATACATTTGGTAAAGTGAAAGATCCGCTTACTTACTCTAATCCTCTTGTGGAAAATGTTTATGAGCTCGGCTCGGTCATCAAGCCGTTAGTTATGGCTGCAGGTATTGATGCGGGCGTGGTGACCGCTGACACTAAGTACAATGATCTGGGTTATGTCACAGTAAATACCAAGCGTATTAACAATTTTGACGGCAAAGGGCGCGGAGTTATACCAATGCAAGAAGTGCTCAATCAATCTCTCAATACCGGCATGGTGTTCGTCATGCAGAAATTGGGTCGGGAACGATTCAGTGATTACATGCTCGGCTATGGGATTGAACAAAAAACCGGCATTGACCTCCCTCATGAGACAGCCAGTCTTGTATCCAACATGCATAGCCCCCGCGATGTTGAATATGCAACTGCTTCCTTCGGGCAAGGCATTGCACTTACACCAATGGCTGCAGTCAGAGCATTTTCAGCGCTTGCAAATGGTGGCTATTTGATTCAACCTCACATTATGACTGATATCAAGTATACTGATGGTTCAATAGAGCATCGTGATTATCCTACGCAGCCTACTACTCTGAAAAAAGAATCAACTGCCGAAATTACCCGAATGCTCGTAAAGCTAGTTGACGTTTCTCTTGGAGAGGGTAAAGTTAAGCTACCGAATTTTAGCGTTGCAGCAAAAACCGGTACTGCGCAAATTGCGCGACCAGACGGTGGTGGTTACTATGATGATCGTCTTCTCCATTCATTTTTCGGTTACTTCCCAGCCTACAATCCGAAATTTTTGGTTTTTCTTTATGCGGTGAATCCGCACGGTGAAAAATATGCTTCGCGCACACTCACTACACCATTCATCAACACTGCAAAGTTTTTACTTAATTATTATCAAGTTCCTCCGGATAGATAGTCTGACCTATGTAAATCAGTAAATATTAAAAATGAAGAATCTGTTTAAAAAAATTATAACTAAAATTCTCATAATTGAATCAAAATTAGTTTTGAGAAAATACAAGCCGAAGATTATCGCCATTACGGGCACTGTTGGTAAAACTTCAACGAAAGACGCAGTGTATTCTGTGTTGAAGCACTTTTATTTTATCAGAAAAAGCGACAAGAGTTACAACAGTGAAATCGGCATTCCGCTTACAATTTTAGGTTGTCCAAATGGGTGGGGAAGCCCTTCAGTATGGCTTTCAAATATCTGGCATGGTGTTACTGTTATATTTTCAAGAAAGCCTTATCCTGAGTGGCTTGTGCTTGAGACAGGCGTAAGTAAGCCCGGCGACATGGAGGCTATTACGCAATTTATAATTCCTGATATTGTTATCGTGACTCGTTTCAGCGAGGCTCCTGTCCACGTGGAATTTTTCAAATCGCCGGCACATCTTATTGAAGAGAAATCAAAGCTCATGAAGGCACTTAAGGCGTCAGGTACACTTATCTTAAATGCCGATGATTCTGATGTTCTTGCCCTCAAACAAAAAACAAAAAACAAAACAGTGACATATGGATTCAGCGAGGATGCTACTCTTTCCGCTTCGCATGAGCAGATCATGTACGACATGGAAGGGTATAATAAAAAACCGCAAGGCATTTCATTTAAAGTTAATTATGAAGGTTCAAGCTTACCTGTAATTATGAATGGAGTTTTTAGTAAAAATTTCATTTATGCCGGGCTTGCAGCACTCGCAGTCGCGCGTGATCTCGATCTTGATATGTTAAAAGCTATTGAGGGGCTTTCCAGCTATGAATCTTCTCCTGGGAGATTGAAATTGATTGAAGGATTAAAAGAATCTCTTATTATAGATGATACATACAATTCTTCACCGATTGCATGTGAAGCTGCTCTTGAAACTTTGAATGATATGGAGGTGAGTGGTAGTAAAATAGCGGTATTGGGTGACATGCTTGAGCTTGGTAAATTTTCCCCCGAGGCTCATAAAAAAATTGGCGAGGTGGCAGCCGGTTTCGGCGTAGATTTTTTGGTGACTGTAGGCAAACGCGCACATGGTATAGCCGAGGGCGCGCTTGCGATTGGAATGCCAGCGAAGAAAATTTTTCAATTTGAAGATTCTCGCAGTGCAGGTAAGTTTATTGAGCAAATGATAAAGCCGGGCGATATGATTCTCATCAAAGGCTCTCAAGGCACGCGTATGGAGCGCGCAGTTTTGGAAGTTATGGCGCATCCGGAAGATAGAGAAAAACTATTGGTCAGGCAGGAAGAAGAGTGGCAGAGGAGATAAAATAAAAACTCTTGCAATTGCAAGAGTTTTTTAATTCCTTAAATTAATTACATCACCCTCATCATCTATGAGGCCGATAGCATCTGCCTTCTTTGCGTAATTGAGTACGAAAGTAACTTTATGGCCTATGTAGTCATTAACAGCCACACGACCAAAACCAGACGACAAATGAGGTAAAAACCAGTCTTTTCCGTGCAGATCAACAAACCAACTAAAAGGATAAATTTCACCTTCACACTCAACACCATTAGCTCGGACATATCCGATCATTCGCTTAAAGAACTCAACCTTCTTTTTCTTTTTCATAACAATACATTTTTTTCTGAACTAAGAATAGCATGAGGGTGAGGGAAAAGAAACAGAAACTAGCGAGAACGGTTCTTGCTAGTCATAAATATTTGACAAATTTATAAATACTTGGTAGTATTATATTAATTCACTCATTTAAAACAATAAATACGTAGATAAAAATGGAAAAAGAAATAGCGACCGTCTTCGACATTAAAGAAATGTCAAAAGTAATTGGCGTCAGAATTGATGTAATAAAAGAATGTCTGGGGTTACCAATTGAACCAGAAGTTGAAGTGAAAGAGGTTCAACAACTACCAGAAGAAGACAAGTTTCCCAGCATTAAAACTGTTGAAGAAGCTGAAAAAGAATTTCAGCGGATCAAATCCGTCGAAGGGAAAACTAGCCCTAACCTGAAAGAAATTTTCAAAAAAGGTAGAACTCTTATAAAAGAAGAATTTAATTTGATGGATTCTCTAGAAAAGACCATAGACTTGTATGAAAAGTATTCATCTTTTTACTTCTTCTACCCGATGTACACTTTCCATGAAAGGGCTGCGCAGGTTGTCGCAAGTTTTGAAGAAGCCGAGAAAGTGTATGTCATAACTTTCTCTGATGATTTTGTCAGAGCAGTTAACAAAACGTTATTTGACCATAGTAATATGGTAGAAACAATTTTGTGGAAAATGCTTGAATACGCGACCAGCGTTAGCCATACTGAGATAGTTTACAATTATTGTAATAAATCAGTAACGCATTATCGTACAAAGGTTAGCTGCCTTACAAAGTGGCTTACATTCGTCAGTACTGTAAAAGAAGCCAGGAAGGTGTATGAAAAATGCGCACAAAAGACCAAGCCTGTTCCTGAGGTCAAAGAATTGGCTGCTGAAAAATGGGAATCACTTCTCATGAAAGAAGTAAGCCGAGCTATTACTAGAAGAACGCTGACTAAAGTTGTTGAGAGTAGCGCTCCTGAGAATTCAGAAGCAAAAAGGATTGCCATTGAAAACTTGGATAAGCTTTTGATTAACGAGATCAGAACTGCCAAAAATCTAAAAGATACACTTGGCGTCTTTTATGATATTCCACGGTCTCTTAATGATGCTGAAGCAAAAAAAATTGGGATCAAGAAGCTCGCAACTTTTTTCGGATATGAGTAAAATTAGGTATAGAAATATATTGCCTTAAGTAGAAAGAGATATGATAAAACGTCATATCTCTTTTTTTGTTTTTTCTAAAGGACCGCCACTTTTTATATACGCACAAGATGGGTTGCAAAAACTAGCAAGAATGGTTCTTGCTATTCATATATCACTCTTTTCCCATTTACTAACTCCATCCTTTTCCTATTCTTTGGCAATAAGTATTTATAGTAAGATAAAAATTTTCTATTATTCAGATAATTTTTGTCTTGATCATTCTGATGAGCTTCTTGTTCGTGGCTCATGAAATAATAAGATTCTAGTTTTGGTTTTTTCAAGAAATATCTTGCATAAATATATTGGATTAATCCAATTAGCAGCAAGCCGATAATCAATGTTTCTGTATATTGTTTCAAATGGATTGATTCATGGCGAATATACTCTTCATTATTTAAAATATCAGTGTCTCTGACGATGATAAAAGGGTATAGAGCTAAAGCTCCAGCGGGTGTTTCACCTAAAAGTATTTTTCCAATTATTTTACACATAGTAGGTGAAATAATTATCGGAGTTTTGTATTTTGTAGTAAATTTCATTTTTGGGTACTTTTTTCTAAGTTTTTCTACATTGCTTGCGCCAGAACGGTTCTTGCACAATATTATAACTTATTTTTAACAAGAATGGTTTTTGTTTTTTGCAATTTTACAAGAAAATGTTATATTAATCTTGTTTTTAAGGCCCTATCGTCTAACGGTTAGGACACATCCTTCTCAAGGATGGAATCAGAGTTCGATTCTCTGTAGGGTCACAAACAGATACTTCGCGTTCGGAAAGGAAAAAATCCGCGCGCGCCGAAGGCGCGTGATATGGCGAAAGAATGGAATCCGTCTTTTGGGCTCGGGCGAAATCCGAGGGCGGGCAAAATGAGATTGAAATAGTTTTGTCTTTTAACGCGGGGTTCGTTCCGAAGGAACGAAGAAAATCTCTCACTTCATGAAGATTTTCACTGGTTGCCAGAAACCCCGCGTGTTTTGAATCCAAAATCCATTTCCGCAGGGGTTCGACCCAATTCTTTCTCTCGGCTCGGGCAGATGAAGATTTTGCTTGAAGCGAGCTTTTTTGACGCATCAAACTATCTTTTTTCACTAAATATATTTCGCGTTCAATATCTTTGTTTAAATATAAATCAACAAGCGCGTCTAACTTCGCTTCAAGCGTTTTCAAATCTTCCTTCATCTGTCCGAGACGATTTCCCGAAGCGTGGATTTCGTCATGCTCAAAAACTTCAACTTTTTTGAGCATATAATTTGCCCACGCTTCGGGAAGCGACACTGATTGAAGCTGTTCTTTGACTTGGAGAGCGAGCGCATCCTCCTGCAAATATCCTTGCATACATTTTCCTTTCTTTTTCGTACAGCGATAATATCTATATCGTCCACCCATTTTTCCAGTACACCATTGAGCAGTTATCATACTTCCACATTCCCCACAACGAAAAAGTCCGGTGAAAGGAAAATTGTGAGATATTTTGCTATGTCTTTTGTGCGCTCGCTTCTCCAATGCTTTTTGTACAGCTTCAAACAGTGTCGGAGAAAGAATTGGCGCAAAGCTTCCGGGAAAATATTCGCCGTGATGCAAAGTAAATCCGAGATACGCACGATTCGTTAAAATTCTTTTCACGGAAGCTTTGGCAAGTGGCGTTCCGGACTTTTGAGCAACACCGTGATCAGCCAAAAATTTCGCCAATGATTCTAAACCGTGGTGTCCTTTTACATACTCCTCAAACGCGCGCACGATAATTTTATATTTCACCACATCAGGTTCAATATTTCTCGTAACGGGATTATTCACATATCCAAATGGAGCGCGCGTTAACCATTCACCACGGCGAAGTTTTTGGCGCATACCTCGCTCAACATTTTGTTTTAAGTTGTCAGAATAATACTTGCTCTGTCCGAACGCCACTTGCAACATAAAGAGCCCCTGCGGAGTTGGTTCAAACCAAAATGTCGGAAATCGCAAAGAGACAATTTTAGAAGTGTCTACGGCGTAAATGATGCGTCCTCCATCAATACTATTTCTCGCTAGACGATCTGGATGCCACGCGAGAATACCAACATTGCCCATTTTTTCAATACGCATCATCATTTCGCCGAACACTTCTCGTCCAGGACTCTTTGCGCTTTTCGACTCTTGAAATTCCTCAAGAATTTCAAGATTTTCTCTGCTCGCAAATTCACGAAGTTCCACAAGTTGAGCAGGAATACTCATTACTTGTTTGTCGTCATCTTCGGTGCTCTTGCGAGCGTAGAGAAAATATTTTGGTTTGGACATATATGTTTTTGGATTCAAAAAAAGATTAAACTATTAAGATCTCATTTCTTGCTTTCCGCCCGCCCTCGGATTTCGCCCGAGCCCAAAAGACGGATTCCATT
>JBAZXM010000007.1:0-50945 GCA_041659845.1 Minisyncoccota bacterium
CGAAACAGACGGTTGCTGATTGGTAGGATTTACAACAGAACTTACTGTTACGGTTGTCTGTGCTGTTACTGTGTTCTGTCCGTATGCAGTCAAGGTGTATGTATTCGTGCCGTAAAGAGCGCCTGTATTTACTGAACTATTAGTGCTAACACTTCCGATTGACGAAACATTGGCTGACGTACAGTTTGATGTTGACCAAGAAAGTGTTGAACTTCCGCCGGATGAGACTGATGAAGGATTAGCGTAGAAAGAATTTATAGAACATTGATTAGGTTGCTGTTGCCCGACAGTGACTGTCACAGAGCTAGTCTGGTTTGTTCCACTTGAACCTGTTGCAGTCAAAGTGTATGTATTCGTACCATAAAGCGCGCCAGTGTTTATAGAACTATTAGTGCCGACACTTCCAACCGATGAAATACTCGCGGACGAACAATTTGTAGTTGTCCAAGTGAGTGTTGAGCTTCCACCGGATGAGACTGATGAAGGATTAGCAGAGAATGAATTGATAACACACTGCGCGGATTGATTAGATGATGTGATAAAGCTCTCAACAACGGAGCTCTGAACAACCCCTGCGCTATTCTGTGCTACTGCGCGAAAATAGTAAGTGGTGTTTGATGAAAGAGGTCCTGATGGCACTCCTGTAAACGAAGTCTGACCAGATCCACGATTAACCTGCGGGGTCGTCTGACCGAATGATGAAGTTGTGCCATATTCGAACCATGTCGAAGTCGGTGCACCATTACCATTGACTGAGCCGTTGAATGTCGCAGTTGTTTGACCAATACCTGAAGCTGGAAGTGTAGTAATTGTCGGAACCTGCTGGGTTGAACCTGATGATGTAGTAATAAAATTTTCGGTAACAGAACTATAAGTAATACCTGCACTATTCTGCGCAACTGCTCGGAAATAGTACCTGGTGTTTGCTGTAAGCGGACTTGAAGGTGTTGCAGAAAATGAAGTTGATCCTGATCCGCGATTAACCTGCGGAGTGATCGATCCGAATGACTGACTTGTGCCGTATTCGAACCAAGTCGAAGTTGGCGCACCATTACCATTAACTGATCCATTGAATGTCGCGCTGTTTTGAGAAACAGAAGTTTCAGGCATTGTTGTGACGGTCGGCTTTTGCTGAGTTGAAGTAGTAGAGCCAACAGTGAATGCTACGACGATTGAGCCTTGCGTATTCCAGCCTTGTGCAACTGTTCCGAGATTAAGGCCTGAGCCGAAAATTTCTGAACCATTTTGTCCACCAGGAAGAGTCTGAACATTACCATTCACTTTCCAAATAACTGAGTTATACGTAAGTGAAAGCGCGCTTGGAAGATATGCCGCAACATTACCGGAAACTGTGGACGCATTTGATGCACCCACACTACCTGTGAAAGAGTATGAGCTACGCGCAGTCATACCTGTCGGATTCGGGGTCAATTTAACAATAGTATTATTCGCAGGCTGATCTCCACCATTGTGATAAAAAATGCGAACATTAATAACGTCACCTGTATTTGCCGTAGTGACATTTTTCTGCCAGCATCCGTTTGAATTGATACCATCACCTGAAGTATAGTTGGCAATAGCGATATTATTGTTAGGACAATCGACAGCAAAAACCGCACCAGCGGCAAAAACCGCGGGAGCGCTCATAAGTACAAGAGAAAGCACTGTACCTAGGGTAAAGATTTTCTTAAGTGTATTTTTCATATATTTGTAATAAATAAGGCTCATAATGGTTATTTTTTATAACAGTTTAATTATATCATAATATACTTTACTGTCAATAGTTTGACTCGTATATTTTTAAGACTTCAAAATTCTCTTAAAATCTTAAAAATATACGCAGGGAATGTTGTATCCCCTGCGTATAGTAGTTTCATTAGCGTCTAGGCCCATAATGAGTCCTAGTTTTCGGCGCACGTGCTGGAGTGTTGTGATGATGATTATAGTTCTTCTTACGATATTCATACCTCGCTCCGTGATAACCAAGATCAACGTACATGAAAGGTCTTTTGCTATAATGATACGGATCATAATAAACCGAAGGATCAAGAGCCGGTGGAAATCCGCGAGTGCGATATATCCCATCAGATTGGCGATAACGATAGTATCTGCCATCAATCAAGATATAGTCTAAGCCGTCAATAATAAAGATTGTCTTGTTCCCTGATTCACTGGAAGTATTGTTATAGACATCATCATTATCATTTTCTTTTATCGACTTGCGGTTTTTATCTACACTTGAAATACTTGGCTCTTTCGTTCCCAGTTTTTCATCAACTAGAATCATAGGTGCAAGATCGTAGCAATTCAGTAGTGGCAGATACTTGTTCTTTACTTTGAAGCAAAGAACTTTGTGTACCTTACCATTCCTGTCCTGAGCTTTGTAAGGAAGATATTTGAATGTACCATCCACGATGACTCCAGACAATGCCTTACCGACAAAAAGATCTCCGGAAACTTCTTCGGAATTTTCTATGAAGAAATCCATATTCTCTGAATCAATTGATTCATAATCATCTTTATCAATAAAACCGGCCTTTTTGTAATCATTGAGAACTTCAGCAATCTTTTGACGAGCAAGCTGGGTATTACTGCCATATGCGCTAGTTTCTTCTTTGATTGCCTGATTTGCTTCAATTTTAGTGTAACCATGAAGCTTGGTAAATTCCGTGTATGGATACTGGTTTTGCGCTAATGAAGTTTTGACTATTCCTAGAATAATCAAAACAATTACAAGGTACATTTTCATTTTCTGAGGTTTTATATTGTTTATATATCTAACTTAGATTGTATCACCTTTATATATTTCTGTCAAGGTGTTTCAGGCTTATCAAAAGCTAATATTTGAATGGGTTAAATGATAAAAAAACGCTTAAATCTAAAGTAGATTTAAGCGTTTTGCATTTCTAATTGCCATTGTTTCCATTTTCACCATTGACACCACCATTATTGCCGTCGTCTCCTTTGGGAATAGGATCAGTAGTAGGCGTTGGTGGTGTTGTTTTAGCCACGGGTGGTGGAGCAGTGTAGTTGTTCTCATGATCAATTTGATTTTTGATAACAAGGACAGCTGTAGTTACTAACACACCAATACCAACCCCTATCAGCGTATTCTTCACCCATTTATTCTTTTTCACAGGAGGAAGGTTAAGAAAAAATTGTTGTGGAGCTGGCGCAGTAGACGCGGTAAACGCGGTAAACGAAGGTAATTCCACAGGAGGATCTACCAATTTATCTTGTTCCCTTACTTTCGGCTCACCCACGATGACCAACGACCTTTTTTCCGGCGCAGGCATGTGAGATTTGTCCCACACAGGATTCCCACACCAGAGAGAAGCTATGATAAATCTGTGTTTAACCTGCCCAGTCTTTGGATCAATCTCATAATGCACAAGAACTTTTTCACCTCTCATGGCATAACGAAGTCTGTAACCAACAGTGTAATCATCTTTCCAAAAGCAAACATAAATAAGCGTGCCTAGAGGAAGATATTCTTCCGTGGAATTATAGAGATCATTTATCGCATCCTCGTTGGAAACTTTCTGGTAACCAAGATTGCGATTAATATTCTGCCACTGTGATTTTTCTCTAATTTCAGCAAGAGCAATATCGGGAACTTTCAATAAATTATTTCTCTTTAAAAGCGCCTCAATATATTCTTCTTTTGTCAAATTAAGATTACTATTTGCGGCCATGTTCCGGAAATTATGGCCTTGCGCCGATCTGGACTGGGCATGAATACCGCTTACTGCAACGAGCAAGAAGACAATCAAGATTACTAGTTTTTTCATTCATTTTAAGTTTTAAAGGGGTTCAATTTGTTTGCATTGTGTACTAATTTATTATTTTTGTCAAATACAGCCACATTTATAATATTAGGGTTAAATCCCCCATTATATTCATGCCTATATGATATACTGGAAAAATCATGATTACTTTCGATGAAGATAAACAAAATAAAGAGCTTGAAGATATCCGTCGCCAAGAGGAGGAAGACTTAGTGAAAGTCCTCGCAGAATCAAAATACGGTATTTCATCTATCAATCTTGCTGATGTCCTAGTGGAAAATGAAGCTCTTAGAGCTGTGACGGAAAAGCAAGCTCGCGAACTTGAAGTTGCTCCTTTTAAAATTTTCGGCAAACAACTCTCTGTCGCAGTACGCTCTCCTGAACATACCGGACTTCAAGCCTTACAGGAAGAATTGGTGGGTAAAGGCTACGAACCGATTTTCTACATGGCATCACTCGCAAGCTTGAATAAAGTCTGGGAGCGCTACAAGGAACTTTCATTCGCCTCGACTTCGCGTTCTGGTGGATTAGATATTTCTGGAGATGTACTAGTGGGTATTGGAGCAAAAATTAAAATAATAGCGGATGTGAAACGCGTCATCGATGAGTCTAGTGCTGAAAACAAGACACACAAGATTTCGAAAATGTTAGAAATAATTCTCGCGGGAGCGATTTCTATAAAAGCTTCCGACATCCATATCGAACCGGAGGAAGATCGCATTCGATTACGCTACCGTTTGGATGGCGTACTGCAAGATGTTTTCTTTTTTCCGTTCGACACCTACAAACTCCTAAACTCGCGCATCAAACTTCTTTCAGGGCTCAAGCTTACTAGTGAGAGCATGGCACAGGACGGGCGTTTCAGTATTTTCTTTAAAGATATGGAAGTCGGTATTCGTACCTCTACTATCCCCGGCGCTTACGGAGAATCTATAGTGATGCGCTTGCTTGACCCGCGTTCGATCCAGGTGAAGCTGGAAGATCTCGGTATCGAGCCAAAACTTTTTGAAATAATCGATCGAGAAATCAAAAAGCCGAACGGACTTATGCTAATCACCGGTCCGACAGGTTCCGGTAAAACTACCACGCTATATGCATTTCTTAGACGTATTTATTCAAACGAAGTTAAAATCATCACTATTGAAGACCCAATCGAATACCACCTACCTGGCATTACACAGACGCAGACAGATACGAAAAAGGGCTATACATTCCTAGAAGGTTTACGTTCAGCACTTCGCCAAGACCCAGATGTTATCATGGTGGGAGAAATCCGCGACTCGGAAACTGCAAAGATTGCTGTTGAATCAGCACTCACAGGCCACTTGGTGTTCTCGACGCTCCACACTAATAATGCCGCTGGAGTCATACCCCGCTTGATCGACCTTGATATTAATCCTAAAATTTTAACTTCCGCTCTTACGATAGCTATTGCGCAGCGACTCGTTCGAAAATTATGCACACACTGCAAAGTGGAAAAAACTCCAACAGATGAAGAGAAGTTAAAAATCACAAAAATTATTAATACAGCTATAGAAAACGGCAAAGATATTTCTTCTTATGGAATCCATAAAGATCCAGAAGTTAAACTATTTACCTCACCAGGCTGTGACGAGTGTAATCACCTCGGCTTCAAAGGGCGAATCGGAGTCTATGAAGCGATCCTAACTGATGAAGCAGTGGAGAAAATCATCTCATCCAATCCAAGCGAGCGTGAGATCAAAAGCATCGCAGACCATCAAGGTATTCTCGATATGCGAGAAGACGGTATTGTGAAAGTGCTTTCCGGCATCACTTCACTTGAAGAAGTAGAGAGTGTGGTTGATCTTGAAGGAGAATAAAAAAAAGAACCCGGGCAAAAAGACCGAGTTCTTAGGACCGCATACTCCTCACGACCAAGTGAAGAAAGCTATGATATGCGGGTATATATTTTATTTTTAAAAAAGAAAATGAATCTCTAAACAATCCTTGTAATGCTTATGCGCTACAAGTAATAGTTCATTAAAGGATAGCTCCAGACACCGGCAAGCCGTACCAAAACGTCCTTTTCCAAACTCTCGAGACCGTAGCCTGATTGCTTAGAGATTTATGTCCTCTTTTTATTTTTCAAATTTGACAGTGCCTCACCATTATATCCCTTAGAAATTTCTTGGAAAGCTAAAAACTGAATAAGTCTGTGGAAAAATTGTGGATAAAAACTGCCTTATGAATATGTGATATAATTACTCAATAATCATATTCGTACTAGAAGTCTAGCATACTATTAATTTTATGTCAAGCCCCAGAGACCCAATTAAAAAAACCCTAGCAGATGAAGGCTTTTTAGACGCAACACTGCGTCCTTCCCGTTGGGATGACTATATAGGCCAAAATACTATTAAAAAGAATGTACGAATCCTACTCACCGCCTCGGAAGAGCGTGGTGAGCCGGCGGAACATATACTTTTCTATGGTCCGCCAGGCTTAGGCAAGACTACCCTAGCCCATTTGATAGCTAAAGAAACCGGTCGGCAGATGAAGATTACTTCCGGCCCAGCAATTGAGAAAGTTGGCGATTTGGCATCAATCCTGACCAACCTCTCCCCAGGCGATATCATCTTCATCGATGAAATCCATCGCTTGAATAAAATGGTGGAGGAAGTCCTGTACCCCGCTATGGAGTCTGGCGTTCTTGATATAATCATCGGCAAAGGCCCGTCCGCGAGAACCATCCAACTCGACTTGCCGAAGTTCACATTGATTGCCGCAACCACCCGACCAGCATTAATGTCATCCCCTCTCCGTTCGCGATTTTCCGGCGGGACATTCAAACTTGAATTTTATTCCGAAGATGAATTGGCGAAAATATTAAAACGTTCGAGCGAACTCCTTGGAATTACTGCGGAAGATGCTGCTGTTAGAGAAATTGCGATGAGAAGCCGATTCACTCCCCGCATCGCGAATCACTTCTTAAAGCGCGCTCGTGACTTCGCCCAAGTTCATAAAAAAGATCTTTCAAATTCAGTCGTACGCGAAGCGCTGGCACTACTCGGAGTAGATGAGCTCGGCCTGACACAAGAAGACAGAAGCGTCTTAGAAATACTAATAGAAAAATTCAACGGCGGGCCGGTAGGATTAAAAACAATCGCCGCAGCGACAGGCGAAGAAGAAGCAACAATCGAAGAAGTCATCGAACCCTACCTCATCCGCCTCGGCCTCCTCGAGCGCACAGCTCGAGGGAGAACCGCGACAAAGAAAGCGTATGAGCATTTGGGATTTGAAATTAAGAATTAGTATGAGCCACTCTCAATGGGAAAAGAAAAAATATAAAAAAGCTTCAAGTGAAGGCAAGACGAGCAAGCTCTATACTAAGCTTGTGCGCTTGATTATGACTGAAGCCAAAAAGGCTAATGGTAATCGCGAGAGTTCTGAATTGAAAGCTGCTATTCAAAAAGCCCGCGACGCGAGTATGCCCTCTGATAACATTGAACGCGCAATTAAAAAGGCGACAGAATCAAATGAAGTAATGGAGCAAATCACTTATGAGGCCTATGGCCCAAGCGGTGTCGGTATTGTGATTGAAGCGCTAACAACAAATAGAAATAAAGCTGCCGCGGAAATCAAACACATCCTTTCTCTTCATGAAACATCACTAGCAGGTATCGGATCCGTCACATGGGGATTCAAAAAATCCGGAAATGAATGGACACCAAACATGACTGTTCCCCTTTCTCCTGAAGATTCCGAAAAAATTGAAAAGCTTATAGACGCCCTTGAAGACAATGATGAGGTGCAAGAAGTCTTCACTAATGCTGAATAGTTGTATAATCAATTCATGAAAATCATTGCTATTGATCCTGGGTTTGAAAGAGTGGGCATCGCGATATTGGAGAAAAAAACTAATGGCTCAAAAGAGGAATTAGTTTTTTCTGAGTGTTTCAAAACTCCTACCAAAACACCGCTTGCTGACAGAATTTTTTCTATCGGGCAAGAAATTGAAAAAGTGATAAAAAAATACAAACCGACAATGATGGCACTTGAAACACTCTATATGACAACCAACCAAAAGACTGTCATGGGAGTCTCTGAAGCTCGCGGAGTGATTATTTATGAGGGCAGCAGGCATGGGCTAATAATTAAAGAGTACACGCCTCCGCAAATCAAAATCGCCGTCACTGGATACGGCAAGGCGACAAAAGAGCAGGTCTTTGCTATGACTGGCAAGCTGATTGTGCTTGATGACAGAAAGAGAATCGATGATGAAATCGACGCTATCGCCGTAGGGCTCACCTGTTTTGCACACGAAAGGTTTTCTTAATCTCAATCACTACACTTTCGGCGATAGCAGAAAGTGTAGTGGGGTTTAAAAAATAATTATCCACAGATTGATTTGCGGATACTTGCAAAGAAAAATAGTTTTTGCTATTAATGTATCATTAATAAAAATAATCGCATTTAATTATGGATTACGATGATGAAGATTTAAAAGAAGATGGTGACAGAGAGTTTTCAGATGCCGTAGATATTGACGATATTATCGATGAGGAAGATGCAGGTGATGATGAAGATCCGCTTCTGGCTCTCGAAGAACTTGAAAGCCCAGAAGGTGACGATATTTTCTCTCACGGCTTCGGAGTAGAAGAATAAAAAAATACCCCCGAGGCAAGACCTCGGGGGTATTTTTAATCTACGCCATGGCGTAGATTAAAAATCAAACTATATTAGAGGATTTTTATAAATCTGTGCTTGCCTATCTTGTATACTCCGGATTTGGCAATCTGCTTTTGGTCAACAATCTTTTCTTTCGTATCCAAGTGAGTAATCGCGCCCTCTTCCACTAAACGACGAAAGTCAGATTTGGATTTTATTACTCCTGCACGAGAAAATACGTCTACTAGAAGCTCGCTTGCTTTTGGTTTGATTGTTTCAGTGTCATCCGGAATTTCTTTTTTCTGGAAAGTTGAAATAAAATTATCTTCGGTTTGTTTTGCTTTTTTCTCGCCATGGTAAATTTTTACAATTTCGTGTGCGAGTTTCATTTTGGAATCTCGTGGATTATTTATTATTTCAGATGAAGATAGAGAAGTGTCTGTGCAAAGTTTGAAATATTTTTCAATAAGCTCATCTTTGACAGACATGATTTTTCCAAACATATCATCGGGTTCATCTACGATAGTGATTACATTCCCCCATGAAGTAGACATTTTTCTGCCATCAGTGCCTTCAAGCATGGATACAGTCATAATGTCTTGTTCCAACATTTTGTAATGTTTTTGCACGATACGTCCCGCTTTGAGGTTAAACAGTTGATCAAAACCACCAATTTCTACATCAGACCTTACTGCAACACTGTCATATCCCTGCATTAAAGGGTATAAAAATTCACGCAAAGAAATTTCTTCATCTCTTTCAAGGCGATCTTTGAAATTTCTCCTGTTGGACATTTGTTGAACACTAAAACTCTCGGATAGTTCTGCAATTTCTTTGAAATTTAATTTTTTAAGCCATTTGCTGTTATATACAAACTCTGCTTTTTTTAAATTAATTATTTTACCAAGTTGGCTTTTATAGCCAGCCATATTTTTCTTTATATCTGAAACGCTGAGCATTGGCCTTTTTTCCAATTTGTCAGACGGGTCTCCGATGGTCGCAGTAAAGTCACCCACAATTAGGACAACCTTGTGCCCAAGGTCTTGGAATTGGCGTAGTTTTCGCAAAGGGATGGCTCTTCCTAGGTGAATTTTAGGCCCAGTCGGATCAATGCCAAATTTAACACGAAGAACCTTACCCGAGAGAAGCGCTTCACGAAGATGCTCTTTAATGATAATATCTTCTGTTCCTTGGTTTAGAATGTCATCTACCATTTTCGCATCTGTAATAACTGACTTTTTCATATCCAAGATTATAGCATAGTACTCCTTATGAGTTATAATATAAGCAAACATTATATGAGCTTTAAAGCACGCGCACAAAAAATAAAATTCAAAAAAAGAACGCTGAAAAATTTATTTTTCGCGATAGCTGGAATCTGTATTTTGATCGGCAGTGTAACTCTCATTTGGCTTTCAACCATACAAATGCCAGACTTCAAATCATTTGAAGATCGCAAGGTTATCAAATCCACCAAAGTTTATGATCGCACTGGAGAAATTCTTCTTTATGATTTCCACCAAGACATAAAACGCACCCCTATACCCTTTTCTGACATGGGCGCTTATATTAAAAATGCGACAGTCGCTATTGAAGACTCTAAATTTTATCAGCACAGCGGTATCCGACTGACCTCTTTCATCCGTGCGGTTTTTGCCAATCTTACGAGCGGGAAATTTTCCCAAGGAGGTTCGACAATCACTCAACAGATCATCAAAAATACAATCTTGAGCTCTGAGAAAACAATCACACGAAAACTCAAAGAATGGATCCTTGCGATAAAATTAGACCAATCACTGACCAAAGAAGAAATTCTGACGATTTATTTAAACGAAGCTCCGTATGGTGGGAGTAAATATGGAATTTACGAGGCGGCGCACTCGTTCTTCGGAAAGGAGCCGAAAGATCTGACTCTTGCGGAATCTGCATATATTGCCGCCCTACCGAAAGGGCCGTCGCATTATTCTCCGTACGGGAATTATAGAGATGATCTGGAAGAACGAAAAAATCTCGTGCTCTCGAGAATGAAAGAGATAAATTTCATAACCGAGCAAGAATATAATCAAGCCAAAGAAGAAAATGTGGTATTTTTACCGGAAGAAAAAACCGGTATTCGAGCTCCTCATTTTGTTTTTTTTGTGAAAGATTATTTGGATCAAAAATATGGCGAGGATGTCGTCGATAGTGCTGGATTGAAAGTCATCACCACACTTGATTATAATTTGCAGAAAAGTGCCGAAGAAACAACACTAAAATACGCACTTATCAATGAGAAAAGTTTCAAAGGTGAAAATGCAGGCCTAGTGGCAATCGACCCAAAGACCGGGCAGATACTAACCATGGTTGGATCACGCGATTATTTTGATAAAAATATCCAGGGGAATTTCAATATTACTACTGCCAAGCGTCAGCCAGGCTCGTCATTCAAGCCGTTTGTATATGCGACTGCCTTTAACAAGGGATACACTTCAAACACAGTACTCTTCGACCTTCCGACCGAATTCCAAACGACTTGTAATCCGTCAGGTAATGCACAATCAGGTGAAAGTCAAAACAATTGCTACAATCCGGGAAACTATGATGATAAATTCCGCGGCCCCATGACACTCCGAAGTGCTCTAGCGCAATCAATTAATGTGCCGGCTGTTAAACTTCTTTACTTAGCGGGTATTAAAGATTCCATTACAACTGCCCGCAGTATGGGTATCACAACACTCGAAGATGCTAGTCGCTATGGACTCTCGCTTGTTCTCGGTGGTGGAGAAGTTAAGCTTCTCGACATGGTTTCCGCATATGGAACTTTCGCAACCGAAGGCGTGCGCCACCCATACCAATCGATTCTGAAAGTTGAGGATGCAAATGGGATAACACTCGAAGAGTACACTCCCAAAGAATCAATCGTCCTTCCGAAAAACTCTGCTCTCACTATCACCGACATCCTCTCGGACGAGCAGGCGCGTGTGCCTACATTCGGATCACACTCCGCTCTCTATTTTCCAAATAGAGACGTGGCGGTTAAAACCGGTACCACTAATAATTATAAAGATGCGTGGATTGTCGGTTATACACCATCTCTTGTTGTGGGTGCTTGGGCGGGTAATAATGATAACACCCCAATGGAAAAGAAAACTTCAGGCCTCATTATTGCTCCTCTTTGGAAAGAGTTCATGAATTATGCGATTAAGAATATGCCGAATGAAAAATTCAATAAACCGAACCCGGTAAACATCGATACCACAAAGCCTGTTATGAATGGTATCTGGCAGGGTGGCGAAGGGTTCTTTATCGACACCATCTCCGGCGGACTTGCGACAGAATACACCCCTCCGGAAACCAAAGAATTGCACGCGCTCACAAATGTGCATTCAATCCTTTATTGGGTTAATCGTAATGACCCACTAGGACCTGCACCTGAAAATCCATACAATGATATGCAATTCAACCACTGGGAGATTCCGATCCAAAACTGGTGGGCGAAAAATAGTTTGAATTATACCCAAGCAGTAATGCCAACATATTACGATACAGTCCACACTCTAGAAAAAAGCCCGCAAGTATCCATAACTTCACCTAGCCCTGAAACGCTCTATAATCAATCTGACACGGTGATTGTCTCGATTACGAACACTGGAGTATATCCGTTCAAAAAAATGGATGTGCTGGTTAATGGCACGTATGTGGGGTCATCAAATACCACATCACTCTCTTTTGCTCTGAAAGATTTAACTGATCTTCGCAGTACCAACGAACTCACTGTCCTTGTGGAAGATTCCGTCTTTAATCACAGTAAGACTATCGGGGAATTTTCCGTAACACTTGAATAGTTTTAAAATTGAATGTCGTTTAGTTTTGGTTTTTCAATTTTTTGTCCTATATCCTCGAGGATTTTTTGCTTCTTTAAAATTATTTCATTTTTAATCGTTGGTGTGGTCCGTATATAGATAATTTGGGGCTTGATTGTGATATTTTCTTTTTCTATCAGAACATTTGTATATTTTTGAATGGACTCTTGGATAGACTTCCGAATAATATCATTCGAGTGGATTATATTTTGAAATTTTTCCAGAAGGTTGGAGATTTGCATATTAGCGATTCATTGGCATCACTAAATACATATATGATTGGTCCGACACTCCGCGTATAATCATCGGTTTTTGTGGGCCATTAAAAAGGAGTGAAACGCTATCCGATGTGATTGATTGGAAGCAATCAAGAATGTATTTATAATTAAAACTCAATTCAACATCATCCCCAGAAAGCGCTCCCTCGATGGAAGTTTTATTTTCACCAACATCAGAATTTTTTGAGAAAATCTCAAATATTTTTGATTTCGGTTTCAATGAGAAGTTTATTTGATTGAATTTATCTGAAAATATATTTGATATTTTAAGCGCGTTTAAGAAATCCTGCTTTAAAAGCACAGCTTCCGTAGTATGGTTTTTAGGAATAATCTGCTTGTAATCCGGAAAGATTCCGTCAATTAATCTTGATGTGGCATAAACATTTTTAGCGGAGATTGAGATTTGGTTCTTATTGAACTCAATTTTAATATCATCTTCCGTTTCATTGAAAATCCTGATGATTTCAGAAATATTTTTAAATGGAATCAAAATCCCTGAAAAATCAATTTTTTTAGAAACTTTTACCTTCTTTTCCGCAAGACGGAAAGAGTCAGTAGCAACAAAGACTAAATAATCATCTTCTGGGTATATATAAACACTTGAAATCTCAGGCTTAATATCAGATACTGATGAGCTATAAAAAACTGATTGGATACCATCTATGAATTTCTTTACAGGGATTGAAAAAGATTCTCCAGAAACAAGTGGAATGGTTGGAAAATCATCTGGAGGATAATTTTTCACCAATAATCGGTGCTGCTTGGTGGTAATAAGCAGATTTTCGTCTTTTAATTCAAGTGTTACTGCTTGTGATTGATTCATGCTGGAAAATAGATTATTCAGTACATTACCTTGAATAGCAGCGACTCCTTCTTTTTCAACTTTAGCTGGTATTTCAACTTCAACTCCTAAGCTCAAATTTGTTGCTCGAAGTTTCAAAGACGATCCTGATGCGATCAATAGGATTGAATTTAAAATCGGAAGAGAGAGATTTTTCCCAGTTACTCTGTCTGTTTGATTAATCGCTAATTTTAATTTTTCTATCTGACATTCTAATTTCATATTAATTATTTATATATTATATGTATTTAATGATGGTGCTGTGGATATGTGTATAAGTGGTTTTAATTTTTATTTCATATGAGTTTTTTCTGTAAAAATTTTTGCATCATTGGTTAACTCTTTTGTGTCGTATGTGAGTAAGTCTATAATTTTATTTTTTATTAACAATATATTCATCATAATCAACAGGTAGTTAAAAACTTTTTATAATCATTCACACATACTTATACACAATTATTTAAACAGAATTCTCAACTGATCCAACTCTTGCATTAGGGATGCATCAGTCTTCAGATCGTTTTTTATTTTCAAATAAGAATGGATAACTGTCGTGTGATCCTTCCCACCAAGTTTTTGACCAATGAGAGGATAAGAAACATTAAAATCCTCTCGAAGGATAAACATTACTAGTTGTCGAGCCTTCACGATTTCTTTTCGCCTAGTCTTTTCATAAATAACCGACTCATCGATATTATAAAAATCTGCAACAATTTTTGTAACCTCTTGAACTGAAACATTTTTCTTAGGCTTTACGCTGTTTTTAATTAGGTTTTTTACCTCTGCGAGAGTTAGTGTGCGGTTTTTTAGTTGTGATTGGCAAATTATAGAATTAAGATTACCTTCAAGCTCTCGGATATTACCTTGCACTACCGAGGCTAGATACTCTAGGATTTCATCCGGAAGAATAATGCTGTTTTCTTGGGATTTTGTCTTTAAAATGGCGACACGAGACTCATACTCCGGTTCATTAACATCCACAATCATTCCTGCTGCAAAGCGAGACTTTAAACGGTCTTCGAGCCCCGGGATATAATTTGAGTGTTTATCAGAGGAGAAAATAATTTGCTTATTATTTTCATATAGAGCATTAAAAAGGTGGAATAATTCATCTTGAGTGCTTGTTTTGCCTGTAATAAACTGAATATCATCTATGATGATGACATCATATTTTCTATACTTTTCTTTAAAGAGATTTATTTTATTATTCTGTACTGAATTCACATAATCAATCGAAAATTTCTCTAAAGTTATATAGTGAACTTTTTTATCAGGATATTTTTGCTTGATTGCATTGCCAACAGACTGAATCAAGCGCGTTTTTCCGAGGCCGGTGCTACCATAGACAAAGAATGGGTTATAAAGTGAGCCTGGGCGATTTACAATCGCTTGAGATGCCGCATAAGCAAGTTCATTGAATGGACCAACAATGAAATTTTCAAAGACGTATCTAGGATTTAAATTGTCTTCCTTGTTTATATATAGGTCTTGTAGTGGTAACTCCTTATTAATAAAAGAAGGTTTCTGCTCAAATAAAACTTCTTTTTGTTTCGGTTCGTGCTTGGATATCACATACTCCACATTCTTGATATTCTCAGCGGCATTGCGGAGAGTTTTTAGGATAAGTTTATGGTATTTATTAATCAACCAATCCTTAACGAATTCGTTAGGGACGCTTAAATATGCAGTCCCATCCTCTTCTTTAGAAATGTGTGTATTTTTGAACCATGTGCTGAAATTCGCCTTTGAAGTTGTAGATTCAATCTCCATTAGGCAAGCATTCCATATTGTTGTTTGATCGTGCATAATTTTACAAAAGTATTATGTGTCCATTATAATCTTCAATGGATAGAAACAAAAAATGTCATACGTTAATTAACCTGTGTATTTTCTGTGGATAATTTTTTTCTCCAATACCTGCAAGCTTTTACTGTCTTTGAGTATCTGTACTATACTCTTAATACAAGGAAATTACCCATTGATTTTTTAAAAATAATACTGTAGTATGCGTTTATGTCTCAAACATATAATCCAAGCAAACAAAAGCGAGCAACCACCCACGGTTTTTTGGCTCGATCTAAAAGCTCAAAAGGCAAGAAACTGATCCAAGGAAGACGTCGCAAAGGCCGAAAGCAAATTGCGATCAAAACTCGCAGGAAATAATGCTTCCATCAAAAAACAGAATCTCCAAGTCTGAATTTACAAAAGTCGGTCAATCCGGCTTTTTGTCGCACGGTTTGTATTTTTCCCTGCGGATAATCCCCTCACCCAGTGTCGCAGAATACAAATGCTCATTCGTAGTTTCAGCTAAAGTCGCAAAGAAGGCGGTTGTGAGAAATCTTTTGCGTCGTCATGGGTACTCAATCATTAAAAAACTGGAACAAAAAATAAAAAAACAAACAAGTTATATTTTTTTTGCAAAAAAAGATTCAGCACAATTAAGTTTTTCTGAATTGGAAAAAGAAATTATTGATGTGCTTGTAAAATCAAAATGCTTGCAATAATAAATTTATATCAAAAAACATTAGGGAGATTAAAGGGTGATACATGTAAGTTTTATCCGACTTGTTCCGAATACACAAAAGAAGCCATAATAAAGTATGGAAAAATAAAAGGTGTCTTCATGGGTTTGAAAAGAATTATTCGTTGCCACCCATGGCAGCAGCCAATGGTAGACAAGCCATGAAAAAATAGGCTATAATCGTGGGATGATATATCTATGGAATACACTTTTATATAAACCACTTCTTAATCTTCTTGTTTTTCTGGTTTCAGTTATTCCAGGAGGAGATCTTGGAATTGCCCTTATTCTACTTACTATTTTAGTCAGAATTATTCTTTTCCCTTTATCTAAAAAATCTATCGAAAGTCAGGTAAAACTTAAGAATCTCGAACCAGAAATCAATAAAATCAAAGAACTCTACCCTACCAAAGAAGAACAAGCGAAGAAAACATTTGAGCTTTACAAACAATACAAAGTCAATCCATTTTCCGGCTGTCTTTTGATCCTCTTACAATTGCCGATTATTTTCGCGCTTTACCATGTATTTTTCAAAGGATTATCATTTAGTAGTGATGTGTTGTATTCATTCATTCAAGTGCCCGCAGTATACAATACTCATTTTCTCGGTTTGATTGATATGAGTGCAAAGAGTATCGTGCTCGCACTACTTGCCGGCATCACTCAATATATTCAGATTAGTCTGACACTACCCAAGAAGTCGCCGGAAAGTAACGGACCCAAGTCATTCAAAGATGATTTGATGAAGAGTATGAATTTTCAAATGAAGTACCTTCTACCTGTTTTTATTGCATTCGTAGCGTATCAAATTTCTGCGGCAATCGCCTTGTATTGGGTCACAAGTAATGTGATCACAATTATCCAGGAAATTGTAGTGCGTAAGAGATTGAAGGCTGCTGGTTCAATACTTGAAGTTGCAGCTGTTGTAAAGCAATAATAATATGAATGAAGACACTATTAAAACGATCTCAGAAGAATTCTTGAATTCTCTACCTTTTGAATATCACTCTATTACCATCTCCACTGATGAGTCTGGGCGATTTTGGGTATCGATTGAAACTAAGGATTCACGACATTTGATCGGTAGAGACGGAGATGTGCTTGCTTCTCTAAATCACCTACTGAACAAGGTTGTTGAGAAAAAAAACCCAGAAAATGAAGCAATAATCAAACACGTCACTGTTGATATAAACGGATATCAAAAACAGAAACAAGAACGTTTAAAGACACTCGCACATATGATGGCGGAACGTGCAATTTTTTTTAAAGCGAATGTTGAGCTTGACCCTATGTCTTCCTATGAACGTCTGATAATCCACGACTTTTTAGCATCACGGACTGGTATTAGTACGGAATCTGCTGGTGAAGGTAGAGATAGACGGGTTGTGATTAAATACAAAGAGTAATTATTCGAGAGCATAGCTCCAAAGGCTCTGGTCTTTTTTATTAAGAAAGAAAATATAATTTTCTTTTGCTGAGAGCATTGGGCTTACTATATCAATACTTGCACCACCGAGCTCAAATTCAGGTGAAGTTACAATGGTTGTGTTTCCGCTGGAACTATCTATTTTCCAAAGTGCGTCGCTGAATGAAATCGTCCCTTGATACCAATCATCAGGATATGGTGCATTTGGAAGGAAATTTGGTACTCCGCAATATATGTTTATATTGTTTTTTGCCCAGACACATTTTTCCGGGAGGGTTTTCAAAGAAACAGTTTCGACTGTCCTACTTCCGACATCATAGAGCCGTAGATTAATATCATTATTACTCGATACGCTATAAAGAACTTGTTTACCATCAGGACTTACCAGAGTGGTTAGCCCGGAAATATTACCCAAAACTCTTGTGAATGCACGAGTCCCAGTATCAAGGGAATAGAGGAATCCAGGAGCAGAAGCCGAAGGCTTAGTAGTGAGAGCGATAGTTTTCAAATTGACCCACTGTGGAAGCCACTCAGTGAATTCAGAGTTGAAAATTTGTGACTTCTTCTCTCCGTTAATCAGTGCAGTGGTGCCGATAATTCCGGAATTAAAATTGAGCAAGTAGAAGAAATGGGTAGTATCCGGTGAGATTGAGAGCCACGGGATATTTTGTGGCAGAAGACTACCTTTGAATTCCGGCAATTCATCCCCGCCTAATGTTGTCGGTGGCAGACTGCCAGTGAAACTTTCAATCGTTCTATCGTCGTCATTCAAATAACGGAATATGACGGAATCTCCTTTGTCACCAAAGAACGCTTCGTATATGCGCGGGATAGTCGTATTTGAAACTTTTCGCTCATCATTACGATCAACAAAGCTTTCTAAAACATGCCCGGTTTCTTGCTCCACATACCGGACGGCAGTAACTACTTCTGTTGAAGGTTTTGTTTGTGCTCCGCTCGGCGTATTTTCAATAATAGGTTGATTTGTTAGTAATCGTTCGCGTTCGACTGGGATTAGTCCTGCAATGTGCAATGTAGAAATATGTCGCAAGCGAGGAATAGCAGCTACTGGCAGTTCTCCGCCTGTTGTTTCCCCACCTGTTTCGCCTCCGGTTGTGCTTGGGTCTGGTGGTGGAGTAATAACTGGGACAATATCACCGGATGGGAAAATATTTTTAATCACTTCTACGATACCGCCCGCCTGACCGCTCTGGCGCGATTGATAATATACATATGAAAAGAATCCGGCTGTCAGAGCAACGAGGATAATGATTATAGTTGTGAGTGTTTGTTTAGACATATTACCAGTTTTTTACATGGAAATGATCAATCTCGTCGACGAATCGAGTTGTCCCCACTTGGTATTGGACTGCTTTGCCCTTTGCCCAGGGAATCTCAGTTTTTGTTCCTTTTTTAACATAAGCTGAAAGGCTCGGTGTCTCTCGAAGATCAACCACAGAGCTTCCTGGGGCGTGTGTTTGATGAAGCCAACACTCGGTACCGCCAGTGATTACTATCTGGCAACTAGCTCCACCACAGGCATTTTTAAGAGCAAGCAAGCTACCTCCTCCCTGGAATTGATACACGCTTGTGCAACCAGTCTGTCCCACTTTTGTACAATTATTATTAGTCGCCGAACCACTAACTGTTATTCCTTTTTCAAGGAGAACAGCCCTGACGGGTGCATCATCAAACCAATCGGAACCACTCTGATAACCATAGCCACTTACTCCAGCCCTACCCTTACAGAAATATTTATTCCCATCAGCTTCGGTAGTAGGAGTATTTAGGCCATCTTCGTTTGCATTTAGTGTGACCCCGGCTGTTTCAATATTCAGGTTGAACTTCAAAAGATCCGGATTGATAGTACTTAATATCAAATATGAGCCGACAGCGAGCAGGAGACCCCAGATAGCATTCCACATTTTATTCTTACCATCTTCCTTGGATGAAACGATTTCACTGGTGGAGTATTGCATAGCACCTAAAACCAGCATAACCACAGCAAGTGCAATTGCTATGCCGATACCGACTTTATAAATTACCGCGAGATAATCCCCAAGCGATGTTTGAGAGTTCACTTGATCTAGTCCTGGTAGTGGCGCAAGTAATTTGTAGTTGGTATAGCAATCTGTAATACCGGGGCCAGGATTTGCTGCTCTGTAATCGGCTAGATGTGTCGCGCATTCGCCCTGCGAACCCCATGGACCATTAACACCATTTGAACCAACAGGATTGTCAGCAAAATACCACTGTTCGGCAGCCACTACTGTCAGCGTACTGAATGAAATTACAAAAACAATGATTGTTCCCAGTAATAATTTTTTAATAAATAATCGGTTTTTCATAAAATTACCTGACTAAATTTATATCCAACGTCTTTTGTGCTCCTTGAAAAAGCCACGGTACACTTTTGATTTTTACAAATAATTTTGCTGTTCCGGATTGATCACCAGCGCGTACGAGAAGTTCACTCATTTTATCAATAGTACCCGTCTGCTCATTATTTATATACCAAGAGTATATCAATTCCCTGCCTTCTCTTCCGTTTTTTAATGAGAAGAAATACGGTTCGGCAACTATTGTTGTTTCATCCCCTTGCATATTGAAACTATTAGTCAGTGCTTTTGCATAATCCACGCCTCGGAGCGGGTTTTTTTCATAAAAAACAATACTCGGCTTTCCCGGAGTAATTACTAAATCGGCTGCTGCAGAAAATCCTTGTGATACAGCTGAAGCTTCAAGACTTATCTGGTCAGAAGGGTTGAGGTAGTCATTTCTAAATATAAAAGAACTCTTGCCGTACCCGGAAGAACTCTGCGATGATGAAAAATTTTGTTTCCAGTTATACACTAGATTCTCGGGCTTCACTTGCCCTGTCGGTGTTTTAGTATTGGGTATTGCGACAACCTTGATCTGGCTCTCCTTTATAGGCATAGCTTTGCCTTTGTAGAAAGGCGGAGTGTAAGAGTCGAGAGCTTCCCATAAAAGATCAATTGATGTTGGCTGGATGATAACTTTTTTATCAACGCGATTACTGCCGATTGTGATTGCAATATCTATAGTTGAAACAGTTCCGACCGCACCAGTGGTGAAAGAAAAGGATTTCTTACCAATACCCGACAATGAAGTTTTCCCGTTGAGTGACCATATGATATTCGACTTATCCAGATCTAAAGAGAAGCTGGTTAGGGTGATGGATGTGTTTTTAAAAGGTTGAGGACTTTCTGGGGAAACACTCACGAAGACACTATTATTTATGATTGCTGATTGCGCATGCGCAGCTGTAGGTAAAAACCACAGGCCGGATATTGAGACTGCTATAGAGAGAGTGAAAACAATGCGTTTCATTATTCTAATTATAAAACAAAGAGGCAAAAGAATAAAGAGCTAATTACTTCTTCCCTTCAGCTGCCGCGAGATCCTCCTTGGCTTTTTTAATAGCGAGGATTTGTGAAGGGTCGGAAGTGATAATCTGCTCTTCAGTATAAGAAGCGATGATTTTAATCGCTACGTGCTTGAGCCCGGCGAAGAATATGCCTTCACCGACATTTGATTCGAGTAATAGATACTTTTCCTCATCAGTTAAGTTAAAGGCTTTTTGTAGAGCATCGATGGCGCTCGGTGATTGCTTTAACAAAAGCTGAAGTGATGAGTTAGTAACAATCGCCTGGCCGTACGGGCTTCGCATGAAGTCCCCCACATCTTGTGTGATAGTGCAGAGGCCGAGGTAGTATTTGCGTCCTCGTTTTGCAATTGAGTAAAGGAATGAAGCGGTGTCATCTGACTTCATCATCCACCAAGCCTCATCCACCACCAAGAGGCGCTTCTTCAAATTTTTACGCACGGCATTCCAGATGAAGTGCGTTACGATGTACATAGCGACAGGCTTCAATTCATCTTCCATATCACGGACGGAAAAGACAATGAATTTTTTATTGATATCCACATTCGACGGTTGGTTTAAGAATGTTGACCATGTGCCGCGTGTATACTTCGTCAGGCGTTGGACTACAGACTCGCTATTTTCCATACCGGAGAGCACCATTTCAAAGTCGGAAAGAAGTGGAGGTTCAACATTTGAGAAGTCAGATGTCGGAGTAATGTCTTTAATTGCATATGTTTCAGAAATTGCGCGGTCAATCAGAGAATCTTCTTCCGGTGTTAGGCCACCGAGCATGATTCGGAATAGGCCGACGAGGTTGATGGTATTCGAGCGGAGTACATCTGCTGAAGTTTCGTCTTCACGAGGGATAGGAAGGTCGAATGGATTAATGTGGTGATCAGAAGAAAGCGAAATATTGAAGTAGCGCCCACCGACAGCTTCAGCTAAGTATTCATATTCACGCTCAGGGTCGATGACGATGACTTCAGTATCAAACATCAGTGTGCGGAGAATTTCAAGCTTGGTCGCGAATGATTTACCAGATCCGGACTTGGCGAAAATGATTGAATTATAGTTTTCCAATGAGTAACGGTCGAAAATAACAAGGCTTGAATTGTGGCGGTTAATACCATAGAGAATACCTTTATCAGATGTTAGGTCGAATGAAATGAATGGGAATAAGCTTGAGAGCGGCTCGGAATTTAATTTTTGATGAATTCCAAGCAGGTCGTTGCCGATAGGAATGACGCTTTTAAAACCTTCTTCTTGTTGAAAGAGCGCCGGCTTCAAATACACAAGCTTGGATTCAAGGATCGATTTGATTTCACTCTCCACTTTATATAGCTCGGTCTCATTGTCGCCATAGATTGTGATGTATAGCCCAACATCAAACATACGTTCTTGCGCTTGTTGGAGAGAGTCGCGAAGAGATTCCAAATCCTGATAGGCAGTATCAAGCATCGGGTCGCGAACCAAGCCTTTAGTTTCACGGGCGTTTATTTGGCTTTGTACTTCAGCGACTTTTTTCTGAAATTGTCTTAAAATCTGCGAAGTTTCTATGGGGTGGATGAAAATCGAAACATCAAATATTTTATCAAGGTTGATGATCGGTGAGAACCAATTATCCGTCAAAAAGCGCGGATAGGAAATAACGAAAAATGTGCGGGCGATTTTTTCTCCCAAGTTGAGCTGTTTCGGCTCGACTTTCAGTGCTGAAGGAGCGATAATGTCTTGGAATTCAAGAGTAGCCGCTTTGTAAATTTCCTGTGGGAGCACGGGTAAAACCTGACTGCCTCCAGCCTCTAGTTTCTTTTTTCCAAATAATTTATCTAAGAATGACATATATAATAATTACAAATTATTTAAGATCTATTTTCGCAGATTGGCTCGTTTCGCCCGGATTAAATACTTTATAAAACAATTCTACCAGCTCTTCCGTACCTAGCTGGAAAGTTCTGACACCGATACGTGAAAGCCCTTGTTCGATGACGCTCATCCTCTGCTCGAGCTGAGTGCGCTTTTCTTCAAAGGCGACTTTTTCTTCATCTTCCTTACTCACTTGCGGTTTTGAGCTGAAAATCCCTGATGGAACAATTGATGCTGATGCCCCGGAATAAGGCACGACTATGAAGAAGTTTTTTGTCATGATACTGTTTGTTTCCGTGAAATTGCGAATGAATTCTATATATTCGCGAGTTTGGATTTTAAGCAACGGCTCGAGTTGCTCGCGCATTCGATTTTCCAGCAGAATCAGATATGGACGGATATCAAGACGGCGAGATTGCACCACTATCTGTGTTGAAAATTCAAGCGAATTTAAGAATGCTTGGAACTGGGAAATTATCGCATGTTGTTCATCTTCGGATTTCAGTGAGAGGTTAACGGAAGACGCCAAGAGGACTGCGCGCATATCCCCATTTTTCAGCACTAAAAAGCCGTCACGGACTTGCTTGATAGGTACGAATTCCTGAGTTGCTTTTGCGTCTATGGCCATTGTTTTAATTATAACAGAATTTATTGCTTTTTCTTCACATCTAGAATATCCAGGCTCCAAGCGATGTCTTTTAATCTGGAATTTGAAAGTTTTGGCACAAGAGCTTGTTGCTCTATCGCTTTCGCCACCTCATTTCCCTTATCTCCCGCTTCCGGCGGAGCTTTTTTCCATATATATAGTTTATTTTGGAATAAGTAGTTGATATATGCCTGCACAATAAAGAGGAATGGTTTGCCGTTCACTTTATAGAATGTCAGCGCTGCTGAGAATGCGGCTATGGGTAGTATCAGAAATATCGCAATGTAAATCGGCAAGAGTTTATAGAGGACAAAACAAATACCCGCTCCGCCGACAAGGTAAACGAATTGCTTGAAGGTAAAAGGACCGAAAATTTTGTCTTCAATATCAATAAATTGTGGTACACGAAATTGCATAATGATTAAATCGGTTCTTCCCTATATGGATCTACCTGACGCTTGGGAGGGGTGGGTGGTGTGTTTGAGATATTTGGTAAAGATAAGTCTATCTTGCTTGTGGGGATAGAAGCGGTTTGAGTCAATTTTTCTTCGGAAAGCGTTTTCATCGGAGTAGGGATGGGATTTTCGACTGATTCCAGTAATTCATTCCTATTCACATTAAGGTCAGCGAGCGGAGCGTCGACTTTTTTCTGTTCTGCCATACTCTCGAGGTCAATCCCTGATTTCGAGAAAATATTCCTCATCTCCGGGCTCGGAGCAGGGGTTGGGGTTTCGGGTGTTAGTGTGGTTGGTGCTGGTTCTTCAAGCGGCTCAGATTCAATTTTGGCTGATTCTTGATAACCCTTCATTTTTTCACGGATAGGAACGAATATCATTGAATTCGCATCTCTGGCAATATCTTCTGATATACCTTTTGGGATTTCAGGAATTGACTCAACTTCTTTAGCAAGGTTTTCTGCTGTAATTAAACCAATAATTACCATAGTTATTATTCCATCTACGAATCCTGCAGTATCAATATGTAAATTATATTTTTTACTGATTATCTCGACCTGCTTGCCGACATCGACGGCATTCATGGCTGTTACTAATTCCGCAGGCATATCATCGAATGCTTTTTGTATTTGTTCTGATGTAAATAAAGTCATATGATTATTATACTAATTTATCTGATAATTCGTCGCGCTCCTCCTCTTTTTTCTTTTTATCTTCAAGTACTGATTTCATTTTTTCTATTTCTTTTTCAGTATTCTTTTTATCTCTCATTGCGGTAGCTAGCGCAGTTTGAGCAACAGCTTTTTGTTGCGCTGTTAGATTAGGATTATTGAGCGATCCTTGTCGGGCAACAATTCTAGCCTCATGACCAATAAGAGCTGTTTCTCTGTCATCCATTATATTTTTAACTTCCGCCTTCGTTACATCAGCGCCAGTAGCATTGGCTGGTAAATGTCCCTTGGAAATATTAAAGTTAGCGATTGTAGTAAGTACCGCATCAAATTCTTGAATTTTATTATTTGCATTATCAAGCTTATCTTGCACTTTCTTGGCTTCTCTCGGAGATAGAGGCTTCTTTTCATCTTTAACTTCCTCACCTGCGCTCTTTCTAAGTGAAGAAACTGATTCAGCATCACCTCGACTGTTGTGGAATTGTGAATCTTTAAATTTGAAGTATGTGTTTTCTTTCCAATCTTTTTCATCAAATACAACACCAGCTTCAGCAGCTTTTCTTCGAGCGACAGTTTGTGCTGATTGGTACTCACCAGTTTTTGGTGTGTAATTATCTTTTCTCCACTTGTCTTCACTGAAGCCTTCAGGCTTAGCACCTCGTGTTGCGAGTGGAGCAGCAGTCCACGCCGCCATAGCAGTAACATAATTAGCCCCGGCTTGTTGTTTAGCGGTATCTCTTTCTTTTACATAATCCCTGCCATACTGGACACTATCTGCTTGGTCACGCATGCGTCTAGCATTCGTTTCACTCGCATTGAGAATTTTAGCGGATGAACTCTCCCCATTTGCTTTAGTGACCATTCCGGCCTCGTATTTCTTTTTGAATTCAGATTCATTTGTTTCTCCAGATTTAGAAAATTCTTTATCGTATTCAGATTTCCATGCCTTTGCTTTAGCATTCTGCTCATCTGCTTCAGGGCCTTTGAGTTTGTATGTTTCAGCTTTTGCGGTTGCGGCTTTGACATCTCTTTCTGTTTTGCCACGTGCACCGCCTTCAGTTTTCAAATCAATACCCAAAAGTTCTGATCTGATCGCCGGAGTTTTAAAGTTAAGCCCTGTCTGTTTTGTAACTACTCCACCAAGTTGAGTTTTTCGAACATCAAATGTTGATTTAGAAACCATATTAGCAAGCGCAAGTTTACGTTGAGCACCCTTATCGCCTGCCGCTGCTTTTGATTGAAGCTCTGTATCGCTAGCCATTCTTTGTGCTCTACCCCCGATATATTTTTGTCCTAACAACGCAGCACCCCCCGTAGCTAAGCCAACCGCAGCGCCTGTCGCCATACCTGCGTATTTGTTCATCGCGGCGCCGATTTCGCCAGACATTTCAACTGCCTTCTTTTTCGCAATTGTTAAGAGGGTGGCAATGATCGCGAATGGAACAAAGACTGAAAGTAGGTTGTTGAATAATGCGCTAGCACCACCCTCGGTGTTGTGTCCTACCAATGTGTATAGAATTTTATTAAATCTGAGGATGATGTACATGAAAAACATAAATACCGGAGCCATGAATGCCAGCTTAGTGAGAGAGCTAAACCAATCTTCCCATCCGATAGTTTTTTGCTTGCTAAGCCCCGGCACGACAGCGGAGACGAATGCGATCGGAGCGAAGATCATCGCTATCCACAGCCCGGCAACACGTCCTATGAAAAGGAATGCTACAGAAAGGAAGATGAAAGTCATCAGGATATTCATACCAATGGCGGCAATGTTGATCAATAATTGCTCTGCGCCGGTAGCCCCACTGGTTTGATTGAGAATAGTTTGCGGGCGGAAGCCGGAAGCCAGAGCTTGAGTGATACTCTTATACTCGCCTTTCACGACCGGTTCTTCTCCGGATGTGTTTGGGGGAGCAGTAACTTCTATCCTGTTATAGAAAACATTTGCAATGGTATTGCCGGCATCGATGAAAATTTTAGTGAAAAATAGACTAAAATTGATGGCGAGGGCGACAATGATAATCATACCGATGCGCTCTTTTGTTTTCGCTCCACCGACGCTTAAAATTGTTTGGATTGCTGTCCAGAGCAAGATGAAGATGAATGCCATATTGGCAAGGTCGCGGGAAATTCCCCAGCCTTCAGTTATGAACTCATTCGTATAATGACTGCTATCAATCGAATATGCGATGAAAAAATCCAAAAATTTCGCTGACAGTGTGGCAATCCATTGAGTAGGGACAACGATAACTATAAGCAAATCTGCCACACAAGCTGCCATACTGAAATTGTATCCAGGTAAAGGAACACAAGATTCGGGTTCGACGGGTTTTGCTCCGGTTGCTACTGTCTTACCTGTATCACCATCTTCAGTGTCATTGAGGTCTGTCGTAATAGTTGGCGTGTTTGACATACCTAAAGAAGCACTGTTGTTCGCCTTCCTTCTTGCAAAAGCGGCAAGTTTATAACCTGTGTTTGCGGTGAGACCACTGAAGGTTACCGTAAATGTTTGTTTTGTATCTATTCCAGTATTTATCTGTGCCGCGGGGATTACTTTTCCGGGTTGCGATGATCCTGTAAGATCACTATTAGCAATGCTGGCACCGTTTGGAAAAATTCCGACAGCGATTTCACTAATTAAATTACTAGTGAAGTTTGAACTTTGTATCCCAGACACCTCAATGGTTACGGTAACACTAGTTGAACTGATGGCTGAACCCGGAGTGTCTGGTATGTTCAATATGACATCTGCCGCCTCTGCTTTCGGCACGTTTCCTATCGGAGCAATAACTCCAAAAACGACACCCACAAGCATAAAGCCCGCAAAAGCAGTTTTGTGCACGTTTTGGTTGAAATAATTTTTTATGCGGGAGATTCCCATTGAGAGAGTGAAGGCATGCGCTAAAGAACGCACACAACACAAACATATTATACTACAAAAGTATTATTTTATAGCGAGAAAGTGATGTGAATAAAAGAAATGCGCGCCCCATAGGCACGCATTTCTTTAGTAGACACCGAGCTGCTGTTCGAATTTCGAGAGGTCGGGCGCAATAGGCTGGGCAACGGTATCGAAGGTAACTTTGTCGGTGATTTGTAGCATACCCTCAATTATTTCATTGGGTACATTTCCTTGTTCTTGGGTGTTGTCCCCGTATATATAATTACGATTCGGAGTTACGCTTCTTGAAAACAGGAATGAATTCTTAGTGGCGATAGTAGGGTCAGGGTTTGGCAGGAGATCTGCCGGGTACACTAGGTGTTCCTGCGGAGGCGTAGTTCTAACTTTACAGCTTGTAATCAGGCTTTCCAGTCGTGGAATTTTCCCATTAGTGCCAGTGATGGCATTTATATTTTTTATTTCATCATCAATATCTGTTTGAGTTTTAAGATAATTTGCAATATGTATTATGTAATCGCTAGTCAAAGTTTCAGTAGCTTCCGGGCTATTTGGCTGTAATTGAGATATAAGAATAGCTATTTTCGCAATCAATTCATTTTGGGTGGCAGCTCTCTTTTCCAAGTCGGCGATTTGTTGCTGATATTCAGGAATTGTCTTAAATTCCCTTGCTCCTTCCGCTGCACTTGCAGGGAGGTTTGTTGGTTTAAAGACTTCACTAATAAGCGCTGCGTAGCGCGCAAGTATCGTATTTAGAACATCAGCTGTCTCTTGCACTGTGTCTATGATTTGTCCGGAATCCGGACTTTGATCAATCTCAAGATTGGTGTAATTTTTAATTGTGATTGCGGATGAAGTTGCATTGCTTATTGCTCCCAAACTTTTTACAATCTCTGCCATTCTCACATCAGCATCAGCTTTCCAATTCGGATTCGGCCCTGGGATGCAGAAGTCGAGCTCGTAGATTTTCGTAATCAGATTTTGGATGGCATCCATTTCGGCAACTAGCTGCTGCTCATATTCAATTTGTATGTCTTGGATATCAGTTAGGTCAGTATTGATATTGAAATCATCGTTTGGACGAGTATTCGGTGTTGCATTATATGTATAGCTATTGTTGCCATATCCGCCGAATCTACTGTAATCTATGTCTCTATCTTGAGCCAATCCACTATTGTCATCCTCTTCTGCCATCCCAGCAAGGCCTTTCTCGATGAAGTGATTGAGCAAGGCGTCAGTGATAGCTGCGAGGCTCGATGTCATATCTTTTGCAAGTTCAAGGCGTCGACCATCGGCAGTTATACTCTGGTTGATCTTAGTAGCGACGGCCTGTCCCGGGGTTTGAGTTTCCCAGTCTTTACAGTGGTGCTGATCAATTTCTTTCTGAATTAGTGGAATGTCTACTTCGGCTTGTTCAGCGATAGTTATGTTGGTACTGGTCAAGTCCATGCGTGCTTGGGCGAGGCGACCATCTGCATCTGCGCGATCCCATGTTTTGTCCGCAATATAATCATCCAATCCAGTATCTGATGCAATACATTTATCTAGTGATAAATATCCCCCGCTTTGTAAAAGTTCATTCTTCACCTTATCTACGGCAGATAGCACAGTACCCTGGAGCCTAGATGCGAGATCTTTTTGGACGAGATTCTTGAAACCTGTGGGATTATTGTTGGGCTCGGCGAGAGCAAGGTATGCATCCCAGCCGCCGTTGTTGAAGTCACTGCGGAATGTATACCAATCACCTCCTAATGCAAATTCTCTACTGATACGTGCATTATCCTCGAAGCGACGACTGATTGAATTTAATATATTCTCCATGAAGTTCTCGTCGGCAAAAGGAAAATTATCAGGGTCATAGCCAATAGCGCTGAAGAGCTCATGCGTAGCATCCTTACCCATATTAGCGAAGAAGGATTGAGAATTTTTAAGGAAAAGCGGTTCGCCACTGAATCCACGATTGATCCAATTAATGGTTTCGTTCGTTATCACATTGAGTACAATTTGCGCTGCAGCAACAGCTATGTCGTCTAGGCACCTTGTGATTACTGCTGTTGCTGTGCCGCCATCAGATGTTGGGACTGTACTAATCAGTGCTTCTCCCTCGGAGAGGCCTTTTCCCAAGAAGGCAGCAGAAAGACAATCCCCAAGGGCTCCTGAAACAGGCCCAGCTGCATAATTTACATATCTTTCTAGTTTTTCTGATTGTCCTTGGCTCCTCACAGAACTCTCAAGATCTGCCATAGCTACTTTAGGAGAAAAAACGAAAGAAGTGGCTGAGAACAGGATTGAAGCCACTAATATGCAAGCAGTTATTTTTTGAGCGCGCAGATGTTTCATATAATACTGATTTGTATTATTTTATTATACCACTATCTTTTAAATATATTCCAAGATTCGCGTAGTCAGAGTTTGTCGCTTCGATATAAGTCCGATATTGGCTGATACCGATCATTCCGGCTAATGAATTGTCGAAAAGATTACTCATATTGTCCACCGCAGTGCCAACTTTATAAATATCGTTTATTAATTTTAAGTGAAGAGGAGCCGCATCTTCCGGTACTTGGACATTCTTCATATCTTCCGCATATTTTTTATATAGATTGGAAATGGGTTTTAAATTCTGAAGACCGAATTCATCATTGGAGGCTATAGCTTGGCTCATGATAGTTAATTCTTCACCGAGGTTTTTTGTTTTATATAATTTTATGACTTTAAGCATATCCTGCTGATACTTTTTCCTCATTTCGTAAGTCGGATTACTGAGGATTTTCAAATCAGAAGAAACATAAACATCAGGCAATTCTTTTTTCAATTCTACATTCTTTTCGAGTTGGTCGGCTATCTGGGTGACAGAGCTCTCATTCAAATTCCCGGATTCTTGAAGAGATACGATAGTCGCCAAGAATTCTCGGGAAAACTTTTGTGTGTCATTCAAGTATTCATTCTCTGTTACAGTGATGCCGTTTTTCTGGTTGATCTCCTCTTGTTTTTCGGCTAAGTATTCCTTGTCTGGTTTGCCGAATGTTTCAGGATTTTTAGAGTCGGTTCCAAGGAGCGCTTCTTTCCAATCAGGTACGCCGTCTTGATCGGCATCTCTCTCCACTAAGTCTTTAACTGTAACCATTTCAAGCTGCTTCTTTTTATACGAAGTGGAATTTTTATTGAGAAAATAAATAACAATAAAAATTATGCAACCGGAAAGAAAAATCATCCCGAAGATTTTCATGAAGTGCTTACTAGGGAGATAGTCGGGAAGCTTTTTAAGCATAATTAATTTTGGTTTTAATAGGTGTTACCAAATATGAGTACCTGCGCCATATCTATAATGACAGGCACCACAGTAACTTCTGAAGCCGGGCCGACGCCATTGGTACATGTGCATACTCCTACTTTTGTAGGTATAGTGGGTAAATATCTGCCTAGTATTTTTTGCGCAACGGTAATAGGCTTGCCCCCGATCCTTGGCCTTTGGTCTGATCCTGCGTTGGCGCAGTAATTAGTAGCTGCTGTCGCTATCGGCCAGCTTGGTTTTAAAGTAAACGTACCCTTGCTGCACGATATGTCGGTTGTGTCTGTCCACACTACGCCTTCATTACCACCGCAAGTCAAAAGATTAAGACAGCGAGTTTCTTCTGCTACTACTGTCGCCGCCGGTTTTAAGGTTATGAGTCCACCGAAAGGCTGGATAAGACGAAGTGCCGCATTTGTTTGCGCCGGCACGAAGCTGAAAATAACCAACATCAGTAATGCGATAAGTAATGTATTCTTGTGTTTCATTATTCCCAGTATACACCTATGAGAGTTCTTTTACCAAAGAAAGCCAGCTTTCAATCGATAATTCCTCCGCTCTGGATTTTTCCGAAATTCCCAAAGGACTTTCCTTTGTAAATACTTCAGTAAGCTTTTCTCTCTCAAATAGAACTTCTAAATTTTTAATAAGCACTTTGCGCTTGTGAGCGAAGCCGGTTTTAAGGATTTCAAAGAATCTTTTTTCTGAAATATCTTTAAAATTCTTTTTCGAAATGTTCTCTATGGCGATAATAGCGGAATCCACTTTCGGCGCGGGCGAAAAGTCTCTGGCCGGGATTTTCTTGATATATTTCGGTGTGCCGTACGCTTTTACGCTGATGGAAAGAATACTCTCTTTTCCATCACGAGCGACGATGCGGTCTGAGACTTCTTTCTGCACTAAGAGCACAATAGTTTCCGGTTGGTGTGTTGTTTCCTCTAGAAATTTTTTAAATATCGCTCCAGTAATATAGTATGGGATGTTTGCAATCAATTTGTACGAATGCTCGTAGAATTTTAAAACTTCGGGATCAAATTCCAGAGCATCTCTGTGAATGAGGTCGAGCTTCCCGGATTTTATTTCTTTTGCAAATTTTTCTTTAAGCAGTGGAATGAGCACATCATCCTTTTCAATCGCGATTACCTTGCCGGCAAATAAAAGCATTCTTTCTGTGAGCGCACCTTTGCCCGGTCCGATTTCAAGCACGATATCACCGGCATTAATATCACCCGCACTGACCATCGCGGAAAGAGCTGATTTTGATTTCAGAAAATTTTGCCCTAATGATTTTTTCGCTCGATGTTGCATGTGTTTATTAATCAATCATTATTATTTTACCACCATCGCGAGACTTTTTTTCGTAATCGGCAAGGCGCTCGGGGATGTCGTAGATGAATTCAGATGGAGCATTGATCTGCCGAGAACCGAAAATGGTGCGCAGGCTCGCCCATGAGAGAAATAACTTTTCTTTCGCACGAGTAAGCGCCACATAGAATAATCTGCGCTCTTCCTCCCCGGCTTCCAGTGTCATCGCTTTATCCATTCTTTTATGAGGAAAAAGATCCTGCTCAAGCCCCACTACGAATACATGCGAAAATTCCAGGCCTTTCGAAGAGTGGACTGTCATCAAGCGTACAGCCTCGCCCTTTTTACCCTCCGCTTCAAGCAGAGAGTCTTGATCGCTGGCAAGTGCGGCATCTTCCAAAAGCTTTTGGACACCTTCGCCCTGCGGAAGAACATCATATTTAAGCGCGAGAGTTACTAATTCTTTCATGTTTTCCAAGCGCTCCAGATCTTCCTCTGTGCCGGATTCTTTCAGAGATTTTTCCAAACCAGAAGCGGTGATGATGTGCTTGATAACGAAGGACGGAAGATTATTTTCGATTTCATTTTTAATCGATTCGAGTAGATCATAGAATTGAGCAATCTTTTTCTGCATCGTGTGCGGAAGATTCTCGCGCTCTCCGGCAAATAATTTCGCAATTGTCACTTTGCCTATCCCTCGCACGGGTACATTAATGATTCGCTTGATATCGGAAAGACTGTCAGGGTTTGATGCTGCGCGCAGATAACAAAGCACATCCTTAATTTCCTTTCGCTCGAAAAAGCGCACACCTAAAATCTGATACGGCACGCCCATCCCGAGGAATGCCTCTTCAAGGACGCGTGATTGGAAGTTGGCGCGGTAGAGCACAGCAATTTCAGATGCAGATATCCCTGACCCAATAAGTTCGGAAGATTTTTCAGCAACGAAATTCGCTTCCCCTGTTTCATCATATGTTTCCATTATAGTGATTGGTTCGCCGTAGCCTTTATCAGTGAAGAGATTTTTTTCTTTTCTGACAACATTCTTTTTGATGATTTCATTTGCGGCGTCGAGAATATTTTTAGTCGAACGATAATTTTGCTCGAGTAGGACGACTTTTGCGCCTTTATAATCTTCTTCAAAATTCAAAATGTTTTTTATATTTGCTCCGCGCCAACTATAGATATTTTGATCGCTGTCACCGACGACGCAGATATTGCCATGCCCTTCGGCGAGCAGACGCGCCATTTTATACTGCACATGGTTAGTGTCTTGATATTCGTCAATATGAATGTACTTCCAAAGATTTTGATAATGCGCGCGAATATCTGCATGCTCTTCAAGTAGGAGTACTGTCTTTAATAAGAGATCGTCAAAATCCAAACTATTTTCTTTCTTCAATGATGTTTCATAGCGCTGCCAGACATTAGCGACGATTTTTTCCAAATAGGTCTGCGCCTTGCCGGCGAATTCTCCCTGTGTGGTGAAATTGCCTTTTTCTCGCGAAATAATCGAGCGAATTTTTCGCGGTTCGTATTGCTTGGGATCAAGTCCTAATTCTTTCAATGCCTCTTTGACATAGCTTATGCCATCACTCTCGTCAGTAATTGTGAAGTTTTGCGTTACACCGATTGCACGACTATTTTCCCTGATCAACCTGACGCCGAGTGAGTGAAAAGTGGAGATTAAAGGTGCTTCATTTCTGTCTGGATTCCCAAGTGCTCCTAATACTCGCTCGCGCATCTCTGCTGCGGCTTTGTTGGTAAAAGTGACAGCGAGAATCGCATTACCTGCTACACCCTTACTTATCAAATGAACAATGCGCTCAGTGATAGTCTTTGTTTTCCCCGCCCCCGCCCCCGCTACGATTAGAAGCGGTCCTTCAGTGTGAAGGACCGCTTCTTTCTGTGCAGGATTTAGAGAGTCGAGGCGAGTCATGAATGCATAATAGCACACCATTCAAAAACTAATAAAATGATTCAGAATTTATTAGATTTGAGACATGATGTCATGACTCTCATTTTTCATTTTTTCAATCTCTTCGTTGATCATATCTTGAAGCCCAGGAACTTTTTGCCCAAGGAAATAGAGTAGGACATCAGGCCCCCGCTCTTCATCAATGATTTTTTCAAGCTCATCTTGATCAGCTTCCGACATTATAGCCATTGCGCGTGTGAGTACTGCTTCATAAATCGCTCCACCTATACTGATGACCATTTCTTCACGATCTTTTTCCGGCAATGCGTCGAGTCCGAAATTTTTAATGATTGAGTCTTGTAATTCTTTGTTCATATAAAAAGTATACTATAAATTAATTATAAACATCATCCGTTGGGGTTTTCTCAATAGAAGCTAGCTGCCCTTTTTCATTAAGTACTTGCATCGCGCGCTTTATCCAATGAGAAAGAGATTCATGCGGTAAGTCTTTGACCCCAAGTCCTGAGTATTCATATTCAGTTGTGTTAAGACCTGTTTTTTTCTCGAGACCAGAAACCAAATTTATCAGTTTTTTTAAATTCGGATCAGCCACATTCGTTTTTCCTTCGTGAATATTTTTAAGAAAATCTTTTGCATCCATTGAGCCTAACTCTCCCCATTTCTCTGAGGCTAATCCGCCAGTTTTAAAGAAAAATCCACGGCCGAAAATTTTATCAATGTTCTGGCGATAAATATTTTCAACTTTTGGAGAAAAGCCCATATTCATCTCACGATCATATTGTTCTCTGACTCGATCATCATCAATCTCATGGAATCCAGTGTCTTTGTCTGTTATATCTATATCTTTGTTTACTGCATTCTCGGCTTTTAATTCATCAAGGCTTTTCGGCTCGATGTCGGAGAATTTAGTTAATGGTTTGTGTTCAGGAATATCACCACCTTCAGTTTGGCCCGCTCCTCCGCCTGAATGATCGCTATCTATGAACTTTCCTTGGAAATGTTCCCCGCCTTTTTCATCTATTTCAAATGCATTATTTTCTTGGCCTGGTAAGTTATATTTCAAATTCCCATTTTCATCGATGCCGAGCGTTGCGCCTTTTTGAAGAAGTGCGCTTTCGTCGGCATCACCTGGTTTATAGAAGCCGTATTTGATTGCAAGTTTTGTTGGATCGCCATTCATTATTTCCTGTGCATCTGCTGGGGCGGTTGAAGGATCAGGATATTCTTCAATAAGTTTCGCTTTTAATTCTGCAAAAGTTTTAATCGCGCCTTTTGAACTTACATCAACTTCAGTCTCGTGAAAACTAGGCGCAGGTGATGGATATGTACCCGGAGCCTCTGGCTTCAAATGCCAAGGTTCAGGCTTCTTTTCAAAAGGATTAAATGAACTTGAACTTTCCTTCTCAGTAATTTTTTCAATAGGATTTGCACTTATTTTCACAGGAGCAGGAGCATTTGCCCCCGGAGTATTATGAAATAATTCCGAAGCGTGAGCGGTGCCCATAGAAAATGATCCACCAACAACTGCCATCAGAGCCCCCTTCTTTGCTATGCGGGCGACTTTTGCGCGTTTTTCTTTTTCTATGATTGAACTATATTCTGCTTCAGTAGTCTTCAAAGATTCGAGATCAATATTACTAAAGTTTTCTTTGAGCGCTTTTTCAGAGGCTTCTCTTTTTTCTCCGGATTTGTCTTTTGAAAATCTATCAAATAATTTTCCTGCACCTAAAGTCACACCCATGCTTGCCATACCACGAGCCATTCGATATGTGGTATAGGCACCTACTCCAGCGACACCACTGGCAGCAAATCCACCGGCAGATGCAACAATAATTGTTGAAAATGCAGTTGCTATCGCAACCTTTTTCCAACGTGGTTTTATCGCAATGTATCCTTCTGCGAGCTTACGTAAAATACCCTTTTCTTTGTGCGGTAATGATTCAATATTAAGCTTATTTAGCAAATCTTTTTCATCAACAATCAAAGTCTTAAATAGCTCACCCGCTTTATATTCGGCAAGCTTCTGTTTAATCTCGGCTTCAATTTCTGGAGTTCTCTCTCTTCCGTTAAGAAGCTCATTTTCTTTATTTGAAAAAAGTTCTTTTCCGTAGAGTACGCGAGATGCATCGTATTCATTCTTTAATTTTTGCAATTCAATTGGTAGATCTTTTTCTTCTATTGTTTTGCCGAGGCCAAGCGATTCACGAGTCTTGTTCCACTTCTTTTGGAAAAAGTTTTGCTTATTGAAATGTTCTTTGTATTTGGAAGCATATGCACTGCGAGCATCATCTAGAATTTCAAGATCAGTCTTTTCAATTTTAGCATCCTCAACATTTCCTGTTTTTACTGATTTATCAATCTTGTTTTTTAGATTGATTTTTTCATTTGAACGATTAGGTTGAGATTCGTTCTTGGAATCTTTTTTATTTTCTTTAGTTTCTTGTTGGCTTGTATTATCTTCAGGGTTTTTAACGCTATTCATTTCTCCTGATTTGTCCCACTCAACTTGGTCTCCCGCTTTAAATTTTTCACTTTTGTTTGACATAAGGTAAGTATAGTAGATTAAATATAGTAATACTAGTTTAGATGGCCAAATTGTACGACAAAATATGCAAGCTTGTCAAATATTTACTTATCCCCACACCCATTGACTTACCCATCTAGATTAGCTACCCTTATGTATGTACCTGACTTTACCGATATTTTCCTGAAAAAGCCTTTATTTTAAGGCTTTGCATGACTGAATGACCGCCCCGCCCGACCAACTATGTCTTTATTTAACTTAAAAAGCTCGAACGAAGACTCCTATTCTCGTTCGGCAAATACCCCCCGATTTATCGGAAAGTTCCAACTTTTACTCATAAAAGCCTCTTTTGCGCTTATATTTACTGTTTCCCTTCTTGGCGCACCGTCTTATGTTCATGCCGGTCTGCAAATAGCTCTTGAAGCTGAACCCGGAAACCCATTGGCACCAAAAAGTGTCGATGTAATTATTGTTGATGATTCAGCGCTTTTGTCTGAGATGGGCCCAAGCGGCACTTCGGCTGATGTCGAGGACGAAGTTGATTCAGAGCAGATTAATAGCATATACGTGGTGCGATCTGGTGATAATCTTTCCAGTATTGCGAAAATGTACGATGTGTCAGTCAACACTATCATCTGGATGAATAGCCTTAAGCGTGGGCAGACACTTACTACAGGACAGCAGCTTATTATCTTACCAATTTCTGGAGTTCAGTATACGGTGAAAAAAGGTGATACAAGGAAAAGTATCGCAAAGAAATTCAACGCAGATGCTGATGAAATAGGTAAGTTTAACGGTATTACAGATGACACGAAGCTTGCTATCGGGGACATAATCATTATTCCTGATGGTGAAATAACTGCGCCGGTCGTCCTAAAGAAATCTTCTGTCTCAAAATCTATTTTCAAAGATTATTCCAGCCCGGTACTCAACGGATATTTCGGTTTTCCTGTGCACGGTGTTTTGACCCAAGGACTTCATGATGGCTTTAAGCACGCTGTTGATATCGGAGCTCCAAGAGGTTCATCGATCTATGCTGCGGCATCGGGTACAGTCGTTACTGCCAGTGGCTCCGGCTATAACGGAGGTTATGGAAAGTATGTAGTTATCCGTCATGACAATGGAACGCAAACAGTTTATGGTCACATGAGTCAAGTAAATATCTCAGTCGGTCAACAAGTAGAGAAAGGTTCAATCATTGGACTTGTCGGTAATACAGGACGTTCGACAGGGTCTCATGTCCACTTTGAAGTTCATGGTGCGGCGAATCCGTTAGGGTCTTACCGAGTTGGAAGTAGAATTTAATTTTTAATTTAAGAATAACCCCCTATGTCCCCCTTCGCAGGGGGATTTTGAATTCACCTCCCCTGTGAACTATGCCCGAAGCTAAGCATCCGGCATGGATGGAGCTTGACAAGCTGGATATATACGTGATATAATAAAAAAATTGGTAGGGATATCAATAAACGCTCTGCGGGCGTGCGAATGCAAATCGCAGAAGATACATTCTTTTAAAACTTCATACGTACAATGAAAAGTATACGTGAAATGAGCGGCAGTCTTCATGAATTCATGATCTCCCTCGACAAAGCCGGCTTTACCCCGGAAATCCTTCAGAACGTGATTACATCAAAGGGCAACAAAATGGCGAAAACCATGTATGCCTCAATCACAACGAAAGGAATGAAACAGATAGTTGCTGATCGAACAGCACATCTGAAATTAATCAACAGCAATGTTGCTGTCCGCGCCTTTGAGGATACCTTCAACCCGACAAAGCATTTTTGTGAAAACAAGAATATAAAGTACTGGTTGAGTGATAATTTTCAAAAGTATGTCTTGAATTCGGCGCAGCCATTTTCCAAAGCTCCGGCGATGTCTTTCTCAAAGTATTCACTTAAAGCGGATACGACCGATAAGGATATCATGGAAGAGTTAGGCATTACCGACAAGCTGATGACGCGCGAAGAGATTCTGCAAGCAATTGCCGACCTTACAAGCAATCAGCCAAAAGGCGAATCGGGCACATTACTGACAAACGGTTACGCGACTATTATCGGTTATATGACCTGTGATGACGGTGCGGTTCGTGGTGTGGGCGTGGGCTGGGATGCCGACGGCCGCGAGTGGGGCTGCGGCTGCGGCGGGCTCGACGGCTGGGGCGCTGGCGACGAGGTGCTTTCTCGCAACTGAGATTTTGTTCCTTATATTTTGTATCTTTGATACTTTGACCCTTGCTTTGGCGAGGGTCTTTTTTTATACTAGGTATGACATTTTGCATAACACAATGGCTACGGCTTTGGTGTCAGAGTGTTAATGACCGAAAAATCGAGAATCATATGCAGGGCACGCCTTGCACGAGTGTGATTTTAGGCATTACATTAAAAAAATTTTTGTTGGTACTACACACTGAAGAACTTATATGTTCTGAATAAAATACAACGAGCGGACTTTTCTGCTTGTGGTGGAATAGATGGTGTGTGGTACGAAAGCGCGTGCGGTTCGTGTTGTGAACGTGAACTGGAATGCCGACAACCGCGAGTGGAACTGCAACTGCAACGAGCTCGACAACTGGAACGCTGACAACAAGGTGCTTTCTCGAAACACAAACTTTCTCTCGCGCTACCGTGCGGGAGTTTTCTTTTCAATGCCTTTCTTCCATCCGCCGAGCATTTTCCCAAGTTCATCAAGCTTCTCTGAAAGTTCAATGTATTGCTTATTCGGTACGCACTTATTCTCCCAGGATATTTGCGCAAAGAATTTTACACCGTCGAGCTTGCTGATTGCTATTTCTATGCGAGGAATTTTCCGTTCGACAGGCAGATAAAGCGCTGAGAAAATTGTCTCTAAAAGTTCTAGAAAATAATGCTCTACTTTACCACCGAGGGTATAGCGGTGGGATTTGGGGATGTTTTCAACCAATTGAAACCAAAAAGAATAAGCGCTTTTCGCTTTTTGCAATACCGAAGGTGTTGGGGGGGGGCGCTATAGGTGACATATATCCATTTTACACGATGAGAAAATTTATAAAACCATATAGTGAAATAGCGACTGTTGAAAACTTGCTTATTGCGTGGCAGGAATTTCTGCCGGGCAAGAAAAATCGCTTGGACGTGGAATTGTTTCAGTCCCGACTTATGAATAATATATTTTTTCTGCATCATGATTTGCTATATAAAAGATATGTTCATGGCGGATATCAGGCATTTAATATCTCTGATCCGAAACCGAGGAATATTCACAAGGCGACAGTGCGGGATAGATTGCTTCATCATCTGCTCTATAACGAACTCTATACGTATTTTGACACTAAATTTATATTTGATTCGTATTCATGTCGACTAAATAAAGGAACACACAAGGCACTCAATCAATTTAGGAAATTTGCCGGAAAAGTTTCTAAAAATCATACGCGAACATGCTGGGTACTCAAATGCGATATCAGGAAATTCTTTGCCAGCATCGATCACACTGTTTTAAAAAGCATTTTAGAAAAACATATTGCCAATGCAGACACTCTTCGGCTTTTGGAGAATATAATAGATAGTTTTGAAACTCAAAATTCAATCTACGCCATGGCTGATATCTGCAAAGACGGCGGAGGCAACGCCTCCGCCGTAGTGAAAGGTCTCCCTTTGGGTAATTTAACTTCTCAACTTTTGGTAAACATTTATATGAATGAATTTGACCACTTCATGAAGCGTGAATTGAAAACAAAATACTATATTCGCTATGCCGATGATTTTGTCATTCTTTCCGAAAGTAAAGCATATGTCGAGAATCTTTTGCCGAAGATTCATAAATTTTTGAGTGAACGATTAAGATTATCTCTGCATCCCGACAAAGTTTTCATCAAGACATATTCATCCGGAGTTGATTTCCTCGGCTGGGTGCATTTCCCGCATCACCGCGTATTGCGGACAAGCACCAAAAGGAAAATGCTAAAACGATTGAAAGGCGAGCCGAAACTGGAAACAATTGCGGCATATAAAGGCATGCTTTTACACGGGGATACATATAAAATCTGTAAACCTCTACACTTTCTGCTATAGCAGAAAGTGTAGAGAAAATAAATCAAAAAGATTGTTCTTGAATGCAAGAAGCCAAGCGAAAGGTAGGGACAAGAAGCTCGGCTTCAGAACAATCTTTTTAATTTATTTTCGGTCTGTACTGCAGTGCTTCTAAAATATGCTCCGAGTTAATCTCGGAAGAATTTGTGAGGTCGGCAATTGTGCGAGCCAGCTTGATGACACGATGGTAGGCTCGGGCAGAGAGTTTTAATTTTTCAGCACTATCATTTAAAAGTTTCTTGACTTCAGGTGCAAGATTTATTGATGAAATATCTTTCGCGCTCATGTCGCTGTTTGTTTTTTGCCCGTTAGGTGTCGTATTTTTTGCGAAGCGTTCTTTCTGGATCACACGTGCCGCATTGATCCTACTCTTTATCGTCTCAGCTGATTCGCCGGAAGTTTCTTGGTCGCTTAATTTCGAATAGTCGACAGCGCCGACATTTACCCACATATCAATGCGATCCATAATCGGGCCTGAGAGTTTGCGCTCATAGCGCGCGATGTCGAATGATTTGCAAGTACACTCCTTTTGTTTCGAACCTTTATTACCACAAGGGCATGGGTTCATTGCGGCAACAAGGATGAAATTGGATGGGAACGTCACAGAACCTTTTGCTCGGGATATTGATACAGTATTGTCTTCAAGTGGCTGGCGCAGAGATTCTAAAACTCTTTTTTCAAATTCAGGAAATTCATCAAGAAAGAGTACTCCGCGATGCGCCAGCGTGACTTCTCCCGGCTTTGGAAATGTGCCCCCACCAATCATCGCGACATAAGATGATGTGTGGTGTGGAGCGCGGAAAGGCGGCTCAGTGATGAAGCCATCGGCAAGTGACCCTGCGACTGAATGAATGCCGGTGATTTCCAAGACCTCTTCTGTATCAAGATCAGGTAAAAGTGCGGCAAATGCTCTCGCGAGCATCGTCTTACCTGTGCCCGGTGGACCATAAAGCGCAATATTGTGTCCGCCGGCTGCGGCTATTTCAAGAGCGCGTTTTGCATGTTCCTGCCCTCGGATATCACGGATATCGTTGTATGTTTTTTGACTGCGAGTGATGGTAGTTTTCTTTTCGGGAGCAAGTGGGGATTTTCTTTCTCCGTCTTTCATGTTTTCTGCCGAGAGATGGTCAATAACATCCGTAATGTGTCCGACGCCGTAAATATTTATCCCTTCGACCAGCGCCGCTTCTCTGGTATTTTCTTTCGGTACATAAATTTCTGTGAAGCCTCGCATCTTCGCTTCTTGGACTATCGGCAGCACTCCCTTGATCAAGCGGATTTCGCCGTTCAATGCGAGTTCTCCAAGAAATATTTTCTTTTCAGGGTTGAATTTTATATTTTCCGCAGAGAGCAGGTAGCCGAGAGCTATAGCGAGGTCGAAAAATGAACCCTCTTTTTTCATGTCTGCCGGAGAGAGTGAAACGACAGTCTTTTGATTTTTATGCTTAGGAGATTCAAATCCGGCGTTTTTCAATGCTGAGCCTACTCGATCACGCGCTTCATCTATTGCCTTGTCAGGCAGACCGACGATTGAAAACGCGTTTAATCCGCGTGAAATATCAACTTCAATAGTGATGATTTGGCCCTTTAAAAGATGCGGCTGAGCAGAGTAGACTCGAGAAAAACTCATATTACATTTCTTTGTGAGCTATGCAGGTTTTAGCAGATGCATTTGCTTCGAGTCTATCTTCTTCAATAGGATTGTTGCATACGATACATATTCCATATGATCCGTCAGCTATTTTCGCAAGCCCTTCTTCGATTTCTCTTAAACGTGCTTCAAGCTCATTTAATGTCGAACTTCGCTCTTCGAAATCTTCGAATCTATCCGCACGGTCGTTCTCATCCGGTTCGGTTGCAAATTCACCTTCCGGTGTAGCCTCCCAGTCACCGGTTTTCTTGTCTTTAACCCCTAGGCCTTTAAGTTCGCCTTCAAGCGTCATTTTTTCTTTTTCCAATAATTCCTTAAAATGTTGTGTATTCATATTGAAAGTATATAGTATCTCCAAACGTAGCGCTAGTTTATTTTCTTTACATTCAAACGGTTTTGGATTTCATCCATCGTCTTGGGGTCACGGGCGATTATCATAGTTTGTTTGTCGATAAATAGATAAAAGATAATAATCTTTCCTTCTCTATCTTTAATCGCTCGCGCATCTTTATTGCGGATTATCGTATCTATGAATCTTTCTCCGAGAAGGTAGTGATTTTCACTCGAAAGATCAATGGCGAATATCGGAGCGAGTTCATCGAGCAGTGTGTTTTCCCAAGAGAGCATTTCCGCGAATGTTGTTTCGTAAAGTTTTGTTTTGAAAAGAATGAACGGCTGATTGCCGTTAAATGCGTGAATACCGAACATATAGTCTCCGAGCGAACGAGCAAGGGATGGAGATATGCGTAAGTCGAGAAATAAGGCCAGACGATCAACAGATAGTGGTGCCGGGTTTAATGGAGTATCGGTGAAAATAACATTTTCAATCGAATCTAATTTTAAAGTTCCGCTAATTATTTCTTTTGTGATTTCTGCACGCGCTTGATCACTGGTAGACGAAGCAGTGTCTATGACTTTTACTGTGTCGGCAAGAATTATGGATTTATTTTTAATATCTTCGATAACTATAGTGGTTTCTGATGGACGAGTAATATAATAAATAATCACTGCACCGACAGCCAATAGTATAAGGACTCCGCTTCCAATAATCAGAAAAATGTTTTTCTTTGACTGTGGGGATACATTCTCTTCATCGCGGTCACGCTTTTTTTGCTCGGCCATGGCGATCTTTATTACCGAGCCTTGGCCATCACGAATAGCTTCCGCCATATCGGAAGAGTATGTGTGCAAGCTTGATGTGGGCTTTGCTTGCGATTCTGTATTATTTTCTTTAATATCTTCGGTCATTATTGTCTCTAAATTTATCCTGACGGAAATTAGCAAGGTCTCTGTCCATGGACTCTCTAATTATATCCTCTATTATCTTTTTAGCATTCTTTGCATTCTCGCCTTGCCCGGTGATGTACACACTACCATCGTCTTCGATTGTGATTTCCGCACTGGTATCATCTTTTATTTTGTTTATTGTTTTCCCGCCGGGGCCGATCAAGAGCCCAATTTTCGTTACTGGAATTTTCACAGTTAAAATATGTGGAGCGTAGGGTGAGATATCTGCTCGCGGGCTAGGCAGAGCGGATGTGATGACGTCTAAAATTTGTTGGCGAGCCCTTTCCGCTTTTTTCATCGCTTCGGCTAAAATTGGAATCGGCACTCCGTCTACTTTAATATCAAGCTGGATAGCAGTAATTCCGTTTTTTGTGCCGGCAACTTTGAAATCCATATCGCCATGCTCGTCCTCTGGGCCTTGGATGTCTGTCATTAATATATATTCGGAATGACTCTCATGCATTAATCCCATTGCGATGCCGGCAACAGGTTCTTTAATTGGTACTCCGCCGTCCATGAGTGCGAGCGTGCCTGCACAGATGGATGCCATCGAGCTTGAGCCGTTTGAGGCCATAGCTTCCGATACTATGCGGATGGTGTATGGGAAAACTTCGGGAGCAGGTAGTACTGCACGAAGCGCTTTTTCCGCAAGTGCGCCGTGACCGATTTCTCTGCGATTGACCATAGTCGCACGACCTGTTTCACCGGAAGAAAATGGAGGGAAATTATAATGATGCATGAAACGCTTTTTCACATCAAATTCAATACTCTCAATAATATTCGCATTATCCGGCCCGCCCAGAGTCAGTACGGATAAGACATGCGTCCCCCCTCGGTAAAATGTTCCTGACCCATGGAGGACCTTCGATATATTACCAGCAGTAGCATTTAATTCACGGAGCTCGTCCATTGCTCGCCCGTCGGCGCGACGGTTGTTTGTCAGCGCTTCTTTGTGGAGGATTTGATTCACTGCATCATCATAGTAATCATTCATCGGAGAAGTATTTTCAATCTCAGGGAAATTGTTTTTGAAAATTTCTCTCCATTCATTATGTAGTTCGTGTATCATGTGCTTGCCAGCTCCACTGAATACATGACTTTCGAGCTTAGGCGTGATTTCTTTTTCAAAAAGTTTTTTAGCATCTTCCGCGAGTTCTTCGAAAATAATTTCACGCTTTTCTTTACCGATTTCATTTATAATCATTTTTTGAAATTCTTCGATTTTTCCAATTTCACGCAATGCCTCAACGAGGCCAGCTTCAATATCTTCTTCTTTCGATTCAAAAGCAGCCGCTTCAATCATGCTTATGGTGCCGTTTTTCCCGCAGACAATCAGATCAATTTCATATTTTTCATTTAGTCGTTCTTCACGCGAAGGATTCAGAATAAATTTACCGTCATTTTTATGTATGCGCACTGCGCTTACAGGTCCCGCCCATGGAATGTCTGAAATTGCGAGCGCGAGCGATGCGGCATTCACAGCCAGAATTGATGGATCATTCTCATCTACGGCTAGGACGGAAACTATCACCTGCACTGCATTCTTGATGCGATGGTCAAATAGCGGACGAATGGTGCGGTCAATCACTCTGGACGAAAGAACTGCCTCGTCGGATGGCTTGCCTTCCCTGTGCGTGAATCGATTGCCTAAAATTTTCCCCGCAGCGTAAAACTTCTCTACGTAGTCGACAGTCAAATTGAAGAATCCAAGACCATGACTTTGCTCGTGTGACATTACTGCGGTTGCGAGTACGACTGTTTCGCCGTACTTAAACATTACCGAGCCGTGTGCCTGATCAGCTAAATCGGAAAAGATTGCCGTCAACTTTCTTCCACCTACATCTATTGAATATTCTTTCTGTTTCATGCGTATATTTTTATTATACTTTTTAACGGTAACCCAGCAGATATTTTCGCGGATTTACCGAGAGGTCAATGAAGTCATCACATGCCTCGCGTAATAATCCGGATGTTGATTTGCCAAATGATACGACCTCTACTTGTACTGCATGAATCTGTAAATACTCCACGAGCGGCACATAGTCGCCGTCTCCGGAAATGATAATTACTGCATCTAATTTCGGAGACATTTTAATAGCATCTACAGTCAGTCCGACATCCCAGTCGCCCTTCTTTGCTCCGCCTGGAAATATTTGCAAGTCTTTTGTCTTGGTTTCAATTCCGAGCTTGGTCAGTGCTTCGAAGAAGTTTTTCTCCTCTCCGCTTTCCGAGGTGATGACGTATGCGATCGCGCGCACGAGCTTGCGACCTGCGAGCGCGTCTTTGACTATCACACCGAAATTAACTTTCCTCTTATATAAATTTTTCGCGCTGTGATATAAATTTTGCGCATCAATGAAAATTCCCACGCGCTGTTCTTTGTGTTTGATAATGCTCATATAAAAATAAAAATAATTTTTTAATCAACTCATCTCGGTAAGTATTTATCGGGGTACGGATATTTTCTTGCTAGAAAATTCCTCGTGCTCGCGCCAGTCGCGCTCGCAAGTCCCCGCTAAACACTTACCGAGATGAGTTTTGTGCTCAGTTACAGTATAGCAAAAAATCTCCCGAAGGAGATTTTTTATTACTTGAGTTTGAGTTTTCTGACGATTTCCTCATGTGCAGGCTTGTCCTTCTTTACTAGATATTACATGTGCTTTCTGCGATCTGCAACCATCTTGATCAATCCGCGGCGAGAGTGCATGTCTTTCTTGTGAGTCTTTAAATGGCTTGCAAGTTCATCAATTCTGCTTGAGAGTATGGCAACTTGCACATGAGAAGAGCCCGTGTCTGTTTCGTGGGTCTGGTGTTTCTTTATAACTACTTGCTTTTTCTTTGTGGTAAGCATTATATATATTAAAAACTACTAATAGATAAGTAAAAGAACTATATCATATAATGGTTTTTTGTGCAATATCCCTCTGTGAAACGGATTTCTTACTCAACCCAATCGAGGTTGAACCTCGATTGTGACATTGTGCGACATTGCATGAAACATATATACTATAGGTACATGCAAAATCTTGAAAAGCTGAAACGCGAATTTTTAGAATACTTGGAAATCGAGAAAGGAAGGAGTTTGAAAACGATTGAGAATTACGAGCACTATCTGGATCGTTTTTTTGCCTACAGCAAGCTCGAGAAGCCGGAAGATATTACCGACCCTGTGGTCAAAGAATTTCGCCTGTGGCTAAACAGGCAAGTGACTGGCAACAACAGAGCGACGGGTGCAACCATCAGTAAAAAGACGCAGAATTATCACATGATCACCCTGCGAGCATTTCTGAAATATCTCGCAAGGCAAGATATAAAGAGTCTCCCCGCAGAGCGCATAGAGCTGGCGAAGGTGCCGGAACGATCACTTGATCTGATTTCTGAAAAAGAATTGTATCGCTTGATTGAGTCGCCAAGTGGGGAGGATCTGAAAGATTTGCGCGACCGCGCGATATTGGAATTATTTTTTTCCACTGGGCTTCGTGTCTCGGAGCTGTGTTCCCTCTCGCGCGATATTGATTTATCCGTCGATGAAATGTCTATCCGTGGTAAAGGTTCGAAGGTGCGCGTGATCTTTCTTTCAGAAACTGCGAAACAAGCGGTTAGGAAATATTTGGCAAAGAGAAAAGATATGGATGATGCATTATTTATTCAGCTTTCGCAAAATGTCTCTACTCTATCTGCAGATGCGAAGAATAAAAAACCGCTGGATTTTGCTCATGGTAAAAGTTTAGCTTTAACACGGAGATCAGTAGAACGTATTGTGAAACAGCATGCGATCAAAGCCGGCATTTCTAAAAAAGTAACGCCGCACGTGATTCGCCATTCATTTGCTACCGACCTTCTTTCAAATGGAGCAGATATTCGCAGTGTGCAGATGATGCTCGGCCACGCTAATATTTCTACCACGCAGATTTACACTCACGTGACTGATAAACAACTTCGTGAAACTCACAAGCAATTTCATTCAAAAGGGAAAAAATAAAACACCCACACTTTCGTCTGAAAGGAGGGTGTTGTAATTTACTGAGTATTACTCAATTTGTACCGGTGCCATAAGAAATAATTGGATTTTTTTTCGTAGTTTTGTTGAAAAACAAGAATCCAAATATTGAACCACATAGTCCCAAGATTGATAATACTGTCGCTACTATAAGTGATAGTTTTATAGATTTTGATTGTCCAATGGCTACCAAAAATAGCAGTGTATAAAGATAAAAACAGAACGTAATAAATATCCTGATAACTTTGTAATTTTCTTTTTGCATCTTTTTCAATTTTTATAGGGTTAGGAACACTTTTTTCTATTATAACAGCTATTTAAAAAAAATCAATCATTTATAGCACTTTCACATTGTTATACTATTAAGATGAAAATAATTTCATGGAATACAAACGGACTCCGCGCGACTCATAAGCAAGGATATTTTTTGCCGCTACTTGAAAAATACAAGCCGGATATTTTGTGCTTGCAAGAAACAAAAGCTGAACCTGATCAACTACCCGATGAAGCGCGTAATCCGAAAGGTTATCATTCATATTTTTCATTTTCAAAAAAAAGAAAAGGCTACAGTGGAGTGGCGATCTATACGAAAGTTGAACCGGAGAAAGTTGAATACGGCATCGGCATACCTGAATTTGACGATGAGGGTAGAATTGTAATCGCACACTTTAAAGATTTTGTATTATTGAATGTCTACTTCCCAAATGGTGGCGGAGGAGAAGAAAGGCTCGATTATAAATTTCATTTTTATGATGCGTTTCTGACATACATAGATGCGCTCAAAAAAAATGGAAATAAAATTATCTTCTGCGGAGATGTGAACACCGCGCATGAAGCAATCGACCTTGCTCGCCCGAAAGAAAATGAAATGAATACTGGATTCCTACCGGAAGAGCGCGCATGGATAGATGAAGTGATCGATCACGGCTATACTGACATCTTTAGGCATTTCTACCCTGGGAAAATCGATGCGTATACCTATTGGGATATGAAGACTTTTGCCCGCTCGCGAAATGTCGGATGGCGTATTGACTACTTTTTCGCAAGCACTAATTTCCTGCCGCGAGTTATAGGCACGAAAATCCTCTCTGATTATATGGGATCTGACCATTGTCCTATAGAAATTGAGATAAATGACTAGGGAGCCTATACCCTATAGACTTTTTAGGGCTTGACAATATTTTCACCACATGCTACAGTTGAAGTCAAACCTTATTTAAAAACTAAAAACTGTATGAAAAAAAACTCACTCAATTTCCTTAGAGCCATGTGCGCTCAAGTTGCGCTATCTATTGTTGTCACTTCTTTTATTATCCCAGACTGGTTTGTTAACAAAGAAACCTTTGTGATGTCTACCTTCGGCAGGTCAGTTATTCTGGCCATAATGCTGGTTTTAGCCTTTCATAAAGGTTTTGAAGAACAAAAAAGGCGTGATGTAGTTGGATTTTTTGCCCTATTTGCTTTGACATTCGGGCTAAGCATGGCTCCTTCCCTGCTTGGGACAAATGTAGGCCAAGGAGTCTTCTATGTTCTCCTTACATGTTGTTTGTTCGCTGGTGCGTGGGTCCCAAATCCTTCGAGTACTAAATCCTTAAAGGAAAAAATTCATGTTACAAAAGTTCATTCAATGAAAAGGAAAAGCGTATCTAGTGTTGTGCATTCTCATGATGCTATCGAAGCATTGGAAAGTAAACACGAAAACAAAACAAAAATCGCCTACCTTAGAGAAGCATTCGAATTCAGCGCTCAATAGTAGTGCGAAAGAAAAAATTGCAAAAACGCCTTCATAACTGAAGGCGTTTTTTTTATTTTCTAAACTCCGTGTTTTTTGTGGATTTTTTTGAGCTCGGCGGATTCTGTTTCTTCCTTCTTTTCCTTGCCAGCTTCGCCTAACTTTTTTAATTCTTCTATTGGGAGCTGGAGCAGTTCGCGGGCGCGGGATTCTAAATAGTCTTCAGTGTTGAGGGTCGGATTTTCCAAAACTTCTTCCAAAAGAGCGTGGAGAGTATGGCTGAATTTCGGGCCGGGAGTCTCCCTCATTTCAATCAATCTTGCGCCATCAATTTTTAACATAGCGACAGATGTCGGTGAGCGGAGAGCTTCCTCAATCATTGCGTGGTATTTGCGCAGGCGATACGGTGCTTCGACCTTCTTCATCCCCACACGATCACATTCACGAATCTTCATCAGGTCCCAGATATTACTCTCGCCGACATTGGCTACAACTCTACGCACGGCTGATAGGGTGATAGTTTCGGTGTCGGAGAAAAACATATGGTTGCGTACGAGGGTGACGACAGTATCAGAAAGCTTTTTCGGAAATCGCATTTTATCCATTATCTTTGCAGTCATTCGCGCGCCGATAACCTCATGGCCGTAAAATGTATATTTCCCCTTCCCTCCAGCCTTTGTACCATCCCAGCGGCGTGTGCGTGGCTTGCCGATATCATGAAAGAGCGCCGCAAGGCGGATATGGAGCGACCAATCTTTTTTCTCTGCGTGTTCGAGCGCATGCAGTAAATGATCAAACACATCATAAATGTGCTCGCCTTTTTGCTCGCAACCTATTCCCTCTTCAAGTTCCGGAACTGTATGGGTAAGTAGATGAAATTTCGAAAGTAGTTTGATGCCACGAAGCGGATCCGGTGACATAATTATTTTAATAAATTCATCACGAATTCTTTCTTCTGAAATTTTCTTCAAAAGATGCGAGTTATCCACAATCGCTTTTTCTGTATCTTTATCAATTTCGAAATCAAGCTGGACGGCGAAGCGTACTGCGCGGAGTATGCGAAGCGCATCTTCCCCGAAGCGCTCATCAGGACTACCTACTGTCCTTAAGACTTTGTCCTTTATGTCTTCTTGTCCTTTATAGATATCAATTAATTCACCGTTTGTCGGATTGAATGCCATAGCATTAACTGTGAAATCCCTTCTTTTCAAGTCATCTTCGATATTTTGGCTAAAAATAACGCTATCTGGGTGTCTAGTATCGCTATATTTAGCTTCTAAACGATATGGAGTAACTTCAATAACTTGATATGGAGTTGCTAGGCTTGTTTCATGTGTAACATCTTCTAGTGTTTCACGTGCAACATTCTCAAATATAACTGCCACGGTGCCGAAATTGTTTTCGTAGACTGTCTTTGTGAAAAGCCCTACGATCTGTCCGGGCTTAGCGCTGGTAGTAATATCCCAATCTTTCGGCAGTTTGTCCGTGAGCATGTCCCTGACACATCCCCCGACGAGATACGCTTCAAAACCGCTTTTTTGGAGCGTGTCGATTACTTCTAAAACTTCCTTGGGAATTTGGAAATTTATTTTTTTAAGATTATGGCTCATAGGCCGTGTGTGCGGGTACCGGGAATCGAACCCGGGTCTCATCCTTGGCAAGGACGTGTTCTACCACTAAACCATACCCGCTTTAAATTTTTTATAAACTATTTCGTCACCAATAAATATCCCCACTTAACTATTTTTTATAAACAAAATGTAGTATACAAATATTTTTCCATAAAAGCAACGATTAATTTACATTTAATAACAAATTATGTATAGTTAATTCGTTATAGATATATGCACCCATAGTGAAATGGATATCACAACAGTCTTCGGAACTGTCGTTGGGGG
>JBAZXM010000008.1:0-50249 GCA_041659845.1 Minisyncoccota bacterium
CTTTCTGGGGAAAGGATTTCGCAAAACCTCGGCTACTAATTTTTTGAAATTCGGCGGGATTTCGTTTTGGGTTTTCGCGCGCAGGAGGGGTCTGGGGAGGAATGCGCGCGGGGCTTTTTGGGGCTAGGCTAGATTGGAAAAAAACTATCAAAATGCTAAAATATGAGTATGACTAACGGCAAAGCAATTTTAGAATTAGCAAAGACTTTTGACATCAACTCCATTTATGCAAATAGGGTTTTTCAACTTGCTGATAAAACAAAGCTAATTGAAGATGCTTCGCATATTATCTCAGAAAAACCAAAACCTTTTGTTAAATGGGTTGGTGGAAAAAGACAATTACTTGCACAATTTCGTTTAATGAATCTTTATCCGCCAGAAAAATTTAATCCAAAAAGCGGAAAGTATTTTGAACCATTTGTTGGCGGAGGTGCGGTATTTTTTGATTTACTTCCTGAAACAGCTTATCTTTCTGATTTAAATAATGAACTTGTTGTTACTTATAATGTAATTAAGAATGATGTTGAAAATTTAATAAAATCATTAAAAAAACATAAGTTAGATAAAGAATACTTTCTAAAAATTCGCGCTCAAAATCCAGAAAAACTTTCTGATTTAAATACTGCTTCTCGTTTTATTTATCTAAACAGAACATGCTTCAATGGTATGTATCGTGTGAATAGCAAAGGTGGATTTAATGTTCCATTTGGTAAATACACAAATCCTCTTATTTGCGATGAAAATAATCTTAGAAAAGCATCGAAGGCGTTGAAAAATGTTGAGATAAAAAAACAAGACTATAAGGAAGTTCTTAAAAAGGCAAAGAAGGGAGATTTTATTTATTTTGATCCACCATATTATCCAGTAAGCAAAACGGCTTCGTTTACTTCGTACACGAGTGAGGCATTTTTAGATAAAGAACAAATTGAACTTAGAGATACCTTTGTGGAATTACACAAGCGAGGTTGTTTTGTCATGCTTTCAAATTCAGACACTCCATTTATAAACAAAATATATTCTGAACCAAAAGGTCTTCGTATTACAAAAGTACAGGCGGGTCGCGCCATTAACTCGGATGCTTCCAAAAGAGGAAAAATCACAGAAGTACTGGTAACTAATTACTAAATAATATGCAAAAAGATTTTAATAATTTAATAACAACTTTTAAAAGCTCAATTAAGACATGGGATTATTTTGTAAACTGGAAAAAAGTCTTTGCGAATGGTTCTAATCTTGAAATTACATTAAACAAGCTTAACTATCTTTTAGGTAAAGAGAATTTAAAAGAGGAATTCAAAAAACTTTATAGTTCAAACCCAGATATAGTAAAAGCATTACCTGTACTTTTAGCAGTTAGAGAAAATAAGTTAGAAGTTTTTGATAAAGTCATTAAAAATTCTGAATTTTTTGATTTTTCTGGTACAGAAAAAAATCCCGAGAAATACTACGAATTTTTAGAAAAATCTGGTCTTGCTCGTCTATTTCAAAAAGACGGAGTAAAAAATTTAGTTGATTATGTTATGGGCGTTGAAGTCGGTCTTGATAGTAATGGTCGCAAGAATCGCGGAGGATCTTTAATGGAGGAAATTGTAGAATCCTTTATTCGCGATCTCTGTAATAAAAATGGCTTTGAATATCTAGCTCAAGCACGAGCGACTGCAATAAAAAGTAAGTGGGGTGTAGATGTAAAAGTGGATAAATCGGAACGCAGTTTTGATTTTGCTGTATTCAACCCTAAAAATAAAAAGGTTAAATTGTTTGAGGTAAATTTCTATAATGGTGGTGGCTCAAAACTCAAGGCGGTATGTGGAGAATTTAAGAGCTTATATACAGAACTCAAAGAACAAAATATAGATTTTATTTGGATAACTGATGGGCTTGGTTGGTTTACAACAAAAAGACCTCTTGAAGAAACCTACAATCACAACGAATATGTTTTTAATTTGAATATGCTTGAAGCTGGTATTTTGGATAAACTTGTATGGTAAATATATGTTAGACATTAAACTGCACCCCGAAGAGTTTGAATTAGAATGTACAACAGTATGGGCTTTTCCTCGTAGAGGAAACTGGGCTACACATAAATCTGATTGGCGTGGAAATTGGTCGCCAGAAGTAGCTCGAAATCTTATTTTGCGTTACTCAAAAGAAAAAGATCACTTACTCGACTGCATGATTGGTGGAGGAACTACCGCGATAGAAGCCAAAATTTTAAATCGCCACATTACTTGTATTGATGTAAACGAAGAGGCACTAGAGAGAACTAAAAAATCTCTTGAATTTGAGGTTGATAACAAAGCAAAACAAAGAGTGGTGAAATGTGATGCGAGAGATATGAGTTTTATTAAAGACAATGAGATTGATTTTGTTTTAACTCATCCTCCGTATGCAGATATTATAAAATACAGTGAGGGTAAAATTAAAGAAGATTTGTCGGGAATACATGATATAGATGCTTTTGTTGATGAAATAGAAAAAGTTGCAAAAGAATTGTTTAGAGTTTTAAAGAAAGGAAAATACTGTGCAATTTTGATGGGAGATACGCGCAGAAATAAAATGTATCAGCCCCTTGCCTTTAAGGTGATGCAGAAGTTTTTAGATGTAGGCTTTATTTTGAAAGAAGACATAATAAAACGACAGTTTAACTGCAAAGCAACAGGTTTTTGGGTAACAAAATCAAAAGAAAGTAACTTCTTGCTCATAATGCACGAACACCTTTTCGTATTTCAAAAATAGTCATGGAAATTACAAAAATTTCAAAATTAAAAAACTTCGGAATATTTCACGACTTTACATGGAAAGCGGAACTTTCAGAATTCAAGAAATTTAATTTGATTTATGGTTGGAACAGGAGTGGAAAAACAACAATCTCTCGTGTCTTAGCGAGTTGCGAGAAGAAAAGTCTTTATGATAAAGATGAGTTTAAGCAATATCCTGAAAATGGAGAATTTGAGATTAAGACAAGCGATAACGTATCAATAAAAAATACTGACGTTTCTACCAATACTTTACCGATTAAAGTTTTTAATCAAGATTTTATAGATGATAATATCTCATTTGATCCTTCTGACTCTTGTAACGCAATTATTTATGTAAGTGAGGAGGATATAGAAAGTAAAAAACAGTTAGAGCAATTAAAAATAGAAAGCACTAAGCTAGGAAAAGATTTCGAAGATGCCAAGAAAAATAAAGCAACAAAAGAAGAAGCAAAAAATAGTTTTTTGACTGGCTTAGGTCGAGAAATTGCTAATGTGCTTTTTGATAAGTCTTACAATAAGACGAGAGCAGAGAATAAAATCACCTCTATTGGAGTTGATAATTTTACAGACAAAGTACTATCTGATGATGATAAGAAAAAAATTGAAACAATTAGTAGAAGCGAGGCTGAAAAAGAACATCCTGCTCTTTCTAAATTAACACCTGTTAATTTTAATCTTCTTTTTACACGAACAAAATCTTTGCTTGATAAAAAAGTTGTATCCGAGTTACTACAAAGATTAAAAGATCCAGAAGATACTGACGGTGGACTTGATGAAGAATTAAATAATTGGGTAAAACATGGATTTGATCTGCATAAATCTAAAAACCAGTTCAAGAAATGTCTTTTTTGCGAAAATGACTTGAGTGGTAATCTGTTTGATTCGTTGGCAAAACATTTTAGTAAGGATTATGAGGATCTACAAAATTCCATTAGTTTTCTTATTAAAGATATAAAAAAGGAAAAATTAACACCTATACTTGAAAAAAATATTGAACTTTATTCTGATTTAAGAAGTAACTACGAAAACAATTCGAAACAATATAATGAAATTGTTAAAAATCAGAATGATTGGCTTCTACAATCAGAGATATGGTTAGAGCAAAAATATAAAAATCCTTTTGATACAGATATCCCAGAGATGGTTAAGCCCCCAGATAATTTCTCAGAATCGTTAAACAAAAAAATTGATGAGCTTAACATAGTTATTTCTGGCCATAATGATAGAGTAAAAAATCATACTAACGAAGTAAAAACTGCACGCGAAAAACTGGAATTACATTCCATTGCCATAGCTTTATCAAAGCAAGATTATAAAAAGTTTGAAAAAGACTTACAAGAAGCTGAGACTAAAGAAAAAGAAGCATTAGGATTTATAGATAAATGCAACACTGATATTTCAGAACTAGAGAAAAAGACTTCAAACATCGGTAAGGCAATTAAAGAAATCAATAAACATTTAAAAGAATTCTTTGGGAGAGAAGAAATAAAACTTGAACTGGATACTGACAAAAAAGGATATATTATCAATAGAGATAAACAGCCAGCCAAAAATTTAAGTGAAGGAGAAAAAACTGCGATAGCTTTTTCATATTTTATTGTTAAGGTTGAAGAAAAAGAATTTAAAATAAAAGACGGGATCATTTTTATTGACGATCCAATTTCTAGTTTTGATTCAAATTTTATTTACCACTGCTTCGCATTGATTAGCACTCATTTTAAGGAGGCGGGGCAACTCTTTATTTCCACACATAATTTCCAACTTTTTAATTTGGCGAAAGAATGGTTTATAAATAAAAATAATCATGTCAAAAAAGATAATACTAAGTTAAGGGTGAATGGTCAGAAAGAAAAATCCTTGCCGTGTGAGTTTTACATGGTAGAAAATTTTACTGATTCTGATATAAGAAAAGCAAAAATTGTTGAATTGGACAAAACTTTGCGGGACTATAAATCCGAGTACCACTTCTTATTTAGTTTATTAAATAAATTTAAAGATGTTGATTTGAATTATGCTGATTTTTACACTATTGGAAATATAGCAAGAAGATTCTTTGATATATTTGCAGATTTTAAAATTCCTGATTCAAGAGACCAAAAACAAAAAATGGAGGCAATCGTCAAAGAGTCAAATGAAAATAAAGAAGAAAGTAAAAAAATTACTGATTCGGATTGGAATAAGGCATACAAGTTAGTTAATGAATTTTCACATAATTCTGATCCCACAAGTACTATTGAGCATAAAGACAAAAGCGAGAGCAAAGACGCAATTAAAATTTTATTGAGTATAGTTAAAGAATCAGATCCAAAACATTTTGAGATTTTAGAGAAAAATTTAGTTTAGGGAGCCCCGCTCGCATCCCTCTCGTCCTCTGCGAGCGGGCTTGCGCGCGAACGGGAGGGTGGGTCAAGCGCATTTGTATTCCGCCTCGGGCATTTCCGCTATGAGCGTCCATGGCTAAAGGATGAGCGCCGAAGTTATATAACTCACAGAAGTTTAGTAGCGAAAGCGACACCACTTACTCCAATATGCAAAGCGTAGAGTGGGGATGGCGAGGGCGGAACTTCTCGAGAGTAATCTCTTCGAGAAGTAGCCCGACCCGGGGAGAGGAAACTTCCTCTCCCCAAGAAGCGCGGGCTCCTGCCCGCACATAGGCACCTAGGCGCGAGTAGCCATAGCGGAAATGCCCGAGGCGGATGCCGAGGGTGCATCTCTTTAGCCACGGACAAATACATAGCGATAGAAATAACCGAGACAATTATAAATTTTGCTTTTGTATTTTTGGAAGCGCGCATTCCTCCCCAGACCCCTCCTGCGCGCGAAAACCCAAAACGAAATCCCGCCGAATTTCAAAAAATTAGTAGCCGAGGTTTTGCGAAATCCTTTCCCCAGAAAGATGCTTTCGCAAAACCGAGTCCGCATTGTATTCGCATATCCGTACTTTCCCTTTGGGAAAGCTCCACGCTTCGCGTGGAGGCGCTTCAGCGCACGGGTATGCGATTAGTCATTTGTTTGGAAAAAAGTTCGCGCAAATGATATAATTACTTCACATCGCGCTTTAAAAAGTAAACTACTTTACTTTTTTAGCGATGTGAAGCCGCAGCCATGTCGCACTGCGACGGCGAGGCGGGGTCGAGAGTACTTAGTCCGCGCAGAATGTACTCATGCGAGCAGACTTAGTAACTCGTGACACAGATTTTTCACTACGACTTTTTATGCTATACTTTCTTATATAAATTATTTTTTATTTTATGAGTAAATCAGCAATTTTTACAGTCATCATTACAATTATAATTCTTGTAGGTATCGGCTACAGCGCAGCTAAGCCGAATACTCCGCCTGATGAATTTTATCCTGAAGCGATTAATTTGTCTGTCGAAGGTGCGCCTTCTATGACACCTCCGCCTATAAGTCAAGAACAGACTATTACTAATCCTAATCAAAAAGCTATGAATACAGTCACAATTGAAACAACCAAAGGCATAATCGTTTTTGAGACATATAATAATGATGCTCCGAAGACAGTTGAAAATTTTATCACACTCGCAAAGAAAAATTTTTATGACGGAATTATCTTTCACCGCGTAATTAAAGGCTTCATGATACAAGGCGGAGATCCTACAGGTACAGGCAGCGGAGGCCCAGGATACAAGTTTGCTGACGAACTTAATTCAAATACCGAGTCATACAAGAATGGATATAAAAAAGGCGTAGTTGCGATGGCGAATGCTGGCCCGAATACTAATGGCAGTCAATTCTTTATAATGCTTGCAGATACTCCACTTCCTAATAACTACACTATTTTCGGAAAGGTGATAAAAGGCCAAGACGTAGTCGATGCAATCGGCAATGTAAAAACAAATTCCAGCGATCGTCCGCTTGAGGATGTAAAAATGGTAAAGGTGACTATTGAATAAAATATGCAAACATTAGGGACAAAATCATTCAAAGATAAATTGCATAATGCCTTCCATGGCAAGGATCTTGATTATGATTACATTACCGATGGTATTTATATAGGTACTAATCAATGCTGCATGTTTGCGCTTCATGAAATGCTTAAAAAAGAAGGAATCACCGCCGACATATCCTTAGAAGATACAAGAGTTGATCAGCCTTTCGGAGTAGAGACTTATACTTGGATACCCGTAAAGGATGGCACTCCGCCGTCGGATGATCAGCTTGCATTCGGCGTTTCCATACTTGAAGGCATTGCCAGTCAGAAAAAGAATGTATATGTCCATTGTCAGAATGGTCACGGCCGGGCTGCAACTCTAGTCGCTGCATATTTAATAAAAAAAGGTAAAACTCCGGATGAAGCAATAGACTTCATCAAATCAAAGCGCCCAACAGTTCATCTGACTGAAAACCAAATGAATGCATTGAAACGTTTCTGGGAAAAATAAATTAAGAAACGAAACAATATGAAAAAACAAACACCTGTAAAAAATAAAAAGAGAAAAGTTGCGGTGTTTGATATTGATGGGACGATTTTCCGCTCAAGTCTCTTGATTGAAATTGTTGAAGCTTTGATTGATGGCGGATGCTTCAAGCCTTCTGTCAGGGAAAAATACATTCATCAGCACGAGCGCTGGCTTGACCGCAAGGGTGATTATGATTCGTATATCATGGCAATGGTGAGGGTTTTTGAAAAGAATATAGTGGGTGTACACAAGAGTGAATTTGATGCGATTGCTAAAATTGTAATTAAGAGGCAACACGACAGACTATATATTTTTACCAGTAATCTGATCAAAGAATTTAAAGCGAAGGGTTATTTTTTGCTTGCGATCTCACAGTCGCCTAAAGCTATTCTTGGAGGATTTTGTAAAAAGCTCGGCTTTGATAAAGTGTATGGTCGTCTGTATGAAGTGGGGACGGATGGAAAATTCACTGGCAGGATTATAGACGAGCCTGTGATTGCGGTTAAATCAAATATCTTGAAGCGCGCGGTGGAGAGGCGGAATTTAACACTTAAAGGCTCTGTTGGCGTAGGTGACACCGAAGGTGATATTTCAGTGCTTGAAATGGTTGAAAACCCGATATGCTTCAATCCAAATGCAAAATTATACAAACATGCAAAGAAGAAGAAATGGGAAATTGTAGTTGAGCGCAAAGATGTAATATATGAACTATAAACCGGAGACTATCTCCGGTTTATTTTGTTCTTGTAAAATTATTAATATTGTTGTATAGTATTGGTTAATTAATATTGTTGTTTAAAAACTTTAAAACGTAAAAGTCATGAAAGTTATCGTAAAAAGTGCCGATGAATTAGGCGAAGGTCTCTTGGGTGGTGTATCAGTACTTATGCTTGGAGCAAATGAAAAAGATTCATGTGTGCAAGAAATAATAAAATTCTTAAAGGATCAGCCTTACCCTTCAAAAAATCATTATCTTCCCGAGAATGAACCCGCAGTAACGCTTCTATTCTCTAAAAAGTTTTCCTTCAATAATTTTGCATTTTTGGATACGAAAGATGATGAGAATAAAGTTTTTCCTGATCTTTATTATTTGATGGATGTAGTTGAAGAAGGGATTATTTGTATTTTAATTAAAAAAGATACAAAAGTTCCAAAAGATTTTTCCGTAAACAAATGGATGCATGAATTAATTAGAATTGCTTCAGAGTATCTGAGGGGAAGAAATAAGGAAGTTAGGAAATCTCTGACCAAAGTCTCATACGTATTCTATGTTGATCCTGGATTTCCAACATGGAGAGACATCAATTATGAATTGAGACGTCATTTGTATGCCAAGACCGGATACGATTATGATTCTTCTAATCCGATTGGTACCGGACTGAAAATGATTAAAGCTATCGAAAATGCGGAAAATAAAAGAAGTAATCATGTGTCTGAAAACAGTGACTTTTGAATTAAGTCAAAAACCGTTCGTTTACTCTACGAACGGTTTTTTATTTGTTTAATCTGAATCATTCGTCATTTTCTCAAGCAATATCGGCTCTATGCCCGGTGCGGAGCCTGCGATTCGTAGTACGTCTTTATCCACCTTTTTAAGTTCTTTACCGGAGGCAATATAGTGATTGACTGTGGTCGAGAGGGAATTACCAAGTTTGTTGTGGAACTCTTGATAGGCAACTAGATGTTTCCCAAGTTCTTCAACGCGTTTTTTAATTTCTTTCGCAGATTCTTCTATTTGAAGCGCTTTCAATCCTTGAAGCACCGTTTGCAAAAATGCCAGGAATGAAGTCGGTGAGACGATGAGCACACGCTTTTTAAAAGCATATTCAATGAGGTCTTGTGTATTTACTTTGATCCCGCCAATCTCGGCCACGAGAAGGTCGTAGTATATCGCTTCGTGAGGGATGAACATGAAGGCGAAATCCATAGTATTTTCCGATGGCTTCACATATTTACTCGTCTCGTCTATTCGAGCTTTCAAATCATTTTTAAATGCTCGTTCGAATTCTTCTCTGCGAGCTCCGTCGCGTTCTCCTAAGATGCGATTATAATTTTCCAGTGAGAATTTTGAATCAATCGGGATAACTTTATCCTTCACAAATACCACCGCATCTACAATTGTTCCGTCTGAGAAAGGATATTGCATCTGGTAGCTGCCAATCGGAAGGACATTTTTTAAAAGAGTTTCCAGATAGTATTCACCCAAGATTCCTCGTTGTTTAGGATTTTTTAAAATATCTTGAAGTGACTGTAGTTGGTCTGCGAATGAAACCACTTGGCGATTTGTCTCGTCTAAACGGGTGAGACGCTCAGTAATGTCGCGAATGATGCGATTTGTTTCTGTAGATTGAAAGCGAACGGATTCTTGTGTTGATTTGTGCGATTCACCAAGCTTGGCATCTACAGTTCTTGAAAGTTCGTTGATTTGTTGGAGTAGAAGCTGGAGGCCTGTGTCATTCTTCGGATCCTCTTCTTTTTTATTATTACCTCGAATTGCCACCCAGACAATAAGCCCGACAATGATAAGTAATAGAATAATTATGAGTATTTGCATAGAAACATTGTAACGTATTTGGGCGAAATTAATTACTTGACACTCATATTATTATCTTGTAGCATAAGCAGTAAACAATTTAAAACCCTTAAAAAATGAAAAAAGAACCCAAAGAGTCTGAAACACCAAAAGGCAAACGAGGTAAGGTAAAGGTAGATTGGGCCGCCCGCTTTAAACAAGTAAAGGAAGCAATAAAAAAAGATCATATTCCTTTATCTGTGGCACTCAAAAAGCTTAAAATAAGTAGCTGCCATTTTTATGAAAATATTACGCGGGAACAAAAACAAGAACTTAAAAGTATTCACAATCTAGAAATTGGTAGAATTCACGGGCAGAAATTTGTTCTTGAACCCGAAATGATTGATGAAGAAGATGAATAAAAATTTTTCTTGAAAACGTCACAAAATATCGTGACGTTTTTTATTTTATTTTTTTAAATAATGCTTGAGCGTATAAATCCAATCTTCTTCGTCAACTGGGTTTTTCGTTTTCTCGGCAAGGAGCCATTCAAGGTAATTGCAATCATAGCCGACAATCCATTCAACCGTTTTACCAACGTATTTACCAAAAGGGATTATATTCATAAGCGAAGGACGGGCGGAAATCGCAAGCATTTCTTCAAGCGCTTTTTCCTCATCACCACCGCACTCCGCAACTACTTTATTTTTTAATCTTACAAAGAGAGCCTCGAGTACTTTCACATCTCCAAGCGCATCATGCGCTTGTGCGTCAATATCCATATCCAAGTAGTAGCGGAGGAATTGCAGATTGTAGCGGGGGATTTTATTCTCTTTATCCAGATATCTTGCTAGGCGGAGCGTGCAAATGACATTCTTCGGCTCGATATCTTCCTTTTTAAGCATATTCAAATCAAACTTCGCATTGTGTGCGACACTTATTATTTCCGGATTTTCAAAAAGTTCTTTGAGTTTCGAATAATCTCCGCTTTCTCGAAATGCCGGCTTGTCTGCAATCATTTTATTTGTAATATGGTGCACAGCGCTTGCTTCCGGGGGAATAGGTACGGATGGTTTGTATAATTCACAGAAAATTTCATCACCATTTTTATAGGCAATCTGGCAAAGGAAATCGTCGGGCGTATTACCGGTGGTTTCAGTATCGAAAAATAAGAATTTAGACATGGAATTATTGTATCATAATACTTCCGCGAAGCACTAAATAACCTTGACTTTTATCATATATATGTTACCATAGAGACTATGATACCAATGATGCCTTATAACGTGCCTTTATATTCTCAAATAACCGATATTTCCTCAGTGGAATGGCGGCAGAAAGGTTGCGGGGTAGCAGACCTTGCAATGCTAATAGAATATTACAAACCCAACACTACGTCTGTAGATGAGGTGCTTCGAGAAGCGCTTGCAGGGGGAGCGTACCAAAATGGCGCCGGCTGGAAGCATGACGGTTTGGCTGCTGTAGCTGCAAAACATGGATTAGTGGGAAAAACATTTGATTTAACAAAGTTAAATAAAGAGGATTCTCTTGATGAACTCAAGAGTATTGTAAAAGAAGGCCCTGCAGTCGCATCAATCCGTCGAGGGTTCGCTGCTCAAAGCCCATACGGCCATCTCATTGTTGTAACAGGCTTTGATAATGATTCTATCTATTACAACGATCCAGGCAAACGTGACGGCATAAGAAAAGTTCCAATTACAACATTCATGCAGGGCTGGAAAAAAAGACTTATTGTCGTAAGACCTCCCACACCAAAAACAAAACTCGTTCTGGCGTCTGAATAATAAAATACCTCACAAAATTCTGTGAGGTATTTTATTATTCAGTTTCACTTGACTTAGTCGATAAAGGGCGTAGTCTGAGAATAGATTCACAATATAAAATATATGTACCATGAAAAAGTTAATAATTCTAATTTCTATGCTTACAGGATTAAGTGCCTGTAATAAGAATAATGAAAAGAACCAAGTAGTTATGTACGCTCTGGATCAAGACTCAACCATTTTGATTTACAAGAATGGACAATCTTTACCCATAGTTCTCAAAAAACCGATAACATTGGAACAGCTAAAATCATTTAATATTCCAGCATCAGTTATTCAGGATATTTCAAATAAAAAAGGGATTGTACGTTTTGTGGGGAATAAACACAACGATGTTATAGAATATTCCGGTTGGAAAATTGCCGAATATATATTTATCGGGATAGTTATTATGGCCATAATTGTCTGGGGCTTGTTTAGCCATTGGGGGCGATACTGATTTATTAAAAATACGTCTCGACATGGGGGCGTATTTTTCTATTAGCAATTTAAATATTAAAATCGCATTTTTATCGTTTTATACAAAGTAAGTGTATTTTTGTGAACTTTTTTGTTATACTTTGTGCATGACTTTACACGAAACAATCAAATCACAAATTAAAGAAGCCATGATGGCGAGGGATACTCTCAGGCTTGATGTTTTGAGAGGATTATCCGCGGCTTTTACGAATGAATCTGTGGCGAAAGGCAAGACTCCGCAGGATTTACTGACTGACGAGGAGGCTTTGGCTGTTATCACTCGTACAGCTAAGCAGAGAAAGGATTCAATTGAACAATTCAAGAAAGGCGGGCGTGAGGATCTAGTCATAGTAGAAGAAGCTCAGCTTAAAATCCTTGAAACTTATTTACCGGAAATGATGGGACGTGAGGAGGTGGAGAAATTCGCTCGAGCGAAAAAGGATGAGCTCGGTATCACTGACAAATCAAAACAGGGCATACTCATGTCTGCGCTTATGAAAGATTTGAAAGGCAAAGCAGATGGTATGGTTGTAAAAGAGGTTGTGGATAGCTTGTTTTAGTTTTAATATTTTTTAATTAATAAATTTCTATGAAAATAATCATTCATTGGATAATTCTCACACTAGCGATAATAGCAGTTTCCAAATTTATTCCTGGGATTACGATTGACTCTATTAAAACAGCAATCATTGTCGGTGTGTGTTTGACATTCATCAATCTCATTATCAAGCCTATACTTAATCTTCTTACGCTTCCGATTAATATACTCACATTAGGGCTTTTTTCTCTAGTGATTAACGGGGCAATTTTCTACTGGCTAGGAAGTGTTATTTCCGGCTTTGGTGTCGAAAACTTTAAAGCGGCATTCATCGGGGCACTTATAGTTTCTGTCATCAATTGGATCAGTAATCGCGTGACGGGAGAATAGGCAATTATGGCTACGATTCAAACACTCGCTATATTTGTCGAACAGCATCAAGTTCTCTCATACACACTCCTTTTTATTGGAGTGCTTTTAGAAGGGGAATTTGCGCTTATTACAGCCGGAGTTTTATCACACTTGGGAGCATTTCAGCTGTTCACCGTGCTTCCAGTCACCTATGTCGGAGCTATCACCAAGCCGGTTCTCGGCTATTATTTAGGAATTTTTATGCACCGTAAGTTTCCTGAAAGTAGATTTTTGAAGTTCATAGAAAAAAAGATTATGTATTTTCTTCCGCATTTCAAAGAGCGTCCGTTTTGGTCGGTATTCATCTCTAAATTTATTTACGGAGTCAACCATCTGACGCTAGTGATTGCGGGCTATTGGCATATTGATTTTAAAAAATTTATCAAAGCGGAAATTTTTTCGACTACTATCTGGCTCATCGGGCTCATATCGATTGGTTATTTTTTCAGCAGGACGGCATTCGGAATCAGTCACGATGTGCGCAAGGTTTCTATCTTTCTTTTAATATTTTTAATCGGATTCATTATTCTCCAGCAACTACTCACACTTATTTACGATGTTTATAAAGAAATTATTGATGACGAACTTCCATCCGAGCCTAAAGAATAATATCAATATGCCAACTTCAATAAAAAAAATAATTACACACAATGGAGGTTTCCATACAGATGATGTTTTTGCTTGCGCCACACTCCTGCTTCTTTTAGAAAAAAAAGGAGAACAAGGTGAAATTATTCGTACGCGTGACGAAGCAATAATTATCACTGGAGATTATGTTGTGGATGTTGGCGGTATCTATGACCCCGCGATTAATCGTTTTGATCATCATCAAATCGGTGGGGCGGGTGCGCGCGGCAATGGCATATCTTTTGCTTCGTTTGGGCTTGTGTGGAAAGAATTTGGCGAGGAGTTATGTGGGAGTAAAGAGGTATCTGAATGGATTGATCAAAAAATTGTTCAACCAATTGACGGACCGGATAATGGCATTTCCATCGCTACACCCATTTTTGAAGGAGTACAGCCATATACATTCCATTCCATTCTTTCGTCATTTGAACCGAGTTGGAAGGATAAGAATGAAGCTGATATCGATTCAGCTTTTCTCGAGCTCGTTTCTTTCGCTAAGGGGATACTTTCTCGAGAAATTAAAAAAACCAAAGATACTGAAGACGGAATTCGTTTAGCAAATGATATATATGAGCAAACCGAAGATAAGCGATTAGTTGTTCTTGATGAATCATATCCTTGGAAGCCGGCATATGAAAAAAATTCTGATGTGCTTATTGTTATTTATCCTTCAAGTACAGATTCACGATGGAAAGTAGAAACAGTACCAGTGAAGCCATATTCGTTTGAGCGCAGAATTTATTTTCCAGAAGCTTGGGCGGGACTTCGTGATGAAGCGCTACAAAAAGTAACAGGCGTACCTGATGCAATATTCTGTCACTTCCATAGATTTTTAGCTGTAGCAAAGTCAAAAGAGGGAGCAATCGCGCTCGCAAAGCAAGCATTAGCTAATTAGCATTTTTTGTGGTATTGTTTTGATTACTAATTACTACATACTATTACTATGGCCTTCGTTGATGAATTAAAAGTGCATATGAAGTCAGGACGCGGCGGAAACGGCGTTGTTCGATGGCGCCGTGAGAAATTTATCGACAAGGGCGGCCCAAATGGCGGTGATGGCGGACGCGGCGGAAATGTATATGTTGTGGCTGTGCGCAGTATGCACACGCTTGCGAAATACAAACACCAGAAAGAATTCAAGGCAGGAGTCGGTGAACCCGGAGGAGGGACGTCTCTCCATGGTGCAAACGGAGATGATATGGTTATTGATCTTCCTGTCGGCTCTGTAATCACTCGTAAGGGTAAAGATTCAAGATATTCTTTAGATACTGAAGGGCAGAAGATTATGATTCTCCGTGGAGGCTCTGGTGGCTATGGCAATGAGCATTTTAAAAGTTCTACAAACACTACTCCTATTGAGTGGACTGCGGGGAGAGATGGTGATGAGGCGGATTTTTATATTGAGCTTGAACTTTTCGCTGATCTTGGATTGGTAGGCTTGCCGAATGCCGGCAAATCAAGTCTTTTGAATACTCTCACGAATGCGACTGCGAAAGTCGGCAGTTATGAATTCACCACGCTTGAGCCGAATCTGGGCGCGCTCGGCAATCATATTATTGCCGATATCCCGGGGCTTATCGAAGGCGCGTCAGAAGGCAGAGGCCTCGGTGTGAAATTCCTTCGCCATATCAAACGCACTAAAATGCTCGCTCACTTGGTATCATTTGAAAATCTTAGTAAAGAAAAAAAAGAAGAAAAGAAATCTTTCATTAAGAAAATGTTTTCGAAAAGCGAAAGCGAAAACGGAATGATGAAAGTGTACAAAGATATCAGGAAGGAGCTTGAAACATATGATAATAAAAATAAATTAGGCCACGAAGGCCTCTCCACAAAAGATGAAGTGATAATTCTGACGAAGACTGATGTCGTTGATGCAGAAACTATTTCTGAAATAAAAAAAGAATTTGAAAAGCTTGGTAATCCAGTGCTCTCACTCTCGCTATACGATGATGCATCAATCAAAGCTCTCGAGCACGAACTCTTGAAATTACTTGAAAAGATAAAATAAAAAAACGCCACGATAATCTGTGGCGTTTTTGAATGAATAATAATTTTATCTTTCACTCAATCTCTCTGCTCTCTTCCTCTTTTTGAATTCTTGTACATTTTTTATGGCCTCATCAAACTCTTTACCGAGTACTTTTTTAAAGTTTTCCCAAGATGGGCTGTGTCCGGAGAAATACGCAAGATCTGCCCTAACGACTTCTCTAATATCTGGATGTTCCCGGTCTTCTTTTTTATATTCCTCACATATTTCTTTAAAGAATTTTTGGATATCATCAGCCTCTTTCAAATTACCAAGAGCTGTAAGCATTACATTCTTGTCAGAGAATTTTTCAAGTTGAAGGATAATTGGCTCGTTTTTATTGATTACAAGTTTCATTTTATAAAGGGTTTTAAATTAGTTTAATTACCTTATTTGTGAAATTTCTTTATTTACATAATATCATATATTAGGTATACGTCAAGTACTTTAGAAACCTTTATTTTGCTATAATTTATTCGCTATTCGCTTTATACTACTCACTATGCCTTACTACACAACTATAGGTTTGGAAATCCATGCGGAGCTGAAGACAGAGACGAAAATGTTCTGCAATTCAAAGAACGATCCTGATGAAGAAAGCCCGAATGTGAATATTTGCCCTGTGTGCATGGCGCACCCTGGTACTTTGCCTGTGATTAATAAGAAAGCAGTGGAGCACGTGGTGAAAGTCGGCTTGGCGCTTGGCGGTACTATTGCTAACTTTACTGAATTTGATAGAAAGAATTATTTCTACCCCGATATTCCTAAAGGTTATCAAATCTCACAATACAAATATCCTATAGTTTCAGGTGGTGAGTTAAGCGGTGTAAAAATCACCCGCGTGCACTTAGAAGAAGACACTGCTACATCTAAACATGATAACGGTGATTACTCACTCGTCGATTACAATCGCGCAGGCGTGCCGTTGATGGAGCTTGTGACCGAGCCGGTGATTCACAGCCCCGAAGAAGCAGGCGCATTCGGGCGCGAACTTCAACTTCTTTTAAAATATCTCGGAGTATCTGAGGCCAATATGGAAAAGGGTGAGATGCGAGTGGAATTAAACATTTCAATTTCTCCGGATGAAAAGGTTTTCGGAACGAAGGTAGAAGTTAAAAATATCAATTCATTTAAAGCAGTTGAGCGTGCGGCAAAATTTGAAATTGAAAGAATGTCGAAACTCCTAGATGAAGGCAGGGGAAATGAAATCATTCAAGAGACTCGTGGATGGGATGAAGGCAAACAATCGACATTCTCTCAGCGTTCAAAGGAGAATTCCGAAGAATATCGCTATTTCCCAGATCCAGATCTGCCGAAATTAATGCTCTCAGAAGTTTTTAATCTCGATGCTATGCGTGAGGAATTACCCGAGCTTCCACAAGCAAAGCGCGAGCGTTATGTGCGTGATTATGGAATTAAATCGGAGGATATTGAAAGCTATGTGAATGACCCTGCGCTCGCAGGATGGTTTGAAGAAATCGCGCTGCATTTGAATAGTGATAAAGACCTGTCTGCGCAGGCAGGAAAAATAAAAGTCGCATCAAACTATATCACTTCTGATTTCCTAGGCTTAAAGAAAAATGATTCTGAAATTAAAACCCCAGATGCTCACCATTTCGCAGAGCTTGTTGAAATGATTGCCGATGGATCAATATCTTCACGCGGAGCCAAAGATATTCTTGCAATAATTGTAAAAGAATCTGGATCTCCGAAAGAAATCGCGGAATCGCGAGGGCTTATACAAAAGAATGATGAAGGCGCTATTATAGCGATAGCTGAAAAGGTGATAGTTGAGAATCCGGAGATTGTCGAAACATACAGAGGTGGGAAAGAAAATGCTTTAATGTCTCTCGTTGGTAAAATAATGAAAGAATCCGGAGGCTCGGCGAATCCTGCGCTTGCGCAGAAAGTCTTAAAAGAGCTTTTGCAGAAATAGTTTGATATAATAAATTCATTACAATTATTCAATAATATATGGAACAGAAAAAAATCAGAGTAGCTATTAACGGATTCGGCAGAATAGGCAGAGCGTTCGCAAAGATTGCATGGGAACGGCCAGAAATTGAAATTATCGCAGTAAACGACCTCGGCTCAGTAGAAAGCCTGGCATATCTTTTGAAATATGACACAGTTTATCGTACTTGGAATCATGATGTAAAAGTTTCCGGAAGTGATATTTTAATTGATGGCAAATCAATAAGAGTCATTTCTGAAAAGGAGCCGACGAAATTGCCATGGAAAGATTTGAATATTGATATCGTTATTGAATCTACTGGACTCTTCACAAGCTATGAAAAGGCGAAAGTTCACCTCGATGCCGGAGCAAAGAAAGTTGTTATTACTGCGCCCGTGAAAGACGAACCTTTTGATCCACTAACGCAGGCGACTGTACTTATGGGCGTGAATGAAGACAAGCTCAATACTTGCATAATTTCTTCAAACGCTTCGTGTACGACGAATGCTGCAAGTCCGCTGATTGCAATCTTGGATGAAGCGATTGGTATTGAAAAAGCTATTTTAAATACCGTGCATGGGTACACTGCTACACAGTCGCTTGTCGACGGCCCAAGTAAAAAAGATTTCCGTGAAGGCCGCGCAGCAGCGATGAACATCGTACCATCTTCTACTGGTGCAGCAATTGCTGTGACAAAAGCATTCCCATCTCTTGAAGGCCTCTTTGATGGCATTTCAATCCGCGTGCCTGTCGTTGCGGGTTCAATCGTCGATGTCACATTTATTGCAAAGCGCGCTGTTACAAAAGAAGAAGTAAATGAAATTTTGAAAAAGGCATCGCAGGATGCTCGCTGGGAAGGAATCTTTTCAATTACTGAAGATCCACTTGTGTCCACAGATATTCTCGGCTCACGCTACGGCTCAATCGCTGACCTAGAACTAACTCGCGTCGTTGGTGGTAATCTCGTAAAAGTCATGGCATGGTACGACAACGAAATGGGGTATACCTATACGCTTGTGGATCATGTGATAAAGACCGGAAGTTCAATTAAATAAATATGGAAAAAATTAAACGGTTGGTTGAGAAAAAGAAATCATTATATAAAGCGCTCTTTGTATTGTTTTTTCTCTTACTATCGTCAACTGGGCTCTTGCTATATACATCTACGACAAAAGAGAAAAACACAGATATAGTATCAGTTCCTGAAAAGAAAGAGAAAGTATATTTAATCGGAGGATATACAACAATGGATACCTATGGAGGCATTGGAGTATCGTTTAATCTAATGCCTCGTTTCGATGAAAAAGGAATAATCATCACAGGAGTTAAGGAAAACTCCCCAGCACAAAAAGCAGGAATTAAGACAAGTGATCTCGTTATAAAAATAAATGATACTGATACTACACAGCGACTAGGGGTATCAATACAAAGTCTTTTCCGAGGTGAACCAGGTTCAATAGTTAAGCTCTCTGTTTTGAGAAATGATAAAATTCTTGAGTTTAATATTAAGCGAGATACGGTCTGTTGTAATGAGGGGGCGATTCCGAATATGAATATATACAGTTCGGAAGATTTTGTGCAATGGTCAAAAGTTGGAACTTTGGATATAAAAGAACCATTTTATGCCGACACATTTACTTTCAAGGGCAAAGTATTTTTTTTAGAAAAAATGTTTAATTCATTGAACATTGCATCTTCAAGTGATTTAAAAAATTGGTTAACATATTCTCATATTTTTAAACTGTCCTCAATTGTTTCGGAAGATCTAAATAAAGTAAATATTCATCCGGCCGTTGTCCCTTCTTATGAATATCTGCATGCCTTCTTTAATGTTGAACAATTTAAATATAAAAACTCTGAAGAATATGGTCCTGTGTCGGAAATGGAAGCCGAACCCCTTGTTTCTATGCGGTCAAAAAAATTCTCCTATATTTCATACGATGGTATAGAGTGGTCTGAAGACAAGAATCCGTCATGGTGGCAGGATTGTGATTGTAGCGAGGAAATAGAAGGAAGTTTCTTATTCAAAGGAAAGATTTATGTGATAGTTAAAGAACATGGGACAATTGAGAGCTCACTAGAAAAATCTAAATTATACGCAACGGATAATTCTGCATACTGGACAACGATAAACGAAAATCTTATTTCGGGAACAATCGTTCCATTCAAGGACAATATTCTTCTTTATTCATATACTGACCAAACAAAGAGTACTGATATATATACTTCAATTGATGGATCTGAATGGCAACTGGCGGGGACTGCAGATTTTTTGAATAGTCCTCTATACTATAATCCGTTCTACACATTAAATGAAAAAGTTTTTTTCTTGCGCGATATTTACGACCCTAGGGAAAAACAGTTATATTCTTCATCTAATGGTGTGCAGTGGGAAAAGGAGGATATTTCCAAGACTACACTATCCGACTTAAATGATCCATATAAAATAGTTTTACCAAATAGTATGAATTTATTTAATAAATAAAAAGTGGACGAAAAATTAAAATTATGAAACTCTACATCGCATCTGATCACGCGGGATATGACTTAAAGGAGACACTCAAAAATTATTTGGGTGAGCTTAAATATGAATTAGAAGACTTTGGTCCTTTTGTTTTCGATGCAAATGATGATTATCCGGATTTTATAAAATTGGCCGCAGGAGCAGTGTCTAGAAATTTAGAGGGCAGTATGGGCATCGTTCTTGGTGGGGGCGGACAGGGCGAAGCGATAGTTTGTAATCGATTCAAAGGTGTACGAGCAGCAGTTTTCTATGGGCCTAGGCAGGCTGTCAGTAGAGTAGATATTTCAGGCAGAGAAAGTATTGATGTATACGAGCAGATTCGCCTCGCACGAGAACACAATGATGCAAATATATTATCTTTAGCCGCTCGTTTTGTGACTCCAGAGGAGGCGAAGGAAGCAGTAAAAATTTTCTTAGATACAAAATTTTCCGGAGATGAAAGGCATGCGCGAAGAATTAAAAAAATAGACGAAGTAAAATAATATGGCCGAAATAATCCCAGCAATCATGCCAAAAAGTTTTGAGGATTTAGAGAATAAAATCTCGGCAGTTGTTTCGCGTGTCTCACATGTGCATATTGATCTCATGGACGGCAAATATGTCAAAAATATTTCATGGCCGTATCAGCCGAAAGACGAGTATAGTCTGGCGATGATTTTAGCTGAACAAGAAGGAATGCCTTTCTGGGAGAAAATAAATTTTGAATTCGACCTAATGGTAGAGAATGCGCATGAGCATATTGCAACTTTTATAAAAATGGGCGCGAGCCGATTGATTTTTCACCTTGAAGCTTTTAATGATACGAAAGAATTTTTAGAATTTCTAGAAGGTATCGACCAGTACGATAGGGAGAATCTCGCTATTGGAGTGGCGATTTTACCAAGTACGTCAATTGAGAAAATAGGCTCTCTTATACCATATATTGATTTCGTTCAGTGTATGGGGATTGAAAAAATCGGTTATCAAGGTAATCCTTTTGATGAGCGAGTGCTTGACCATGTGCGTCACCTACGCGAGAAATTTCCAGGCCTCACTATTTCAGTTGATGGAGCAGTGAATATGGATACTGCCGGGCTTTTAATAGATGCCGGAGCAGATAGGCTCGTCATTGGTTCAGCAATTTTTACAACTCCTGATATTCACGGAGTAATAGATTATTTCCAAAGTTTGTAATACACAGGTTTTGTTCATGTTGTTTGCTATAATATATTCATGGATTTAACTGATGAAAAAATAAAAGAGTTAGAGATACAAGCGAATGACATTCGACAGACTATCATCGAAGCGCTTTTGGAGGCGGGGAGCGGACACACAGCCGGGCCGCTTGGCATGGCAGATATTTTCACACTTTTTTATTTTCATGTTTTGAGACACGATCCGAAGAACCCTGCATGGCCGGAGCGTGATCGCCTCGTACTCTCAAACGGCCACATTTGTCCGGTACTCTACGCCACTATGTGTTATGCCGGCTACGCTCCAGTCGAAGAGTATAAAACAACTCTCCGCAAGCTCGGATCGAAATTTCAAGGCCATCCACATCGTGAATGGTTTCCGGCGCTTGAGACGTCATCTGGGCCTCTTGGCGCAGGACTTTCACAGGCAGTCGGTATGGCGATTGCAGATAGAATGGATCACGGCAGATCATATGACAGATATATATATTGCTTCATGTCAGACGGCGAGCTTGATGCTGGCGCTTCGTGGGAAGCGGCAATGCTTGCTGGAAAAGAGAAACTCCGCAATCTGATCGCTATCATTGATCGCAATAATATCCAAATTGAAGGATTCACCGAAGACATCATGCCGCTCGAATCACTTCGCGCAAAATGGGAAGCGTTCAATTGGCATGTTATAGAGGCGAACGGCCATAATTTTGAAGATCTAAATGATGCAATAACTGAAGCAAAAGCTGTCTTTGAAAAGCCGACTGTCATCATCGCACATACGATTCCCGGCAAAGGCGTGCGTGAATTCGAGCGTGATTTTCACTGGCATGGCACTCCACCGAATAAAGAGCAGGCAGTGATGGCATTAAATGAACTAAGAACATTAGGAGGGAAAATTAAAAGTGAGCACGAGTAAATTAATTATGAATTAAAAATTACGAATTACGAATGTTAAATCCGCAATTAAAACTTAATCCAAAAATTTTCAATACTGACGTCGAGCAAGTGCCTATTCGCCAAGGGTTTGGCGAGGGGTTATTAAAGTTGGGAGAGATAAATCCAAACGTCGTCGCACTTTGTGCTGATCTCACTGAATCAACCAAGATGAATCTTTTCACCAAGAAATATCCTGAAAGATTTGTGCAGATTGGAGTTGCTGAGCAGAATCTTGCAGGTGTTGCATCTGGTATGGCAGCAATGGGGAAGATCCCATTCATCAGTTCGTATGCGATGTTTTCTCCGGGACGTAATTGGGAGCAGATTCGTACGACGATCACCTACAATAATCGCCCTGTGAAGATCGCAGGTTCGCACGCTGGCATCTCTGTCGGCCCTGATGGCGGTACACACCAAGCGATTGAAGACATCGCTATTACACGTGTTTTGCCTCGTATGATTGTGCTTTCGCCTTGTGATTCAATCGAAGCAAAGAAAGCAACAATTGCTGCTGCAGATACTGGTACACCGGTTTACATTCGCCTCGCTCGTGAAAAGACTCCGGTCATGACGACAGAGGAAACTCCATTTCAAATAGGCAAAGCATGGATCGCTTGGATTCCGGATATTGGGCTTGCGGATGTCGGCATTATTGCAACCGGAGCGCTCTTACACAAAGCGATTGTCGCCGCGAAAGAACTTGAAGCTGAAGGAATCAAAACAAAAGTATTAAACCTCGCAACGATCAAGCCTCTCGATAGTGAAGCCATTGTTGCGCTCGCAAAAGAGACGAAAGCGATCGTGACAGTAGAAGAACATCAGATCAATGGGGGAATGGGTTCCGCAGTTGCTGAATGTTTGGCGCAGAATTATCCTGTACCGCAAGAATTCATCGGGGTCAAAGATGAATATGGTCAATCTGGCACGCCCGCAGAATTGATTGAGCTTTATGGTATGGGAGTATCGCACATCAAAGAGGCAGTGAAGAAAGTTTTATTGAGAAAATAATATATCAAGAATTAATAAATTATATATGGAACAAGAAAAAAAAGAAGAACAAAATGGGTTTAAAAAAACAATCATAAAATATTCAATTATTATTGCTTTTATTTCCGCATGTATTGGTGTGGCGTATTATTTCCTTATATCTCTTCCTGAAAAGCAAGATTTAGAAAACAGTACCGCTTGCCAGTCTAAAGCCAGTGATCTCTATAATGAAGAAATGGGACGTAATTCTCTTTTCTTAAATAATACACTCCATGTTGTTATTCTTGAGCCGAAATTTCAATTCGTAAAAGATATGAATACGTGTCTATATACAGGCGGGTATGTAAATGCTTCAACAAATGAAATCTCAGAATTTATAAAAGACGCACAGACAAATGAAATTGTTGCAGAATATAAAACAACAATTCAGAAGGGGATTGAATTCTCTAGTGATGAACAGAGATCGTTTAAAGAAAAGCAAAAAGAACTTTTTTTCTAATCTTCCCTGAAGTTTTCTAATTGATCACGTTCAAAATCAAGCTCGTGGATATACTTATTTATATTTTCACGTTCACTTCTAAGTCTTTCTTCTTCCTCGGCCAGACCTTTGGAAATAGCCTGATGTATTTCTTCATCTGTGCCAATAATTCCATTTATTTCATCGAGACGATCAATAGCTTTTTCTCGCTCGGTTTGAATTTCTAGAAGACGCTTCTTTTTATGTTCAGATTGCTCAATAATGCTTTTTTCAATTTTTTTTTCAAGTTTTGGATTATTGTGAATTTTTTCATCAGGTAATTCACCTGGAGCTGGTTCATGGGGATGGAATACATTTTCCATATCGCGCGGATCGTTATTTTCTGGGGATTCAAAAATGTTCATATTTTTACGAATTTTTATTTTCTAATTGAGTTTCGAGTTCTGTGTTCAAGGCCTGACGAGTCTTTAATGATTGTTCTGTTTTTATTATTTCACTCTCATTTGTTTTTGAATCTTCTTTTAATTTCTCGAGTTTGGTAAAAAGTTCTTTATGCAAATCTCTGCCCTCATTTAATTTTTTTTCTAAAAAACCAGCAGAAACACCCCCTGTAGATTTTTGTTCTAGAAGCTGATCTCTCATTGTATTCTTTATTCCTTCATATCCCATACTCGGTTCAAAATTTTTCATATTAGTTTAGTTAATTTTCTTTGGTTTATAATTTTCTGGAGCCTTCGCCAAATAATCAAGTAAGGCTTCTCGAGAAAGCAGGCCTTTTTGCGCCCCGATATACTGTACCACAGACATGGAATTTATAGGACCCCACATGAGAGCCTCTTCTATGCTTTTACCCAATATGAGTGCGGATGTAAATGTTGAAGAGAATGCATCTCCCGCACCTGTTCTATCGTATGGTTCATGGGGGTATACTGGGATATACCACGCCTCAGTGCCGTCATAGACAGATGCGCCATCAATGCCATCTGTGATTGAGACAATCTTTGGTCCGAGTGCTCTGATCATCTCCATGAGCTTTAAAACTTTTTCTTTTTGATCCACTGGTAGGCTTGCGGATGTTATGCCGAGGATTCGCTCTGCTTCGTTTACATTACAAAAGAAAATTTCTGTGCGAGCATAAATATCTTTTAATTTTTCTGTTCCTAATTTTATCTGGAATGTTCCTGGCTGGAAAGCAAGCCGTATTTCCGGATGGCGTAGAATGTACGCGACTATCTGTTCATGAAACTCAAGCGAACTATCACCAAGGGAAGAAAGATATATCCACTTCGACGGATTCATTTCTAATGCTTCAGGAATCTTATATTTAAATGGCGCATGCTTCACGAGGATGGTACGGTCGACATCATACCAGAGCACATAGTGATAATTTGTCGGTTGATCTTTATCGATATTTATATAGTCTGTAACCACCTTATCTTTCTGTAAGGACTCAATACATTCTTTGCCATTTTGGTCATCACCCACAGTACCTAGGAATGCGCTCGTAAGTCCAAGACGGGAAGCAGATACTGCCGCATTGGCGCTATTTCCAACAGCACGTACGATTTCCACAAATTCATACGGAATCTTGTCTCCATAACTGACGCAGAGCTTACAGTCCTCAGACCCATGATCACAACGAATTTCTGCTTCTTTAAGTCTTATAAATGCATCGGTTGTAATATCGCCAATCGCGAGAAAGTCTAGATTTTGTTTGTTTTCCATAGCACAAGTATATCATTTTGATTGAGGTCAGGAAACTGTTATACTTTAGGGCATGAATCAGCAAATACTTACTGAAAATGCGAAAAAGTTAGTGGAAAAGCCCAAAGGTATTTTAGCGATTGATGAAAGTACGGAAACTTGCACTAAGCGTTTTGAAAAGCTCGGTGTGCCATCTACTGAGGAAAATCGCAGGAAATATCGCGAGCTTTTGATCACTGCGCCAGATATTGAAAACTATGTGAGCGGGATGATACTTTTTGATGAAACAATCCGCCAGAAAACCGTAGGAGGTAAACTCTTTACTGATATATTTAAGGAGAAAGGAATACAAATTGGAATTAAAGTAGATAAAGGTACAAAAGATTTTGCTCAAGGGGAAAAAATAACAGATGGCCTAGAAGGCCTTAGCGAAAGGCTTATTGAATATAAAAATCTTGGCGCGACTTTTGCCAAGTGGAGAGCCGTGATTACTATAGGCGAAGAGTTGCCAACCGATGCTAATCTTGATGCAAATACTAATGCGCTCGCTCGTTATGCGGCACTTTGCCAAGAACAAGATATTGTGCCGATTGTCGAGCCGGAAGTTATCGCAGATGATAATCATAGTATCGAGCAATGTTACGATGCGACTGCGCGGACACTCAAGCATCTTTTCAATGAACTTTCCTTGCAGAATGTTTTTATTCCAGGAGTTATTTTAAAAACAAGCATGGTGTATGCGGGTACGGAATATCCGGAACAATCAACACCTGAGGAAGTTGCTGAGATGACCATTAAGTGTCTGAAAGAAAATGTGCCTGCAGATATTGGCGGTATTGTATTCCTTTCCGGTGGGCAGGATGAAGTGACGGCTACAAAAAATCTCCAAGCGATGCATACACAAGGCGAGCTTCCATGGCCACTAACATTTTCATACGGCAGGGCAATTCAAAATCCAGCACTTCAAATCTGGGCAAAAGATATGACGCAAATTATTGAAGCGCAGACTGCACTTGTCGAACGAGCTCACCTAAATAGCTTGGCATCAATTGGTAAATACGAAGGCGAATAATTATGGCTAATAGCAATCACGACTCGCAGGGAATGAAAGAATATATCAAGACCTTTTTCAAAGGTGATGTTTTAGATGATATTGAAACGCTTAAATTTTACAGCCATGACGCGAGTTTGCTTGAGGTTAAGCCGAAGATTGTTGTTTTCCCGAAAGATGCGGATGATGTGAAGGCGCTTGTGAAGTGGGTTAGTGAGCAGAAAAAATACGACCCAACGCTTTCAATCACAGCTCGTTCTGCCGGCACTTGTATGTCGGGCGGACCGTTGAATGAATCCATTATAATGGATTTTACAAAATACATGCATGGAATATTGGAGATTAAAGAAACTCCGGATGGTGGGGTGGCGCGAGTATTACCCGGCACTTACTATAGAGATTTCGAAGAGGAGACCCTTAAACATGGATTACTATATCCAGCATATCCGGCATCAAAGAGTATTTGCGCACTTGGTGGTATTGTTTCTAATAACGGCGCAGGAGAAAAGACGCTTCATTATGGCAAAGCAGAAAATTATGTAGCGGAACTGAAGGTTGTATTTACTGATGGTAATGAATATGTGGTGAAGCCTATTACTGAATCTGAACTTATAGCAAAAACAAAAGAACAGACATTTGAAGGTGATATTTATAAAAAAATCTATGAACTCATAGAGAATAATAAAGAAGCGATTATGGCAGCTAAGCCCGCAGTTTCTAAAAATTCTGCAGGATATTATTTGTGGAATATTTGGGACGAAGAAAAAAAAGTTTTTGATTTGAATAAATTGATTACCGGCTCACAGGGAACATTAGGCATTGTGACGGAAATTACTATGAAGCTTGTGCCTGTAAAAAAGCATTCAAAAATGTTAGCGATTTTCATGAATGAACTCTCTCCACTGGGGAAAATTGTTGATGCAATTTTGCCGCTTGATCCTGAAAGCTTGGAATCATACGATGACAAGACTCTCAAGCTTGCGATTCGTTTCTGGCGCGGATTCATCAAAAAACGCGGATTCATCGGATTTATTAAAATGGGAATTTCATTTATCCCGGAATTTTTCATGCTTCTCACTGGCGGTATGCCGAAGCTAGTGCTTCTCGTAGAATTTGCTGGTAATGACGAAGCGGAACTTTTACAGAAAATAGAAACTCTTGAAAATACACTCATACCTTTTGGATTAAAAACTCGCCGCGCGGAAAACATAGAAGATGTCGAGAAGTATTGGAGTATTCGCCGTGATAGTTTCGCACTTTTACGAGAGAAGGTTAAAGACAAGCACACAGCCCCATTTATTGATGACATCATCGTTCGCCCAGAATATCTGCCGGAATTTTTACCAAAGCTAAGTACACTCCTTTCTCAATATCCTATTGAATACACAATCGCAGGACACGCAGGCAATGGCAATTTCCACATTATTCCTTTGATGGATTTTTCAAGGTCTGAAACTACTGATATTATTTTAAAACTCTCGGATAAAGTTTATGATCTCGTACTTTTATACAAAGGCTCAATCACAGCCGAGCATAATGATGGCATCATTCGTACACCATTTTTGAAGAAAATGTATGGTGAAAAAATCTACTCGCTTTTCGAACAAACTAAAAAAATCTTCGACCCGCTCAATATTTTTAACCCAGGTAAAAAAGTCGGGGGAACCAAGGAGTACCTAAGGTGGCACATCAGGAAGAATTTCTAAATTTAAACTATTTACTTAAAACCCTTATTTTATAAGGGTTTTATTATATTTCAAAAAAGAATCCTGAAAAATACTTGACAGATTATTTATATCTGCTAGAATAGTCATGAATAGTTGTTCTTTGTTATTTTGTAGATATATTTCGCGATCGGTCTCAACGGATTGCGAAAACATTTTCCCCTCGAGGAAATTTGTGGGCTGCAGCCCTATGACAGTTGAGTGCTCACCGACAAGCTTTCCTTTAGCTTGGTGAGTAAATGTAAAGGATTATATGCCCCGTCCAATGTAAAAATTGGCGGGGTTTTTTGTTTATACTTTACTTTTTCTTAAATTTATATATACTAGTCCCATATGTTTACACTGAACGCAAAAGCACGAACAAATAAGGATAATCTTGCAACGCTTCGCAAGGCAGAGGAAATGCCAGCAGTTTTTTACGGCGCAGGGAAGGAATCTACTATGATTTCAGTTTCTAGTAGAGATTTTAAAAAGGTTTGGAAGGAAGCCGGTGAATCTTCAACGATTACAATCACTACACCGGAAGGCAGGATTGAAACACTCATTCATGAAGTACAGGTTAACCCTATTACTGGCGCTCCTATCCATGCTGATTTCCTCGTAATTGATACCAACAAGCCTATTGAAATTACCGTACCTCTTGAATTCGAAGGCGAAGCTCCGGCTGTGAAGAATGGCCTCGGAAACCTAGTAAAGGTTCTCCATGAAATCGATATTGAAGCATTGCCGAAAGATCTACCACACTCAATTATGGTTGACCTATCTAAACTCATATCTCTCGAAGACCAAATTTTAGTTTCTGATCTCGCTCTTCCGAAAGGAGTCACTGCAAAGACTGATGGTGAAGATGTTATTGCTACGATGGCTACCATCAAAGAAGAAGTCGAAGAAGCATCAGCACCTACAGATCTATCTTCTATTGAAGTGGAAAAGAGAGGTAAAAAAGAAGAAGAAGCTGAGCCTGCGGCAGAATAATCTTGATAAAAAAATCCCCAATCGGGGATTTTTTTATGTTATACTATACCCATGAGTTTTTATACTCGTTTCTTTATAATATTGAGCATCGTGGCAGGGTTTACTCTCTCTCCACTTACTTCTGTCACCCCGATTTTTGCCCAATCTCAAGAGCTTCAAAATGCGCAGCTCGACAAGGCAAAACTCGAGGCTGAGCTTGCAAGTTTAGAGCAGGAAATAGCTCAAAAAATGGCTGTGCTTGATGGCCAAAAAAATCAATCAGCATCTATCAAGCGTGATATTTCAATATTGAAAACAAAGATTGATAAAGCAAAACTTGATATTCGCTCACGGGCACTCACCATCACAAAACTTACAAATGAAATTAATCAAAAAAAACAGACTATTGAAGTGCTTTCGGATAAAATCACTAGCGACCAGGAATCACTAGCGGTACTTTTACGCAAAACAAATGAAATCGATAATGCATCTATTATTAGTCTTATATTAAAGCCAGAACAGAAAATTTCTGATTTTTACGGAGATCTTGATTCATTTGCATCAATTAATCAATCAATTAAAATTTCGGTCAATCAGATACGCGGGGTGAAATCACAAACAGAAACTGAAAAGCAATCTCTCGAGCAAAAACAGAATCAAGAAATTGACGCTAAAATGGAGCTCGAAAGCGCTAAGCGCCAAGTTGAAAAAAACCAAGCACAGAAAGACAGTCTTTTGAAAGTCAGTCAGCAGAAAGAAAAAGAATATCAAAAAGTTTTAGCAGAGAGAGAGCGTAAGGCAGCAGAAATCAGGAGTGCACTCTTTAATCTTGCTGGGGGAGGAGTAGCTATTCCTTTCGGCGATGCTTTGAAGTATGCGACATTTGCTTCACAGAAGACAGGTGTCAGCCCGGCATTCTTGCTTGCAATTCTTACTCAGGAAACAAATCTCGGTGCGAACCAAGGATCATGTTATCTCTCAGTGCCTGAGACGGGTGCGGGAATTCGTGTAAAAACCGGTGTGAGTGTATCAAATGTAATGAAACCGTCTCGTGATGTAGCACCATTTCTTGATATTCTCAAAAATCTCGGGCGTGACCCGTTTAAAACTATTGTTTCTTGTCCTATGGCTGGCGGTGGGTATGGCGGAGGGATGGGTCCTTCGCAATTTATTCCCTCAACATGGCAAATAATGGCTTCAAAAACAGCATCTGCTCTCGGTAAACTAACAGCTGACCCATGGAATCCTCAAGATGCCTTTATGGCTTCGGCATTGTATCTTTCTGATTTAGGAGCAAGTACCACTTCATATACTGCTAAAAAGAATGCCGCATGTCGTTATTATTCAGGCCGATCCTGCGATAGCAAAAAGCCCGCCAACACATTTTATGGCAACAGTGTAATGGCGCTCATGCAGAAAATTCAGGAGAACGAAATTGACCCACTTCAGGGAATATAGCTTGATTCTTTCAAAAAGCTATGCTAATATCCTCTTTATGAAAAAGGAAATACACCCAACATATTATCCAAATGCTAAAGTCGCTTGCGCTTGCGGAGCGCATTTTGAAGTTGGCTCTACAATGAAAGACATTGCTGTGGAAATCTGCAGTCAGTGCCACCCGTTTTATACTGGCAACGAAAAGGTGCTTGATACTGCCGGCCGTGTTGATCGCTTCAAAAAGCGCGCAGCTGCAAAAGACAAATAACAAAGTAATAAAAAATACGCAGAAATTTCTGCGTATTTTTTATTTGCCAGACTAAAAAATTTGTTATCTGCTACACTTATACCATGTTCAATCTTGAAGAATTAAAAAAGAATAATAAGACCACATATCTCGCCGAAAGTTACGAGCGGATTTTGCGCGAGGAGGCGCAGGTAAGGGAAATGCTTGATAGTGATGAATCTCTGCATGAGATGGCTGCGGAAGAATTGAAGTCAATTGAAATCCAAAAAGAAGGAATCGCAAATCAAATCAAAAATATTTTGGATTCTGAAAAAGAGGAGGAAGAATTTCCGAACGAAATAGTATTGGAAGTACGCGCCGGTGCTGGGGGTGATGAAGCGTCGCTCTTCGCTTATCAGCTCGCTGAAATGTACGAACATTATTCAGAAAAGAATAAATGGGCTTGGAGGAAAAATTATGAATCAAAGAATGATGTCGGTGGATATAAAGAAGCATCATTTGAAATCCGCGGAAAGGATGTCTACAAACTACTTCGCTATGAGACGGGTGTGCATCGCGTTCAGCGCGTACCTGCCACAGAAAAGAATGGCAGAATCCACACTTCCACAGCTTCTGTTGCAGTGCTTCCAATTCGCAAGAAGACTACATTTGAAATCAATCCTGTTGATCTAGAAATGGAATACTCGCGCTCAGGCGGTGCTGGTGGACAGAATGTGAACAAAGTGGAAACAGCCGTCAGGCTCATCCATATACCTACGGGTATAGATGTTCGATGCACTTCCGAACGAACTCAATTAGGTAATCGTGAAAAGGCCATGCAAATTCTCTTAGCAAAACTTCAATTACTTAAAGATGAAGAAGAAGCTAAGAAATACAGCGCAGAACGCAAAGGGCAGATAGGTACAGCAGACCGCTCGGAGAAAATCCGCACCTACAATTTCCCTCAAGATCGCATTACAGACCACCGTATTCGCCAATCGTGGTCAAATATCCCAGGCATTATGGCGGGCAACATAGATAAGATTATTGATGCCTTACAGAATGGGGAGCAAGGGGAGGCGGAGGAGGAATAAAAGTTTTCAACAGGTAGTTGCTTTTTTTTCTAATCTATGGCATACTTGACATACGTAGTTTCCTGTAGCTTTTTTGTTTTCGCTTCGCTGTTTTAAACGGTGATAGAGTCAAGTTTGCGCAAGGTTTTCTACAATTATAGGTTATTTTTTCACTCGCGTATTTGTAAGAAGCGCAAGTGGAACACATTTGCATTTATGGCAAAGAAATTGTATGTTGGCGGTCTTCCGTACAGCACCACGGATGCTGACCTCAAGAGTCATTTTGAGTCAGCAGGTTCTGTAGATTCCGCTACTATTATCATTGATAAGATGTCTGGACGATCGAAAGGTTTCGGTTTCGTCGAGATGTCAAATGATGACGAAGCGCTAAAAGCTATCGACATGTTCAACGGCAAAGATTTCGGTGGACGAAATCTTACTGTTAACGAAGCTCGCCCTATGGAGGCTCGTCCTCCACGCACAGGCGGTTTCGGAGGCGGAGACCGAGGTGGTGATCGCGGAGGTTTCTCTCGCGGACGCCGAGAATACTAATTACTTATTAGTGTCTCAATATAAAAAGCACCCGAAAGGGTGCTTTTTATATTGCCTAAACAGAATTTGACTTATTAAATATTATGATGTAATATCACAATAAATTGTTGAGGTATAAGCTTCATTAAATAAACCTATTATTTAAACTTTAAAAATTTAATACAAAATGACAAAGACTAATTCTAGTGCGTCAGGATCTTTAGAAGTTCTTGAGGCTAAAAATCTTCCATGGTATGACACTAAGGAAGGTATCTTAAAATCACTCAATTCATTAAGTGATTTGAATAAACTTATTTCCGAACGACACAAAGCTGGTTATGAGAGAAAGGAGACTTTAAATGAATTTAATATTCTCGGAGCTTATCATCTTAATCGCAGTGGTAACTGTGGAACTATTCAGGAAAGATGGATCATTAAAAACAAAATTTCTTACTTTCCAAAAGTAATGGAGACTAAAGAATTTTTGTCTTATATCAAAGAGTACGTTCCTGCTATCGAAGGAGTTTCTGTTAATTTTTCAAATTTAATGCCGTCAGAACGCATTATTTGTCCTGTTTGTAAGACAGGTTGGCACATAAACAATTGCCATGATGTTGTAAGAAGGCATGATCATAAAGAGTTTCCTTTGAGTAATTTTATTGGGAAAAATCTTGCTTATGTTAAAGAAAATTTTTCCATAAGGACCGATGCGTACTACTTTATACAGGATGATATTACAATTCACAATAAGAGATTTATTGATTTGACGCCCAAGTATCCAGAACCTAAAAATGACTATGAGAGAAGGGTAGTTAAGAATGAAATTGGATGGATAGGCAAAAATGATGGTGCTGACGATAATTATGTCATTCAAGACGGTGATGAGGGTCTATTTAATGTTTTTACTTACTTACATAGGGATTGCAACAGACATGATTTAGCTGTACCGGAAGAAGAAAAGTTCAGAGATCTTTTTACTAAGTCCAGCTTTAAGCAAATAGAAATGCTGATGATTCCCAATCAATATTGTGGATGCGAAAAGTGCGGCCCTTGGTTCAAGGTCAAGACGGAATTCGGAACTATTAAAATCGGCTGGAGAAAAAGGGTTATTAATATCGACTGGAAAGAAATGCCGACTGGTATATTTACCCCGGACGATGATATGAATTCTTTGTTTAAATCTGAAAATGTCACAAAGGATGATGATTGCATTCATGCATGGGGTTGGGAAAATGCTCAGGATTATTTAACTAGGATCTATGATCTTTTCAAAAAACATTGGAAATGATTTTCCTATCAAAGCAAAAGGCGGTTTTTAAAACCGCCTTTTATTATTGCAATTATGAGTTTTTTCTGTTATATTCACGAAGTATTGCGCGTGTAGTTCAGTGGTAGAACGCTGTCCTGATAAGACAGAGGTCGAAAGTCCGATTCTTTCCACGCGCACAGATAATTCTTTATTATGAAGCAAGAAACAAAACAATCTTGGTGGAGGGAACCCTTAATGTTTTCAGCCAGAATGACTGGCTGGGTTGTGGTGCCTGTTATTATCGCACTTGTCGGAGGAAGCTTTCTTGATGTTAAGCTCGGCACGCAACCATGGTTTTTCCTTGTTTTCACTCTTTTTGCATTTCTAATATCATGCCTTGGCATCACCAGGGAAGTCTTGCGTTATAATCGCAGATTAATCAATCAGGCTTTAGATGAGAAAAGGATGAAAGAAGAGGAAGAGCAGAAAATTATCGAAGAGAAAAATTCAAAGAAAAAAAATGACCTCAACAACAGAAAATACATCTAATCAGAATAGTTTAGTGGTGAATGCAGTCGAACCATCACAAGAAATCGTCCATGAGACGACTATATACGCTGAGCCGGTAGCACATGTGCGCGGCTTTGATATTACGAACTCCCTTTTAACAAGCTGGCTCGCTGTGCTTGTTATAATTGCTTTTTCTTTAACAATTCGAAGGTCGCTCAAAACAGTCCCAAAGGGCATACAAAATATTTTTGAAGTTCTCGTAGAAGGCGCGCTTGACCTGTGTGATCAAGTGACGAGCGATAGGAAAATTTCTGAAAAAGTTTTCCCTATAGCATTTTCTATTTTCATATTTATATTAGTGAATAATTGGCTTGGCATTATCCCTGGCATTGGGTCTATCGGGCAGATAGTGGTGGAGCACGGTGAAAATGTTTTTGTACCGTATTTCCGTGCCGGAACGGCTGATATAAATACCACGCTTGCGCTAAGTTTCATGACTGTTGTCGGAGCGAATATTTTCGGTATCCTTTCTTTGGGCGTCTGGAAAACTATAAACAAATATGTTAATATGAAAATCCTTGGAGACATGTTCACTAAGGTAAGGCGCGACCCGAAAATCTTGATAGTCGCGCCGATTACTTTCTTTGTCAGCATACTGGAGCTTATCGGCGAGTGTGCAAAGATTGCTTCATTGTCATTTCGACTATTCGGCAATGTATTTGCCGGTGAAGTTTTGTTGGCAGCGATGGGTGCTATTTCAGCATTTATCCTCCCGATACCATTCTTGGCTCTCGAGATCTTTGTCGGTTTGATTCAGGCTTTCATTTTCAGTTTGCTTGTTATTGTGTATTTCACAATCGCATCAACTGATCATGATCACGAAGAAGAGCATGGCGAAGCACACTTGAAGCATGCTTAAATTAAAAGGTCAAAGTTTATTAATGTTTATTAATTATTAATTAAAAGAAAAATATATGGATTTAATCCCTCTAGCAAAAGGTTTGGCAATCGGTTTGGGCGCAATCGGCCCTGGTATCGGTATCGGTCTTATCGGTTCAAAGGCAATGGAAGCTATCGGGCGCAACCCAGAAGCTGTTTCAAAGATTCTTGTGCCGATGCTTATCGCATCCGCATTCGCAGAAGCTATCGCTATTTACGCACTCGTTATCGCGTTCTCTATCAAGTAGTACTTGAAGTTTCAGTGCTTGACTATACGTCGAGCATTTGGAGAAGCTAATCTCTTTTTTTGGAGAGATTAGCTTCTCCAAATTATGCAGGAATTAATTTCGACATTTCATATTGATTGGAAGCTCTTGATCGCTCAAGCGGTCAACTTCGGCATCGTGTTTACCGCACTGTACTTTTTTGCAGTGAAGCCTATCAGGAAATTGATGGATGAGCGTTCTGGGACAATCGCCGGAGGATTAGAAAATGCGAAGAAACACGAGGATCTTTTACGAGCGCAGGAAGTCGAATATGAATCCACTCTAGTAAAAGCTCGGGCTGAAGCATCTTTAATTATGAAAGATGTAAAGAAGGATGCCGAGCAAAAAAGAGCGGAAATAATTGAAAAGGCTCAGGCAGATTCCATGGCGATTTTCGAAGCAGGGAAAAAGCAATTAAATTCTGAAAAGCAAAAGATGCTTGATGATGCGAAAAAGGAGCTTGTTTCTTTAGTGATGAATGCTACAGAAAAAGTTTTGGGCGAATCTGTGAATGGAAAAGTAGAATCTAAGTTGGTTGAAGAAAGCATTAAATCCATCAATTAATATGAAAAAAGTCGCTACAAAACAATTAGCCAAAGTATTGCTTACGATGACTGATGGCAAGACGGAAACTGAATCAAAAAAGGCAGTATCCGAATTCGCGGAATATCTGGGTAAGAACGGGATGATGAGCGCTCTTTCTAAAATATCAAAAGAATATGGAATTCTATACAACAAAAAGCATACTATCGTGGAAGCCACGATCACATTAGTAAAGAGGCTTCCGGAAAGAACTCGAATCCTCGTCCGCGAATCGATAAAAAATAAATACAAAGCACGCGAAGTACACATATTGGAAAAAGTGGATGAGCGACTGATCGGCGGAATGAAGATACAAGTGGAGGATACGATATGGGATAGTTCGATAAAGAATTCACTCTCGCAACTAGAAGTTCAATTAATGAAATAATATGGCTAACAAAAATACAGTTATAGACAATTTAAAAAAGGAAATCGCGCACTTTAAGAAAAGCGCAAAGCAAGAGCATGTGGGCTCAGTGCTCGAAGTGTTCGACGGTATCGCTCGCGCATCAGGACTTTCCAATATCAAGGCATCTGAAATGGTGACTTTTTCCGGAGGGGAAATGGGTGTAGCGCTTAACCTTGAGGAAGATACTGTCGGTATTATTGTTTTAGGCGATTATTCAAAGATTAAAGAAGGGGATGAAGTGAAGGCTACAGGCAAGATCTTGGAAATCCCAGTCGGTGATGCATTCATCGGCCGTGTGGTTAATGTCCTTGCCGAGCCGATTGATGGCAAAGGTAAAATCAAAGCTGATGCGACATATCCAATTGAAAAGGTGGCACCAGGCGTTATTACTCGTAAATCTGTAGACCAGCCAGTACAGACAGGCATCAAGTCTATCGATGCGCTTATTCCAATCGGTCGTGGCCAGCGCGAGCTTATTATCGGTGACCGCCAGACAGGTAAGACTGCTATTGCTATCGATGCAATACTCAACCAAAAAGGTCAAAACATGATCTGCGTCTATGTTTCGATCGGGCAGAAAGATTCCAAACTTCGCAAGTTAGAAGCTCGCCTTCGTGAAGGCGGTGCGATGGACTACACTGTCGTCGTCTCTGCAGGCGCGTCTGATCCGGCTGCCATGCAGTACCTCGCTCCGTATGCAGGCGTAACGATTGCTGAATACTTCCTCGACAAGGGTAAAGATGTACTCATCATTTACGATGACCTTTCAAAGCATGCAGTTGCGTATCGTGAAATCTCACTTCTTCTTCGCCGTCCACCGGGCCGTGAAGCGTATCCAGGTGATGTCTTCTACCTTCACTCTCGTCTACTTGAGCGCGCATGCCGACTTTCAAAAGAATTTGGCGGCGGTTCAATCACTGCGCTTCCGATTATTGAAACCCAAGCTGGAGATATTTCCGCATACATTCCGACAAATGTAATCTCTATTACTGACGGACAGATATTCCTTGAGACTGACCTTTTCTATAAAGGCGTTCGCCCCGCGGTGAACGTCGGCTTCTCGGTGTCTCGTGTGGGCTCTGCCGCACAGATCAAAGCTATGAAAAAAGTTGCAGGCACACTCAAGCTCGACCTTGCGCAATTCCGCGAATTGGAAGCATTCTCACAATTCGGTTCTGACCTCGATGAAGCGACAAAACAAACTATCGAGCGAGGCCGCCGAGCCACTGAGCTTCTCAAGCAAGCGCAGTATTCTCCAATGGTTGTGGAACACCAAGTGGTTGTCCTCTATGCACTTACCAAAGGCTTCCTTGATGACATTGCGATCGACAAAATTAAAGAATTCGAAGCGGGCATTATCGAGTATGTCGAATCCAACGCCAAGCAATTCATGTCCGAAATCCGCACCGAAAAAATGTGGACCGAAGCAGGGGAGGCAGAGCTTAAAAAGGCGATTGAAGATTTTAAGAAGATGTTTGCATAATTTATGGCCGTAGGTAAAGAATTAAAACGCAGAATCAAATCGATTCGTAATACCAAGAAAATCACCAAAGCGATGGAACTCGTGGCTGCTTCGAAGATGCGCCGAGCTATTGCAAGTACGCTTGCTTCACGCCCTTATGCTTCGTATTCAGATGAAGTATTGCAATCTCTTTCTCAGATCAAAACCGAGGTGTCACATCCACTCTTGGAAGTTCGTGAGCCGAATCGTATTCTTGTAATTCTTATAACTTCAAACAGGGGATTGTGCGGAGCATATAATGCGCAAGTTATCCGTGAGGCGGTAAAATTCATTAAATCACACAACTTGGAGGCTAAGCCTCCAAGTGAACTTTCATTCATTACAATCGGTAAAAAGGGCGACGCAATGCTTCGCAGACTGGGGCAGAATATTATCGCTTCATTTGCTGATTTGCCGGATACTATTACGCTTCGAGACATTATACCTGTCGCCAATCTCATCATTGAAACATTCAAGAAAAAAGAGACGGATCAGGTATCTGTACTCTTTACTGATTTCATCTCCGCCCTTTCACAGAAATCAAACTTGAAACAAGTGCTCCCAATTGTTGTAAGCGATATGGCGAAATCTACTGAAACTTCTACCAACAACAAACTACCAACTACAAACTACTTATTCGAGCCGAATTATGATATATTGATGCCATTACTGGTTGAAAAATTGGCAAAAATGCAGCTATTCCAAATGATTTTGGAATCGCGAGCAAGTGAGGAATCATCTCGTATGGTAGCCATGAAGAATGCTTCGGAGGCTGCAGGCGAGATGATCGATGACTTAACTCTTATTTTCAACAAAGCCCGCCAAGCATCGATTACTCAGGAAATATCAGAGATCAGTGCAGGTATGGCGAGTGTGAGCTGATCGCCCCCTGCCAAGGGGGAGATGCCGAAGGCAGAGGGGGTGAAATTACAAGTAATCAATCTTTAATCTTAAAACTATGCAAGGAAAAGTAAAACAAATTATCGGGCCGGTGGTGGATGTGGAATTCGAGGATTCAGTTCCGGAAATTTTTCATGCACTCGAAGTAAAACTAGACAATAAGACTGTTGTCCTTGAAACCGCATATCACCTCGGTGGCAATACTGTGCGTGCTATCGCTATGGACACTACAGACGGCATGTCTCGCGGGATGGAAGTGCGGAATACTGGTGCAGCTATTTCCGTACCAGTTGGCATGGAAACACTCGGTCGCATCTTTAATGTACTCGGCGAAGCGGTAGATGGGAAACCATTCTTGAGGCAAGGCCTAAAGAGTTTACCGATTCATCGTAAAGCGCCGGAGTTTACCGAACAAGCGACTAAAGTTGAAATTCTCGAAACTGGTATCAAAGTCATCGACCTCATTTGCCCAGTGCTCAAAGGTGGCAAAGTCGGCCTCTTCGGTGGTGCGGGTGTGGGTAAGACTGTCGTCATTCAAGAACTCATCAACAATATCGCAAAAGCGCACGGGGGCGTATCTGTATTCGCAGGCGTCGGCGAGCGTACTCGTGAAGGTAATGATCTCTACCATGAAATGAAGGATTCCGGAGTTATCGACAAATTGGCGATGGTCTTCGGCCAGATGAATGAACCGCCAGGCGCTCGCGCTCGCGTAGCGCTCTCGGGTCTTACCATGGCTGAATACTTCCGTGATGAAGAAGGCAAAGATGTGCTTCTCTTTATCGACAACATTTTCCGCTTCACCCAGGCAGGTTCTGAAGTATCCGCACTCCTCGGTCGTATTCCTTCTGCTGTGGGTTATCAGCCGACTTTGGCGTCAGAAATGGGCAATTTACAGGAACGCATCACTTCGACTGACAAAGGCTCTGTCACGTCCGTTCAGGCTGTCTACGTGCCCGCTGACGACCTCACAGACCCGGCTCCTGCAACGACCTTCGCCCACTTGGACTCAACTGTGGTGCTCAATCGCTCGCTCTCCGAGCTCGGCATTTACCCGGCTGTTGACCCACTTGATTCATCATCTACAATTCTTGACCCGTACATTGTCGGTGTAGAGCATTATCAGACCGCGCGTGATGTACAGCGCGTGCTTCAGCGCTACAAAGACTTGCAGGACATCATTGCGATCTTGGGTATGGAAGAACTCTCACAGGAAGACAAAGAACTCGTGACGCGCGCTCGCAAGATCCAAAAATTCCTCTCACAGCCGTTCTTTGTCGCAGAGCAATTCACAGGCCGTTCTGGTGAATATGTGAAGCTCGAAGACACAATCCGCTCATTCCGCGAAATTTTGGATGGCAAGCATGATGATAAACCAGAGCAGGCTTTCTACATGAAAGGCTCTATCGATCAAGTGATTGCATAATAACTATTCTAAATGTCTAAGTTAATAAAACTCAAAATTGTCACTCCTGAACGCATTATCTTTGAAGAAGATGTTGATCAAGTGACCTTGCCAACTATTGAAGGGGAGATTACAGTATTGCCTGGGCATGTGCCGCTTGTATCTGCGCTCAAATCAGGCGAAATTATTGCTCGAAAGGGGGATGAAGTTATTCCTATGGCTGTCGTCGGTGGATTCATTGAAGTGAGGTCTGGTGAAGTTGCAGTACTTGCAGACTTTGCCGAGCATGTATCTGAGCTTTCTGATGAAGTTATCAATAAAGCAAAAGCTCGCGCAGAAGAATTGAAGAAAATGAAAGATAATGAAGAAGTCGTTGACTTTGAACATTTTGAAACAGAGCTTGAGCGCTCGCTTACTCGTGTACGCATTGCAGACAAATGGAGAAATAAAAAATATAGGTTATAATACAATTATTAATATTAATAGGATAATTATTTTCTATGACCCCATTATTTTTTCTTATCGGTAAAGTTTTGTTCGGAGGATTTTTCGTAATAAGCGGATATAACCATCTTTCAAAGATTACTGCGCTTTCAGGCTATGCAAAATCAAAAGGTGTTAAATACCCACATCTCTCAGTATTTTTTTCCGGGCTTATGATTCTACTAGGTGGTTTAGGGGTAATATTCAGCATTATGCCTGTATTGTCACTCTGGCTTATTATTATTTTCTTGATTGTAGTAACATTTTCCATGCATCGCTTCTGGGAGATAGACGAGCCTATGCAAAAGATGGGCGAGACGATTAATTTCAAAAAGAATTTGGCACTTCTCGGCGCTGCGCTCATGATGCTTTCGCTCGCAACTCCATGGCAATCCGTGTTGTTCTAAAAAACATTGACATTGGAATTAAAATTTGTTTATATAGGGAAAAGTTTTAAATTAAAACATGTTCCTTATGAAAGTAATTCATTGGTTTTCAGCTGAAGAACCTTCCGAGCTTTGTAAAAAAGCTCTCGAAGATATTCATCGTTGCAAAGATCCACAAGTTATTAAAATCATTCCGGATTTTAAAAATCCAAGCGATCCACTCGATGCGCGGGATGATTTGGCAGAATATTTGCGTAAAAATAGAGATGTGATGGTCTATGTCAAAGATGGCTTAAGTCATGCGCACATAGGGCACGCCGCCTCTATTGGTAGACGGTTTGGGATTATAGAAGAAACAGACTCCAGTCTGATATTCTATCATTTAAACATGCCGGAATTTAAATCAAATAGATATAAATTTCCAATTGAAAAACTTGCTGCCGTTTAAATTTAAAACCGCTCTGTAATGGGGCGGTTTTTTTATTCATCATGCTATAATGAAAAAACAAAAATAATGAAAACGAAATCAATAGACAAAGTATTTTTAGGAATTGTAATTTCACTGACTGTGATTGGAGTTTTCATGTTCATTTCCGCATCATTCGGCATCTTGGCAAAAAATGAAGCGAAGTTCTACAGTGTTCTTTTAAACCAACTAACATTCGGGCTGGTTGGTGGAATCATAATGTCTTACGTACTATATCGAATAGACTATCGTTTATTGCGTAAATATGCGCTTTACATCTTTCTTGCATCTCTCATGGCTACATTGCTCGTTTTCGTGCCTAATCTTGGGTTTCGACACGGGGGAGCACTTCGTTGGCTAGATGCCGGAGCATTTTCCATTCAGCCTGTAGAATTTTTAAAAATCGGATTTGTAATTTATTTTGCCGCTTGGCTTTCTCTGCTTAAGAATAAAGCTTCAGATATCAGATACAGCATAATTTTTCTGCTTGGATTTTTAGGAATTATCGCTGTAATTCTTCTCAAGCAACCTGATACGAAAAGTCTAATCCTCATAACTGTTACAGCACTTTCAATGCTTTTTGCATACGGCATTCCTTGGAAATATATTCTCGGACTCTTTGGTGTGATATGCGCCGGGTTTTTAATTCTTGCTATGTTTGTGCCATATCTTAATGACCGATTATATACATTTATTCACCCAAGCTATGATATATCAGGGTCTTCATACCAATTACAACAATCTTTGATAGCGATTGGGTCCGGCGGAATGTTCGGCAGAGGATTTGGTCAAAGTATCCAGAAATTCAGCTATTTGCCGGAACCGCAAGGGGATTCAATTTTTGCTGTTATAGGTGAAGAATTCGGCTTTATCGGTGGAGTGGCCTTAATTCTGTTATTTGTGGCATTTGCCATGCGAGGGCTCCGGATTGCAAGCAGGGCACCTGACCTTTTTAGTAGACTTCTGGTTACTGGAATTGTTATACTCTTTGTAGCGCAATCATTTTTAAACATTGCTTCAATCATCGGTGTGTTTCCACTCACGGGCGTACCTCTGATATTTATAAGCCAAGGAGGGACATCGCTTTTATTTTCACTTGCGGCAATAGGTATTGTGCTTCAAATTTCTAAACAACAATCATGAAAATTCTTTTTACTGGCGGTGGGACAGGTGGGCATTTCTATCCACTCATTGCTATTTCAGAAAAAGTTAATGAAATCATCGATCGAGAAAAAATTCTCTCGCTCAAGTTGTACTACATGTCTGATTCGCCTTATGACAAAGAGGCGCTTTTTCAGAACAGCATCACATATATCCCTGTCGTAGCGGGTAAGATGCGCACATACTTTTCGCTTCTTAATATAATTGATATTTTTAAAACCATCATAGGCGTAATCACCGGCTTCATCACTGTCTTTCTTATTTTTCCGGATATTATCGTCAGTAAGGGCGGATATGCCAGCTTCCCAGTGCTTGTCGCGGCAAAGATATTGAGGATTCCCGTGATTGTGCATGAATCAGATTCTACGCCTGGCAGAGTTAATAAATGGGCAGGGAAGTTTGCAGTACGAGTAGCTATCTCATACAAAGAAGTGGCGCAATATTTCCCTGAAAAAACCACAGCCTTTACAGGCCAGCCGATAAGAGAAGAAATTCTTCAGCCTGCGAAAACAGGCATGGTTGAATTCTTTAAACTTGAAGAAGGCACGCCGACTATTGTCATAATTGGCGGATCGCAAGGAGCAGAAGTTATCAATAATGCCATTATCGATGCATTACCTGAACTTTTAAATACTTACCAGATTATCCACCAGACAGGCCAGAAGAATATTGATTCAGTTAAAGAACGCGCAGAAGTTGTAATCAGTAATCATAAATATAAAGATCGCTATCATCCGATGCCGTACTTCAACGTCCTTGCTACGAAAATGGCAGCCGGTGCAGCGACACTCATCATCTCGCGCGCAGGCTCAGCAATTTTTGAATTTGCAGCTTGGGGTGTACCTTCAATCATTATTCCGATTACAAATTCTAATGGCGATCATCAACGCAAGAATGCTTTCAATTATGCGCGTGCTGGAGCGTGTAGTGTGATAGAAGAAATAAATTTGACTCCTCACGTTCTTTCACTTGAAGTTAATCGAATCATAGGCGACCCCAAAAAGCTGGCTGAAATGCGCAAAAACGCACTCGCCTTCGCCACCCCCAACGCCGCCGAAACCATCGCCCGCGAAGCGGTTGATATTGCTTTGTCGCATGAGAAATAAAAAAACCCTTACTGAAATAAATCAATAAGGGTTTCATAATATTTAGTTACCAACCTTTTGGAAAGGGCTTGCAAACTTTTGCTTTTAAACTCCAAAAACTTATTCGGAATTTATGAATTTTAGTGGAAGGCGGTGGGGCTTTGAAAACATCTACTTTTTGGGGTAGTGCTTTTAAGTCAAAACTTTTTTCCAACCAAACTTCACGTGGATTCAATTTACTTATCGGCTTTTCATTTGTTTCTTTAAAGAGAAGGTTCACCAACATTCCTGTAGGTTTAGCTATCAGCCATACAATCGGCGATAGAATCATCCAAACAACTTTACCAATTGGTCTCCATAATTTATACCTGGTCAGCATAAAAATTGATGCTGCAGACATAAGTCCGAAAATAATCATTACGGATACGAATGTAGCTAAAATTTGTAAAACGGCCATCCAATTTACTTGAAAAACCAAATACAAAATTAAAGCAACACTCACCATTGAAAGTGAAATCTGCCAAAACGCTTTAAATATTTTTGCTGACCCTGATATCCTCTCCTTATCCCAATTATTCCGATATTCTTTCTTTCTTTTAATTGTTGGTAATGCAGTAAAAGCAAACAATGCCCCGAAAGCAAAACTAGACACAAGTGAACCAAGAAGGTTTACAAACCCCTCCCTCACAGCAAGCTGAGAAAGATTCAAATAAATGCATCCACTATAGAAAATTAAAAGTACAGCATAAACCAAAAATCCACCAATTGTTATGGGCGTGTAAACTTTAAACCCAAAAATTGATAGAACTTTATATTCATAAGCATCCATCGGACCACTACTGTCTTTTGCTGTCTGTTCGTAATCGAGGATATCACTTTTCCAATTGTCGGATTCAAATATTGAAGTCCACTTCTCTTTTGGATATAATAATGCAAAATCAATTAAAAGTAATTTTGCATTACCAAATAACCTTACAAATTGTATACCAAGCATCAGTAAAACAAACTTAAATACAAACATCGCCGAAAGAATAATAATACCTACGATCAAGCGTACCAAACACATGAAGAGCCACACAAACGGCTGAATAGTGAGTGAGACAAACATTCTTTTACGATACTGACACTGATCAATCGGCTGTAAATTGAACCAACGATTATTCCAGGCATAAAACGCTTTACCGAGTTTTGTTTCAGCTACTTTAGCAAAAAATTCTTTTGGAACTTCTACTATTACTTCTACAAAAGCGATCTGGTCGGGAACTGCGTCGTTATTTTCAATTTCATCATAAATCATAGTATTTTTATATGAGTACCCGCGCTTACCTAGAAATTCTTGCTGTCTGCTTTTGTTCATACCGCCCGACACCAACATAAAGATTAAATGATGTACTCCAGGCTTGTGAAATTGTAAGTAGTTTGTAGGTTCAAGCTTGAACACACTTCTCTCAAAATTACAGGTTGTTGATCTACGACTACCATCGTCATAGAATCCTGTATCGGTCACATCTATGACTAAGATGTGTGTCGGATTCTTTTTGGCCACAGATTGATCAAAGGCAATTTGGAACGGTACTGTAGCGTCATCAAGCACTAGCTTGCCGCCATTGAGAACAACTTTCAAAGAAGATGCTCCAATAAGGATGTTTTTCACTTCCATTTTTTATGTATTTAATTGGTTAAGAACTATTGTTAATTAGCCACATATTACAAAGTATTCATTAGATTGTCAAGCATAAATTCTTCAAAAATAAAGCTTTTTATGCTACAGTAATACGATATATGGCAGATACGAACCAAAAAGTTGTTACTCGTTTCGCTCCGTCTCCGACAGGGCTATTGCACGCTGGGAATTATAGGACGGCGATTTTTTCGTATTTATTTGCGAAGCAAAATAATGGTGAGTTTATTGTGAGAATTGAAGATACTGATAAAGAGCGCTCAAAGAAAGAGTATGAAGAAAATATTTTAGAAAGTTTGGAATGGCTTGGTTTGAAATACGACGCTATACATCATCAGTCAAAACGCCTGGATCGTCACCAATTTTATTTGCAAAAAATGATTGACGAGGGGAGTGCATACATTTCAAAAGAAGAAGCTAAGGATGGAAGCGGTCATATAAAAGAAATTGTCCGATTCAAAAATCCGAATAAGAAGATTACTTTCAAAGATATGATACGCGGAGAAATCACCACAGATACCACAGACCTCGGCGACTTCGTAATTGCTCGTACTATTAACGAGCCTCTTTTTCACCTTGCTGTAGTCGTAGATGATTTTGAAATGGGCGTTACTCATGTAATCCGTGGTGAAGACCATATCCCGAACACTCCTCGCCATATCCTTATTCAAGAAGCTATAGGCGCACCGATGCCTATATACGCCCATCTACCGCTCGTACTTGCTCCAGACAGAACAAAGCTCTCCAAGCGCCGTGGAGCGCTTGCTATGAGCGAATACCGCGAGCAGGGCTATCTTCCAGAAGCATTGCTTAATTTCATGGCATTTCTAGGGTGGAATCCGGGCGGAGAAAGAGAAATTTATGATTTGAAAGATTTGGTTGATGCATTTGATATCACAAAGGTGCAGAAAGGTGGAGCGATTTTCAATACCGAAAAACTCAATTGGTTTAATAAAGAACACATTAAACTTCTTTCCTCTGAAAAACTTGAACATCATATTAAAGAATTTTTACCTGCAACAATTACCGAACTTCCACACTATAGCAATGAAGTCTTTAATAAAATTATTCCAATCATTGCTGAGCGACTTGAAAAATTCAGCGATGTTAAAATTATGACTGATGAAGGGGAGTTGCAGTATTTTTTTGAAATACCAACTTATGATACAGATAAATTATTCGCGAAAAATTCAAAATTAGCAAAGGAACCAGATAGTAAAAAAACCTTAGCTTCATATCTAGAAAAAGCGAAAGATATGATTTCAGAAATCGAGGAAGATTCTTTTACTGCAGATACAGTGAAAAATACAATTTGGAATTATGCCGAGGAGGTGGGCAGAGGAGAAATCCTTTGGCCTATTCGCTACTCTCTCTCAGGGCGTGATAAATCCCCAGACCCTTTTACTCTTGCCGAAGTATTGGGTAAAAAGGAAACAATACAAAGAATAAACCAAGCAATAGGTATGCTACAATAAGTGTGTGATTTTAGAAAAAAATACAAAAAAATTACTGCTTTTTACAGTAGGGATACTTTTTTTGTGCTTACCATTAATAAGTATATACGCGCAAAGCGCTGATGAATTGAAAGGTAAAATCGATCAAAGTAACGCTGAAATTGCCAAGCTAGAGCAAGAAATTGCAAACTACCAGAAACAGTTGACTGCTGTCGGAGCGCAAGCCAATACTCTTTCAAATGCAATTAAAAAACTCGATTTGACCCGTCAGAAGCTTTTAACCGATATTAAAGTTACTGAGAAAAAAATAAACTCTGCAACGATAAAAATCGAACAACTCGGACTTCAAATAAATGATAAAAAATCTACGATAGAAGACAACAGAAGCGCTCTGAATGAAAGCATGCGCGCACTTTATGAGCTTGATCGCGGGACTATCGTTGAAACAATTCTATCGAATAAGTCATTTTCCGATGCCTGGCAAGATATTGATAATATCGGACTCTTTCAAGGAAAGATTAAAGAAAAAGTTAATCAGTTGGCGGAAACAAAGAAGGGACTTGAAAATAATCGAAGCGATGCGGAAGATGCGCGACAAGAACTTTTTGATCTTAAGGGTGAACTGTCCGATCAGAAAAAAATTGTCGAGCAGAATACGGCTGAAGAAAAAAGCTTATTGAAGAAAACGAAAAATCAAGAAGCAAATTATAAAAAAATTGTTGCTGATAAAATTGCGCTTAAAAACGCTTTCGAACAAGAAATACGAGATTATGAATCAAAGCTTAAATTCATACTTGATCCGAATACACTTCCTGGTAGAGTCCTTTCCTGGCCGCTAGACAAGGTATTTCTCACCCAACAATTCGGCTCCACAGTGGATTCAAAAAGATTATATGTTTCCGGTACTCATAATGGTGTTGATTTCCGAGCAGCTGTCGGCACACCGGTAAAGGCAATGGCATCCGGTACAGTCATAGGGACAGGGGATACTGATATTACTTGTCCCGGAGCTTCCTTCGGCCGATGGGTTTTAATTCGCTACAACAATGGACTCTCGAGCACATACGGCCACCTATCACTGATTAAGGCCAATAATGGTGATGTTGTTTCTGTTGGTACAATCGTTGGTTACAGCGGAAATACTGGCTATTCCACAGGGCCACATCTTCATGTATCAATGTACGCATCAAACGCTGTCCAGGTGCAAAGTCTTCCAAGTAAATCATGTAGTGGCCGTATATATACCATGCCCATCGCTGCGACCAATGGATATCTTGACCCACTCGCATTTCTACCAAAAATATAAATAAAATTTTTTGCTGAAAAAGCTTATTTTGCTATACTAATCCAATGTGTGGAATCGCTGGAATCATAGGTAAAAATACCAAATATAAAGATGTGCTCATTCGCGAGATGACAGAGCGCATTATTCACCGTGGTCCGGATGAAGACGGCTTTTATGACGATGAGTATGTTGGGCTTGGGATGCGCAGGCTCTCAATTATTGACCTTGGCGGCGGCAAGCAGCCGATTGTTTCAGCCGACGGCTCAAAACTTATTTTCTTTAATGGAGAAATTTATAATTACAAGAAGCTTCGCGCCGAGCTTGAACAGAAAGGTTATCAATTTAAAACAAATACCGACACTGAAGTTATTTTGCATTATTACGAACTAGAGGGTGAGAAGATGCTCACACGATTGCGTGGAATGTTTGCATTTTGTATTTACGATAAAAATACGCATTCTGTTTTTATTGCGCGTGACTATTTCGGAATCAAGCCACTGTATTATTTGAAGCCGAATAATGAAATACTTGCATTCGGTTCGGAGATTAAAAGCTTGCTCAAGCATCCGGCATATAGCCCAGAAGTAAATAATCAAGCTGTCTACAACTACCTCTCATTTCAATACAATCCGCTCAAAGAGACTATGTTTCAAGGTATTTATAAGCTTTTACCGGGATCTTGGCTTTCTATTGATTTAGAAACAGGGAAGTCGAAGGAGGAGAAATATTGGTCATATGAATTTGTAAAAGATGGTTCACTTGATGAAAAGCAAACAAAAGAAAAAATAAAAGAAGTTATGGAGGATTCGGTTCGACATCACATGATCGCTGATGTGCCAGTCGCATCATTTCTTTCCGGAGGGATAGACAGTAGTATTATCGCAACACTGATGCAAAAAATTTCCGGCGAAATGGATAATCCGCAAAAAATTTCTACATTCACCGTTGGCTTTAAAAATTTAAGCGAAGGGGAAGAAGCTAAAGTAACTGCCGATGCGATAGGAAGCGACCATCACGAAATCATCATCACACCTGAGGAGTATTTTCAAATGTTGCCGAAGCTTGCATGGCACTTTGATGAACCAGTCGCTGATCCGTCCGCAATTGCGCTTTATTTCGTGGCACGAGAAGCGGCAAAACATGCAAAAGTGGTACTTTCCGGCGAAGGTTCGGATGAACTTTTCGGCGGGTATAACATCTACCTTGAGCCATATGCACGACGCAATTTAAACATGCTGCCCAAGTTTATACGTGAATATATTTTTCGCCCAATTCTGAAAATACCCTTTGAATTTAAGGGTAAAAACTACCTCAGGAGATGCTTTACACCGATGGAGCAATGGTATATAGGTAATGCGTCTATTTTCAAACCTGACGAAATTAAAGAATTATGGCAGGGAAGCCAAGAGGCATTAATCGATCTTAAGCCTGTTTATTCACAAATAGAAAATCTTTCGGAATCAGCTAAAATGCAATACATCGATATCAATTATTGGATGCCGGGAGATATCTTAGCAAAGGCCGATAAAATGACAATGGCGAATTCTTTAGAGCTTCGAGTGCCATTTCTAGATATAGAAGTGGCAAATCTTGCACGCCGATTACCAGATAGCTTCAAGTGGCGAAATGGAGAGACAAAGTACTTATTGCGAGAAGCAATGAAGTCAATAATTCCTGAAGCAACTCGCACGCGAAAGAAACTTGGCTTTCCGACACCACTCCGTGCATGGCTCACCAGTGAACGCGAGGATATTTATTCTACGATTAAAAATAACGAGTACATTAAGAAAAATCTTGATTTAACCACCATAGAACGTCTTATCGACGAGCATATTTCTAAAAAAAGAGATAATTCACGAAAAATTTACATCTTACTTATGCTGGCTCTTTGGTACAATGTATTTTTTGAAAAAACATCATAATCCATAAGGACTATTTCTTCATGTGGATATCTCACCTTCGCTAACAATTGAAGACGGGCTTATACTGTGTATATGAAGACTTATGCACACAATCAAGGATTCTTGAGAACGGTGCTTATTATAGTGATCGGTATTTTGATTTTCAGCTTCTTTAAAATTGATCTCCAGGCAGTCATGGAAAATCCGCAAGCAAAGAAGAATGTTGCATACGTTGGATCGT
>JBAZXM010000009.1:0-12699 GCA_041659845.1 Minisyncoccota bacterium
ATTGTTCACAACAGCGCAGCGGGAGTGCTTTCGACTTCTGCGGTGTCCCTCACCACAGAAGTATCGGGAGTGTTGCCGATTGCGAATGGGGGGACGAATAATAGTGTTGCTTATACAGCGGGATCAGTTATTTTTTCTGATGGGACAAAACTGACTCAAAATAACTTAAATTTAAATTGGGATAACACAAACAATGTTCTAACGTCAGGTGTTGCAAAACTCATTGCATTTAGTAATAACACTTATCTTGGAAATACTGGTGCTTCACTCACTACAGGCTCAAGGAATAGCGGATTTGGAAGCGGGGCTGGAAATGCAATATCTACAGGAACAGACAATACGCTTGTTGGTTCTCGTGCTGGAGAATTAATTGCTACTAGCAGTAGTAATTCAATTTTTGGAAGCGCAGCAGGCATATTAATTACCACTGGAAACGCAAATACTCTTATTGGAAGTGGTGCTGGTCAATCATTAAGTACTGGGCAACAAAATGCGGCATTAGGAGATAGTAGTTTATTATCCGTTACTACTGGGAGCAACAATGTTGCTATCGGTTCTTCAGCTTTTCTAAATGGAAATCATTCATCTTCTATTGCTATTGGATTTAACTCAGATGTTACAGCCAATAATCAACTGGTTATCGGCGGAGATGATGGTTCAGGAAATGGAAAAATAACCGATGCTTATTTCGGACAAAGTGTAACCAATGATAATAATTCAGGTATTGTGCCTGCTGGAATAACATTCCACGCGACCGGAGCAGTCGGTACGAATATCGCAGGTGGAGCTTTCACTCTCGCAGGTGGTAAGGCTACGGGTAATGCTTCAGGTGGTTCAATTATTTTCCAAACTTCGGATGCGGGAGCAAGTGGAACGACATTGCAATCTTTGACAACCAAGATGACGCTTTTGGCGAGTGGGAATGTGGGAATAGGAGACACTTCACCAGCAGCACTCTTGACAGTCGGTAGCGGAGATCTTTTCCAAATTAATTCTTCAGGTGCGATTGCCGCAGCAGTCGGCATTACCAACACTGGTGCTATCACATCGACTGGCGGGGTAATTTCTCTCAATGCTTCATCTAACTTTGCTGTTAATGTCGGCACCGGCTCAACAACTAGCACTGTCACTATCGGTGGAGGCTCCGCACCACTAGTAATTGATTCAACAAATTTCGATGTCACTTCAGCGGGTGTTATCTCTGGTGCAACAGGATTCACGTCTTCAGGCACAATTACATTTTCAAGTCTTACAACCTGTGCTGGTTCAACAAACGGCGGAGCTCTGACAACTAATGCTTCAGGAGTTGTTTCATGTTCTGCGGATGACGGTATCTTAAGTAGTATTCAATACAAGCATGACATTATTGATCTTGACGTGGGTCTTGCCGAGCTTAATAAATTTCGACCAGTTTCATTCCGTTATAATAGTACCGATAAACTTCATCTTGGTTTTGTTGCTGAAGAAGTGTTGCAGTTTGACCCACGACTTGTTTCATACGAACAAGATGGTACAACAATACACGGATTGTACTACATAGATATCATCCCTATTATTGTAAAAGCTCTTCAAGATGAAGATATAAAAGTTTCAGCTATGGATTTACGTTTGAAGGGTCTCGAAACACTTGATGACGGTAGTGGTAGTGGTACTTCAACGCTGAAGAATCTCATTATGGTATACCTCGCGAATACTGAAGAAAAAATTGTAAACGGTGTTGTACGAATACAGGCCTTGGTTGTGGATACACTAACCATTGGTAGTCCCACAAAACAAACTGCGATTACTGTGTATGACAAAAACGGCCAAATCGGCTGTATGACAGTTGAAGATGTCATTACCGGGGAAACAAGGATTATTCCAGGTGAGTGCGGCACTGTAACACCTCCACCAAGCGATCCAACACCCCCACCAGTAGAACCACCACTACCACCAAGTGATCCACCACCTTCTGATCCACCACCATCCGATCCTTCTCCTTCTGACCCTCCACCACCTGACTCACCGCCAGTTTCCGACACCACTCCGCCAGCTATTACACTTATTGGATTATCATCAATCACTATAAATCAAGGCGATACATACACCGACGAAGGTGCGACAGCGACGGATGATACTGATGGAGATATCACCACCAACATAATTACAGTAAATCCTGTTGATACTGCGACCGCAGGAACATACACTATTACTTATAATGTTAGTGATATTGCTGGTAATCCTGCTACTGAAGTCACAAGGAGTGTAGTGGTAGAAGCTCCCGCACCCCCACCTGATCCACCTCCACCAACCCCATAATAAACACATAAAATAGGCTAATTTTTAACTTGTTTTTATCTATCGTATAATCAAGATTTTTGCTTGTTGTATAAGGATTTTTTTGGTATACTGTAGGTATATTTTATGGCTAAAAAGGACGAAAAAGAACCAAAAAAGGGTCATTATGGAGCCGAAGACATTTCGGTTCTGGAGGGGCTTGAGCCTGTACGTCGACGCCCAGGAATGTATATTGGGTCCACTGGCCCTGACGGACTACATCATTTGATTTGGGAAATTTTTGACAACTCTCGCGATGAGGCGATGGGTGGATATTGCGATCATATAGAGGTTGCGCTTCTTCCAGGGGATCGCATTCGTGTCGTTGATAACGGTCGCGGTATACCTACAGATATTCATTCAAAAACAAAAGTCTCCGCACTCGAAACAGTTATGACAGTTCTCCATGCCGGTGGAAAATTCGGCGGGGAAGGGTATAAAGTTTCTGGAGGATTACACGGCGTAGGTGCTTCTGTGGTGAATGCACTCTCTATCTATACAAAAGCCGAAGTCCATCGCGATGGTGGAATTTTCATTCAAGAATATTCTCAAGGCAAGAAAAAGGCGAATGTGAAAAAAGTCGGCACATCAAAATTGCACGGGACGATAATAACATTTGAGCCGGATAAAGAAATTTTTAAGGAAGGAGTGAAGTTTGAATTGACTACGATTCTCAATCGCATGCGCCAGCAGGCATACTTGGTGAAAGGTTTGCGTATCCACATCATAGATGCGCGCGAATATGAAGGAAAAATAAATCTTGATGATGCATTCTATTTGACTGATGAAAGTATTGAAGCGCCTTCGACTACATTCTATTTTGAAGGCGGGCTTGCGTCTCTAGTCAAACATACCAATAAGAACTTCAAACCAATTCATGACCACATTTTTTATATTGAAAAGGATCAGGATGATGTCGGAGTGGAAATAGCACTTCAATATGTTGATGATATTTCCGATCGAATAATTCCTTTCGCAAACAATATTTATACCCCTGAAGGAGGCACGCATTTGACGGGCTTTAAAATGGCGCTAACCCGCTTGCTCAATACTTACGGCAAGAAAAATAATATTTTGAAGGAATCCGAAGGCGCATTTACAGGGGACGATGTTCTTGAAGGTTTAACGGTAGTTATTTCCGTAAAGCTTCGTGAAATCCAATTCGAAGGTCAGACGAAAGCAAAATTAGGATCGATGGAAGCTCAAGGTGCCGTATCAACTGTGTTTGGCGATGCATTCTCCAATTTTCTTGAAGAAAATCCTGATGATGCAAAATCCATAATCCACAAGGCTATTATGGCGCTCAAGGCTCGTAAAGCTGCTAAAGCTGCAAAAGATTCCATACTTCGCAAAGGTGCGCTTGAAGGTATGACGCTCCCAGGTAAGCTCGCTGACTGCCAATCAAAAGATGCGGCCGATTCAGAAATTTTCATTGTTGAGGGAGACTCTGCGGGTGGTACGGCAAAAATGGGACGCGACAGGAAAACGCAGGCAGTATTGCCACTTCGTGGAAAGATTTTAAATGTTGAACGCGCGCGCTTGGATCGCATGCTCGGATCAGAACAGATTAAAAATCTCGTTATTGCGATGGGTACTTCTATCGGTGATACATTTGATCTTGAAAAAATGCGTTATCACAAAATTATTATTGCTACAGATGCCGATGTGGACGGTGCGCATATCCGCACATTGCTTTTGACTTTACTCTATAGATACTTCCGTCCGATAATTGATGCCGGATATATTTATATCGCTCAGCCACCGCTTTATAAAATTAAAAAAGGTAAAGAACTTTTCTATGCATATTCTGACGAAGAAAAAATAAAAATCATCGGCAAAGATGTTTCAGAGATTGAAGAAGTCGAAGAGACAGCAGAATTACTTGAGCGCGCTGGCATCGAAGAAGAAAATGAGGAGGAAGAAATAAAAGGCAAAAAATCTGCAAAAGTTCACATCCAAAGATATAAAGGTCTCGGTGAAATGAATGCCGAAGAACTTTGGGAAACAACCATGGACCCAGCAAGGCGAATTCTAAAGCAAGTTAAAATCGAAGATGCTCAGGCTGCCGATAATGTGTTCGACACACTCATGGGTTCCGAAGTCGCTCCACGTAAATCATTCATCCAAACCTACGCAAAGACAGCAAGCTTGGATATATAAAAAATATGTGGTACTGTGGCTTTTAAATAGGTATAATTTTGTCTAATTAAAAACTTAATAGTATGCAAAAAGATCAAGCGAAACAAGGAATTCCTGTTATTTATTGGGAAACAATCTATCCGAATGGAAAGAGAATTAATCCTTTCAAAGCAGAAATTATTTCAGAACCTAAAAATGAAGGTAAAGAAATAAATTGTACTATCAGAGTGGGAACAGAGGAAAAGACTGTTTCTATAAAGAATTTGGACACCATTAGTCCGGGTTCAATAATGGCAGCACAAATTGAAGGCTTAGATGTGGGGGCGAATGCTTTTAATGATGCCACTAAAAAATTCTTTGGTGACAGGGGAGTGAATGTAATTATTCATTAAATTAGCAGCAAGAAGTTATTCGTGAATTAAAAAAGCCCGGCAAATACCGGGCTTTTTCTCTACTCCAATTCTTTCTTAATCAATTCCTTAAGCTCTTTAATATGAGCTTCTTTGTCTTCAATCATTTTTTTCCAAAATGTTTGAGCCTCCGGAGATTCCTCGGCGTCTTTAACATAATGGTTTTTAATTCGCCAGAGACTCTTACTCTCGGTAGTCATCTGTGTCATAAGATTGTGTAGATTATTATGAATCATATTTTTATAAATTAATTATAATAAATTTCTTGTTTCTTTCCGCACCATGGACAAAACCATTGTTTGCGTTTCGGAGCATCGCCAATGCTCCACCATTTTTTGCATGATCCGCAATTGAAATGATGAAGATGCTCTTTAGAAACACTTCCAGTATTAATATTTTTTGTTTCTGATTTCTTCATTAAGTGTAGCAAGAAATGTTTCAAAAGGCATCATTTCACCTTTTTCTTGTCCTCGGATTTCAGCCGTTACAGAATTTTCAGAAAGTTCTTTGTCTCCTATAACAAGTAAGTAGGGGATTTTACCAGTTTTACCTTTACGAATTTTTTTACCGAGATTTTCTTCTTCGTCATAGAGTTCAGCACGGATATTGTGATTTTTTAGTGTTTCAAAAACTTCTTTTGCATATGGAGTGTGATTTTCACGCACAGGGATAATAGCTACTTGCACTGGTGAAAGCCAGACGGGGAAGTTGCCGGCGAAATGCTCAATCATAATCCCCATAAATCTTTCTGTGGATCCGAGAACAGCGCGATGGATTACGACCGGGCGAACTTTTTCACCTTTGTCATTTACATATTCTAAATCAAATTTTTCCGGTAAGTTGAAATCAAGCTGAATAGTGGAAAGCTGCCACTCACGGCCGATTGCGTCTTTAAACATGAAATCAAGCTTTGGTCCGTAAAATGCCGCTTCGCCTTCTTCCTCCTCATATTTCCAGCCAGTTGATTTTACAATATCCCGCAAGGCATTCTCGGCGGTATTCCAAACCTCATCGCTTCCTAGATAATTTTGTTTATTTTTTGAATCGCGGAGAGATATGCGGACATAAAAGTCATTGAAGCCGAATGCAGCATAGACTTCACGTATCATGTCGAGCATCACTTCGATTTCCGGTTTTATTTTTTCAGGTTCGCAAAAGACATGGCAATCATCTTGTGTCAGAGACCTGACGCGAGTGAGTCCTGATAATTCTCCAGATTTCTCATAACGATAGTTTGTAGTGGTACAAGTATAGCGTAGTGGTAATTCACGATACGAGTGGGGGAGCGATTTGTAGAGCATCATAAAGTGGGGGCAATTCATCGGCTTCAGATAATATTTTTCTTCATCGATATTCATCGGTGTGTACATTGCATCGTATTTATCTAAATGGCCGGAGATTTCATAGAGTTTGCCTTTGGTAATATGTGGAATCCAGATGGGCTTATATCCGCGTTTTTCCTGTTCTTCTGCAATATAATTTTCAATTATTCGGCGAAGTATTGCGCCCTTCGGGTAAAAGAGAGGAAGGCCGGGCCCAACTTCATCGATAATAGTGAAAAGCTCCAATTCTTTACCAAGCTTGCGGTGGTCGCGCTTCTTAGCCTCTTCCTGTTGTAATACGTATGTGTCTAGAGCTTCTTTATTTTCAAATGCGAGGCCGTAAATACGCGTGAGCATTTTATTTTTTTCGTCTCCGCGCCAGTATGCACCCGCAACTCGTTCTAGTTTGAATCCTTTCGGGTCAATCTCTTTGATATCATCTACGTGTCCGCCGCGGCAAAGGTCGGTGAAATTACCAGAGGTATAGCTCGTAAGGTTTTTTCCTTCTTCAGAAAATTCTTCAATCAATTCTATTTTGTATGGATTATGAGAAAAAAGCTTTTTGGCTTCGTCTGGTGTAATTTCTTTTCTTTCAAAATTTTTCCACGTTTTCAAAAGCTCACGCATTTTCTTTTCTATTTTTTCAAGGTCTTTATCTGATATCGCTTCAGGAAATTCAAAGTCATAATAAAAACCGTTATCTATCGCCGGGCCTATAGTATTTTTCGCATTTGGATAAAGCTCTAGCACCGCTGCGCCCAAAAGATGGGCTAGAGAATGGCGGATATTATGGAGATTTTCTTCTTGGGTCATAGTAGAATGCTATCATATTTTTAGCCTCAAATCCAATAAAAATCACTCCGACCAAGGCCGGAGTGATTTTTATATTGTTGCGGGAGCCCGATTCGAACGGACGTCTTCAGGTTATGAGCCTGATGAGATACCACTTCTCTATCCCGCGATAGTATTCTTACTTTACTATAAATAAGATTTTATGCAAGCGGTTGAAATTTTATGGATTTTATGCTATTTTATTCTTGCTGTTCAAGAGTTTTAAAAATCAAAACAAATGCCGACATAGCTCAGGTAGTTAGAGCATCGCACTCATAAAGCGAAGGTCACAGGTGCAACTCCTGTTGTCGGCACCAAAAAGAAAAAAGCGCATATCGCGTTTTTTCTTTTATATTGGTTAGTATATCTTCCTGTCACGATATATAATGAAAGTGTGCCAGTTTATAAAAAAGTAAACAAAGATTTTTTTAAAAAATGGAAACATGAAATGGCATACGTGCTCGGGTTTTTTGCTGCGGATGGATATATTACTGTAAATAAACGCGGTGGACAGTTTTGGTGTATTAAGATTACAGATAAAAAACTTTTAGAAGAAATTAGAAATAAAATTGATTCCAATCATAAGATCGGTATTCGTATTGGATTAGGTAAAGAAAAGATTCAGTATCGTTTACAGATAGGTAGTATTGAGATGTGTGATGATTTACGTAAACTAGGATTTTCTGAACGTAAAACAAAAAGCCTGGCTGTTCCATATGTTCCTAAAAAATATTTTTCTGATTTTGTTCGCGGTTATTTTGATGGAGATGGAAATGTTTGGAGTGGTTTTGTGCATAAAAAACAAAAAATTCCAAACTTAAAACTTATGGTTATGTTTACTTCTTGCTCTTTTGATTTCTTGGAACAACTTCAAGAAAAAATGTTGAATTTTGGAATTGGTAAGGGTTCAATCTATAGATCAAAAAGAAATTATTCTAGATTGCAATTTAGTACTCGGGATGCTTTGAAAATTTACGATTTTATGTATAATAATAAAGTCAAAGATTTTGATGGCTTATATCTTAAGCGTAAAAAGCAAATCTTTGAGAAATTTATGCGTTTGCGGCTGTAGCTCAACGGTAGAGCACCCGCCTGTAGATTCGTGCAGCTTTCTGTCGAAATGGCAGATTGAAACTCTCTGGGATATCGGTGGAGGCTAAACTTTGGCTTAATTGTCGAGGCATGCGAATACCGAGGGAACCCTTCCATATTTTTGCTTATATAAAAAAATGAGCGAAGAGAAGGGGCGCCGTAGAGACTAGATACCGGAGCACCTACACCCCGACCTAGGTCGGGGCATGGTGAAGATATAGTCCACGCCACTATGAAAATAGTGGAAGCAGTGCACGTGGGAGGCCGTGGGGTCAGCACCCATCAGCCGCGCAAATTAAAATATACCCGAAAGGGTATTTTTTAATGCGTGGCTGAAGCAATGTCTTGAAGACATTGCGTTGGGTGCTGACGGGCGCAGGCATAATTTCTTCAACAGAAGAAATAGCCGAGCCGGGGTAGCGAAATTTCCGAGCGACGGCGAGGAAATATTTGTGACCAGCACCCATCAGATTCTATATACTGATTAGACGGAGAACTGTGATATGATTTACACATGCAAAAAAATCTATTAATTTTGTTCTTACTGACTATCATTATTGTCGGTGGATACTTTTTTGTTATTCATCCAGATGCAATTATTAATAAAGAAATAAATACAAGTATTATAAGTAAGGAGAATTCTGAAGCAACAACGGCAATCTTGCCAGAAGGAAAATGTTCTCAAGTTTCATCTCCTTATATTAAATTAATCACCCTTAATCAAGGTGGCTACTATGGCGCATTGAAAGTTGGTGATGAAGTAAAATTTAGCTGGGAGTCATGTAATATCCCTTTTGATTCACCAGTACACTTGGGATTTATTGAGTATGATGAATTGAACAATACAGAGATTATAAATTATGTTGTCGGTGGTCCTGGTGCAACTTTTCAAGGAGGACAAACAGAAATTAAAAATTCTGACAATAGTAAATTGATAACAATATCAGAGCACTCAAACCCTAAGCAAGGTACTTCTAGCGCATTTTTATATATAAAAGTTCAACTCGAAAATGGCAGTATTATTTCAGATATTTCAGAAGGATATAAGGCGATAGATTGGTAAAACCAATTTACTACATCCTAGAAATTCGGTATATAAATATCCTCACCGTACTCCCGTATAGCAGTTCCCACTTCGTTCACTAATCCGCGCAAATAGACAAACGCCTTCGGGCGTTTTTTCTATTTGCACGGCTGAGAAAGTGATGAGATCACTTTCGTATGGGTGCTGAAACCGATTGAGTAGCTTTTGGAATTTTTTCAAAATTTCAAAAGATCCAATCGGTGTACTGTTCCTGTAAGGAAAGCACCCCCTCAATATTTCTTTGTTGCTGACGGGCGGAGAGATGTTTTTCTAGCAAGAAAAACCGCGAGCCGGGGTAGCGAAATTTTTTTTTTGCGACGGCAAAAAAATATTTGTGACCAGCACCGCGCAAAGAAAAACAGCCATTTATGGCTTTTTTCTGTATAGTGATGGGACTTTGGAACTGGTATACTTTATGTTATGGAAAATGAAGATAAGATTTTAGAGTTAATAAAAAATGATAACTACAGAATGGATGCATTGAGAGCTGTTAAATCACTAAATTTACCAGATTGGATTATTGGAGCTGGTTTTGTTAGAAATCCTGTATGGGATTATTTACATGAATACAAAGAACAAACACCCCTAACGGATATTGATGTTGCATATTTTGATTTGAATAATCTAAATGAAGAGGTTGAAAAAGAATATGAGAACAAACTTAAAGAGATTATTAATGCGGAATGGTCTGTTACTAATCAAGCTCGCATGAGTAAGATTAACAATCAAAGTAAAAATTATATATCAACTGAAGATGCCATAAGTCACTGGCCTGAAACCGCTACAGCTATTGGTGTTAAATTAGATAATAATAATAAATTAGAATTAATTGCCCCACATGGCATTAATGATTTATTGAATTTAAATTTAAGAATGACTCCCGGTTTTGGTGATGGTTGTGAATCTTTTTTAAAGAGAGTGGAAAAGAAACAATGGTTAATTAAATGGCCTAAACTAAAGGTGATAGGAAGGTAGGAATATACACTGTCGTATCATTTATACACTCAAATGTAGTTCCAACTTCGTTCACTAGGCCGCGCAAAGAAAAATGACCTTGAGAAGTCAGGGTCATTTTTTGCATACTAATTGGACTTTGGAACTGGTATAATAAATTCATGAACACATACAACTGGTATTCACAGCTTATCAAACCTACATGGGCTCCACCGAGCTGGCTGTTTGGGTCAGTATGGACGGTACTGTATGCAATAATTGCAATTTCTTTTGGTGCGGTGTTTTATAAAGCATTCACTAAGCAAATCCCATGGATGGTAGCTTTACCTTTTGCGCTTAATCTTCTCTTTAATTTTTCATTCACTTATTTTCAATTTGGTCTTAAGAATAATATACTTGCTTCAGTTGATATCCTCTTTGTTCTTGGCACACTCATATGGGCACTTTATGTCGTCTGGCAAGCATCACCTGAGCTCCGCTGGGTTGTCTACGCTAACATCCCGTATCTTTTGTGGGGAACATTTGCTACCTGTTTGCAAATAACCATAACTTATTTGAACAAATAATGGCTACACTAGATTTTATTGGACTATTTATATTTATCGCAGGATTTATCATTGGCCTCGGTGCGGTGACGGTAATTGATATTCACGGATTTTTAGGTAGAAAGTCATCTTACTGGACGGAAGCCACTATACGAACCCATAAAGTAACGAAGCCACTAATATGGCTTGGAATAATACTCGCAATAATTGGTGGTATGATATTTTATCGCAATGAATCATTCTTTGGTTTTCCTATATATCACACACTACTTGCTTGTGTACTTATACTGAATGGTCTATTTCTTTCATTCTATGTTAGTCCTTTTTTATTGAAACGAGAACACGAAGGAAAACAGTCGGAGCTTTTACCTGCCTCACTCCAAAATAAAATCATGGTCAGTTTAATAATTTCTGATATTGGCTGGTGGGGAGGATTATTACTTTTAGTTTTTTACATCACTGTTCGCTAATTTCTATATTATGAATACTAAAAGTAAAAAAGTTTTTGACCCACGCTTTAAGCCGGACTTAACCCCAAAAGAAATGCTCAAACTTGGTATTTTTGGCGGATTATATTTTTCTGATAAACCAAAGGAATTTCCAAAAGATTGGTTTAAGGATGCGAAATTATCACCAGATGGTAAAAGACATAAGGAACTAAATTATTTTAATGTAAATGCAAGCCAATCACTCTCGGTGTGGCAAGCAAAAGGCTGGATACATCCACAAGATCCACGTGGTTGGTTTGAGTGGTATTGTAGGTATTATTTAGGACGGAGATCTGATGATGACGAGCGACAGATTAAAAGATGGCTCGCCATGCAAAGACATATCATGCAAGTTAAAAATAATTGTCGAACAGATGATATATTTTGTCGTCCTCGTCAAAGACAAGCTCTTCTTCACTGGGCGTATGATTCAAAAAAGTTTTAGAGAATACTAAATAAGTTTTATTTGCTTAATTTCGGTATATAAATATACCCATTATGCTGTCGAATAATGGTTCCCACTTCCTTCACTAGTCCGCGCAAATACAAAAATTGCCAGACATAAATGTCTGGCAATTTTTGTATTTGCGCGGCTGAAGCAATGTCTTGAAGACATTGCGTTGGGTGCTGACGAGCGGAGTCATGTTTTGATAGTAATCAAAACAGACGAGCTAGGGTCGTGAAAAATTTTCTGGAGAAAATTTATTCCTGACCAGCACCCACCAGAATTTTTCATAAATTTCAAAGGATCTAATTGGTATACTGCATTGATTTAATCCGAAGCCAAATAAAAAAGCCCCACTCTAGTGGGGCTTTAAGAAACTAATTAAAATTCTAAGAAGGGTTTAATACGGCATAAAAATCTGCACACTCGTCATTCATGTTTGTGAATATAAGGTTGATGACCTCTCTGTGACTTTCTTTATTTTTTTTCGCGCCCATTTCAGCATATAAAGTATTTTCATATATCTGCACCTCTTTCCCAAAAGAAAATCCGGTATTTAACACCATATACTCTCCAAGATAGTTTTCGTTCAATGAGAACCTTATTGTCAACTTATCAATATCTTTTTCTGTCCTTAGTACATACTCAAAGCCAATACCGGTCTCAGTAGTATCTTCATTCAAATCCATACTACCATATCCCATTATTCTACAGGTACCTTTCAATATGCCTGTTCCGTTTTGTTTAAGAATCTCATATAAGTTCTTCATCTTTTAAGTTTTTAAAGGTTAAATTATTTAGTTAATGGAGTCTGACTCCAAATAAATTTATTTATGAATTTAACATATAAACATAAAAAAGTCAATAGATTAGCAAGTTTATCTCATTAGAAATTTCCTTGCAACATTAACCCATCACGCGAGCCGTGGTGACAAAATTTTTTTGCGACGGCAAAAAAAATATTTGTGACCAGCACCGCGCAAAGAAAAACAGCCATTTTATATGGCTGTTTTTCTATAGGTATTTCAGGTAAAGAACTGATATAATAGAATCACATGAAGGTATTTTTTTTT
>JBAZXM010000009.1:12709-37581 GCA_041659845.1 Minisyncoccota bacterium
AGACTCGAAAAGAAGAGCGTGATGTTCTCACAGAGCTTCTTTCTGCTGTAGATGTCACTTTTTATGAAGAAAAGCTTAATTCTGAGACAGCAAATCTTGCCTTAGATGCTGATATTGTTTCGGTTTTTATAAACTCTGAAATTTCAAAGGAAATAATTGATTTGTTGCCAAATTTGAAATTTGTCTCGACTCGTTCTACTGGCTTTGATCACATAGATATAAATGAGTTGAAAAACAAAAATATAATCGTTTCCAATGTTCCATCTTACGGATCGCACACTGTCGCTGAATTCGCATTCGCTCTCATTTTAGATCTTTCAAGAAAAGTTTCAAACGCAAACAGACAGGTGCGTGAAGAATCGAATTTCGATACTTCTGGTTTTAAGGGATTTGATCTTTTTGGAAAAACTTTAGGTGTGATAGGTACGGGTAAGATTGGAAAAAATATAGTAAAGATTGCAAAAGGTTTTGGTATGAAAGTAATTGCTTTTGACGCATATCCTGACGATCATTTCGCAACAGAAAATAATTTTCAATATTTTCCGTTAAATGAAGTGCTTGCGAATTCTGACATAGTGACTCTACATACTCCATACAATAAAGACACACATCATTTGATAAACGAAGAAAATATAAAACTTTTTAAAAATGGGTCTTATTTGATAAACACAGCACGAGGGGAAATTTTAGACACCGAAGCATTACTCTTTGGTTTAAGAGAGGGAATTATTGCCGGTGCGGGACTCGATGTTTTAGAAGATGAGCGTAAATTAAAAGAAGAAGCAGAATTTATTGCAAATGGACGCGCGAATATGAATGATTTCAAGATTCTTCTAGAAGACCATATGCTTATAGATATGCCAAATGTCATCGTTACTCCACATATTGCTTTTGATTCAAGTGAAGCGGAAATAGAAATTTTAAAAACTACAGTAGAAAATATTTTAGCCTTTAATTCTGGTGTACCACAAAATATAGTGAAATAAAATATGGAAAAAAGATATATAAAAAATTTTGATGAATTAGCAACAACAGAAAATCGCAAATTAGCGATGGAAATAGCCGAAGCGGGATTGAATGCCATAAATACTGAAAAAGTAATTGCGGATTTTGTAAAATTGAAAAATAATATCTTGTCGATAAGGGAAGAAAAATTCGACCTTTCAAAATTCAAAAGAATAAAAGTTGTTGGTTTTGGGAAAGCATCTTGTGATGCTGCTGTTGCGCTGGAGAAAATTTTGGGAGATAAAATAAAAGAAGGTGCAGTCATAGGTCTTCAAAAAGTTACTTGTGATTACATTGAGACATTTATTGGAACTCATCCTCGCCCGTCGGAGGTAAATATTGAAGCTGGAAAAAAAATATATGAAATAGTAAAAGAATCAAACGAAGACGATTTTATTATTGTGATTGTTTCTGGAGGAGGTTCCGCTCTTTTATGTTATCCAGAAAATGAATGCACACAAGGCCGAGAACTTTATGATGTATTTTTGAAATGCGGACAAACAATTACTGAAATAAATACTATTAGAAAACACTTATCCCTTCTCAAGGGTGGTGGGCTCGCCAAGGTCGCATACCCAGCCACAGTTATTGGTCTTATTTTCTCTGATGTCCCTGGAGATCATTATGAGGATGTAGCTTCTGGTTCGACTTATAAAGACAACACCACTATACATGATGCAGAAATGATAATTCATGAACATAATCTAGGTGAGTTTGATTTAATAGAAACTCCGAAAGATGACAAATACTTTGAGAAGGTGCATAACTTTGTTCTTGTTTCAAACAAGACGGCAGTGGAAGCGATGGCCATAAAATCGAAAGAATTGGGTCTTGATGTTAAAATTATTTCCACTGAATTGTATGAAGAAGTAGACGAAGCGCTTAAAAAAATATTTGAAGCGGCGGAGAGAAGTCAGACTTCGGAGGGGTCGACTAGTTTTGTTATTCTTGCTGCTGGAGAACCAAAACTTGAAGTGACAAAAAAGGGAGGCAGTGGGGGACGCAGTCTTTTTATGGCGCTTCGAGCAGTAAAAGAAAAAATAATTGATGAGGATTCTGTATTGATTCCGCTCGCATCAGATGGTATGGACAATAGCGATGCCGCAGGCGCGATAGTTGATAAAAATACCATAGAGAAAATAGAAAAATTAGGTTTGAATATTGATGATTATCAAGCTCGTTTTGACGCGTATTCAATATTTGAAAAATCAGATGACATAATAATGACAGGCCCGACAGGAGCGAATGTTTCTGATCTGATGATTTTATTAAACAAAAAAAATGATAAATAAAATAGAAAAAATTTTTGCAGAAGAGATGAAAGACTCAAGAGGGAATTCGACCATAAAAGTCACTATGTTTTCGAGCGGTATTTTTGATTCTTTTTCTGTGCCTTCTGGAGCATCTACTGGTGTACACGAAGCATATGTTTTGGAAACAGATAAAGCAATTGAAAATGTAAATACTATTATTGCTTCGGCTTTAGTTGGTCAAGACATAGAAAATCAAAAAGAAATAGATGAAATATTAATACAACTTGATGGTACTAAAAATAAAAATAGGCTAGGTGGAAATGCAATTATTGGTGTATCTATTGCTTGTGCAAAAACCGCAGCGAAAGTAAAAGGAATAGAAGTGTATGAATATTTACGAAGTCTTGAAGACATAAAATCAAGCCGTAAAGTTCCGTTTTTGTATATGAATCTTGTAAACGGCGGAAAACACGCGAAAAATAATTTAGCTTTTCAGGAATATCACATAGTGCCTATTACAGACGATATTGGTGAAGTGGTAGAAATAGGTATTAAAATACAAAACTCTATAAGAGAAATAATTTTAGAAAAGTATGGCGAAGAGTCTTTGGTGCTAGGTGATGAAGGTGGTTATGCCCCCAAAATTATCGATATTCGAGAACCACTTTTAATTTTAAATGAAGCGATAGGAAAAAATAATTTGCAAAATAAAGTTCGCCTTGCACTTGATGTAGCGGCATCTTCTTTTTATGAAGATGGTATTTATAAAATAGAAAATAAAAACGTAACAAAAGAAGAATTGATGGATATTTATAAAGAGCTTATTTCAGAATTTAATTTACTTTCCATTGAAGATCCTTTTGACGAAGAAGATTTTGAAAGCTTTGCGCAACTTAAAACACAAAATCCAAACCTTAAAGTTGTAGGTGACGATCTTACTGTTACGAATGTTGGTCGCGTAAAAGAAGCGATACAAAAAGGAAGCATCAATGCGATGATTATTAAACCGAACCAGATCGGCACTTTATCTGAAACACTTGAAACAATGAAATTAGCTCGTGAAAATAATATAGAACTTATTGTGAGTCATCGGAGCGGAGAGACGGATGATGACTTCATTGCTGACCTTGTTTATGCCTTTGGTTGCTATGGCCTAAAATCCGGTGCTCCACAGAAACCAGAACGCAGAATTAAGTATGACCGACTTAAAAAAATTTCAACTGAGACAATTAATTGATTCCTTAAACTATAAATTACCATGAATAGCAAATCACAAATCGTAGCGACCATTGGTCCCGCAACAAAAGATAAAGAAATTATTAGAAAAATGATCGAGCATCAGATGGATGTTGTCCGGCTTAATTTTTCATGGGGGACACTAGAAGAACATGCTTCGTATATTCACACAGTGCGTGAAGTCGCCACTGAGTTTAATAAAAGAATTCCAATTATCCAAGATCTTTCGGGCCCGAGAATTCAAGGCGGTAAGTCTGGGCACCATTTTAATGAATCAATATCAGAAATACTAACCGAGACTGATAAATCCAATTTGGCTTTCGGACTAGAACAAGGAATTGATTATGTCGCAATGTCATATGTGGGCAATAAAGATGATATTTTACTTTTGCGAGATGAAATGAAAAAGTTTGGGAAAGTTGTGCCGATTATTGCAAAAATTGAGCGCATGGAAGCGCTTGAACATATTGATGAAATTATCGAAGCCTCTGATGTTATCATGATTGCACGAGGTGATTTAGGAAACGAAGTTCCGCTTGAGAAAATTCCATTCATCGAAAAAATGATTATCGAAAAATGTAAGATTGTCGGTAAGCCGGTTATTACAGCAACACAAATGCTTATTTCAATGGTTGATCAACCTTTTCCAACACGTGCTGAGGTAACTGATGTAACCTTTGCTATTTTAATGGGTTCAGATGCTGTTATGCTTTCTGACGAGACAGCGACAGGTCATTATCCAGTCGAAGCTGTGATTATGATGGAAAAGATTATTATCGAGGCCGAACAACATACCAATGGAGGGGTGGTTAATATACTATCGTAATATTATGAATTTGTTGATAAGGTCACCATATAGACAATATTTTATTATTGCATCAGTTTCGATTTTCTTCGCTCTTGATTTTTTCTTTCCATCTACTCACTTGATATTTTTTGCGGTGGCAATTATAGGTTCACTTCCGGTAGCCATTAAATCTATAATTTCGCTTTTGAAAAAAAAGATTACAATTGACACTTTTAATCTTTTCGCATTGGTTATTTCTTTTTTTACTCTTAATATTAATTCAGCGGGGTTTATTGTCCTTATGCTCGCATTTGCTGATTTGCTTGATTGGCGAACAGAGTCTAGGGCGACAAACGCTGTAAGTGAACTCCTAAAACTTAAACCCTCAACAGCTCTTCGTGAAAAAGATGAGACTCTCGAAGAAGTTTCTATTGATCAAATTCAAAAAGGGGAGATTTTGATTATTAAGATGGGTGCACGCATTCCTGTGGATGGAATTGTGGTTTACGGTAGTGCTTATATAAATGAATCATCTGTCACAGGTGAATCAGATTTAGTGGAAAAAGTAATAGGTGATCGAGTTGTTAGTTCTACGCTCAACGAGTCTGGCGTAATAAAAATTAAAGCGACAGATGTTGGTAAAGATTCCACGATTGAACGCATGGCACTCTTAATAGGGGAGGCTGCCAAGAATAAATCACACTCAGAAAAAATAGCTGATAAATTTGCGGGAATTTTTTTGCCGATTGTGCTTATAATCGGTATCGCCACATATTTAATAACAAAGAATATTTCCATGACCGCGGCAATTTTCCTTGTGGCCTGTGCCGATGATATGTCCGTGGCTATACCACTAGCTGTTACTGCTGCCCTCGGGAAGGCTGCCAGACGCGGTGTGATTATTAAAGGAGGTGAGTGGCTTTCGGTTCTTGCTAAAATAGATACAGTTATGTTGGATAAAACAGGAACACTAACATACGGTTCTTTTGTTGTAAAAAATATTGAATTGTTTGAGAAAACTGACGAGAAGTATTTTTGGCAGATAATTGGTGTTGCAGAAAAATACTCCGAACATCCTATTGGCAGAGTGCTTTATCGCGAAGCTCTTAAAAAAGTTGAAAGTATTTCTGACCCTGAGAAATTTGAAGTTTATAAAAGTGCCGGTGTATCAGCACAATTTCAAGGAAAAGATGTTTTTATAGGAAGTGAAAAATTATTTGAAATTATTGGATTAGAGATTCCTCAAAAAATAAAGAATTTGTTTTTAGAAAAAGATATTTCTCAAACACGAATTATTATTTCTTATGGCGGAGAATTTATAGGAATGATTAGTATTGCCGACGTTCCACGGAATGAGGCATCTGAAAGCATAAAACAGTTAAAGAATTTGGGAATAAAAGAAGTGGTTATGTTGACAGGAGATACAGAAGCTGTAGCTATTAAGATTTCACAATCACTGGGAATTACCAATGTGAAAGCCTCTCTTTCTCCAGATGATAAATTAAAAGAAGTTGAAAAAATTTCTCAAACTAGCATCTTGGCGATGGTTGGAGATGGAATAAATGACGCTCCCGCACTGGCTCGTGCGGATGTTGGTATTGCTATGGGTTCAGCCGGTACTGCTGTGGCTGTCGAAGCGGCAGATGTGGTGATTTTGACAGATAATTTGAATCGCCTACCAGAAATGGTTGAGCTTAGTCGTAAAACAATGTCTGTAATCAAAATCGATACTATCATTTGGCTCCTGACTAATACTATCGGTTTTGGACTCGTCTTTACGGGGGTGATTGGTCCGGCTTTGGCTGCCTTCTATAATTTCGCTACTGACTTTTTACCACTCATAAATTCAGCAAGACTTTTTAAGAAATAAAAATATGCATAATCATGAACATCATCAAATAAAAGTTTATTAAATCAGTTGCACGGAATACGATAAAACGTGGTATAATGATGTCATTATTTGTAATTAATTATTTATGGAAAATGACAAAAAAATGGAGTGGCTACTCCGTATTGGGGTAGCGGGCGAGTTTATTGGGCATGGCTTCTTAGCAATAGGAGGCAAAGCAGATTGGGTTGGTTGGATTTCTAAAATGATTAATGTAGATGCCACAATAGCAACTACATTGCTTATGGTTATTGGCATCGCAGATGTTATTATGGCGTTAATTATTTTATTCAAGCCTATCAAGCCTCTTTTACTTTGGATGGCATTTTGGGGATTTTGGACAGCATTAGTAAGACCAATAATAGGTGCTAGTTGGTTTGATTTTATTGAACGTTCGGCAAATTGGGCTGCACCGCTTGCTCTATATTATTTCTATAAATCTAGAAAATAAAAGTTGGAATCTAGACTAAGGGGGTCAAAGTTCTTGACTTCTATTTAATTTTCTGATATAGTCATAAGGTCGTTTAATATCTATGTGAATCATTGTGTAATTTGTACGCTGATGATAAGCATACAAAGTAACAATGAATACAAAAAAACATCCCCTTTTACGGGGGAACAAAGCACCTTCGCAATCGCGAGGGTCAAATACACGCGGTTTCGGCGGATTTTCCGATCGAAACAGCAATAGTCGAACCAATTCTCGTTTCGGTAATTCTCCGCGATCTTTTACTAAAAAGCGCGGGGGAGGAAAGAAAGAGTATATTGATGAACACATGTTTATCAATAAATCTACGCAGACAGAAGTGAACGAATATGTTTCAAAAAACACATTCGCTGATTTTAGTGTGCATCCTTCGCTTGCTTCAAACATTGCGTTGAAGGGTTATAAAAATCCTTCTCCGATTCAGGACCAAGCTATCCCTGTGGCACTCACAGGTAAAGATGTTATCGGTGTCGCAAGTACGGGTACTGGCAAGACTGCGGCATTTCTTATCCCGCTTATCCATAAACTAGCAACTGACAAGAAGCACAGCATCATGATCCTCACGCCTACGCGTGAGCTCGCTCAGCAAATCGAAGCGGAATTTCAAGCTCTTACAAAAGGGATGAAACTCTACAGCGTTGCTTGTGTCGGTGGTGCTCCTATCGGCAGGCAGATTCGCGAGCTTGATATGGGTGTGCATGCAATCATCGGTACTCCGGGGCGTGTGAAAGACCTCATCGCTCGCGGGAAAATAAACATGAAGCAATTTGGCAGCATCGTACTTGATGAGGCTGATCGAATGCTTGATATGGGATTTGTCGATGACATGCGCTATATCCTCGGGCTTATGCCGAAAGAAAATCGCCAAAGCCTTTTCTTCTCCGCAACACTTTCACCGGCAATTCGTGTGTTGTGTCAGGATTTCTTGAATGATCCTACGAATATTTCAATCAAGACTCGCGACACAGCTACCTCTGTAGACCAAGATGTCATCCGAATCAAACATCAATCAGAAAAAATTGACAGACTCCATGATATTTTGAATCAGCCGGAATGCGTGAAAGTTCTCATCTTCCGAGAAATGAAACGCCATGTGGATGAGCTTGCAAAAGAGCTTCGATCTCGTGGCTTCAAAGCTATGCCACTTCACGGCGATATGCGCAATCGCGAACGTGAACGTGCAGTCCAAGCTCTTACTGAAGGGTCTGCGAAAATTGTCATTGCGACAGATGTCGCAGCGCGTGGTATCGATATCGCTGACATCACTCATGTCATCAACTACGATATTCCTTCCACCTACGATACCTATATTCACCGAGTCGGCCGAACCGGCCGCGGCACGAAGAAGGGGATTGCCCTTACTTTTGTGTAATATCTATATCTAATATACAAGAATAAAAATTGCGTAAGGATTATCCTTACGCAATTTTTATTTGACAAATAATATATTTATGATAATATTTCATAAAATATCTTTCAAAAATATAAAAACGTATTAATATGTCTGAAAACAGAAAAGGGCCGATTCCGAAAGAAGGCCAAATCACACTCGAAAGCTGCAAAGAACAATGGAGACTCTTTGCTAATGGAGTATTGCCAAAATTTTCCACTAAAGGGATTCTTCAGAGAGACGATTCATCTCAAGCTAGAATTGAAATTGAGGTTATGCATGTATACACACCGGAAAACCTGAATTCTAAAACACACTCACAATTTCGGTCGAATTTTGATCAAGACACAGCTGATGGATTACGAAGAGCTTATGAATTTTTCTCGAACTTGTACAGTAAACAAATGTGGATTATATCTGGGTTTGTAAAAGGTGAAAATCGAGTTCCAATTGTTGTTATTTATTATGAAATGTTTGATATCGCGATTTACGCGAGAAAAACAAACAATAAGAGCATGAAGGAATTTTTTCCTACCGACATGCCGGAAAATTTTCACAATAATTAATACAAAAAACCGCCATACGCAAAAGCAGTGGCGGTTTTTATTTTTTTGCAAAAAAGTAAAAAATACATTACTATTGCTTTAATTGTTTAAATTTGTTTTTAAATTATGCCGTTGTAGCTCAGTTGGTAGAGCACGATATTGGTAATATCGAGGTCACCGGTTCAATCCCGGTCAACGGCTCCATATGATGATGTTTCTATATGCCAGTGTGGCTGTTTTGGTAGGTATCACCAAATAAATATATGCCAGTGTAGCTCAGTTGGTAGAGCACGTCTTTCGTAAAGACGGGGTCGTCGGTTCAATCCCGACCACTGGCTCAAAAAATTGCATTTTACACATAAATGGTGTATATTATCGGCATGACAGTACGAATGCGACATACACGTTCTCATACAGCCAACCGCCGTTCTCACCACGCGCTTCTAGGCGCACGCCTTTCTAAAGAGAAGGGCAGTGAAGTTCCTCATCTTCGCCACCGAATTTCGCTTACTACCGGTAAATACCGCGGCAAGCAAGTTTTGAATGTGGTGAAGAAAGTGGAAAAGAAACAGAAAAAGGCAAAAAAATAGTTTTTTGATTTTTCGCGAAAGCGAATTATGTTCGTTATCACTCTTTGCTTAGCATTATATTATGGCAAACAGGCACCTTTCACGCTCAATAGTTCTCCAAACACTCTTCGAGTGGGATTTTAACGGTAAAATTAATGAAAATATCGGAAATATTTTAGAGCGTGATATTAAGGAATTTGGCCCGGGGCTGGATGACTCACCATTTATGGGCGAGCTAGCCGGTACGGTTATTAAAAAGCAAAAAGTCATCGACGAGATTATCGAAAAGGCTGCTCCTGAATGGCCTATCGATAAAATTTCCGTCGTTGATAGGAATATTCTCCGTATGGGTCTTGCTGAGCTTTTGTTCGGTGATCGCACTCAAGTGCCGCCAAAGGTTGCTATCAATGAGGCGATTGAATTGGCGAAAACGTTCGGCGGGGAAAATTCCAGCAAATTCGTCAACGGTGTGCTCGGCGCTGTGTATAAAGAAATCGGCGAGCCGGGCAAAGACGAAGTCTCGAAGAAAAAGCAGGCGAATATCGACCCTGCGACGCTTCCTATCGAACGTCGCGGCGGAGCGGTGATTTATGCGAAAGTTGATGGCGATGCATACATCGGGCTTGCGCATGATATCTTCGGCTACTGGACGCTTTTCAAAGGAAATATTGAGGAGGGCGAAACAGAAGAAGAGGGAACTGCGCGCGAGATTAAAGAAAAGACCGGGCTTGAAATAGTAGTCAAAGACAAGCTCGGTGAGAATGAATTCATCGCTTCCCACCCGGAGAAGGGTAAGCTTAGGAAGCATGTATCATATTTCCTAGCAGAAGCGCCATATCAGGAAATCAGCCTTAAGAGCTCTGGCGGGCTTGATGACGCGAAGTGGTTTTCGCTTAGTGAGATTCCAGACCTCACTATTTATGACGATATTCTGCCGATTATCACGAAGGCGATTGAGATTATTACTAAATAATTTGTGTTCGGAGAAAATAGTTGAAGGCGTATGTTTTGAAATGCCTTGCACAGCGCGACTGGCGCGAGCAGAGCAATTTGCCAGCAGGCAAATATGTGTGCATTTTAAAACATATGCCGAGAAAGATTTTCTCTGAATGGAAACCTACTATTCTATGATTGATTTTTCCGTATTTGAAAAAAAGACAGGCATTGTTTTTAAAAATAAAAAACTCTTAGAGCAAGCATTTATTCACCGATCCTATATCAATGAGAACCCAGGGCTTAATCTTCATCACAACGAACGCTTGGAGTTTTTAGGCGACGCAGTTCTTGAGCTTGTGATCACAGACTATCTCTACAAGAAATTTCCGGATTCTCCGGAAGGAGAGCTGACTGCGTACCGTTCAGCATTAGTGAATGCGATTATTATCGCAGAAATTGCGCAAGAATTAGAAATGAATGATTTCCTCCTCCTTTCAAAAGGCGAGGCGAAAGATACTGGCAAGGCTCGCCAATACATCCTAGCTAATACCTACGAGGCATACGTCGGCGCAGTATACTTGGATCAAGGCTACGCTATTGCAGATCAATTCATCGAAAAGACTCTTTTCCCACGCACGGATGAAATCGTTTCGAAAAAACTCTGGCGTGATGCCAAGAGTCGTGTGCAAGAGCTCGCTCAGGAATATGTGGGTGTTACACCTGCGTATAAAGTAATTGCGGAATCAGGCCCTGATCACGACAAGCACTTCACTATCGGCATCTACTTCGGAACTGAAAAAATCGCCGAAGGCAAAGGCAAATCCAAACAAGAAGCCGAACAAAAAGCCGCCGCAGAAGCATTGAAGAAAAAAGGGTGGAATGAATAATAAAAATGGCAAGATTAATCTTGCCATTTTTTGTTTTTGGCTTGAAATTATAGTAAAATAGACACATGTATCTCAAATCTCTTGAGCTTTCGGGTTTTAAATCATTCGCGAAAAAGACCAATTTGGAATTTAGCAGCCCTGTGGTATCTATTGTGGGCCCCAACGGCTCTGGAAAGTCTAACGTCGTCGAGGCTATTCGTTTTGTCCTCGGTGAGCAGTCTATGAAGTCCATGCGCGGGAAGGGCGGGACCGACCTCATCTTTAAGGGCTCGAAAAATTTGTCGAAAATGAGCCGAGCTTCGGTCTCAATCGTTTTCGACAACCGCAATAAAATTTTCAAAACTCACTCTGATACTGCGCAAGCTATCAATCTGGATTATGACGAGATTACCCTCAAGCGTGAAGTTTTCGCTGACGGAGCGAGTAGTTATTCAGTGAATGGCAGCGAAGTCCGCTTGAAAGATATTTTTGACATTCTCTCGTCGGTAAATATCGGCAGTTCAAGCCACCACATAATTTCACAAGGTGAAGCAGACAGGATTTTAAATTCATCGTCGAAAGAGCGCAGGGGCATGATAGAGGATGCTCTTGGTTTGAAAATTTACCAATACAGATTAAAAGAAAGTGAACGCAAATTAGAAAAAACGCGTGGAAATGTGAAAGAAGTGCAAAGCCTTCGCCGTGAGATTGCTCCGCATATTCAATTTTTAAAAAAGCAGGTGGAGAAAATAGAAAAAGCCCAGGAATTAAGGAATGAATTGGAGTCGCTTTATCGGGAATATTTGAAACGTGAATCAAATTATATCGGGGAAGAAGAAAGGCGGCTAAATAGAGAGCGAGCAAGTTTGACTGAAAAATTAGAAGATGTGAATGCGATTTTAGCTGAAGAGCCGGAGCAAGCATCACGCACGAGCGATACGCGCGCAAAGATTGATGCATTTGATAATAAGCTCCGAGAGCTTCGCCGTTTCGAAGATGATCTTTCTCGAAAGCTCGGGCGTTTAGAAGGTATGATTGAAATGGAAGAACGTCGAGCTCGCATGCCTAAAAAAGAGGATGGGGCCCCTGTGCCATATAGTGATATTAAAAATCTCATCTCTGATATCGAGCGTTCAATTGACGATATTTTAAAAAAGCAGACAATTGCGGATGCCTACCCGATTATCCAAAAATTGCAATCACTCGTACGGGATTTTTTACCGAAAAATAAAATTGATACAAATGAGTCTCCCGATGATAGTGCAACTGAAATTGCTCGCATGAGGGATGATAAGCAGAAAATCACAAAAGAGCTTGAGAAGCTGAAGATGGAAGAAGAAGCGCTTGTCGCTCAAACAGGCGAGCTGAAAAACAAAATCGAAGAAGATCAGACCATCGAGCGTGAGGCGAATAAAAAGCGCTTTGAATACCAGATGAAACGCCAGGAAATGCTTGTGGAAAGTAATCTGCTTTTAGTGAAAGAGGAACAGCTCGCGAAAACTAAGACCGATTTGGAAGAAGAAATTAAAGAAGGTTCAATACTTGTCGGCTCTGCGATACTTTCCTATAAGGATTTTGAAATTCCTGCACCTGACCAATCGCGCAGCGCCCAAGAAGAGCGTAGGAAGAAAATCGAACGCTATAAAATCCGCCTCGAGGATAGTGGTGCATCAGGCGGAAATGATATTTTGAAAGAATACACCGATGCGACCGAGCGCGACAATTTCCTTGTGAAGGAATTATCAGATTTGACGGACAGCATGAAGTCGCTTGAACAATTAATTACAGATCTCAAATCAAAGCTTGATTTGGAATTTAATGTTGGTGTTGAGAAAATAAATAAACAATTTCAAAACTTCTTCTCATTAATGTTTGGCGGAGGGAGCGCATTCCTTTCGATTATTGTTGAAGAAAAGCGCAGACGAAGGAAGGCAGACGATGAAGAAGAAATGGAAATAATAGATAATGATGAAGAAGAAGGCTTGGAACGGGGGATTGAGATCAATGTTACGCTTCCGCATAAAAAGGTGAAGGAGCTCGCAGCGCTTTCCGGCGGTGAACGCTCGCTTACTTCCATTGCGCTCCTCTTTGCCATCTCCCAAGTGAACCCTCCGCCATTCCTCGTGCTTGATGAAACAGATGCCGCACTCGACGAAGCGAATTCTCGCAAGTACGGCGATATGATTGAAAACCTTTCCAAATATTCTCAACTCATCGTGGTAACTCACAACCGCGAAACCATGTCGCGTGCGCAAGTGCTTTATGGAGTAACTATCGGCTCCGACGGCGCTTCTAAACTCCTCTCAGTAAAATTCGACGAAGCGGTGGCGATAGCTAAATAGTTAATTTTTCGTAAATTTAGAGATAGTCAAACAAAAAATCCACACCAATTTATTGGTGTGGATTTATAAGACTTGAGAATCCAGGCATATCAAATACATCTTTACACAGAGGGACCATTGCATAGTGCCCGGCTTTTGCCTCTATGTTAACTATCACATTAATGAAAGTTTTATCGAATCTATCAACCAGTTCATTCCATGGATATTTTTTAAAGGAAAACTTCTTTAGAGTATCATACTCTTTTGCAAAATCTTCCGCCTTCTTTTTTTCAGAAAAGATTAAAAGATTATTTCTATTATCTGCTAATGTAGATGTTTCTTTTTTATCTTGTATTATCCAGCAGAGGTCAGGATGGGGGATAGAAACTTTAACTTTTTCGTTTACCAGAACCCCTGGAGCGATTTTTTTGAAACCCTTCATATTTAATTTTTTAGATTGATTAAGAACTTTTTTAATTGTTTAAACATTAACAATATTTCATCTATTTGTCAATATCTAAATAAATCTTAATTTAGGTTTCTATAGACTTTTAAAAAACATAGTTGTACACTATCGGCTAGTACCGTTCTTAAAAATTATTTTAACTATGAGATATATTAAGACGCCACCTACTCGGTCCAATCGGGATGACTTTATTATTTTTTCAGATGATGAAGAGGCTGATATACAAGAGTGCCTAGAAAGATGCTTTGCGTTATATGGTGACAAGAAAATTCTTTCGATATTAGATAGTGACACAACTGCTTTCTGGGATGAATCAATGAGAAAGTATTACAGCGGAATACTTTACATTTCCGTTGAATTTACTATTTCATCAGCTGATAGTGCAAATGTTCGTTTTTATAATGATAAAAGTGCAACAGTCCACTTCGGATCATGGAAAGATGGGATGATCGATGAATTCATTGGACAGCTGATTTCGGAAGAAATTATCAGTAAAGATTCCGCTGAACCATGTTTTGATGTTATTAGTAGCACTGTCTATTACAAAGGTCCATGGGAAGATGCTCTGTGTATTGCGCAACGTTTGATTGAGGAATATTTTTTCAATAACAAAGACTAAAAGCCCCACAGCAATGTGGGACTTTTTTATTATTTAATACAATTAGTTTTCTCTAACTTTTGTGATTTTATCCGGTACGAAAGAGCGATTAAGGGTTATGATTTTCTTTTCAATCTGGAGGAAATCTTTTTTATTCATCTTGATCGTGAGTGCGAGGCCTTGCATTGTCGCCTGGGAGAATGGTTGGTCGAAAATGAAATTGCCCAAGCTATAGGCAATAATGCCTTTTTTATATCTCTCAACATCTTCGATTACATGCGGATGGTGACCGATGAAAATACGCGCGCCATTATCGATTGCGCGATGAGCAAGCTCTTCTTGGCGATCACTGTGATCCTTCTCGTATTCAACACCCGCATGCATGGAGACGACAAGCACATCTACGCTCTTGGAGGCATTTTGGATAATCGAATCAAAGTTCGGGTCGTTTGCGAGTAGGATGCCAGGGGAAGTATCAGTCGCCGCGAGATTATTTGGCCCGACATCAGAGAATCCGATAAAGCCCACTTTGATCCCATTTTTTTCTACTATTTTTGGAGTTTCCGCTTCATTTTTATTTTCTCCTCCGCCGATTGGCATAATTCCGGCAGTCTTCAATCGGCTGAGCGTGTCAGTGAATGCAGAAAGTCCCCAGTCACCGATGTGATTATTTGCTATGGAAAGCACTGAGAACCCGGCGGAATTTATTGCATTAATGACCTCAGTATCCATGCGGAACGAATAAAGATTTTTTAGATCAGCGCCTTTGTCTGACACCGGGCCTTCCAAGTTAGCAAATGCGATATCTGCTTCTTTCAAAAATCCTATTTTTTCAAAAAGCTTGCTATAGTCTCCGTTGAAATTTTTCATTACAGACTGTTTGACTCCGCGGTCGAGCATTATATCGCCGACGAATGTCATAACTATATCTTCGCGTTTTGGAGGTTCTGGTGGCGCTTGAGGAGAAGGGTTAGGAACAGTGACTGCAAGCCCGCTTTCTTGGCCGTAATAAAGATTATTTTTTAGATATGAGAGGATTGATTTTACATCTTCATAACGATCCTCGCTTCGGAGGAGCGTGATGGCAATATGGCGTGTATTAAATTCCGAAAGGGGAAGAGTGAATGTTCCGACTACGGTTTCTTTGGCGGCATCTATAAATCCGCTTTTACCGCCGGTATAGCCGGCTTCATGGAGAAATTCGTTATTGGAAAACCATGTATGGTTTTTGTAATCATATTCTTTTTTCAGTGTTGTTTCAAAAATGAAATTTTTATATTTTTTGATATAGATTGCCAGCTTGAAAAGATCAAGCGCGGTTGATTGATTATTTTCTGAGAGCCCGCTAGGATCTTTGAACTCGGTATTTGTCAGTCCTATGGCTACAGCTTTTTTATTCATCTGGTCCATGAAGTATGGTCGGCCGGGTTGTTCGGCTAGGATCTCCGCGGCGTCATTGGATGATTCAAGAAGCAATGGGTACACTAGCTGGTTATTAGGTATTTTTTCATTTAGGAAAAATCTGCCGTTTTTACCATATGTATCAAGCGCACTCTTTGATACTGTGGCTAAATTTTGCTGATTGACCACGTCCAATGCCACGAGTGATGTCATTAATTTTGAGACTGAAGCGATTGGATGTTTCGCTGTCATATTTTTCTCAAGAATAATTTCCCCCGTGTCGAGATCTCCGACAAGATATGATTCTGCACTTACGCCAACTTTTTTTTGCGGATTTTTTATAAAGTATGAAAGGCTTTGACCAGCCTCAGAGGGGAGTATGTCTGTGTCACTATAGATTGAGACAAGTGTTTTAGTGTCTGACCATTCGTAAACTTTTTTAGTATCACTTGTGGAAAGTCTGATGCACCCGCCGGAAAATCCTGCCGATACATTCGTGCCGTCCGGGTAGTATGGCCAGCCATGAATGAAATAATTACCGAAGAACTGCATGCTGTAAGGCATCCAAACTTTTCCGGTTGAGGAAAAATGATTTTCTTCTTTATATAGTACTTTGTATTCTCCGCCGGGAGTTTCCCAGTACGAGCCCTTTTTACCTTTGCCGATAACTGGTAGCGTATCTTGAAGTTCGCCATTCTCATAAAGATAGAGCTTCATGGTTTCCAAATTAACACGGATTATTTTACCTTCTTTGGGTGGCACAAAGTCATTGTCTGAAACATTACCCAATGTAATTTTGAAAGGTTCGGGCGCAACTTCATTTTTGTTTTCGAATTCGACGACCGAAGCCACATTTTTATCTGGGAATATTGAATACAGTTTTCCTCCGAAATATGAAAATGCATACGGTACAAATAGTCCGATTGAAATCGCGACACCAGTCCAGAATCCGTATGATAAATAAATTTTTAACTTAGACCAAAGCATAATCGATGACTTTTTTATTCATGTCGGCAGCGACTACTTTAATTTTAACTTTGTCACCTACGCGGTATTTTTTCTTTGTTTTTTTGCCGACGATCATCATATCTTTTTCTTGGTAGGTATAAAAGTCGTCAGTCAGATCGCGCATGCGTACCATGCCTTCGCATTTCGTTTCCTTTTCCTCGACAAAAATTCCCCATTCAGTGATGCCGGTTATCACGCCGTCATATATAGAACCTACGCGGGAAGACATATATTCAACCTGTTTATATTTGATTGAAGCGCGCTCTGCGTCAGATGCTTCTTTTTCACGGCCTGATGAGAAATTAGAAAGCGTTTCATATTCATGCCAGCGTTCTTTGGGTACATAGATACCATGCAAATAATCATCGAGCAATCGATGGACTATGACATCCGGATAACGACGGATAGGGGAGGTGAAGTGCGCGTAATATTTGAAAGCAAGGCCGTAGTGTCCAATGTTCTTTGTTGAATAGATTGCTTTTGCCATAGAGCGCACAATTGCAGTACTGATGGTGCTTTTTTCTTCTTTACCCTCAAGAGTTTCTAAGAGCTTATTGATCTCATGTGATGGGATCAGTCCATCTTTTGTCGGTATTTGATAACCTAATTTTTTCAAAAAATGAACAAGGTCGGCAATTCTATCCTTATCCGGGTCGCCGTGCACTCGGTAGACGAAAACATTTTCGCGTTTTTCAAGCGTGGCGATGAATTCCGCTACATTTCGATTTGCGAGAAGCATAAATTCCTCAACAAGCTTGTGTGTATCACCGCGGATTTTACGGTAGACATTGATAGGTACACCTTTCGGGTCAAGTACGAACTTGACTTCATCTTGTTCGAGCGAGATTGCTCCATCCAAGAAGCGCTTCTTAGTGAGCTTTTTTGCGATATTGTTTAATATATTTAGTTCTTCATAATGTAACCCCTTTTTTGTATCTAGAATTTCTTGAGCTTCTTCGTAAGTAAAGCGCTTGTCAGAATGTATGATTGTTCGGCCGTACCAAGAGTCTTTAATATGGCCGGAAGTTGTCATTGTAAATACTGCACTCATGGTCAAGCGGTCGACATTTGGGCGGAGTGAACACAAATCATTCGAAAGGACTTCTGGAAGCATGGGAATTGTCCGGTCGACGAGATAGACCGAAGTTGAACGGCGAATAGCTTCGCGATCAAGTGCAGTCCCCGGGTGCACATAATGCGATACGTCGGCGATATGAATACCGATTTCATAAGTATCCTCATCAGTCTTTCTTATAGAAATCGCATCATCGAAATCTTTTGCATCAAATGGATCAATAGTGAATGTGAGCACGTTTCGAAAATCTCTGCGTTTTGCAATTTCATCTTCAGTTACTTCTTCCTGCTTGAGCGTTTCAGCTTCGTGAAGCACATCTTCTGGGAATGTATTTTCAAATCCTTTTTCAAGCGCAATTGCATTCATCTCTGCATTGTTTTCTTTCGGCATGCCGAGTACTTGAGTTATTTTACCCAGTGGAGCTTTCAACGGATCATTCCACTGTGTGATAACACTAAAAACTTTCTGACCAACCTCGGCACCTCCCAGCTCTTCGGCAGGGATTATGATATCTGTATACATTTTAATATCTGAAGGCACAAGGAAGTATGTACCATCATCCTTTTCCAAAACACCGGAAAATCCTGCCTTTCCGCGGATAAGAACGTCTGTAATTTCACCAGTTTCTCCATGCCCATGTTTTTTTGGATGAAGCAGTGCGCGGACAGTATCGCCATGAAGCGCGGTATTCAAATGTAAATGATCAATCTCTACATCCTCCTTTCTATCTCTATTTTTGACATAGCCCACGCCTTTCGCATTGATTGAAATAAAGCCCTCTATGTGTGTTTCCTGAGTTTTCTTTAAATGTGGCTTTTTAACGCCTACTTTCTTTTTCATAAAGCCACTATAACATAAAAATCTAAAAATTTTGACTTTTCCCAGTGTTTTTGTTACTATGCCCGTATGTTAAAAATTAGGTTACAAAGAATAGGGCGCAAGAACGAAGCGGCTTTCCGTGTCGTTTTGACCGACTCAAAGAACGGTCCGCAAAGCGGAAAATTCAAAGAAATCTTGGGTACATACAATCCAAAGTCCAGCTTAAAAGTTTTCAAGGTTGACAGGATTATCCACTGGATAAAAAACGGTGCTCAAGTTTCGCCTACAGTGCACAACTTCCTTGTCCATGAAAAAATAGTTGAAGGCAAAAAGAAGAATGTGCTTTCGAAGAAAAGCCCGACTAAAAAGCGAAAGGAACTGAAGAGTGCTTAAGAATTAAAATCACAAATCAAGCGGCGCACCGAAAGGTGCGCCGCTTTTCCTTTGCGTTTTTATACTCGCTAATCTATAATAGCAGGGAAGCAATGTTCATGGTCGAATGTTGCGCATTTATAAAAAACTAATCAGAACTCTATATATGGAAGATAAAACATTTCTTGAATATGTTGTTAAAGCGTTGGTCGACAATCCTAATGATGTAAAAGTCGATCGTACTGTAGATGAGATGGGTGTGCTCATTACACTCTCTGTCCACCAAGATGATATGGGTAAAATCATCGGGCGCCAGGGTAATACTGCAAAAGCTATCCGCACATTACTCCGCGTCATCGGTATGAAGAACAATGCGCGTGTTAATCTAAAGATCAACGAACCAGAAGGAGGACACAAAATGAGCGCAAGTACTGTTGATGAGGCTATGGAAGATTTGAAAGGAATATAGTAAAATAAAAATGCCCCTCAAAGGGGTATTTTTATAATTATGCATTTCCACATCATTACATTATTCCCTGAAAGCTTCGCATCATATCTCGATGCGTCTATTTTGGCGCGGGCGATTAAAGAAAAGAAGATTAAAACCTCTTTTTACAATCCACGCGATTTTGTCACAGGAAAATATAAAAAAGTCTGGCCTGATGGGAATGTCTCGCGAGTCGTGGATGATAGGCCATTTGGCGGGGGTCCTGGGATGGTGATGCGCGCCGAGCCGGTTTTAAAAGCAGTAGAAAAAATCTTAACTATTAGACGCCGAGCTTCTAATAGTTTTAAGGTAAAAATAATTCTTTTTTCTCCATCCGGTAAAAAGTTTGATACGAAATACGCGAAAGATTTAGTGAAGAAAAATTTCACAGACATCATATTAATCTCCGGCCGATACGAGGGGATAGATGCGCGAGTAAAAAAGATATTTAAACCGGAAGAAATTTCCATTGGTGACTATGTACTGACCGGCGGGGAATTGCCGGCGATGGTATTACTCGATTCTATTTCCCGCCAGATTCCCGGTGTGCTCGGCAAATACGAATCACTGGAAGAAGAGCGCGTTTCCTCAAGTGAAGTCTACACTCGCCCGGAAATCTTAGAATATAAAGGTAAAAAATATCGTACCCCGAAAGTTCTGCTCTCTGGTGATCATAAAAAAATTGAGGAGTGGAAAAAGGGAAAATAAAAAAGCTCAGGCATATTGCCGGAGCTTTTTGAATATAATATTTATTACTCACCTTGGTAGATATCAAACTGAATAATACCCCGCACCATTTCGTGATTTACAAAATGATTCTTTATATGGATAAAGAAATTCCTCGACTGATTGGGCGTGATTCCGTTTAAAATCATAATATCGGCAATCTGAGTTCTCAGCGCCCAGTCAGGCATGTCGTGAGTGGAAGGGAATGGTTCAGTAAAAACATCCTTCATAAATAGCTTTTTAGCTATACCATGCTCGTGCCACGGGACTTCTTCAAAATAAAAAGGCTTAAACATGCTTGAATTGCCTTCTTTGGCATATTTATTTCGCAGCCTTGTTTTTTCAGGTGGCGCATCTTTAAACATTTTTTTCTGAAACATTTGCCACTTCTCGAAAGCCTTCTTTGCACCCTCGATTATTTCAGGTGCTTTTGATTCATAGTGTCCATCTATAATGCCTGCTATGTATTTACGATTTATAGCCTCTTGCTCTTTTTGTTTCAAATCAAGTTCGGCAATTTGTTGTCGGTTTTCTTTTTTCTTGAAATAAAATACCATTATCGTTGAAATAATCGCAATCATGACTATCTGGGGTAAGTAATGAAATAAGGTTTCCATATTTTTTATTTTTTAGAAGAATTATTTGAATCTAAAATAGCAATAATTAATCAGATTGTCAAATTACCGAACTTTGTTTGACACTCTATATAAGGGGGTATACCCTTAAGTTATAACTGTTATTTAAAAACGAATATCATGAAAAAGGTAGGAATAGTGTGTTTGGTGTTGATTGCATTGATTGTGTTGATTGTGGGGGTATTCATCTGGTATCCGGACAGAACCAATGAAAAGCTTAGGAGTGTCAAACTTGGTTTGATTGTTGAGCAAGAGGGAATAGATTTTATTTTTGAGGCATGCGATATTTTGGAAGAAAATTATTTTGATTCCGATTCGATCAAGTACTCGAGAATATTCAATGCGGCATTAAACGCAATTTCCGACGAGCTTGATCTATGTGGAATAAAATTTACTCCCATAACGATTGAGCCCGAGTGTTCAAAAGAAGAAACAAAGAAAATTTTCACTTTTGAATTTAATCGATCGCAAATTTTCGCTTTACCTGTCAAGGATTCGATAGGTCATTTGCTTGAATTTGCTGCTACTGATTCAATGCTCGGTTCAATCGGGGATTCTCACTGTTATTTTTTGGATCCTGAGACGACGGAAAATCGTGAAAAATATCAAAACAGCAAGCCAATATTTCCCGGAATTGGAGTTTCTGTCGGGAATATTAATGGCGTTTTTTATTTCGAAGATGTTTTCCCAAATGGGCCAGCGAAGAAATCAGGTTTAAAGAGGTTCGACCAGCTCATAATGATCGATAGTATCAAGACTTCCGGTAAAGATTCAGACTCTATACTTCAACTTCTTAGAGGAAAAAAGGGCTCCACAATTTCGTTGACTATCAAAAGAAGTGATTCTATTTTTAGCGCGAAAGTATTGCGGGATAGTATTGTAAGGCCTTTTTTCTCAATCGATACTATAAAGAGCCAAGGCAAGGATTTTGTGCATATTCGTCTCTATAGTTTTATGATAGATAAATACGGTATGAATTTTATTAAAGAATATTTAGTAAAGATTCAAGAGGGAAGTGCGAGCGGTATAATCATAGATCTCAGAGGAAATTTGGGTGGATATGTAGTAATGATGGAGCAAGCACTCCAATGTTTTTTAGGAAAAGGAACAACCGGATTTTATCTGACTGGAAAAGACAATAAAAAAACGAGAGAATATATTACAGAAGAAGATTCAATCGTTAAATTACCCACAGTAGTTTTGGTTGATGAGCGCTCAGCTTCATGTGCGGAGATTTTCCCCGCAGTAATGCAAGAGAATCGCAAAGCTATTATTGTCGGACAAAAAACTTCTGGGTCTGTTAATGTTTCTTACACTTACAAGCTATCCTTCGGTTCATCAATGGTAGTCAGTAAGCAACAACTTTTTACCGCTCAAGGAAAGAAATTGGAAAAATTTGGCGTTACACCTGATGTGCTAGTTGAGTATGATAAAAAGGATGTTTTAAGAGGAGTTGATTCACAACTTCAGAAGTGTGTTGATATTCTGGAATGCGCATCTCTAAATAAATAGGCAAATGAGCAAGGCCAACCTTGCTCATTTTTTATACCTAAAATCTGAGATAAATTAATCCACAAAAATCAATATTGACTTATTTTAATGATTAGAGTATATTATCTTCGAATGACCGATTGAGTTAATGGTGCTCTCATTCACTCCCATTTATTAGCTTTTATCAATTTTAAAGCTAGAAAAGCATCAAATCTAGCATGTGCGTCAATTAATCAGGAACAGAAAGGTTGCCTTCTTTTTGTTCTCTTTTTTTGCCTATGAAACACGTCAAAACCACTCGCGAGAAGAAATACTTCTCAAAGTACAAGACTCCGCTCGTCGAATTTCCGAATCTTATCGACACACAAATTAATTCTTTCAACTGGCTTATCGAAAAAGGCTTGAAAGAAGTCTTTAAAGAATTTTCTCCGATCTCCGACTACTCGGGTAAAAAGTTCGAACTTGAATTCACATCATTTGTGATCGGGGAGCCGAAGTCAGACGAGCATTACGCGAAGGTTAATAAAGTTTCTTATGAAGCTCCGCTTAAAGTCCGCGTAAAACTTTTAAATAAAACAATAGGCACAGTCAAAGAGCAGGAGATATTTATGTCGGACGTACCGATGATGACTCCGCACGGCACATTCATAATCAACGGCGTTGAGCGTGTAATAGTTCCGCAGCTTGCGCGATCATTCGGCGTATTTTTCATAGATCAAGAAACAAAAGGCAAAAGATATTTTGGGGCGAAAATTATTCCAGCACGTGGTGTCTGGATTGAGATAGAGTCTGATGCAGATGGTGCAATATATGTGCGCATCGATAAAAAGCGAAAGTTCTCCGTGACTTCGCTTCTTCGTGTTCTCGGTTTTCATACTGATGAGGCAATTATGAAATTGGGTGCAAAAAATGAAGTACTTGACGGAGTTCTGAAAGTTTGCCTAGAAAAGGATACTGCCAAGAATATCAACGATTCATATATTGAGATCTATAAACGCCTACGTGATGGTGATCTTGCAACCCCTGATAATGCTAAGGAATTCATTGACTCTCTCTTTTCAGCAGAGCGCTATGATCTTTCTCCTGTCGGCCGTTTCCGATTCAATAAGCGTTTTGAAAAGGATATGAGTGATAAAGAAATGGAAAGAAAGACAATTTCTAAAGATGACCTTGTAGCTATAATCAATAATATTGTCACATTAAATACCACTCCCGGTTCTAAGCCGGATGATATCGACCACCTTGGTCAGCGCCGCGTGCGTTATGTTGGTGAAATGCTTCAGCAAAAAGTTCGCACTGGTATGGCGCAAATCAAAAGAAACATTCAGGACCGTATGTCGACTATCGATGTGACGACTGCGATGCCGATTCATATAATAAATCAGCGACCACTTCAGGTTCGAATCAAAGAATTTTTCACTACAAACCAACTCTCACAGTTCATGGCGCAAGAAAATGTGCTTGCGGAAATTGAGCACCTACGCACCCTCTCGGCTCTTGGGCCCGGCGGTCTCACTAAAGAACGCGCAGGTCTCGAAGTGCGCGACGTGCACACTTCGCACTACGGACGCGTTTGCCCGATTCATACTCCAGAAGGTCCGAATATCGGTCTTATCCTGCGTCTCTCTACATACGCTCGAGTGAATAGCTTCGGCGTTATTGAAACTCCTTATATCAAAGTTAAGCACGGAAAGATCACCGGCGAGGTAGTGTACTTAAATGCGCTTGAAGAAGAAAAATACAACATTGCTCATGGCGCTGTCCCTTATGATGAAAAGGGTCATTTAACCGATGAACGAGTTGAGGCGCGCGTGAAGACAAACCCAGGTCTTATTGATCGCGAAGAGATTGATTTCATCGATGTCGCGACTAACCAAGCATTTTCTATCGCTACTTCAATGATTCCATTCTTAGAGCATGATGATGCTAACCGCGCACTCATGGGATCAAACATGCAGAAGCAGGCATTGCCATGTATATTCCCTGAAGCGCCGCTTGTGGCGACAGGCATGGAAGAACTCGCTGCACCTTACTCTGGACGCATCATCGTTTCATCTACAGATGGCACCGTTAGCTATGTAGATGGCAAAAAAATAATTATTTCAGATTCAAATGATAAAAATCATACTTATAATCTTGTAACTTTTTCCCGAACGAATAATTTCTCCACATTCCATCAGCGTCCGATAGTCACGCTTAATCAAAAAGTTAAAAAAGGAGACGTGCTTGCCGACACATCAACTACTGACCGCGGACAGATTGCCCTTGGTCAGAATATGCTCGTAGCCTTTATGTCTTGGGCAGGGCAGAACTACGAAGACGCTATCATTCTTTCGGAGCGCGTCGTAAAAAATAGTAAATTCACATCTATATATGTTGAAGAATTCACATGTATAGTTCGAGATACTAAACTTGGGCCTGAAGTAACTACACGCGATATTCCGAATGTCGGTGAAGCTAAATTGAAAGATTTGGATGAAGAAGGCATTATCCGTGTAGGTGCGGAAGTTC
>JBAZXM010000010.1:0-25422 GCA_041659845.1 Minisyncoccota bacterium
TATTTCAGCAAACAGTGCAATCTTGAGTGGATATGTAAGTTCTAATGGCAGCGCTACTAATTACTGGTTTCAATGGGGAACAAATCCGAGCCTCTTCTCAAATACTACAAACCCTCTTAATTTGGGATACAACTCTTCTGCTGTTTCAGATACAATTTACGGACTTCAGCCGAATACAACATACTATTTCCGTGCAGTAGCGCAGAATAGCTACGGAACAAATTACGGCCAAATTTTGAGCCTTACCACATCAGGCACAGTAATACCTCCTCCTGTAATTTCAACTCTTCCGACTACGCTCACAAGTATTGCGACTTCAATCGGTCAGACAAGCGCATCGTTGAACGGAATTGTATTCTCGAACGGATCTGCAACTAATGTTTCGTTTGAATGGGGTAGTACGACAGCGCTCGGCCAGACGACTGGTAGCCAATCACTCGGAATTGTTTCTGCATATGCATTCGCTAATACAATTTCCAATCTTCAGCCATCGACTACGTACTACTTCCGCGCAGTCGGTACTAATCAGTACGGCACAACTCGAGGCGACATTGTTTCGTTTACTACTCGAGGTGTAGGCTCTCCAAACATCATTCCTACTACGGTTGTAGGCTCATCATCACTTGTTGCGCTTAAGATTGAAACGAAGTACGCAACAATCTCATCTGGAGACATCAGTGATTACACTGTTACTTATAAAAATACCAGTTACTCTAAGACGCTCACTAACGCTGTCTTGCAAGTGAAAATTCCTAAAGAAATGGAATTCAATAAAGCGACGACCGGGTCATACTCAAAATCCGATCAGACTCTCACTGTTGAACTAGGCAACTTGGCTCCTCGTGAGGGTGGTACTATCTCTTTGCAGGTCAAAATTTTGAGCGCTGCGAAAGATAAGGACATGCTTGTCATGTCAGGAGTACTTGCCTATACCAATCCTTCAAACGATGCTCAGGAGAATGCTCTTGCTTACTCGATCACTAAAGTAGTCAAAGATGGCTCAAGCGGCAACTTGCTTGGCGCAGCTTCAATCTTTGGCGACGGGTCTTTCCTTCCGACTACACTCTTGGGATGGCTCGCTCTTACACTCATCATCTTTGGATTAATAATCTTTGGACGAAAGTTTTACGGAGCAAAACAGACACAAACACAAATGCCTAAGTAAGTGAGTGCAGCCGCTAAATAAAATGCCCCGCAAGCTTTGCTTGCGGGGCATTTTGCATGTCCTCATCCCCGACCCTTCTCCAGATTACTAGAGAAGGGAGAATCCTTCCCCTCTCCGGTACTCGGGAGAGGGGCTGGGGTGAGGTTTATTAAATAAGTGTTCTAAATATTCATGATAGAATCTGACTATGCAAAAGGTCATAACTAACATAAAAGAACTGCAAGAATTTGCCGACAAATTCCTCATAAAGCTTTTTGGTCATGCGCACGGCAATCATGCATGCGTGATAGCGCTCTCCGGTGATCTCGGGGCGGGGAAGACTGCTTTTACGAAAGAAGTTGCGAAACTATTAGATATCACCGAAACAGTCACAAGCCCCACCTTCGTGATTGAAAAGATTTATGAAATTCCGAAGAAAAATAAATTTGCTAAACATTTCGACCACCTCATACACATAGATGCCTATCGTTTGGAAAGCGAGCACGAACTCGAAGTTCTCGGTTTCCGCGATTTCCTCACCAACCCTCGCAACCTCATTCTCATCGAATGGCCAGAGCAAGTACCTAAACTAATTTCTACTCATGCCATTATGATAACTATCGGCCATCTCGGCGAAACAACGCGTCACTTCACAATTGAATTTCCTAAATAAATAAAAATAAAAAGCCCTGGCATATGCCAAGGCTTTTTTGTGCTAATAAATAGCTACTACACTTTTTTGTTTTTTATGATTCCATCAAGAATAAATTTAACATAACTGAAATTTATAGAGAAAACTTCCGTATGTGGATCATAATTTAATTCATCGCCATGGAGCGTCCAACTGCCTCCGCCTTTAATTTTTCTTATAATTTGTTTTTCCGATAGGGATAAATCAAAAATACAACTCGCATGCATATGGTACCCTCTATCTTCATCGGAACACCCACTTAAACTTATCCTGATGGTCCTGCCTTTATCTGAAACAGAAATCCACGCTTCAATATCTCTTGTATAAGATATTCTGTTGAAATCAAAATGATTTTTTATCTCTATTTTATTCGATTCCTTATGTAAGTTATCCTTAGCTAAAATGAGAATAAGTTCTACATAGTCCTTTTGCCTGGGCTTTTTAGGAACACGAGCGATAAAATCTTCAAATGTCGTATTGGTAAGGTTTTTAAAGAACTCCTCAGTCTTTTGAGCTAGCTGTCTTTCTAAGTCAACAAGCTCTTCTACTATCGTTTCTTTCATGTGCAATTTTTTGTTTATATTATCACAAAAATAGTCCAGCACAAATTACTTCAAATCTCTACACTTTCTGCTATAGCATAAAGTGTAGAGATTTGCTCATTATAAAACTAAAATTTTCGTCATGCTATACTATGTTTATTATGGCTCCCGTAAAGAAGGAAAAAGCAGAAAAGATAAAGAAAAAAAGGATAGTATTGCTTGATGCCCATGCGATTATTCATCGCGCTTATCATGCCTTGCCGGAATTCATGTCTAGCAAAGGCGAGCCGACAGGGGCGCTATACGGAGTGTCGACAATGCTCATGAAAATAATTTCGGATTTGAAGCCGGATTATATTATCGCCTGCTATGATTTACCGCAGAAAACTTTTCGCCATGAAGCCTACGAAGCGTACAAAGGTACTCGAGGGAAAACAGATGAGGCGCTCGTAGCTCAGCTCAAGCGCTCGCGCGAAATTTTTAATGCTTTTAATATTCCGATGTATGACATGCCCGGCTTTGAAGCAGATGACATGCTCGGCACTATTGTGGAGCAGACTAAAAAAAACAAAGATATAGAAATTATTATTGCGTCGGGGGATATGGATACACTCCAGCTTGCAGATGGCAAGCGCGTGCAAATTTTCACTTTGAAGAAAGGACTGAACGATACAGTGACCTATGATGAGAACGCAGTGAAGGAACGTTTCGGCTTTGGCCCGGAACTTCTACCTGATTACAAAGGTCTCCGAGGTGATCCGTCAGATAACATTATTGGTGTCAAAGGCATTGGTGAAAAAACTGCAACTATTCTTATCACTAACTTCGGGACGATTGAGGAAATTTACAAAGCTCTCAAAAAGAAAAAAGAAGATTTTAAAAAAGTTGGTATCACTGACCGCATAGTCAAGCTACTTGAAGAGAATGAGGAGGAAGCGCTCTTTTCCAAGACTCTGGCGACGATTCGCCGTGATGCGCCGATAGAATTTAAAATTCCAGAAAAAGATTGGCGTGAATCTCTAGAACTCGAAAAAGTGGACAATCTCTTCAAAGAGCTTGAATTCAAAAGTCTTTTTGAGCGATTGAAGAAAGTGCTTGGTGGTAATTCAGATCACTTGGAGGCTCAACCTTTGGAATCTGAATTGGAGGTTGAGCCTCCAAGTGAAGAAATTGATCCGGAAGAGCTTGAAAAAGTCGCAATTGCTTTGTGGCTTTTAGATTCAGACAGGACTAATCCCGAATTGAAAGATATTCTTGATTACACAGGGGTAAAAACTTTTCAAGAAGCCAAAGGAATCATTTTAAAAAAGATTGCTCTGGAAAAGCTTGTGTATGTATATGAAGACATTGAGCTTCCTCTCGTGCCAATAATCAAAAAAATGGAAGTGCGCGGCATACTGCTTGATGTGTCATATATTAAAAAACTTTCAAAGGAATATCACATCGAGCTCGAGAAGATTGAAAAAAGAATTTATAGTCACGCAGGAAAAGAATTTAATATTAATTCACCCAAACAGATGGGGGAGATTCTTTTCGACACACTACAACTCACAGTAAAAGGCTTGAAGAAAAGTGAAGGCGGCGCACGTTCCACGCGCATTTCTGAATTGGAAAAACTTCAAGATCTGCACCCGATTATTAATGAGATCATCGCATATCGCGAAATCCAAAAACTTCTCTCCACATATATCGACACATTGCCGGAAATTGCGGATAAGGATGGCAGAGTGCACACACACTTCGTGCAAGCGGGGACGACGACAGGCAGATTCTCTTCAATCAATCCGAACATGCAAAATATTCCGATTAAGAGCGAGCTAGGGAAAAATATCAGGCGGGCATTTGTTGCAGCTCCAGGGCACAAGCTTGTATCGTTTGATTATTCACAAATTGAACTTCGTGTAGCCGCGCTTCTCTCTCAAGATGAATACATGATTGAAGTTTTTAATAAAAAAGATGATATTCATGCGGCGGTCGCTTCGAAAGTTTTCGGCGTGCCGGAAGACAAAGTCACAGCAGACATGCGCAGAAAAGCGAAAGTCATCAACTTCGGAATCATCTACGGCATGGGAGTGAATGCTCTCCGACAGAATTTGAAAACAAATCGCGCCGAAGCTTTAGAATTTTATGAAAATTATTTTAAGCAATTTCCGAACATTGCTGGCTATCTCGAAGATGTGAAACGCTTCGCTAAAAAGCACGGCTACACGGAAACAATTTTCGGCAGGCGCAGATATTTCCCGGCGATTAATTCACGAATAGATTTCGTCCGCGCAATGGCCGAGCGCATGGCGACGAATGCCCCACTTCAGGGTACTGCGGCAGATATCATAAAGATTGCAATTAGTCGTGCAGAAGAAGGTTTGGCAAAAGCTGGTCTTTCATGGAGAGCTCACCTATTATTGCAAGTCCATGACGAACTTCTGTATGAAATAGAGGATAGTGCAGTCACTGAAGCCTCAAAAATCGTTGAAAATGCTATGGAACACGCTATTCCGACAGAATACCTTTCTAATAAGGCTCATGTGCCGATGGATGTCCATGTGGCAGTTGATATTAATTGGGGCGGCATGAAATAATTGTCCACAACCAAGGCTTTCCTATGTAAATTTGTGATATAATTTATTTATGTTTTCTCACAGCCACTCCGCGTATACGACAAATAAGAAAGTTTCCGCAATCACCTTCTACCCACCATTGGTTTATTTCGGCGCCTTACTCTTCGGTATTATCCTTGATATTCTTTTTCCGCTGAATGTTATTCCAAGTCACTTAACTCTTTATCTTGGCGTGCCACTTCTTTTATTTTCTCCACTTATGATATTTTTCGCTCAGCGAACAGCGCGGAAATTCAAGACACGCATACAGGCGGATGTACTCGAAGATGGAATTTTCCATAAGGGTATCTACAAATACAGCCGTAATCCGACGTATTTGGGCCTCACACTCATGTTGATCGGTTTTGGCCTAGCTACGAACATGGTGTTTGTGGTGATCATGACATTGGTTGCATTTTCAATCACACATCGAGTATTCCTAAAGCATGAAGAAAAATTACTTGAAGAAAAATACGGCGAACTCTACGGCGCATACAAGAAAAAGGTTCGTTCATGGATATAATTTTTCTTCCGCACAATGATTTATTTTTTTTACGGATCTGATAGCGAAGCAAAACGCGCGGCGGCAGAATATGCCTCGCGCGATTTTATTGCGCGCCATCCGGCGAGTACCATAGTATCGCTTCATGATACGGAATTGACTCGCGAGGCGCTCGAAGCATTTGCGGGTGGAGCAGGATTGTTCTCTGAATTTTTTGTCGTCATGATTGACCGCGCGATTGAAAATAAAATGGCTCGCGAATTTGTTCTTGAGAAAGCAGAAGTGCTTGCTGGTAGCCTGAACCTTTTTATTATGAATGAATACGAAGCGACGAAGGAAGTACTGGATGTTTTTAAAAAATTATCAGAGAAAGTTTTAGAATTTAAAAAGGTTGAAAACAAAAAAGAGAAATTTAATATTTTTTCACTGACCGATGCATTTGCCAGAAAATCAAAAAGGGAAGCCTGGGTGCTCTACCGGCAGGCTGTTGTCGCGAATGTCTCCCCGGAGGAAGTTGCCGGCATACTTATCTGGCAGGTGAAGACCATGCTTATGGTGAAGCTGGCAGGTGCCAAGGCTGAAATACTAGCCGCACTGAAATTAAACCCGTTTGTATTGAAAAAGACCCAATCTGCCAATAAAAACTTCACTGAAATTGAGCTGAAATCGCTTTCGTCACGATTAGTCAGGATTTTCCATGAAGGCCACGCTGGGCGTGATATGGGATTAGACCTCGAACAGTTTATTCTAGAAGTCTTATAATTTAAATTTAAAAATACAAAACAAAAAATACACATCTACGCCATGGCGTAGATGTGTATTTAAATAATAAAAATATAAAAAACAAACCACCCTGTGCGTTGGGTGGTTTTTATAGTGTTGTAGAAAAGCTAGGGGCTTTTCTTATATTAAGTTGTGTGTATGTCGAAGGACAGGTGATTTTGTACTAATTTTTGAATAAACAAGTTGCTTATCCGATATAAAGGGCTCATACGAGAGCTAATTGTGGTAAGCACCGCTAAGAAAAATTAAAAATCTGATCTGGATATATTGTACCGCGCCCACAATCCCCGTAAAGGATGGGGTGTGGATAACTATTCCTTTATCTGTTTAGACATAAACAAAAAAGTGGGGACTGCTATAGTCCCCACTACCTTCCTATCTACACATTACATTATCACAGCCAGTCCCATCATATGCATAGCTGCATCTTCGCTTATTCCACCGATTATTTTGTAACCCGGTCTTAACTCTAATGATGGTGCGTCATATGCAGCGGGGATGCGAAGTTTTATTAAAGTCCACATTAAATCAGTCAGAGCTTTTGTTTCTCCTCTTAGCCGAAACAATTCTTGTTTCTGTTCATCGCTTGTTTTTTTATCAAGTAAATCAAATAATTCTCTCCTTTCTTTTGGGCTTTTTGCCTCTTCAGGATTTTTACCGATGATTTTTTCAATAATTTTTTTAGTTTCGTCAATCTGAAGGGACTTGATTGTCAGGATAGTTTTTTCAACTTCTGTCATCTCCCCGATTTCCCTTTCCGAAATAAAGGTTGATTCACATGGGTTTATTTCTTTAAAATTACCCTTGAAATTTACAATTGTGGCCAAGATTGTGCCGTCTAAGATAGCTGTGTTCATTGTTTTCCGTTTTTAGTTTTAAATGTGTGAATTAGCCATATACTACCAATGATTCATTGACTTGTCAAATAGGAAGTGGTAAGGTGATTTTAATCAAATAAATTGTATTATCCTTTTAAAATTGAATAAAGATGAAAGTAGATTATTTTATCGTGTATAGAATACACAACGCACCTCCTTACAGAACTATACCTAGTGAAGAAAAGAATGATATTATTTTTTGGAACCCAATTTTATGTCGCGATGATTTAAGGACTTTGGAACTTCATTTAGCAAAGGCTCACGATAAACTTTTTAGTGACGATGAGGGCTGTGAAGTTACCATACTAAACATTATCTTGTTAGCTAACCTTAAACCTAGTAATGAATCTTAGTCTCGAAACACCTAGAAGAAAGTATAATCTTCACCTCGTACGCTAACGTACGAGGTTTTTCTTTGTGCGCTCGGAAGGAATCGAACCTTCGACCATCTCCTTAAAAGGGAGCTGCTCTACCGACTGAGCTACGAGCGCATATTATTTGAAAACTTATTTTTCAAATACAGCCTTTAAAATATCACAATTATAGCGGTAGGTCAATCGCGAAGATGCCGGGGCCGAGGAAGATAAGGGAGAGGGAAATGAAAGCGAGAGCAAAGGAAAGCTCGATGAGAGAAGGCTGGCCAGAATTTCCTCGTACTTCATTTGCGCGGAAAAGAAAAATCACACAGGCGATAATGCCGGCAAGTTGGACGAAAAGCCCTGCGATAAACATAAGTCCGAGCACAAGCTGTAGAACAGCTTGTATATAAAAGCTTGTTCTTTGGCGCGGACTCGCAGACTCTTTAGCTTTTTTATAATTGCGCCACATCTCACGGCCGAGATAGAGGCCAAGAATCAAGCGAAAGGCTACGGGCACTAAAATCGCGAAAGAAAAAAGTTTTGGAAAAAGGCTTAACATAATGCTAGTATAACAGAATCAATTACGAATTAAAAATTAAGAATTACGAATGAACACCATACTTATCTTGAATGATATAAGGAGTACTCACAATGTGGGAGCGATTTTCCGCACTGCAGATGCGGCAGGGATTAGCAAAATTTTCCTCGTTGGTATTACTCCTGCTCCACTTGATCGATTTGGTCGTGAGCGCAAAGATATTGCCAAGTCTGCACTTGGTGCGGAAAAAACTGTGCCTTGGGAAAGTGTAAAAACCATCAAACCAATCTTAAATAAATTAAAAAAAGAGAAATATAAAATTATTGCGATTGAACAATCGCCGAAAGCGATTGATTATAAAAAAGTTAAATTACCGAACAAGTCGGCAATTATTCTAGGCAATGAAGTTAAAGGCTTACCCCAATCAATTCTTAATCAGTGCGACGTAATAGCAGAGATTCCAATGCGCGGAAAAAAAGAATCATTAAATGTTTCCGTCGCTACAGGCATCGCGCTTTTTAGAATCTTAGGTATCTAACTCTTTTTCGGTATGTACCTCGAGGAGTACGGATATTTTCTTGCTAGAAAACTTCTTACAGAAGCTGTAAACCTTTCACATTTTGATTACAAAATATTCAAGGTCTTGCGGAAGCTATGCTTCCTCACCTCGTGCTCGCGCCAGTCGCGCTCCCAAGTCTCCTCGAAATACATACCTTAAAGAGTTTTAGTTAGTCTGCTGAACTTTTATATATTTCGTATCCACTTGGAGTTTTCCGTCAGGGCCGTATCTTTCACCTGAGTTAATAGGGCTAGGAGGCTTGATGAAAGGCTTGTTGTTTTGTTCAAAACGTTTCGGGCCGCCGGTGAAAAACCAAACAAACCAAAGTATCACGAGGATACCTATCAGCCATTTGAGATCTTTTAATGCATCTAATCCTTTTTCCATATGTTCATTCTACTCCTTAAAGAGCTTTTGGTGAAGAGGGCAGAAGTGCGCACTCCGGCCATCTATGACTTTTCTTGTAATGATTCCCTCGCATCCGCGCTTACTACACTTACTTCCAGTTTTTCTGTATGCATTATGAGTATGTTGGAATTCACCTCTTTCTCCATGAATGTTTCTGTAGTCAGACATCGAGTCTCCTCCGAAATCTATTCCTTTAGTGAGCACCGAGAGAGCAGAGTCAAATATTTTTTTAAAATCTTTTTTCTTTAGTGTTTTTACTTTTTGTTCCGGATGAATGCCTGCGAGCCATAGGAGCTCATCTGAATAAATATTCCCTATTCCCGCCACAATCTCTTGATTCATGAGTGCGGTTTTAGTGTTCCACATCGGGCGTTTCAACAATCGTTCTCGTAAGACTTTCACGGTGAAATTTTTATCAAAAGGTTCTGGGCCGATTTTTTGCAGGTGCGATGTTTCATGCGCGGTTTTTGTATCGACGAGAGTAACCTTGCCGAATTTGCGCGTGTCACAAAATGCCAAATGTTTGCTTGCCCGATCTTTAGATTTAGGGTTGTTAGAAAATGAAAACACTACGTGGACGAATCTATTATACGGGTCGCGAAGCGCTTGATTTTTTTCTTTCGCACTCGGCGACCAAACATTTTTATTTTTGTCGTATTCGTATAATCCGAAAAGCAGGTGGCCAGTCATTTTCAAATGAATGAGAATAGTGTTTCCTGAAGAAAGATTAATCAGAATATTTTTCGCGCGTCTTTCAGCTGATATCACTTTCGCTCCGACAACTTTCTTTTTGAAAGTTGTAAAAAACGCACTGCTTTTTATAGTGTCATAATAATCTTTACGCGTTGGATTTTTCACTGCAAGGTCTGTCCACACATCAGTGATTTTCAATCCGACAATTGTCTTCTTTAATCCGTTTACTGTAGTTTGTACTTCCGGTAGCTCTGGCATAATAGGCAGATTATAACATAAGCATTTATGTGGAAAACGCATACCCGTTTAATCATGATTGGTAGTATAATTATGTGCGAGGTCATATTACTATTTATTAATTAAATTATTTTATATGTTAACAACTATTCTTATTGTACTTGCGCTTGGCGGAGGAACATCCGCAATTGCGCAATCATCGCTACCGGGTGATATTTTATATCCAGTTAAAATTAGTGTGAATGATGAAATTCGCACAAACATGGCGTTCTCTGCTCGGGCAAAAGCCGAGGCAGAAGCAAAGATTGCCGAAGATCGTTTGGAAGAGGCGGAAAAGCTCGCTATCCGTGGCGACCTTAAAGCTGACGTAAAAGCTAAACTCGAAGAGAATTTTAAGAAGCATGCCGAAAGATTCCTTCTTCGAATAAAACAGCTTGGGGATGGAGACAAGGCTAATGTAGCGCTCGATAAAACAACTGATTTTGGGGCATCACTCCAGGCTCACCAGGCTATTCTTTTCGGCCTTGCAGTGAAATATCCAGAAAATAAAGAGGAGCTCAATGATTTCAACACCAGTCTTAATGAAACAGTTAGTCTGAATGCGAGTGCTCAAGAAGAAGCTGAAAGCAAAGTAGCTAATTCAGGCAACAAAGTAATGGTTCAAGCGGCTGCGGAAGGGAAGTTGGGCGCAGCGGAAAACAAGATTGCCGAAGTTCGAGCATACTTGGAAAAGATAGATGCATCGGCAGAGGTGAAGATGTTCGCGGAGCTCAAGCTGAAGGCTGCTGAAGGATTCATTACAGAAGCTAATGCCAAGCTTCAAGCGAAGGCCTACGGCGAAGCATTTATTCTTTACCAAAAGGCGTTACGCACCGCTCAAGAAGCGAAATCTATCCTGAACGGTTTTACAGAAATTAAGATAGATATGAATGATTTTTTCAAAATAGGAGATGATGATGATACCCAAGAAGAAAAAGATTCAGTCAACGCAAGTACTGAAATAAATGCGAGTGGGGAGGCGAATGACGACAAGGTAGGAGTTGATGGAAGTATTGATGTAAAAATCAATAATTAAATATTTTTCCCAAATACAAAAACAGCGCCTCACGGCGCTGTTTTTGTATGTAATTTTTATTTCCCCGCTAAAAGTCTAAGCGCTTCTTTAATACGAGCATTTTCGCCGATGATATCTTCAGTAATATTTTTCAGCGCATCACGTGCATCATTTTCGCGGTAGCCGAGAGCTTTCAATGCTTCAAGCACTTCGCTTTCACCCCGGAGTATTCCGCCTTCATCATTTACTCCCAAGAGAGAGAGTTTGTCTCTTAGTTCCAGCACTATTTTCTCAGCAGTCTTTTTTCCTATTCCAGAAACTTTGGTCAGATATGAAGTATCAGCAGTGGCGATAGCTTTTTTAAGAGTAGGTATTGATGCGGTGCCGAGTATTCCGAGTGCAGACTTAGGCCCGATACCGGAGACATCGAGTAGCATGACGAAAAATTCCAATTCTTCATGCGCCATGAATCCATATAGATCAAGCGCGTCCTCGCGCACGGCGAGATGCGTCCAGAATGAAAATTCTTCGCCAATCTTTGTTGAGATTTTCGCAATATTGTCCGGTGAGAGGAATATTTTATATCCTACTCCCGCGACTTCCAAAATCGCGAATTTATCACTGTGAAAAATGAGTATACCTTTTAGGTGGGAAATCATGAATACAGTATACAGGATATAAAATAAATCCTCACCCTTTTGCCCCTCTCCCGAGTACCGGAGAGGGGGAGAATTCTCCCTTCTCTAGTAATCTGGAGAAGGGTCAGGGATGAGGTAAATAAGGGAAGCGAGGCTTCCCTCAATAGGCTTGACTTTTATATATAATGTGTGATATAATAATCATGTAGCTAGGGATAGCTAATCGTATCAAGGAGATCGTAAATCTCTTATAAAGCACATTTAAAACTTAATTTGTCATGGCAAAAACTGTCGCAGGCGAAACACTACGCCAAAATTATGAGCTTCAACAGAAGTTCAATGAATTCCAACGTCAGATCAATCAGAACAACGGTTATCCGTTTGATTTTGAAAAACTGATAACTCATCTCCAGAATGGAGTTGAAGGAAAGTTTGATGTAAATTCTTCCAAGTTGGAAAAAGTTACACCCATCGTAGACGACTGTTTCGAACTCATCTTCGAATCAGCTCACATAACAATTCCTGATATGGAAACGGCTACCCGTTATGCGAAGGAAAAGTGGAGCAAAGAAGTGGGAAGTGTTACGCCCTCAATGTCGTTTACAACTGGTGATAAGAAGAAGATCAAGGTATTTCGCTTCAAGCAACAACTTTCGTCACAGAAGTGTGTTGACTTCATTAAAAGCCAAAATGCCATTCTTCCTAATGTCTACGGTTTAGCAATCGCTGAAATGAGTGTTGGATCACAATTGCCGAAAGATAAATATATGCTCGGTTTTGATAATCGTGATAGTCTTTCGGTGAGCTCGGGCGGCAGCCACGGGGTGCCGCGCCTCTACCTCTACTCTGATGGTAGCGTGTGCCGCGACCGGGACAGTTGGGGTGGTGGCTGGGGTGTCGTCTGCTGTCTCGTGCTTTTCTGCGACTAGTATTAGGCACTTTGTTGCTTTGGTTCTTTATCCCTTTGGCATTTGTCGAAGGGATTTTTTTATGTCTATCTAGGTACTAGGTATCTACTTGGGAGCTAAGCTCCCAAGTAGATAGATGTTTACTATTTAACCATATGGTGATTTTGTAAACGTCTTCTTGTTTTTTATATTTTTTCTGATATAGTAATTGTGTCTCAGTCAGGTTTGCTTAAAAGTTACTACTTAATTAATTTACATATACTATGCCAATTACCAGATCAGCAAAACGAGCACTTCGCGGGTCACTCCGTAAAAAGTCGGTGAATGATCGCCGAAAGAAGACAATGAAAGAAGTCTCGAAAAAAGTCGAGAAGCTCGTCAAAGACAAAAAAGTTACAGATGCAAAGAAAATGCTCTCACAAGCATACAAAGCAATCGACAAAGCAGTAAAGCGCGGAGTTATAAAGAAGAATACCGCAGCAAGAAAGAAATCACGATTGTCTAAGATTACGAAATAAGAAATTTAAAAAATTACACGCCGAAAGTCGTGTGATTTTTTTATTTGTGGTAAAAGTGTATAATTTTCTTATGACATCACATTTGTTGGAATTTTATGGTGAAGAATGCCCTGGTTGTTTAGAGATGCACGAGCTAGTTGATAGGCTTAAAAAAGAAGAGGGGATAGAAATCAAACAACTGGAAATTTGGCACAATAAAGAAAATGAAAAGCTACTAGATGAGTATGATACCGGCCAATGCGGAGGAGTACCCTTTTTTATAAATACAAAAACAGGCAAATGGGTTTGTGGTGAGGAAAGCTATGAGGATTTAAAAAAATGGGCGAAAGGGGAATAATAAAAATTTTTTAATTTAAACTATTTATGGATATTTTAGCTCATGGGCTTTGGGTGGCAGCGCTCGCTAAAGGCGCAAATGTAAAAATTAAAGAAGAGAAAAAGCCCTCTGTTGCATGGGCGGCATTTTGGGGTGTTTTTCCCGACCTTTTTGCATTCACTCTTCCATTTGCCGTATTGATTCTCAATATTATTTTCGGGAGTATTAAATTATCACAAATCCACTTTCCATTTCAAGGGTTGCGGATAGGTGCGGAGTGGGCGTTTCAATACACACCCTATCTTTATCAGATCAGTCACAGCTTGGTGATTTTCTCTGCTGTATTTTTAATCGTTTGGCTTATTAGGAAAAGAGTCCCGTGGGTAATGTTCGGCTGGGCGCTACATATATTGATTGACATCCCCACACATGCGCAAGGCTTCTACCTCACACCATTCCTCTGGCCTGTTTCTGAGTACCGTTTCACTCACGGAATTCGATGGTCTGAGCAGTGGTTTATGATTGTGAATTATTCATCACTACTTTTGGTGTATGGATATTTCTTGATCAATAAATCTAAAAATAAAATCCAGGTTGAAAATCATCCAAAAGTGTAGTAGTGTAATACCGCACCGCTTTCGTCGTTCAATGGATAGGACACTCCCCTGCGAAGGGAGAAATGCAGGTTCGATTCCTGCCGAGAGCACAATTTTTAGAATCCGAAATAATTGACTATCTTGTGAGTCATCGGTTCTTCAAGCTCTGTATTTTCTGTTAGATAAGACTTTAATTTTTCTTGGAGTTTCTTTTCATCAATATCGTTGAACGGTATGACGATGAGCGGCATGAAAATTTTGTTAGAGAGGATGAGTAGCTTGTCTTCATTCGACTTAATGCAAAATGATTGAATGTTTTTATAAGGAAGCAGGATTGATTGCATTAGAATACCATCATCCCTAATTTCATAATTAACCATGTCCGGCTCACGCACACTGTAGAATGCAACCGTAGTTGCACTAATGATGATTAAAAGCGCGAATAAATAATTCCCGTAAATGATGGCTGCTACACTCGCGGTAACTGCAATAATACCGAGCGCCCAAAACCAGTCATTACTTTTCTTTTCATGCGCATATTCCGGAGCACTCCATGAGATTGTTTCAGTATTTTGTTCCATGCGATAATTATAGCAAATTTAAATAAATTGTTGTAGAATATCGCATATGAAAAAAACTTCACTATTTATAGGTTTAGTCGTCAGTATTATTGCTATCTTAGCTGCTGTTTATTTTTTCGTACCCGCACCAGCCCCTAGTAAGTATGACGCTTTTGCGACATGCTTGAAGGATAAAGGTGCTAATTTCTATGGGGCATTTTGGTGTCCGCACTGCCAGCAGCAAAAAGAACTGTTCGGCAGATCAAAGAATCTTTTGCCATATATAGAGTGCTCAACTCCTGATACGAAGGGGCAGACACTGATTTGCCAGGAAAAAAAGATTGAGAGCTACCCCACTTGGATTTTTGCCGATGATTCGCGCTTGACTGGTGAAATTCCTCTACAAGAACTCGCAGAGAAAACATCATGCGTTCTTCCAGAATAATATGAGTCCATCTGTTGAAATTTTTAATTTGATTACTGCAATCGGTGCACTCGCACTTTTCATTGTGTGGGTGATTGTGTTTGTGATATTTATTTTCAATAGAACTCGCGAAAATTCTCTTCTTGATTTCATTTCCAAATACGCAATCTTGATTGCCTTTGGGCACGCGCTTATTGCAATGATTATCAGCCTCATATACTCTGTGGTGCTTGGCTATGCACCATGTGATTTGTGTTGGTATCAGCGGGCATTCTTGTATCCTCTGGTATTTATAATGGGGTATGCGTTAATTAAAAAAGATCATTCAGTTCTTGAGTACGGAATTATACTTTCTAGTATTGGGGTATTGATTGCTCTTTTTCACAACTACATATACTACTTCAATATATCTGCTGCTCCATGCCCCGCTAATGGAGTATCATGTACTCTGCACTACGTTTCAGTTTTCGGATTTATCAGTATTCCCTTTATGGCGCTTGCTGCATTTATTTCAATCCTTGTACCGCTTTTAATCGCGCGATTTTATTCACCGAGTAATATATTTAAGATTTAATAGAAGTTGATATTTCTTGGAGTTAAACAAGAACCATTCTTGCTAAGTTTAACTGAAACAATATGGCAATCTACGACGCTACAACTAAAGATAATAAATGTATCTTCTGTGAAATTGCTTCGGGGGCTATTCAGACACCTGGAAAATTCTGGGAGAACGATGAGTTTATGGCTTTTCTTTCTATTGACCCCAACACCGAAGGGTTTACCTGTATCATTCCGAAGCAGCACTTCGGAAGCGATGTTTTGAAGATGTCTGACGACGTTTTACAGAGATTCATCATAGCTTCGAAAGAAGTTGCTCTCATTCTTGAAAAGTATTTTGCTGATGTCGGCAGAGTTGGCGTCATTATGGAAGGAACAGGTATTGATCACGCTCACATTAAGCTTGCTCCGCTTCACGGAACAGAAAATCTAAAGAAAGGAATCTGGCAGCAATTTTTAAGTGGAAAAGAATTTTGGTTTGAAAAATACGAAGGCTGGATCTCCTCAGGCGGAGGACCAATAGCTGATTCTGAAAAGTTGAAGAAATTAGCAGGTGGTTTGGTTGAAGTCCAGAAGTCATAATAATTATATGCAATCTCAAAACCTAAAACTCGTAATATTCGTACCACTATCTCATGTAGACATTGTTCGCCAAACTCTTGGTGAAGCAGGAGCAGGCAAAATCGGAAATTATGATTTTTGTTCTTTCTCTACTCGTGGAACTGGTCGTTTCCGAGGAAATGAAAACTCAAATCCCGCAATCGGAAAAGCAGGAGAATTATCTTCTGTCGAAGAAGAAAGAATTGAAGTTGTAGTACCGCGAGAGATCTTAAAAGATGTGATTGAGAAAATAAAATCAGTACATCCTTATGAGGAAGTAGCTTTTGATATTTATCCGCTAGAAGATTATGAATAAACTTCAACCTCCAAATATAACTCTTCTTGGTGTTGATTGTATAGAACTTATCAAAAAAGCTTTTAAAGAAAAAGCTACTGAGGGGCATCTTTTAGGATCCGTTGCCAGGGGTGATTCCGATGAATTTAGCGATCTTGATGTCTGGATAACTTTTAAAGATGAAGATATTGCAGATGCATTAGAAAAAAGATTTGAATACTATTCACAGATTGGAGATATTGTTCATATTTGTGAACCTCATCAAAATGCTCCTATTAATGGAATTCAGTCTTTTGTTTTATATAAGACAAAAGCGGGACTACTCCCTGTAGATTATTATCTGTGTCCACAGTCTACATCTTTTATTACCCTAGAAAGTAAAAAACTTTTCGGTGATATATTGCTACCAACTAGAGAAACCAAACTTAATCCTCAAAAAGTTTCTGTTTCAGAAACATACAGAATTGATTTTCTTATTTGTTTTATTTTTAATTCTATAAAGAAGCTTGCCCGAAAAGAGGAGAATGCGCTAGGCGCTTTGTTCCGAGAGTATGGGTATCTAGAAGAACGTTACAGTATTGGGGTTGATTCACTCATAGATACCGAAAATACTTTTATGGCTTTAGAAAAGGTAATTAAGAATATAGATATGATTACAAATGAAAAGCAGAAAAAAGCACTTAGTGAAATTTTTGCTTTCATGAAGTTAGTTCAAAGCAATAACTGATAAATAAAAAGAACGACTATTGTCGTTCTTTTTATTGCAACATAAAGTCTTGTGAGTCACAGCTCAATATAGAGCCAATGAGTCAATAAAACTAACAGGTTGCCAATGCGGAGGCGGTGAGTCCGCTCCTTACAGGAGCAGTATACCTTTTCGATTCAGTCGGAGCAAAGCTCCTCTTCATAACGAAAAGCTTTTCGAATCTCACCCGTGAGTGAAACCATTCACTCGCTCGCCTCCGCGCAACAAAAAGGCCCCAAAAGGGGCTTATTTTTGTACGCGCGGAGGCGGTGAGATTCGAACTCACGGACCGATTTCTCGGTCTCTTGTTTTCAAGACAAGTGCCTTCAACCACTCAGCCACACCTCCGTATTTATTTCATAGTCACTCTACATTATTTTTACTTATTTATCAACTAAAACTAAAAATTCTCACCGCCTCTGCCAAAATAAAAAAACACAGAGATAATTCTGTGTTTTTAATTTTTATTTATGCGGCGTAGCGCATTTTGGGTTGCCGTTTTGAAAACTTTTTATTAGGGCAAGCTTGTGGTTTTTCAGATTTCTTTTCTACTTTATCAATACAAATGTGAAAAGAAATTTCTGAAGTTTTTTTGATCCGAATTCCTGAAGGAAACAATCCTTTAATAGTTTCTTTAAAAACACCAAACTGGAACCCTGCTTTGGCGGCTTTTTGATAATGTTGGACTTTGGCTACTGCATACACCAACATGTCTGGGTGTTTGCATATATAGTCTTTTAGTCCGTCATTTGTTGAAAAACGAGTGCGATCTTGGATAATTTCTACATCCGAGCCGTACAATTTTTGTAAAACCTTTTTTTGTTCAGGGTTAATTCTGTGAGTAGAAAGCCAAATAATGGCAATAATTTGCCTTTTCATATATGAAATTTTTAGAGAGCATCAAAGATGCTGTGTTCTAAAAAAAGTATGACAGATGACAATATGAATGTAAAGTAACATAAAACCGGCAAATGCCGGTTTTATTGATTACTGAGATTTTTTACTGAAAACATTTTTTGCTTTTTGATGTGTAGATTGTGCAGTGCGGATAACTAAGTCTTTGATATCCTTCGGTTTTCTCTTGGCTACAGAAAAAATATAAAAAATATCAAGAAGCGCCAGTGTGTTGATCGGGAGCATAAGGAAGACAAACCATGCTTTTTCGCGCCTAGTCGCAGCGGTCCAGAGAGCGTAGCCTTTCCAAGGCAGAATCCAAACAAGCACAATCAAGATAATATACATAGGGTGTGAAATTAAAGTATTCATAAAATAATTCTAACACAATACTCGAGGTATATGCTATGGTACTATACACTTATGTCAAAAATCCTCGGTATTGATTATGGGTCAAAAAGAGTCGGTATAGCCCTCTCGGATGAAGGGGGGACAATTGCATTCCCCAAAACAATTCTACTGAATGATCGGCATCTTGTGCAGACTCTCAGCAAATTCTGTATTGATGAATCCGTTAGAGAGATTGTGGTAGGTGAATCGCGTGATGGGCTAGGGGAGCAGAACCCGATTATGGAAGCGATTTTAGAATTCAAGCAGACCCTAGAAAAAGAGATTAGACTGCCTGTGCACCTCGAGCAAGAATTCATGACCTCGGTTAATGCGCGGAATTTCAAGGCAGATATGCTAGATGATGGTCGTCGCCATTCAGAGAAAAAAGAATCAATAGATGCTTCCGCCGCCGCTCTCATCCTCCAGCGCTATTTGGATCGTAAGAAAAATGCTTTATAGTATGACTATGATTACAATAGACGATTTAAAAAAAGTTGAAATTCACATTGGGAAAATTCTTTCCGCCGAATTTGTAGAAGGTGCGGATAAGCTTATTAAATTTATGATTGATCTAGGTGAAGAATCTCCGCGCCAGATTCTCTCAGGTATCAGAGAATATTACCCAGACCCATCAGTACTTGTGGGTAGATCGGTACCAGTCGCTTCAAATCTCGCACCAAGAACCATTCGCGGTTTTGAATCAAACGGCATGATAATGTATGCAGCCGGCGAGAATGGAAATTTTTGCACCATCGAACCCTCAAAAGAAATTCCACCCGGTACAGAGGTGCGATAGTATTTTGTTTTGTTGTATACTATAGGTAATGAATACATCGCATGGATTACACACTTCCTTCCCGGTGCCGAGGTTTTTAGCACTCTCTTCCGTCGGAATTGATATCTCCGATACTTCGGTAAAATTTACCAGCCTCAAAGAGACAAAGACCGGTCTTGAGTTGAGAACCCACGGGCATAAAAATATTCCGTCGGATGTTGTTACTGTAGGTATTATTAAAGACCCAATTCAACTTGAAAAAATTCTAAAGGAAATCAAGCAAGAAACAGGCATTTCTTGCGCGCGTGTCACCCTCCCCGAAGAGCAAGCATATATTTTCGCATTAAACTTGCCGAAACTTAAATTGAGTGAAATAAGAAATGCCATAGAGCTCCAACTCGAAGAAAATATTCCTCTTCCTGCAAGCGAAGCAATCTTTGATTACGAGTTTATCGAAGAGAGCGATACCTCATATAAGGTGCAAATCTCCGCGTTGCCTCGCACGATTGTTGATAGTTATGTCGCAGTTCTAGAAAGTGCTGGCTTCATATCCCTTTCATTCGAGCTTGAAGCACAGGCGATTACTCGGGCAGTCGTGCCTAAGGGTGATGACAGCACTATGATGATTATAGATTTCGGCGCTATGCGGACAGGTATTTCTGTCGTTAGTAAGGGGATTGTGCGCTTCATGTCGACTGTTGATATCGGGGGTATTGCTTTGACGAATATGATAAAAAAGGGGCTTTCAATAGATTTTGAACATGCTGAAGAATTGAAAAAAGAGAACGGCTTGCTACGTAATTCCGCAAACAAGGAACTCTTTTCCATTCTCCTGAACTCTGTTTCCATTTTACGCGATGAGATTAATCGCCATTATATTTATTGGCACACCCATAAAGACGAAAGCGGTAATGATCGAGAAAAAATCAACCGCATTATTCTCTGTGGCGGGGATGCGCATCTGCCCGGACTGTTGGGCTATTTGACGACAAGCATGCGTACTAAAGTTGAGCTTGCGAATATTTGGTCCAACATTAATTCTTTGGAGCACTATTCTCCCAAGATTAATTTTGGAGAATCTTTAATCTACAGTACGGCGCTCGGTCTCGCGCTTCGCGATTTTTATCATGATTAATTTATTGCCGACACAATACAAGAAAGTCGTTCGGAGCGAATATATCTATCGCCTAAGCATTGTGGTATTTTTAAGTATTTTCTTGCTCGGGATTCTGGCGTCTGTATTTCTCATGCCGTCATACCTGATCTCCTCGATGAAGTATCAAGTAGTGAACGAGAGATTTACATTGATTAAAAACAATGAAAACTTTTCAGTCGCAACGAACCTTAACGAATCTATTAAGGCGATTAATAAAAAGCTTTCCATATTTTCCGGAGCTGAAAGCCTTATCGTATCTCGGGATATCATCGACAGTATTCTGACTAATGTCACTCCTGCGATTAAACTCACACGCATCGCATACACTAAGCAGAATCAGAAAAATTCATATCTTGAACTCGCGGGAACGGCGCTTGATCGCGAAAGCCTTCTTGCTTTCACCAAAGCACTTGAAAAGGAAAGCCATTTTACCAAGGTTGATTTGCCTATTTCTAATCTTGTGAAAGCCAAGGATGGTGATTTTCATATTACTATTTCAATTACCCCCTAATACCATGCATAGACACAAAACTCGACACATAATATTGTTTTCTCTCACACTACTCTTGGCGCTCGGCTCGATCGGAGTGTATAGTTATTTTTTCTCTCAAGTGCGAAGCAAGAATGAAAGTGCTTCGCTTATGAATCAAGATGTTGAAATTGCTCTTTCCCGGCAAGACCAGATTCAAGAATTGAAGAAGACATTGGCTCGTACTGAAATTGAACGCCAGTCTATCGATTCGCATTTTGTCGAGAACGACAATCCTACGATTTTCCTCGAGTCGCTGGAGTATCTCGGCAAGCAATCGGGCACGATGTTCACGCTTTCTTCTGTGCTTGAAGTTAAAGAGAAAGACAAGCCGAGCAGGCTTGAGGCAGGATTCAAAGCTTCCGGATCTTTCGCTCAAATCTATAAATTGATTCTTTTGATTGAGAATATGCCTTATGAAGTTGAATTTAAAAATGTCTCATTGAATGCGGGAATATCTCAAACTGAATCACTCTGGGAAATAAACGGCATTATCAATCTTATCAGCTTTATCAACACGAATTAATTATGAAATTTCCATCTTTTTCTTTTTTCAAACAACAAAATAGTTTTTTTGTTAAAAAAGATGAACTTTCTTTCGTACAACAAGAAAAGCATTGGAGGCTCATCATTATTTATATGTTTGTTGGCGGGATCTCCGTCGGCATATTTTCGGCATATCTTTTTTGGGAAATAAACAACGATGGAATTTTCCAAGCCGACACCTCTACCACTTCTTATACGGAGCCTATTAATCGCGACAAGCTGAATAATGTTTTGGATTATTTTGATCAGAAAAATAAAAAGTCTGCCGCCATTCTGGCTAATCCGCCGAAAGTCGTTGACCCGAGTAGATAAAATTGGTATAGTCTTTTTGTGATTTTGTGTTAATCAACAAAATTATATGGGCGGTTATGCTGTCTTGGTAGGTATCAATAAATTATTCACGGGCGGTTAGCTCAGTTGGTAGAGCAACCCATTTACACTGGGAAGGTCAGAGGTTCAAGTCCTCTACCGCCCACCAGAATAAAAGCCGGCATTTGCCGGTTTTTGTTTTAATAAAGAAATAGTACTATTAGTGAGAGATTTGCCCCCGTAGTTAAATGGATATAACTGCGGACTTCTAAGCCGTAATTCGAGGTTCGATTCCTCGCGGGGGCACAATGAAATTAAAAGATATAACTCTCTACGAAGATTCAGATGTTCTCGTGATTAACAAGCCTTCGGGTCTCATGGTGCATAGTGACGGTAGAACTAAGGAAAAAACTTTGGCGGATTTTCTCGTGGATCAATATCCGAAAATGAAAGATGTCGGCGAGCCGTGGTTAGCCCCAGAAGAAACTCTTCCTGAATCAGCCACCTCTTTTTATTCTCGTATTCTCGGACTCTTTAAAAAACAGCTTGAAATTAAAAATTTTATCTATCGCCCCGGCATCGTACATCGCTTGGACAAAGAAACTTCGGGCGTGATGGTAATAGCGAAAAACCAGAAAGCATTTGAATTTTTGAAACAACAATTCCAAAACAGGGAAGTGAAGAAAAAGTATATTGCAGTCGTGTGGGGATGGATAAAAAATGATGAGGGCGTAATAGATAAATCAATTGGCCGCTCGGGGAAAGATTTCCGCCAGTGGTCCGCTGGCCGCGGAGCACGCGGGACGATGCGTGAGGCTGTTACAGAATACAAAGTGCTCAAGCGCTTCGAATCCGATGGTGAAAAATTTTCTATCGTCGAGCTAACTCCCAAGACAGGCCGCACCCACCAGCTCCGCGTACATATGAAATATCTCAACCACCCGATAATTTGCGACTATCTCTACACTTCAAATCATCCATGCGTGCTTGGGTTTAATCGTGTGGCTCTGCATGCAAAATCAATCTCTTTTACTCTTCCATCCGACAAATATCTCTCAATCGAGGCACCACTTCCAGAGGAGTTTAAGCTGATTTTGTAAGCTCTTGACAAAAAACATCATTATTGCTAAAATTTTTTCACTATTGATTTAGTAATCCGTTCTACAGGGTCCTGTAGAAAAAAGTTCATTAAAAATTAAAACATCATGCAAATCGTGTTTCTAGAGTTTTGTGGTTTATTACTTATTTTTGTAGTAATTACACAGATTATTATTCCAATTCTCTTTCCAACAAAATTTGATTTATTTTGGCTGTTCCGTAAGGATAAAAAACTTGAGGACAGATCACCTGTAAATACCGGTGATAAATTGCGAAATACAGTCAAAGAAGCCGTAGGATTAAAAAGAAAAACTGACAAAGTTATTAAGGATGCTCGAAAAAGAACAAAAGAGAATCTTAATGATGCTCAAAGTTTGGATAAAACAGTAAAAGACCTAGAATGACAGAGGGTCTTAAATTAAATCTGTCAAAAAAATAATCTAATCTCAAACAACAAAAAACAAGTCCCCCGAAAGGAGGCAAAAAAATGGAATCAGGAAACACAGTTAGAACAGTAATTATTTGTGTATTTGTATTATTTGGTTTATCAGCATCTTTTAAACTCTTTGAGGATTTGGATGCTAATGAAATTATGGTTGTTCAAAGTCCCTTAAGCGGAGAGCTAACCGTCCATACGGATCCCGGGGTAAAGTGGCAAGGATGGGGAACTATTACAAAGTATCCCCGCAGAAAACAATACTCTTTCATGAAAGACGGAGATGTAGATTTTTCAAAAAAAATGCGCTTTAACGATGGGGGGCACGCTAATCTATATGGCGCTGCTTCATGGGAAATGCCACTGGCTCATCCTTTGGTTGTTAATATCCATAAAACGTTTGGAAACGCTGAAGGAGTTGAACAACAAGCGGTTGGAAAAATGATCGATGCTGCAATTTATCTCTCAGGTCCGCTCATGAGCTCAACAGAATCATCTGGAGAAAGAAGAGCAGAACTTGTTCAGTATATTAATGATCAAGCTGAGAATGGAGTTTATGTCACAACCGTTAAGGAAAGAGAGATGATTGATCCGATTCTGGGTACTAAAAAGATGATTCCGGTTACAGAGATTAGTCGTGATGTGAATGGTTTACCTAGACGTCAGCAAAGTTCGATGCTTTCTGAGTTTAAAATTAAGCTTTTACCGATGAGTATTAGCGAACTCAAATATGACAAAATTGTAGAAAACCAAATTGCCGAGCGCCAAAAAGCGACCACTCAAGTTCAGATTGCTCAAGCAAATGCCAAAAGAGCAGAACAAGATGCAATTACTGTTGCAAAACAAGGTGAAGCTGATGCGGCAAAAGCAAAATGGGAGCAAGAGGTCATAAAAGCAAAATTTGTGACAGAAGCTCAGCAGAAAAAAGAAGTAGCCAAACTTGAAATGGAAGCTGCTGAATTTAATAAGCAGAAAAATATCAAGGATGGTGAAGGTGAAGCTGCAAAAAAGCGATTAGTTATGCAAGCCAACGGTGCTTTAGAGCAAAAACTCGAAGCATGGGTGGATGTAAACAAATCATACGCTGAGGCCATGAGTCAATCTAACTGGGTACCCAATATTGTCATGGGTGACAATGGTCCTGGTAGTAACTCATCTGGTGCGTCTGATTTAATTCAAATGATGATGGCAAATACAGCCAAGCAAATTAGCTTGGATATGAAACCATCGACTATAGCGAAAAAGTAGTTTTATCATATGATAAAAGGCCAGTACACAAATTTGTGTACTGGCCTTATTTATTTTTTTATGATCCATAAGGCGGTTTCTGCCACTAAAAAAGTGATTTTAAGAAATTCTTCAGAAATCACTTCTTTATTAATTTGATAAAAGAATACGGTATATCTTTTAAAAGTCAATAAGTACTATGTAAAAAGAAGTCAGTCTTGCATAAAAGCGCCTTGTATGCTAAAGTCATTTCTACATATGGCAACCGCAATTCAATTAACTCCAATCAATATGGCTGACCGCGCAAAGATGGATTTTCGCGCTGGTGACACTGTACGTGTCTGGTCTAAGATTCAGGAAAAGGGCAAGACTCGCCTCCAGGCATTTGAAGGCCTCGTGCTTTCTCGCAAGCACGGCAAGCAGACAACCGATGCGATGTTTACCGTTCGCAAGATTTCAAACAGCGTCGGTGTCGAGCGTATTTTCCCACTCTACTCTCCAATGATCGACAAGATTGAAGTTATCCGAAAATCAAAGACTCGCCGATCAAAGCTCTACTTCATCCGCGACAAAGCTGCAAAAGAAATCCGCAAGAAGATGAAATCAATCTTTAACATTGCAATCAAAGACGATGCTCCAGAAGAAAAAGAAGAATCATCAGAAGAAACTCAAGCAGAGTAATAAAAAAAATCGCCGTAAGGCGATTTTTGTTTAGACTTGAATTTTCTTAAATTTTCCGTATACTGTGTGAGTGTTAAATATGCCCAGGTGTTGAAATTGGTAGACAAGCACCCTTGAGGTGGGTGTGCCGTGAGGCGTGGAGGTTCAAGTCCTCTCCTGGGCACCAGAATAGAACTAGACGGTTTTTTAGAAGCCCAAATGCGGGACGCGCGAAGCGCGTCCCAAGGATTCCCGCCGA
>JBAZXM010000011.1:0-17659 GCA_041659845.1 Minisyncoccota bacterium
TTCAGTTTTGTTAAAAAGAAAATTATAATCACTATTTCTGATACGGGTTACGGCATTCCTAAAAAAGAAAAAGACAAGATATTCACCAAACTATATCACGCTGAAAATATCAGAGAAAAGGATACCGATGGAACCGGTCTCGGACTCTATTTAGTAAAATCTGTTGTTTTACAGCTTAGAGGCACGATTCGTTTTGAATCAAAAGAAAACAAAGGCACGACATTCTATGTTACTCTTCCGCTTGATAATATTAAAAAAGAGATGGAAGCGGCAGCGGGGGGGGGGGGACGCATTTGACTTCCTAGACAATCGAAAAGGTAGTACAATGAATGTGTAGATTATTAATAATTTTTTATTATGGAAACATCAGCTAAAAAACATTCAAGCATTTTTTTAAGTATTTACATTTTAGTAAGTGGACTCCTCTGGATAGCATATTTTATCCTGACATTTTCAACCCCTCTAACAGAAGCTAGTAATAAGTTTAATCTAACTCTTTTTTCTCGTACTTTGCTTCAAATTAGTATTATTCTGCCGATTTTCATTGCATGGTTCGCATCTTTTTATGCAACTATCGGACTTAAGAAATACACCGATTTAATAATAGTTAGTGAAGATGGTAAGGCTGTTCGTTTGATAGGGGTCGGGATTTCTGTGCTGATATTCGGACTTGTCTTGAGTTTGGTAGCCGGTTCGCTTCGAGGATATATTCTTGCTTACTATACAGAATATTTGAAATTATTCGTTATAATAAATAATTACATCACGGTTGCGGTGCCACTTGTTTCTTATTGGCTGATATTCAAGGGTTCGTACAAGTTGGCTCTTACAGTTACTGATAAAAAATTTATTAAAAGCAATAGATTTTTCCCCATTTGCATAACACTTGTACTATCAGCCGTATATATTGTTTCCTTATTCTTGAATCCTATCCGTCAATCATCTCCGTATCCGGGTACACCTGCGACATACTATCTTTCTGATTTATGGATACTTCTTACTATATGTATTCCGTATATCATTGGGTGGTTCTTGGGTGTTTTTTCTATTTGTAATTTAAAAATATTCACAAAAAAGACAACGGGATTTATTTATAAAAAATCGTTTAAGCGTTTTAATTTGGGTATTACAATCATTGTTGGTTTTTCAATAATGATGCAAATACTTTCTTCGTTCAGTGTTAGTTTCAGAAATATTAGTTTTGATTGGATACTCGTAATAGTTTATATTATCATTGCTATTTTGGTTGCTGGTTACTTAATTCTCGCCTCGGGTGTGAATAAATTAAAAGATATTGAAATAGTTTAAAATAATTATGCAAAAAATTATGGAAACATATAACCAAACAATTAAAATAGCGACAGATTATCTAGGACCTGCCGCTGAACGCTTTATTGCTCGCCAAGTGGCGGCACACCTTAAAAAGAATCCTAAAGATTTGACCAAAGAAGATTTACTTAAGCTTACAGAATGGCTTAGAATCTCGATCTCCCTCCTGACCGAAGATCAAAAAATGGTTGATGAGTGCATAGGAAGAATTCAATCATTGGCAGTCTGATTAAATACTTATGAATAATGAAGACAAAAAAATTATAAACAATACAAAAAAAATACTTGTTGTCGAAGACGACTTGTCACTTTTATCTGCGCTCAAGGATAAATTGACTCGCGAAGGGTTTTCGATATTTGTCGCCAAGAATGGCATCGAAGGGCTTGAGCTTGTGCTTAATAATAAGCCAGATCTTATTATGCTTGATCTTTTAATGCCTAAAATGGACGGCATCACTATGTTAAAAAATGTCAGAGAGTATGAATGGGGAGAAAAGGTTCCCGTTATTATTCTTTCAAATTTATCAAATGAAAAACTAGTGGCTCAAACTCTGGAAATTGGCGCTTATGATTACCTGATTAAAAGTGATTGGAAAATCGAGGACATTATCGCAAAAATCAAAGAAAAACTAGTATAATATATTTAAACAAAGTTTAGTATAAAAAAGCCTTATGATGTAAGGTTTTTTTTATTTTATTAAATATGTTGACTTTTTATTTAATTCTGCTATAATTGGGACAAATAAAAGTTGCATATTGCAAAGCCTGCGTGAGGCATTTCACGCTAAATGTTCTTATCAAAAAATCATATACATGAAAAAAATGTTAATCTTGGCGATCTTCACGATTGCCATCTCGGTTGCCAAAGCGCAGTCGCAATCATCAATTATTATTGATTCCATTCCAGATAAAAAAGTCGGAGCGGATTCAGTAATTGCTTATTTCTATTACAGCGCACCTACGTTGTCGAAAATTTGTTTTTCTGTAACTGGAGGATCATCTCCTCAAGCCTCTGATACTTTGTGGGCTAGGGGAATTGGTTATGCTAGTCGCGTGGTCCGGAATCTTGATGCTAATACCTTTTATACAGGTGTTGCTACAATTACAGATTCTTTGGGCAGGTCATCTTATGACATTTATCCGTTTACTACAAAATTAGCGGATATAAAACCATTCTTTACAGGAGCTATATATGGAACAAGTTCAAATGACACGGTTACCTTAAAAGCATCACATAATGCTGGGTTCAGTGCCTTCTTGTATTTTAGGTATAGCGTAAATGGTGGAACAATGGTTTTTTCTCCCGATCAACCAGTTTCTGGTATTGGTATTGCCTCGTATATAATCACAGGTGTTCCTCGCGGAGCTACTGTGGTGTCGAAGCCGTATATCTATAATGATTTAGGAATTACACCTGGAGCATTTGACACAGTTACGACGGCTCCAGCAGGTTTACCAATCGGGTCTTTAAAAGGACTTATTACCACAGGTACAGATACTGCTCGGATCAGGATTTCATCTGACAACAACGGGGGAGGACAGACTAATATTTGGATAGGCTACGATACTCTATCTGCAGCATCTGCGCTGAATTCAAATGTGATACAAATGAATGCGAATGGAGATACGGCAATTGTGCTCCGCAGTCTTTTACCAGGTAAAACGTATTATTACAATATTTATTTGAATAATGTGATTGGTACCACAAAGATTGATGTAAGCACATTCCTTACTAAAGCAGTATCTTCGCCACCACAAGCGCTCACGTTCTATCCGGATAATATCACTAAAACCGGAGCGGTGTTCAAGGGTTCGAGAAGTAATCAAACAGAGACTCGATTCTGTTATGGCAAGAAAGGCCAAGGGCTTACTTTGAAAACCACATGGTTTGTCCAAAGCAGTCCTGGGAATTACAATGTAGTTTGTACAACTCTTACAGCTCAAAGTGACTACGAGGTTGCTATTGAGGCGAAGAATGCTGGAGGCGTCTCAGTACTTGGTGCTGTTGTCGAGTTTAGAACACTTGATTCATCGGCAGTTAGTGATAATGTTCCGATTGCAATCACTGTCGTTCCCGATCCAATCAGTATTACTGAAACAGGAGCCATTGCGCGCGGGAAGTTTGATCCTAAAGATTTTGCTTCGACTGCTTGGATAGAATATGGCACAGATACTCTGTGCAGTAATATTCTTAAACCTATTCAGTCATTTGCCGCATCAAACACAACCATTGATTTTCTCGGGATGATGAATGGCTTACAGCCAGGAACCAAGTATTATTATCGCTTAATAGTTGATAATGGGCAGGGTATTGGTCGCGGGCTTGTTGAGGAGTTCACTACGAAATCTTTACCCCTTGGGATTAAAGATCACATCAAGACTGTTTCAATCAATGCTTACCCTAATCCATGGAGGAAACGATTAACTATCACCACTCCATTAGAAATGGTGAATGGTAAAGTTGTTGTAATTGATATACTGGGACGTGAGGCAACTCACGAAGTGTTCACGGGCAAGACTTGTGTGTTGTCACGAGATGGCATTCCGTCGGGAACTTACATAATTCATGTTTATGATGATGGAGATAACCAAATCAGTAATACGAAGGTTATCATAGAGTAGTGCACTGACGCACGAAACCCCCAAGCAAATTTATTTGTTTGGGGGTTTTTATGTTAGTATATTCTGATATGAAGAATAAAAATATTCCGAAAGTTTTAGTGAAGCGTTCAAAGTCCGGTCTTGGTCTTTTTGCAGTCGAGCCGATTAAAAAAGGTCAATTTATAATTGAATATGTAGGAGAGAAAGTTACAACTGACGAGGCGAATAGGCGCGGTGGTTTATATTTATTTGAACTTAACTCCAGATGGACCATGGATGGCAAGTCGCGCAAGAATGTCGCCAGATATATCAATCACTCTTGCTGTGCAAACGCAGAATCGGAAATTAAAGGTGGGAAGATTCTCATCAGCGCGATTAAAAATATAAAAGAAGGGGAGGAGATTACCTATGACTACGGCAAAGAATTTTTTGAAGAATACATAAAGCCAAAAGGTTGCAGATGCACCAAGCATTTATAGCCTTAATTTCTCCCAAAGGAAAGTCCTTTGGGGGCTGATTTAGAATATGGACAAAAGGTAAAATTATGCTATAGTGATAGAGTAATTGTTATTTTAAGTACATATATAAAAAATTAAATACATGGCAAAAGAAAAAATGTATCGCTGGTTCATTTATCCAATGGATGGAGAGCACACAAACAAAGTCCTCTCTAACCCTCAACACAACAATACCTTTTTTGAAGGTTTGTCTGCTACTGATCAAGCTCAACGTATTCCTGTTTGGGAGTGCTCAAGAGAGTTTCTTACTCAATTTGAAAATGGTAGAAAAGGTAATGGTGTCAAATATCGAGTCTATGTCCAAGAATCGAAATATGGGAAACTTAAACCGTATCCTTTTGCAAAAAATTTAGGTAAGAAGAAAAAACCAGGCGCAGATTTAGTGAAAAAAGCACTAGAGATGAAAAATCAAAAGTAAAAGCAAAAAAGCTCCCAAACGGGAGCTTTTTATTTTGCTAAATTTTATTTAGGTTGGCAATGTTTATTTTTTAATTTTTACTTCAATTACCTTACTATATTTGAAGTATTCAACAATGCCCCAAATTAGGGCTGCAACTCCAGCTACCTTTAAAACAAAACCAATAATGCCAATAGTGATTAAAAAATTTAAACCGAAGCAAATCGCGGCAATTATTAATAAGGTCTTGTAAGAAGGTGATTTTTTCATATTTATTTAGATTTTTTCTTCGCACTAAGCATCTTGTGCTTGATTTCAATTCGCTTCTTTGTTTTAGGGGACCCTTTTGATTTTGTATGCTGATGAAGTGATGTTGCTCTTTTTCCCATATTAATGTTTATTAACTAATAAGATAACTCCTTGCATTATACTTCAAATTAACACATAACTCAATATCCCGATATCACTAGGGATGAGAAATAAAAACAGCCCTGAATAATCAGAGCTGTTTGTTAGATTTACTATTTAGATATTACATTATCTAAATTAACCTTACGTTTTCCAAAGTATCTTTCTTCTTCTTCCAAGGCTATCAGATGTGCATCCTTAGTGTCTTCACCGCTCACCACCCACAAGACCTCTACGATTTCATGGAACAAGCAACGACTTATTTCCTCTTTTTCCTGAAGGATATTAAGATAAATATCAAAAAATCCTTTAATTTGCGTTGAACAGGAGTAGAAAGCATCATCTTTTTCCGACGGGCCATCCATTGTTAAGAGGTGAAAGTTAACTTCAGAAATTGTGAATAGTTTACCATCTCTTACTCTAATTCTTTTGATAAGTGCGAGAATTTTATCATAATCCATTTTTATTCAGTTTTATATTGTGAACAATTTATTTAATTACCTACATAATACAGGATATTCATTGATTTGTCAACCACATGCTAAAAAAGAGGGAACGAGGAATATCCGTATCGAGAAAGCACTCTCAAAGCTTCGAGGTGGAATGCGTCGACCTTGTTGTTGGGCGGGGTGTATTCATCGTTGAGATACAAGATGGTGGGGAAATAAAAAAAACCTGCCGAAGCAGGTTTTCTAATGGCAGGTTTCTATTTTTCTACATTTACTGAACTTAACTTCGGCTCAGTATTAAAGGTATCGCTCGTTGGAGATGGCTGATCTTTTTTACTTTTTTCCAAAGCTTTTTCCGATAGCTTCGGTATCATTTCACCTGAACAACCTCGTAAATCGAAATCATGTTTTTGAATTGGTGAATTGTTTTTGGTCTGCAAGCCTTGTGGTTGAATGTAAACATGGAAACAACCATTTATATGCCTTACAAACGAAATAGCCATGCCTGTAAAACCGCTTGCATCGTCAGTAACAGTCGTCCCCAATATTTCAAAAGGAACCTCTATTTCTTCGAAGTCTTCTTTTTTGATATTAAGCCTTTCAATTTCAACATAGAGCCTATCTATAGGTCGCCCTTCTTCATCAACACCTTTTGGTTGAAAAAAGTAATTAATTTGACCACCCATACCAATCATCCAATGAGTGAGAGTCCCTTGTAATTGAGTTGCTTTGTCGTAGCAACGTGTTCCGAGTTTTACTACTTTGATTTTTTTCATTTTTATCTGTATTAAATTGTTTAAGTACTAAGTTAATTGATCCCTAATCTACCAAGTATTTATTGACCTGTCAATTAGGAGGTGGGGTGAGTTTCAAATAAGATGTTATGCTATCGTGGGTAAGAGATTGTAACTTTTTTTTATTAACATTATTCAAATTCTGTCGTTGCTGGAGGTTTGGTAGTCCAATCAAAAAATATGCGTACGATTTGCGGGTGCTTAGTAAGCACGCTTATTATTTCTTCGCAAACTTCAGATGTTAAATAAAACCCTTTTGCGGTCATAAAATCCGAAGTCTCTACAGTCCTCACAATCAAAGAATAACCATAGACTCGTCCATCGCCTTTTACACCTACTGTTTTTGTACCAATCAAAGCTACAATTGTTTGTGAGATTTTATCATACAGAGAATGTTTTTTAAGAATTTGAGTTACTTCGTGGTCTGCTTCACGCACTATTTCTAAAAGCTCTTTGTTTATCGCATTGATATTTAAATAAAAAAAATCCTCAACAATAATATTGTCGAGGATTTTGTTCTTATTCATTTTTTAAAATCATGCAGGCTGCATTTGTGGAGCAAGGAGTTCGGAAGCTTTTTCCACTAGTTTTTTCACTTTGCTCGGTTTGCGTGGCTTGGGTGTGCAACAAGCAAAAAAGGGAATAACAAAGAACATTAACTGCTCAAGACATTCGCCGGAGTGGAGTAAAATCAAATGCGATTTATTGCCAACTTCGCTTACATACTCTTGATTAAAGACAAGTCTTAGTATATCGAGTAGTGAGCTGATTGCAAAGATAATCCAAAACATACTTAAAATCCTGTTCGTTCGCAATCCTATAACTCCTGGGTTTTTAAATTTGGGATTCTCGCGGCAAATCCTCTCAAGCGAATCTATGCCTTTAGAAAAAATAAAAGAAACGAAGAAACAACACAGGATATACATGAATAACCACGAATTCATACCTAATAAAAGAATAATACTTCCTATATAGATGCCGTACCCAAGTATATATAGCAATACACATGCTCGGGCGAGGAAGAAGTTGTCTCTACCGAACCATTCTTGAAACCAATCTGAGATTTTTTGAAAAAATCCAAGCAGGGCGAAATCCATTTTTTCCATTTTTACTTATTTCTTTAAGTTTTAAATATACTTTTAATTACCTCAATAATACACAATAATTTTCATTATGTCAATAAAAAAAGCTCAATCATTGACTTGTCAAATAGGGTGTGGTAGGGTTTGATTAAATATATTGTTCAACTTAAAAATTAATACATCATGACAATAATTAATTCTTCAGAGTGTCAGTTAAGAAATCTTCTGACAAAAAAACAGTTTGATAGATTGATACAGCGCTTTAATCTTGAGCTTTTTCAGTTCAAATGCAGTTCGAAAACCGTTTTTCTTGACAGGGAAGCGATGCTAAGAACAAGATTTCCCATAGGCACCATGCTTTATTCCTTGCGTGTTGAAAAATTCCGACCTTTGTTTCTAAAGATTGTTGAGGAAAAAGAATCTACCGTGTACAAAGATTATTTCTATGACAGTGAATATGATGAATTGTTGGAGAACGGAAGACTCCCTTCCGCTGATCACTCCGTTGTCGCTCTAAAACTGCAAAGTATTGGCATCAAGGAGCCTCTTGAGTACGCAGGAGAAATTCGCGAAGAATCAGCTGAAATATCATTATGTGTGGACATCCCCGCGGGAGTGAAAGATACCAAGGTTTATTTGGAAAACACTAGTTTTCCGGGAGGGGCGACAGAGTATGAGATTGTTATTTCGTACAGAAAAGACAAGTCAGGTGCCGAATCATTGCTCGATAAGATTCTTTCTGAAAATGGCATTGATAGAAAATCTGTTGCACCAAAGATGGAAACTTTTTTCAATATCTTGGACAGCCATAAGAAATGAAAGCAAGATGGGATCATCATTCTCCAAAAACCGCTCACAGTAAAACGTAGCGGTTTTTTTATTTTTAGGCTCCGCGGGTAGGACATTTCCTTCTCATATATCAATGGAAATTATTTTCCCCGGGCTTTTGTGCCCGCTAGTAATCCTAACTTTTCCAAATGGCACATTAAATTCTTCGGCAATAAGCTCTGCAACTTTGCGATTTGCCATATTTCGTTCAGCTTTTTCTTTAACAGCAATATCAAAATGATCTTCAGTTCTCTTTATCACAATCTCTTTCTTTGCCCCCGCAACAACTCTCACTTTTATATACATACCCAAAACATACCACAAAATTTTGCATTTTGACATGATTTTTGGTACTATATTCTCGTTCTTAAGTATAAGAATATATTCCGTGGTAGCTCAGCGGTAGAGCAAGCGACTGTGAACATTTCCCCTCATGGCATAGTTAATCTATGCCTGATAAAAGGAAATATGCCGATAGACGCGAAGAGCTTATAAAAGCTGTTGCAAAAAGACGCAAGAAGGTAAAAACTCTTGCTGTCGAATACAAAGGTGGTAAATGCCAAATTTGTAAATATTCCAAGTGTATTGGAGCCCTTGAACTTCATCATATTGATCCCAAAGAGAAATCTTTTGGAATAGGTGAAAAGGGTTACACACGATCTTGGGATAAAGTACGCAGTGAACTTGATAAGTGTATTCTCTTATGTGCTAATTGCCATAGAGAAGTCGAGTCCGGCATTACGCAGCTTTCTACTGAAAAGTAGATTGAAAAACGAGGTGAACTCGGGGAAATCCGTTATTGCGGACAATCCCGAGCCAAGCTCCCTGATTTATTTCAGAGAGAAGGTGTAGAGACTATCCCTTACGGGAGTACTCTCCGACTTAGGTCGGAGCGGAAGCGCCTCGCTCCTAAATCATATTTATAAATGTGACATGGAGATGATATAGTCCATCCCCTTTAGTAATAGAAGGATAAATGTAATCGCTTGGTCGCAGGTTCGATCCCTGCCCACGGAGCAATATAAAAACTCGTACGAAAGTACGAGTTTTTATATTGCTCCGTGAGCAAGCAAACTGCTTTGCTTGTGTGGTAGGGATCGAACAGCGGAGTCATATTTTTAAAGCTTTAAAAATAGACGAGCTGGTGTCCAGACTTTTCCGAGTGGCGACGAGGAAAAAGTCGCGGGAGATCCCTGCCCACGGAGCTAAAGAAAAAAGACGCCCTAAAGGCGTCTTTTTTGAATTTTTGTGTGTATTGCAAAAGATCGTAATTTTAGATTTGCAAATATATATGATATATTTAATATATATAGATTGTAATAAGTTTATTATTAGTTTAATTTAAAAAATATGAAAATATTAAATAAAAAATTGTTTGTATCTTTTTTTGTTTTAGGAACTTCTTTTATTCTGCCAGCCACTTCTGTAAATGCGGAAAATATAAACCAGGTTAATATTAATCAGAATCAATCTGATGTGAATGAAAATCAAGCTAATATCAACGAAAGACAAAATAGAATAAATGAGAATCAAAATAAAATTAACGAAAATCAATCTAATGTTAACAAAAATCAAATTGATAGTAATCAACTAAATGGCGTAGAACATCGAAGTTTTGTGGCGACATTTGTCCAACAGCTTTTAAATTTGGCTAATAGGGAAGGAGGAATAGGTGATCAGGTTAAAGTAATTGCTAATGAACAGAATGACAGCAAGGATAATGTAGCAAATACAATAGATCAAATAAAAAATAGAAGTGGATTTAAAACATTTTTTATTGGTACGGATTATAAAAACATAGGTCAATTAAGAAGCGAAATGGTAAAAACCGCAAATCAGATTGATCAACTTAAGGCATTATTAGATCAAACGATAAATGCAGATAGCAAGGTTACTCTTCAGGCACAAATCCAAAAATTGGAACAGCAACAGCAGAAGATTAACGATTTTATAAAAGCTAATGAAGGTAAATTTAGCCTATTTGGCTGGTTTGTAAAATTATTCAATAAATAATTATTTCTTCATTAAACTCACCCGAACATCGTCCCATGTGCGGAGCAGTATAAGAACTCGTACGAAAGTGCGGGTTTTTATACTGCAGAAAAGTGGTAGTGTGTTTGAAAATTAAAAAATGCTAATATAAATATATGGAAACATACAATTGGTATTCACAATTAATAAAACCAACATGGGCTCCGCCGAGCTGGCTCTTTGGGCCAGTGTGGACTTTTCTATATATTTTGATTGCAGTGTCGTTTGGTAAAGTATTTATGATGGCATGGCAAAAGCAAATCACACTTCTCATCGCTCTACCTTTTATCTTAAATCTTATTTTTAACTTTGCTTTCAGCCCAATTCAATTTATTTGGCAAAATAATTTTTGGGCAGCAGTCGATATTCTTCTAGTTCTCGGAACTCTTGTTTGGGCTATGGTTGCGATATATCCGCATGCAAAATGGATTACTTATATTCAAATTCCATATCTCATTTGGGTATCATTTGCGACAGTTCTGCAATTAACTATCACGTTTTTAAATAAATAACCCTAGTAGTACAACAGAGCTGACTATGGGGCAAGGGATATGGTATACTTCAAATATGAATATAAATATAAAGGCAACTAATACTATTTTAACTGATGAGATTCGCGCATATGTGGAGAAGCGTGTCGGTGGATTGGAAAAATTTATTAAAAATTACGGGAAGGAAATTTTTATTCAAGTCGAAGTCGGTAAAACAACCAATCGCCATATTTCAGGGGACATTTTTCGTACTGAAATCAATATTGATGTTTCTGGTCGTAATTTTCGCGCAGTTTCGGAAAAGGACAGCCTCTTTGCATCTATCGATGATGCCGAGGTAGAGCTTAAGCGCGAACTAGTTTCGTATAAAGATAAACGTCAGACCACTTTTCGAAAGGGCGCACTTAAGGTCAAAGAATTTTTAAAGAGTCTCGGGGGTAAATAATCACACTTCTGTTTTTATTTTTGGTGTCCTCTTAAAAAATCATCATAAGTCATTTCCTTTTTTCCCTCAGGTAGAACTTTTTTGATAACGAATTTTCCGTCGGTGAAATCCGCATCTTTGATAATGACGCGGATTTTTTTGTCTCCAACATCGAAGAAAAAATATGTTCCTGGCCACACATCATATGCGAGGAATTTTCTATAATTTTTTTCTTGGTCATCATCTAAATCAAGAAGACCATCTTCTTTTTTTATTTTTTTTGTGAATGTTGCTTGTGTATGGTTTTGCTCAATAGGGATGATATCTCCTGAAATAAAAAGAGGTATTGTTTGCGCAAGTAGTGTCCCTCCACTATGCGCTAGAAGATTCTCCAATTCGCCAGATTTTTCCTCTCCTGAAAGGCTGATTTTCTCTACCGCGACAATATGTCCGTGGTCCATTTGGTCGTCGAGTTTCATGATGGTTACTCCGGTTTCTTTGTCACCTGCAAGTATTACAGATTCGACTGGGGATGAACCGCGATATTTTGGCAGAAGCGATGGGTGGACATTAAGTGTGCCTGATTTTGGAAGTTTAAGGATTTTTAATGGGATTATTATACCGTAGGCGGCAACAACGAATAGATCATAGCTTTCAGTACTCAGTTTGTGAAGAAAAGTGTCATCAAGCTTTTCCGGCTGGAGGACGGGAACATTATTTTTCTTTGCCCAGATTTTTACCGGAGGGGGAGTCATTAGTAAATGCCTGCCTTTTGGTTTATCTGGAGCGGTGATAACTATACTTGGTATAAAGCCGAGATTTTTTAATTCATCGAGAATGATAACTGCAAAATCCGGAGTTCCGAAAAATGCAATTTTAGGATGTGTATGATTAGAGCTCATGGTGTTCGTTCAGGGGCACTTCTTGGATATGGCGCGCTTTATCTATAAAAAGGATTCCATCCAGGTGGTCTATTTCATGCTGGAAAATGTGCGCCAAGAGCCCTCCTGCTCCGCGAGTAAATTTCTTTCCATGTTCATTGTATGCTGATATGGTTACATTCGTCGCACGTCTGACTTCGCCATAGAGCCAGCGAACAGAAAGGCAGCCTTCACCTTCTTTCCATATCTTCTTTTGGGAAATTTTTACAATTTTCGGATTAATCATTACTAGGTCAGGTGTTTTAGATTTCACTGCGCGACTCGTTTTTTTAGGTGCATGATTTTCTTTTCCGAATTCAGGATCAAATATTCTTCCAGAAATTACAAAAATGCGAAGTGGTACTCCTATCTGCGGTGCAGCGATTGCGACACCATCATGCTCTTTTACAAGAGCATGCGACATGTCTGCAATGACTTTTTTAATTTTTACTGATTCGATATCAGAGAGTGGCACTTCCTGTGAAATGCTCCTTAGTACCGGATCATCTTGTTGTACGATATGAGCCATAGAAAATAGAAGCGTTATTTAATCTCTTTCAGATATTCAAGCAAATTTTTAATCTTTACTGTCTCTTGTGAGCGAGTTGCCATATCTCGAACTATGACTGATTGTTCGAGCGCCTCCTTCTGTCCGAAGATGATAGTGTAAGGTACAGCGAGCTTCTCGGCGATAGCAAGCTGGGCGCCGAGTGTGTCTTTTGAAAGTGATTGGGCGATTGGGATATGAGCTTTGCGTAAAATTTCAATTACATTCAAGCTCTTTAATTTAGCATCGAATCCGAGCTGGATGAAATAAATTTTCGGCTTCTTCAAGATACGAGGAGCGTGCTTTTTATACCATGGAGCCATAAGCACTCGATCAACGCCAAAAGCCATACCCATGGCAGGTACATCCTTCTTGCTTCCAATGTGTTTTGCAAGATAGTCATATCGGCCTCCGCCACCGAGAGTAAGCGCATTACCATTCTCATCGGGCTCGCCGATAATTTCAAATACCGTGCGTGTGTAGTAAGAAAGCCCTCGAACCAAATTTTTGTTAATAGTGTAGGGGATATTCATTTCTTCAAGATATTCGAGAACTTCTTTAAAGTGTTTTTTACAAGGGTGGCATAGGAATGAAACCGCATCTGGAGCATGTTCGTTAATCTCTTTCGTCTTTGCTTCTTTAGAATCGAGGATTCGAAGCGGATTTGTCTTTAGACGTTCACGATCGATTGGTGGCAATACTGAAAGATGCTTTTTGTAGTAATTCGTGAGTTCTTTGATATACCCACTGCGACACTCCTTATCACCGATTGAGTTGATATCTATAGACAGATTTTCTGCGCCGAATTCTTCGAGAATCACCATGGCAGTCTTCATGACAAGAGCATCAATGATGCTTTTTTCAGAGCCAAGTGCGTCAAGGTCAAACATTGAAAATTGTCGATAACGCCCTTTTTGCGGATTGTCATGTCGGAATGCAGGGCCATATTGATAAAACATCACGGGCTGAGGCTCGTTTTGCATGCCGTGTTCGATATAAGCGCGCATTAGAGGTGCTGTGTGTTCAGGACGAAGAGCCAGGTGGTCGCCTCCTTTAGTGCGGAGCGTATACATTTCTTTATCGACTACGTCTGTACCTATACCGATAGCTGAGGTGAATACCTCTTCGTGTTCGAGCATCGGAGTTTCAATTGGTTTGAAACCATAGTAAATTGCGACTTCTTGAGCCTTTTCGAAAAATCCCTGAAAATTGTAATACTCATCGCCCCTGATATCACGCATTCCTTTGGGTGCTGTTGGCGCTTCTTTTTTTGTTGATGTTTTTTTTATTGCCATAAATTTTTTAATTATTGTTTATTCCTATAGTCTCCTGGGAAGAATGATGCTTCGGCGATAGGGAGTATGCGTAGGAGCGCCCTGCCGACAAAGAGCTTTCTCTGGAGTGTCCCCCATGAACGTGAGTCAGAGCTTGCAGTCCTATTGTCACCCAAAACGAAGTATTCTGAATCGCTTAAATTTTTATGCAATGTTTCATTCGAAATATTTTTAACATAAGGTTCATTGAGTAGGAGGCCATTCGGATTGGCTGTGTTTGTGATAGTAACTTTTCCATTTTGGATATCTATGGTGTCACCTGGTAATCCTATTACACGCTTGATAAAGAATTTACTTGGATCTTTCGGATAGCGGAAAATAGCGACATCACCGCGTGAGGGGTCGCTCAGATGATATGAGATTTCATCCACGATCAGATATTCTTTATCATCGAATGTTGGGTACATCGAAGCGCCCGAGACGATGAAAGGTTGAGCGACAAACATACGAAGAGGCACGACTATGATGAATGCGAGGAATGCGAACTTGATTAATTCCCACCAAGTATTTTCTTCTTTCTCCGGAACAATCGGATTTATAACTTCTTCCTCAATGTTTTTATCCATAATATGCATAATTATACTATACAAAATCTCTTGACACAATGAATTTATTTGTGTTGTAGATATTTTGCCGAACCCCCGAAGCTTGGCTTCTTGTCCCATTCCTGAAGCCGAGCTTCTTGGAGGCCAAATATGCTATGATGTTTTCATGTATATAGTTATCGGCCTCGGCAATCCAGGGAAAGAATATGAAAAGACAGCTCACAATGCAGGCTTCTTGGCGCTTGATATCCTAACATCCGACTGGAAATATGACAGGTATATTGATGCGGAAACTGGAACTCTTATAATTGGTAGTGAAGAAGTATTACTTACAAAGCCTTATACTTTTATGAATTTATCGGGCGATGTGATTACAGCACTTAAGAAAAAAAATGAAATAATTCCTGCGCATGTGATTGTCACTCATGATGATATTGATCTTCCTCTAGGTACGCTTCGAATTTCCTATGATCGCGGACCAGGCGGGCACAATGGAGTGAAATCAATCTCCGAAGCGCTAGGCACGAAAGAATTTATCCGCATACGCATCGGGGTGTCCCGCTTAATTCCAGCTAGGCAAGACCTAGCTGGAGGGGAGGAAGAAAAACAAATCTTGGCGAAACCAAATGTGACCGGCAAACTTTCTGAATCCGACTACTCACTCCTCACCCCAGCGCTCGAAAAAATCCCAGACATCATCACGACTATCATCACCGAAGGCAAAGAAAAAGCGATGACAAAATATAATTAAAAAATCCCGCACGACGAAAGTCGAGCGGGATTTTTTTAATTCGTAATTCGTAATTTTTAATTCCTAATTACTTCTCTAGATACGTCAGCGTCATTCTCTGATCCTTCGGTTCAAAGAGTGTTACTTGGAAATTGTAGTTCTTTCCGAGTTCTAGTTTCTCTTTAAGCTTTTCTTCAGAGCCAAAGAGGGAATTGTGAACGAGTCCAGCAACACCTTCCTTGATAGATACGAGCGCGCCGTGCTTGTTGTATTTGATGACCACACCTTTAATGATGTCGCCCTTCTTAAGCTTGCCCTCATATTCTTTCCATGGATTCTCTTTAAGCGCTTTAATTGAGAGGGAAATTTTACCTTCCTTGATTTCAATGATTTTCGCTTTTACCTTATCTCCGACTTTGAACATTGAGCGAGGATCTTCCACTAGCCCCCAATCAATTTCAGAAATATGCACGAGGCCTTCTAGACCTTCTTCGATCTTTAGGAATACGCCGAAGTCAACAATACCAGCAACCGAACATTCAAGCTCATCACCGACATTGTATTTACTAATGACTTCTTGACGCTCTTCCGGATTGTTGTCTTTTTCAGAGAAGATGATTTTGCCTTCCTTCGGAAGTGCAGAGATCATAATGACTGCAAGCTTCTTGCCGACGAGCTTCTTCAATTCTTTCAAGATTTTATCCTTGTCTGAATCTTCAACGCGAGGGTAGTGCTCGCTCTTGAGCTGTGAAGCTGGGAGGAAGCCCTGGATACCTTGCCATTCGAGGATGAGGCCGCCTTTATTCGCTTCCTTCACCATGATGTCAATAATAGTTTTTGCTTTGATTGCCTTGTCTGCATCACTCCAGATGAGAGCCTGCTTAGCTTCTTTCAGTGAGAGTTCTATATATCCTTCTTCATTTTCTGCATCGACGATTTTTGCCTTGATTAGGTCGCCTAGGCTTACTTTCTTTAAAATATCTTTCGCATTGATGAACTCGCGTCCATAAATAATACCTGTGCCGAATGGCGCGAGGTCGATATAGACTGCTGACTTCTTAATATCAATAACCGGACCTTCTACGAGCATGTCATTTTCAGGGCGGGTAAGGCTCTTTTCCATTAATATTCCAAGGGGAGTCAATTCTTTTTCTTCTACAACTGTTGCTTCTTTTTTCATAAATTTAAAAAAAATATCCGCTTGCGTGCGGATCTTCGGAGGCTTAAATAAATTTGAAGCCCCAAATCTCTAGTTTCTTTCCGGTTTTCTCTCCGGGAAGGGTTAAGCTAAAGACCCATTTGGTAACAAAGCTACTTTAGCATAATCTCTATTTTAAATCAATATATTTTTGTGCTATACTTTTCGCATGATTATCACATATTTAGGCAAGCAATTTTTCAAAATCCAGCAGGGAGACATGGTGATCGCAATGAATCCTATCTCGAAAGATTCTAAATCAGGAGCGAAAGTCTCTCGCTTCGGCGCTGATATCGTTTTCTCCACCACTAATCATCCAGATTATAACGGCGTGGAAACTGTAACTTATGGAGAAAAAGAGCCCTTCGCTATTACTGGCCCGGGCGATTATGAAGTCAAAGACGTATTTGTGCGCGGATTGATTTCTGATGCGGAAATTAGCGGCAAGAAATATATCAATACTATTTATTCTTTCACCATTGATGGCATTAATATATGTTTTCTTGGTGCGCTTTCAAATGAGAAGCTTCTAGCCGAAGCTCGTGAAGCTATTGGGAACGTCGATGTGCTTTTTGTGCCGATAGGCGGGGAGGGTATGGTTGATGCACACATTGCTTACAAAGTGGCGACATCTTTGGAACCTGGAATAATTATCCCGATGGATTACGGCGATGATCAGAAAAAGGATGCGCTGAAAATTTTCTTGAAAGAGGGAGGGGAAGAAAAATCAGACCCGCAGGAAAAACTGACGCTTAAAAAGAAAGATTTGGATGGTAAGGACGGTGATATTGTGGTTTTGAAATTTACATAGGCAAGACCTATGTACTACACAGGTCTTGCCTATGTAAATTTATGAATTTTATAAACAAACTTCGCCAAAAACCGGAATCAGTGCGTAAGCAAATACTTTATATTAGTGTCTTTTCTATTATGGGTGTGATAATCGTCGTTTGGCTCCTTGTCACTGTGCGCCGTTTCGGAAGGGATGAAAGCAAGCAAGGTTTTAACGAAAGTGTTAAACCGTTTGAGGGCT
>JBAZXM010000012.1:0-17577 GCA_041659845.1 Minisyncoccota bacterium
TGTCGGCCGGAACATCCGCGGAGCTGATTGTCGATACGACGCGCTTCGTGGCGTTCCGTACCAAGAACCAATAATCCACCTAGCTTTTTAATCTCCTCTTGTTCTTCGCTAGTTGACGGATTCCCCCCGAGCATGATATCCACGCCACGACCTGCCATATTTGTAGCAATCATAACACTACCCTTTCTGCCGGCTTGCGCTATGAGCTCGCCTTCGCGTTCGTGATTTTTTGCATTAAGCACTGTATGCTTCACACTTTCTTGTAAAAGATATGCGGAGAGTAATTCACTCTTCTCAATTGAGACTGTGCCTACGAGTACTGGCTGGCCTTTATCCTGCAATTCTTTAATCTTTTTTGCGATAGCTTGGAATTTACCTCGCTCGCTTTGGAAAATGAGATCATTTCTGTCTGTACGGTTAATTGCGCGGTGAGTAGGGATTGAAACAACATCGAGCCCGTAGACTTTATGGAATTCCTCAGCTGAAGTCTGTGCGGTACCCGTCATGCCGGCAAGCGTATCGTAAAAACGAAAATAATTTTGAAAAGTAATGGAAGCAACTGCGCGAGTTTCTCTCTGAATCTTCACGTTCTCTTTCGCCTCAATAGCCTGGTGAAGGCCTTCTGACCATCGTCTACCAGGCTGCATTCTGCCAGTAAATGGGTCAACGATGATAACCTCATCAGCAGATACTACATAATCTTTATCCTTCGTATACAATGCCTCCGCTTTGACTGCGGTCTCCAAATGATGAACATACTTAATGCCTTTTTCAGTGTAAATATTTTCAACACCAAGTATGCGCTCGGCTTTGGTAATGCCTGTTTCAGAAAGTGATATTGATTTCAATTTTTCATCAATAGTAAAGTCTTCATCTTTAATGAGCTTTTTAGCAATATTGGAAAATGTCACATATAAATCTTCTGATTCTTCAGTTTGAGAAGAAATAATGAGCGGGGTACGAGATTCATCTATTAAAATTGAGTCCACTTCGTCAACCAAAGCAAAAAAATGCCCTCGTTGCATGAGATCTCCGACTGAGCCAGCGAGATTGTCGCGTAAATAATCAAAACCGTATTCATTGTTTGTACCGTAAGTAATATCTGCGGCATACGCTTGGCGACGAGAGCAAGGTTTTAAAAATTCATAAACAACCTTGAATGAGCCTTCTTCATCGCGCTCCTTATCAGAATCTGTATGAGTCGGATCATATAGGTATGAAGTATTTAAAGAATTGATCACACTGACAGATAAACCCAAGAATGAATATACTTGCCCCATCCATGCGGCATCTCGACGCGAGAGATAATCATTCGTCGTCACTACATGCACACCCTTTCCAGCGAGAGCATTCAAGTATGCCGGGAGTGTAGCCACGAGAGTTTTACCTTCACCTGTACGCATTTCAGCAATTTTTCCCTGATGAAGCACAATACCGCCGATCATCTGGACGTCATAGTGGCGCTGAGATAGTGTGCGTAGAGATGCTTCGCGCACAAGAGCAAAAGCTTCCGGTAAAACATCATCGAGGGTAGCACCCGCACTTAATCGCTCTTTAAGCTCGAGTGTTTTCTTTGGGAAGTCTTCATCTTTTAACAATTTGAACTCAGTCTCGTGTGAATTGATTTTTGAAATTATAGGGTTTAAAGATTTGATGAAACGAGCGTCTTTATCCCCGAAAATTCCCTTTAAACTGAAGATTGACATAGCGTTATACTAGCATAAAAAACAAAATCCCGCACTCGTCGTTGGACGAAGCGGGATTTTGTTTTCAGAAGAAAGGAATATTATCTCTTCTTCTTTTTTGCAGCCTTCTTTACTGACTTCTTTGCTGCCTTCTTTGCCTTTTTCTTTGCCATAAAATTTTTTTCAGAAAATTATTTTCTAAAGACGTGTAGTGTGCGACCTCTTGAAATTATTTTTCAAAAACTTTCACTACAGCACTAATGTAATTATCGCAGAGTGGAAAGCTTACTGCAATAATTATTTCACAAAACTGTGGATAACTTTTTGAAAAATAAAAAACAAAAATTAAAATTTAAAATAATAATCTGAGCTAAAAAAAATTTATTTAAATTTAAAAATGGAATTAAAAAACTCGCCATCGGCCACGGCGAGTTTTTTTCTGAATTATCTTCAGATAAGGTTAGCGGGTGCGAGCTCCAACACAAATGCCTATGTGAGTGCAGCCGCTAACCATACCTACAGACAATACTTTATTCAATTATAAATGGAAGAAATAAATATGCAAGCACAAAGCCCGCTTGCGCGGGCTTTGTGAGGCATTTGTTTATGAAAATAATTATCATATCAGAGCTTTTCACTCACAGAGACAGTATAGCAAAATGAGGCTATTTGTCAAGTTTTTGTTCATTCTGAATATGTAATTCAGCTTCGATATTTTTTAGTTGTTCTTCAATGTGTTCAAGTGTTTGTGATTCTTTTTCAATTTCTTCTATTTCTCTTTCTGTAATCTTTTTTTCTTTTTTTAATCCGGAAATAATAACAGCATCACCAATAAAAGATGAGACAAAAAGACCTGTTAATAATAAAATGACAATGCTGATTAAAATTAAATATGGACCAGTCAACCAAGGTAAAAAGCGGTCAAGCGTTTCCCATATTCCCTTCCATAATATGAGGATTGAAAATGCTCCGATAAAAGCATAGAAAATAGGTGAACGTGAAAGGTGTGCGCGAACTTTATCTTCCACCTTATCGAAGAAAGTATATACTCTTTTAAAAATATTCTTTTTATATGAAACCATACAAACAGTATAGAACAAAAAGATAAAAGAAAAAACTCTCGATTGCGCGAGAGTTTTTTCATTATGATTTTGCATCTATAAGCCGAATTCTGTTATCGATGATTATTTATCTGGGATGTATGTTGCCACACACCTCGAGCGGCACTCTCCGACCGAAGTCAGAGCACGGCCTTGCACAGAGGTAAGGATTTTGCCGTTTCACCCTCATGTCTCCATGAGATTATTCCCGAAGGAATTCTTCTCCTTTCGGATTAGACGTCACTGCTCGCACCTCTACCATTGCTGGCGACGGGCGTTACCCGCTACCCTGCTGCATGATTTTCATCAAGCCTGTGTTCGGACTTTCCTCTCCTGCTTCGCACAAGGCTACGCAGGAGCAACCATCCGATACAAAACCAATAAAAATGTAACAGATAAATATTTACTTGGCAAGTATAATAAAAACTGTCGTTTAGATTTCACACACCCCACTCACACAAGCCAATTCCTTTTTAACTTCTGTTTCGTCCACCTTTTCATAGGTTACAATTTTTGAGAAGTCTATATGAGAAACTTTTTTTAACATTTCTGTATATTGCTTTTCTGTGATTTCTTCGTAAGGAGCAAGCTGATACACATGATTGTCGCGCGGTAGGAATGAAAGCCCTCCGACAATATCCCAATTTTCATAAATCCAATTTGCCACAGCAATCCATTCATTTTCTCCAACTGATACTGTAACTGAAGGATTGTGCTCAGTGTAATTCTTCTTAACAAGTTTCCAATGTTCAAGCTGATCAAGCGCAGAGAGATCATTTTTACAGATTGCTCCTTTCGGTGCTTTGACTGGGAATTCAAGTACAAATGTATGCGCACTATCCATCGCCTGCCCTACTTCCGGATAATATGGCACACCCTGATCACGAAGCATTTTAAAGAGCGCATCTGTGGCTGAAATACGAACTCGGCGGATATAGTATGGCGCATGGCGGGCATGCATACCCGATGATGAATCGACAGTCTGTGAAAGGTTGCCGGACGGCTTCACACATGTAATGCAGGTTGATTGATTAACTCCGAATTTTTTAGCATAAATCTTATTGATGCGAATTGATTCATTCTTCAGCTTCTCTAGGACTTTAGCATCACGAATCGCTCCACAATCCCATTGGCCCGTGATTGACACGCCAAGCAAGCATTCTTTTTCGCAATTATCACGCCATTCTTTTGAAAGATATTGAAATTTCGTAAGCGAAGATTGGTATGTACCGAGAATAGTCGCGATTTGGACTTTTCTCATAAGTGTTTCCACAGAATCATTTGCCCGAGCAACGACCTCTGAAAGATTACAAAATTGTTTTGACTGAAGAATGATTTCTCCACACGGGTTTGTCCCTAAGTTTCCAATATATCCATTAAGGACTTCGAGGCGACGCTTTGGCAAGGTCATTGCGAGTCCTCCTCTGTTAAAAATCCCACGCTCACCTGAACCTGATTTCATAAGTGCAATCCATTCATCCATGAATTCCGTAGCTGTTGGTTTGTGAGTGTATACAGCAGAATTATTTGCAAGCGAGCGCTGGCCTTCACTCATATAGAATTGACCTTTCTTAGCATCTCGCATCGCTTCATCATCCAAGTCAGAGAGTGAGATAAGAGCGCTTCTGCGTACACCCCCGGAGACGACACACTCGCCAATCTTACAGATAATATCATGAGCATCAAGGTTGGTAAGGTGACGACCTTGCCTTCGCATTACTCGTTCACGGGTAAAATTAATCAATTGAATAAGCGGTTCCGGACCTGATGATTTACCACCCATTGTCTTTAAGCGCGAACCTGCCGGGCGAAGTTGTGAATAATCAAAATCAATATCATCCCCATCAAACCAAGTCTTGATGCCAAGAATAAACGCATCAGCCCAACCTTCCTTACTGTCATCAACAATGTGTGTTGGGAGTTTTTCACCTGTCTGCATCTTAATCTGAGGCAAAGCTTGGATGTTTTTACTCTCCACCGAAAATCCGACCCCCGTACCGCACATGGAAGTATAAATAATTTCTCCGAAATCCTGAAATGATGCCGGAGCGATGAATGAACAATTATATGCGCAGACATTCGTCTTTCGAGCAGGCGCTCCTGAAAATTGAATGAGTCGCATTGATGGCATCGCTTCTTGATTTAATATTGCCTGATTAATTTCATCGTATTCCTTGTTTGATAGCTTATCGCCTAGATTTTCCTTCATGAAATCCATATAGCGCCCAATGGTCTCAATCCAAGTCTCGCGTCTACTTTCTTCATCAATCCAACGGGAATAAGTACGATAATAAATAAGCTCCGCCAAAGGATTCTTGAAATATTTTTTACTGTCAGAAACCAGTTTTTTCACATGAGCAGGCACTTCGCCTACTTCAGCGCGAACTTCAGCGCGCTTATTGCGGTAGAGAATATATGCCTTCGCGGTCTCAACATAACCTTCAAAAATAAGGCGATTTTCAACCAAATCTTGAATCATTTCCACGCTTGGTAGAAACTGCTTGTCTTTGGTAGCTTTTTTGATTTCAAGAAGGTCTTTGAAGACCTTCTTGGCGATAAATTCCGCATCAGCCTCGCCCGCCTCCTTTGTAGCATTGAAAGCCTTCCAGACAGCCTCTACGATCTTTGAAAGATCGAATGGCATGATGTACCCTTCTCGGCTCTTAATGCTCTTTATTTTCTGCAAATCACTCTTGCTGAAGGCGATGCGTTTAGTCTTATCCATACTCAAAAAATTTAATAATAATATTACTCTTAATGCTCTGTATTGTACCGAAAAATACAAGCGGAACGAAGCTTGAAGCAATCAATAGAACAAAAAAATTTGATTGTAAACCAAAATTCCAAAAGGCGCAGGCATAGCTACATTTTTTAGGACAGCTAAATCACCTGTTATAAAAAACTATTAGCAAAATATCAACAAAAGCATCAAAACGAAACGATATCCCCAACTTTTACTTGATGGCGGTCAGAAAATCCAGATGAAACTTCCAATACATACATCGCAGACTTTTCCGGATTGAAAGTTTCAGGATAAGAACTCGGTTGTGCGTCTTTTTTTATGTAAACAATCTTATAATCAGAACTAATCCACATAATATCTATAGGAAACAGCATTTCCTTCATCCAAAACGGGTATATTCCCGGCTTTTCAAAGACAAAAAGCATGCCCTCATCTTCTTTGAGTAGTTTATGTCCCGACAGACCCCTTTCCCTCTCTGTATCCGTATCCACCACTTCAGCTTTCAGTGTAATTCCCTCGATTTGGACCTCCTGAATCGGTAAAATAATTGATTGTACTTCACTTTTTTTATTTAAATAGAGGTAAACACCATAGACAAGAACAGCACAGACAATAATTACGATAGAAATTTTTTTCTTCATCCTCGTATTATATCAGCCAAATTCAAAAACACCCGATTAGGGGTGTTTTTGAATTTTTGTAAATTATTGCACTGTTTCGTGTGATCCTCCATTTACAATTTTATGCGTGTCAGCGATAGACTTGCCGTACGCATCGTGAAGAAAGTTATCAAGCGTTTGATTCCCAAAAGACGATGTTGCAAACTCAACCCCTTTTTGAGTAGAAAGCTCTTTGAGAACATTGGATATTTTCTGTAGTGTTTCAGGTGCAATCTTTGAATCCACATTTCTTTCTGGATGTACAAATAGCATTACGTCCTTTTTTGTCTCTTTATCCCAAGTAGCTTCGTCGATGCTGAAAAAGTTTCTGAACTCCTGAATATCACTTTCCACTTTTTTATCAAAATCTTCTCCTGTAATAGTCATCATTTCAACAGAAGTGGTAGAAGTGGCAGAAGCTTCTGTCTTGTTCTTTATGTTGATTGGCTCTTTACTCTCACCTTCTTTTGCTTCAGATGAACCGAGGCTTGCACCAATAACAGCTGCGCCAAGGATAAGTTTTTTAAAGATATTGTTACTTTTCTTTTCTTCCGGTTTTGGGGCTTGTTCCATGTTCATAGATTTTTATATGATTATTTTAATGTTTTAATTATACTACTTACTAAAATGCTGTCAAGAAAACAAAAGCCGCGCCCCAGAGGGGCGCGGCTTTTGTATTGCTATACTTTCTTTTGTTCCGTTCTACCTTTATGCTTTCTATAGAGAAGCACAAAGGTTTTTTGCCCTTCTGACCTTCGAGCGAGGAGTTGAGTAAACTCTCAACCATAGCATCCAGTATAAATACTGTATCGACATTTAAGTTTTACCTTCCGATAAAACAATTTCACATTGAATTATTCCACGAGCAGCTTCCGCTACCCGTGCCTTGTTACGACTTAGTCCCTGTCACTGAGCTTACCTTAGGCCCTACGATGTAGAGATTTCGGGTATTCCCAGCTCCCTTGACTTGACGGGCGGTGAGTACAAGACTTGAGAACGTATTCACCGCGGTATATCTGACCCGCGATTACTAGCAATTCCAGCTTCATGAGGGCGAGTTGCAGCCCTCAATCCGAACTAGGGCAATTTTTATAAGGATTAGCTCAGTGTTACCACGTCGCGACCTGTTGTAATTGCCATTGTATTATGTGTGTAGCCCCAGATATCAAAGGGACATGCTGACCTGGCGTCATCCTCTCCTTCCTCCCAACCCGATATTCACGATGTATGTGCAATGTGGATTTTTCAAGAAAACAGATAAATCTATCTAATTGAAAAATCCACATTGCACACATTCATGCGCATTGGGTTGGGCTGTCTCGCGTGACACGTATAACACACGACGAGGGTTGCGTTCGTTACCCCACTTAAGGGAACAATTCAAACCACGAACTGACGACGGCCATGCATCACCTGTCCAGCCGTCTTGCGAGGGCTCCGGTTTCCCGGAGCTTTCGTCTGGATTTCTAACCTGGGTAAGGTTCTTCGTTTACCATCGAATTAAACCACATAATCCACTGCTTGTGCAAGTCCCCGTCTATTCCTTTGAGTTTTAGCCTTGCGGCCGTAGTTCCCAGGCGGATCTCTTAACGCGTTAGCTACGCCTCTCAGAGGGTCGATACTCCGAAAGACTAGAGATCATCGTTTAGGGCGTGGACTACTGGGGTATCTAATCCCATTCGCTACCCACGCTTTCGTGATTCAGTGTCAGAAATGTGCCAGTGTACTGCCTTCGCTTTTGGTGTTCCCCATAATATCAACGGATTTCACCCCTACACTATGAGTTCCGTACACCCCTCACATTCTCTAGTCGTGCCGTTTCTTTCGCGGTTTCCAAGTTAAGCTCGGAGATTTAACAAAAGACTAACACAACCACCTACTCACCCTTTACGCCCAATAAATCCGGATAACGCTCGGGGCTCTCGTATTACCGCTCCTGCTGGCACGAGATTAGGAGCCCCTTATTCATGAGGTACCGTCAATAAACTTCTTCCCTCATAAAAGATCTTTACGTCCCAGAGGGACTTCATCAATCACGCGGCGTCGCTCCATCAGACTTTCGTCCATTGTGGAAGATTCTCGACTGCAGCCTCCCGTAGGAGTATGGGCCGTGTCTCAGTCCCATCGGTGGGGGTCAGCCTCTCAGCTCCCCTAGACGTCATCGCCTTGGTAGGCCGTTACCCTACCAACTAGCTGATATCCCGCAGGCTTTTCCCTAAGCGATAAATCTTTCATCCGGAGACATATCGCGTATTAGCACACCTTTCGGTGCGTTGTTCGCGACTTAGGGGGAAATACCCACGTGTTACTACCTCGTTCGCCACTAACCAGCGTCCTTCTTCAAAATATCGCGTTGCTATCGTATTGCTACTTTAACTTCACTTTATCAATCTGAAAGACAAGGTTCGTTCGACTTGCATGCCTTATCCACGCCGCCAGCGTTCATCCTGAGCTAGGATCAAACTCTACTATAAAAATCGGTCAATATAAATATTGCTCAATTTTAGAACGGAACAAAAGAAAAAATAGCGTTTTTCTTTGTCCTTTAATTGTATTACTGGACTTGCACTCGGCCCAGATGTCGTCCGGGCCGGTTCTTTTTGTGTGATTAACTTAAATTATCAAAGAATGAAAAACGCCTAGAAATTAGACGCCTAACCAGTATATACATATAAGAACAGAAGTCAAGCTTATGCTTAGCAAACTTTAGCAAGACGCTCTCGTCACCTTCTATTTATAACGTGTTATACTGATAAAGTATTAATTAATTTTTAAAATATAAATAATATGCTTACTACAATTGCTTTTGTTCTCATTGTACTTTGGGTACTTGGATTTGTTGGTTTTCATGTTCTTGGTGGATTCATCCACTTCCTTCTAGTCATAGCAGTCATTCTCTTTTTGATTCGCATAATTCGAGGAGAAAATCCGATTAAATAATTAAGTCTCCAATATTTTATTTTATATAAAATAAAAAAAATCCGCTCGGAAGCGGATTTTTTTTATTCACTTATCTATTTAACAATTTAGTTTTTTGTCCTGAATGAATCGATTTTACCATACACTGTGCCGTATTGGTTGTTACCGACAAGACGATAATAATACTTAGTATCTTTATTCAAGTTGCTAATCCCTGCCTTCGCAGAAAAATTAGATGCGCCTGAACCGATAGTCTGATGGGGTGTCCCACTACCGATAAGACTGCCCAAGAGAGAGTCTTCACTATACTCAAACCAGAAAGTTGCATCTACGCCATTTGGACTGATGCGTCCGTTCAATGTGGCTGATGTGGAATTTATATTCGTAGCTGAATTTGTAGTTACTGTCGGCTGAGTAGTAGCAGAAGGTCCCTGTGTGGTGAAATTCATAATTGATCCGTTTATCGTGCCATACTGATTTTGAGCATTGAGTCTGAAATAATACTTTGTAAGTGGCTCAAGACCTGAAGCAGATATGGATACAGATGTAGTCGTATCCCCGCTGCCTGCTGACTGGAGAGCTGTAACATATCCAAGGTCATTTTCTTTTCCATACTCAAACCAATAAGTTGTCTCTGATCCATTCGGATCAATCTGGCCGTTCAAGTTTGCAGTCGTACGAGAGATTGCTGTAGCGGAAATTGTCTTCGTCGTAGGCGCTATTCCTTGTGGTGGAGGATTATTGTTTGTCTGGAATGTGTATGTAGCCCCACTAACAGTCCCGAAACTGTTTCGAGCACTCAACCTAAAATAATACAGTGTGTTCGCGCGTAGACCTGTAATGAAACCCGGGGTTTCAAGTGTGGAAAATCCGGAGCCGATTGATTGTGCTCCTGTTTGCTTGCCAAGTGCTGATGTCTCGCCATAATCGAACCAATAAATGGTTGATGCGCCGTTTGGCTTAACCTTACCCGTTACCATGGTTGTTGAACTGGAAGTGGCAAAGCTTGTGTTTGCCGTTACTACTGGTGCACCAGGCACCGATGCGACTTCAGCAGATGTTGGTTCTGTAGAAGTCGACTCAGGATTCTCTTGTTCGGAAGGAACTGGATTATTACCTTTCAAGAGAACGTACCCGAGTCCCATCGCAAGCGCCACAATCACTAAACCCATAATAATATTTTTATTCATACTAAAAAAAATAATACACTAATTAATAATTAATCGACTTGTTATCTTTTAATTATACCACTCTTCTCTTTTGCAACTCTGAGTTATGCACTGTTTTTAATCCTAAAAACAAAGAATTACTTTTGCATGTACTATATTTGGATTTAAGCTTACAATAAGCATATATGGCTCACCATCACAAAAAACACAAAATCCATCATGCACGTAAAAATGTCACCCATATAAAAATTCGTAGCACCAAAACGCCCGCAGAAATTGAATACGCCACCAAGCCGCCAAAAATCAAACCAAAAATAAAATGGCTTATTCTAGGGACTATCATTGCATTGGTCGCTAGCCTAGGACTGATGTTTGAATATTCCTACAGTAATAGCTTTTATCCCGGAGTCTCAATCGGAGGAATCGCCGTCGGAGGTAAAAACTTTAATGAAGTCTTGACGCTTTTTCAAGGACAAGCATCAGTGCTTGAGCACAATGGCCTAGAAATTTCTCTTAGCGCAGAGAAGGGCATTCTGGAAGTGAACATTCCAACTTCTGCGACAGGACTGACTCCCGATAAAATAGTTGAGTATTTTTCGCTTGGAGATTGGAGGACGACTATTTTTCAAGCTTATCAATTCGGACGTACCGGATCTGTACTAGAGCGTGCGAAAGACCAATTGACACTTTTGTTTAAAATGAAAAAATTTGCTCTTCCGGCCACAGTGCGCGATGAAGCTCTGTGGTCGCTTATTTCACGAGAATCGAAAGATTTTTTGAAAGAAACCACTCCTGCTAATTTTTCAATAACAAAGACAGGAAAAGTAACTATTACACCGGAAAAGATCGGCGAAGTTATAGATCGGAAAAGACTGATAACTGCAATCCAAAAAAATCTCGATTCTTTTAATGTATCCCCAATCTATTTTGAAGTCGGGGTAAAAATTCCAAATGCTACCGAAGCGAAACTTCAACAATTTTTGAAGTTTGCGGGAGAGGTCGCAGAAGCACATAACTTAATATTAGAATTCAATGGCTATAAATGGAAAGTAAGAAATACAGTGCTTGCTACTTGGCTGACATTAGATAATAAAAACCAAATAAGCATAGATGACAAAAAAATTGAATCCTTTTTAGAAAAAAATGTGCTACCTGTAGTTGATAATCCTCCACGGAACAGTCGTTTCGCAATGGAAAACGGAATTCTTTCTGAAACCTCACCGGGCAAGTCTGGTAATGTTGTAGATATGGAAAAAATTACAGCAAATATCAACCAAGCCATACTTCTGCCACAAAAAAACGATGTGCATATCTATGTAGAAACAATACACGTAGAACCGAAGATTACACAGAAAACTATTGATGATTACATGATTCACGACTTGGTGGGTTCTGCTAAAACTAGCTTTGTGGGCAGTAGTTCTGATCGACGACACAATATTGAAGTAGGTGTTTCTAAATTGAATGGCATGCTCATCGCCCCAGGAGAAGAATTTTCTGCTGTACTCGGAATTGGACCCGTAACTGAAGAATTGGGGTTTGTAAAAGAATCAGTAATAAAAGATCATAAAACTGTTAAAGAATTGGGTGGAGGTCTCTGTCAAATCGCTACTACCCTCTTCCGCATGGCACTCAATGCCGGCTTACCGATTACCGAGCGAACCAACCATAGCTACGTCGTCTCTTATTACGGACCGGGACTGGATGCGACAATTTACGGACCGCACCCTGATTTTAGATTTGTAAATGACACAGACCATTACTTATTACTGCAAGGCAGAGTTTCAGGTTCCACTGTGACACTAGAACTCTATGGTCAAAAAGATGGGCGAAAGGCAACAATTTCCGATCCAATATTATCAGATCATATACCTGCTCCAGATACAAAGTACGAACTCAGCCCCGACCTGCCTTTAAATACACAGAAGTGCAGTGAAACTCCTCACGATGGATTAACCGCAGAGGCATCCTACCGCATCGATTATCCAAATGGAACTGTTCGAGAACAAATCTTCAAAAGTGTATACAAACCTTGGTATAGAACTTGTCTTGTAGGAACAAAAGTTACTTCCTATTAGTATCTTGTTTTTTTAATCAAAATCTGTAATACTGGCTGGTATGACGACTATTGTGAAATTACTCCCGTATATCCAGATTGGATTATCGATTATTCTCATTGTTTCAATCCTTCTTCAGCAGACAGGCTCCGGTATGGGCGGCGTGCTCGGAGGTGGTGATTCAAATACGACTTATTACACCCGCAGAGGATTCGAAAAGATTCTCTTCTATTTGACTATCATCATAGCTATCCTATTTGCATTATCGGCGCTTCTAGCTATCATTAAATAGTAAGGCTTGTTTAAAACAAGTTTTCGTCCTATCTCCTTTTATTCATATGCAATTCTCTAAAATTTTTCGTGAATTTCGAATTCCGCGCACTGGCGATATCAAGCGAGTATTTTTTTCGCTCTCCAAAAAAGAATTAATTATGATCGGAACGCTTACAGTAATTTTCATAGTTAGTTTTATTATTTTTTTTCACAAGCTCAATAATCGCTATCTTGTGGAAATCCCAACCTACGGAGGAACACTTTCTGAAGGTATCATCGGCACTCCGCGTTTCATTAATCCGATTTTAGCAATTTCAGATGCAGACAAAGACCTCACCGCACTTGTCTATTCCGGCCTCATGAAAAAAGACACGGATGGCGAAATTATTCCGAACCTTGCAGAAAGTTATACTATTTCAGATGATGGCCTTACTTATACATTCACATTGAAAAGTAATATATATTTCCATGACGGAATGCCTGTAACAGCGGATGATGTCATCTATACAATCAATAAAATAAAAGATCCGGCACTTAAAAGCCCTAAACATTTGAACTGGGAAGGCGTAACTATTGAAAAAATTTCCGACACAGAAGTATCTTTTTCTTTGAAGCAGCCTTATATCGCATTCCTTGAAAATTCGACTCTCGGCATACTGCCCTATCATATCTGGAAAGATCTGACGACTGATGAATTCGGCTTCAGTGATTTGAACACAAATGGAATCGGTTCAGGGCCATACATGATCAAATCAATAACTAAGAAATCTTCCGGTGTACCGTCATCATACAATCTGGCTTCATTTAAAAAATATGTCGGCGGACGACCATTCGAAAGCACTATAGTTTTTAAATTTTATCCTAATGAGAAAGAGCTAGTTAGAGCACTTGAGAACAAAGATATAAACCAAGCAAGCACCATTACTCCTGAGAATGCAGAAGGGTTAAAGAAGGGTGGAAATATAATAAAAACCTCAGTCTTGCCGAGAATTTTCGGGCTATTCTTCAACCAAAACCAAGCAAGCATCTTCACTGACAAGCAAATCATCAAGGCCTTCAATCTTGCAATAGACAAAAAAGAAATCGTAGAGAACGTCCTTTCAGGATATGGTGTAACAATCTCAAGCCCTGTGCCTTCTTCAATAACCAACGAAAAGGACGCTCAAGAACAGATAGTATCAATAGAACAAGCAAATATTATACTTGATAAAGCCGGATGGAGTCTTGGCACTGATGGAATCAGAGAAAAAAAGATAAACAAACAAACAGTAAAACTTGCGTTCTCAATTGCGACCGGTGACACATCAGAGCTTAAAAGCGCAGTAGATCTGATCGCTCTAGATTTAAAAAAAATCGGCGTCGCGGCTGATGTTAAAATTTATGATATCAGTGCGCTGAATCAAAATGTTATCCGCACTCGCAAATATGATGCGCTGTTCTTCGGAGAAATTATTAATCATGAATCAGATTTGTATGCATTCTGGCACTCATCGCAAAGGAATGATCCCGGTCTCAATATCGCACTCTACACCAATACAAAAGTCGACAAGCTGCTCGAGACGGCGCTCACGACAACAGACCAAGATGAGCGAATTAAAAAGTATATCCAATTTGAGAATGAGATAGAAAAAGACCAGCCAGCAGTTTTCATCTACAGTCCTAATTTCATTTATGCCATCGCGCCTAATCTAGAAGGGTTCTCCCCTAACCAGATTACAGTGCCCTCGGATCGCTTTAACGGAATCGAGTACTGGCACACTGAAACTGAAAAAATTTGGAAAATATTTGCACCTAAAAATTAAAATTATTAAAACTTTATTATTATAAAATTCATTATGGAACACAGAATTTCACGATTACCCGAAAAACCAAAAACACCGAATCGAGACAACTCGCAAGCGCATCCGCAAACTGGAGCACAATCAAAACCTTCATTTAATAGACCGGGAGGGAAAAAGCCGATGCGTAGATCTGGTTCAAGTTTTCAATATTCAAAATTCGGCGCTCACCGCAAAACCGCAATACCAAATCCCACTATTTCAAGAAATTTATCTTCGGATAAATCCAGCCATGTAAAAAAAGCTGAATCAATCCCACCTGTTGGCGATAATATTCGCATCATTCCCTTGGGTGGAGTTGAAGAAATCGGCAAGAATATGACTGCTATTGAAATAGGCAATGATATTATTGTCATTGATGCCGGTATGCATTTCTCGACAGAAGCAACACCTGGTATCGACTATGTAATCCCAAATACACGATATTTAGAAGAACGAAAGGATAGAATCCGCGGACTGATCATCACTCACGGACACTTAGACCACATCGGCGGTGTTCCCCTTGTTCTATCTCGTATCGGCAATCCACCAGTGTATTCTCGCGCATTGACTGTACTAATGATGAAAAAGCGTCAGAGCGAATTCCCTCACCTGCCGGCATTAAATGCTATTAATGTAGAAAAAGACGAAGTCATAACATTAGGTAACATGCGCATCAAATTCTGGGGTGTTACTCACACGATACCCGACTCGATGGGCGTCATCATCGAAACGCCGTACGGCTGGATCGTAAACCCTGGTGACTATAAGCTTGACCAAGTTGACGGCATCGTCACCGACCGTGAAGAGGAGGAATATAAAATTTTTGATAATGCGAAAACTCTTCTTCTGATGACTGACTCGACTAATATTGAAAATGAAGGCTTTGCGTTGCCGGAAATAAAGGTGCATCAGGGATTGGAAAATATTATCCGCCGAATTCAAGGTCGCATTATTATCGCCGCTTTTGCATCGCATATGACTCGTTTGACCAAAATAATCGAAATTGCGGAAATGCTCGGAAAGAAAATAGTACTCGAAGGCCGATCTATGAAATCAAATATCGAAATCCTGATCCAAGCAGGTCTGTTAAAAGTACAAAAAGACACAATCATTTCAAGTGACGATGTCGACCGCCACCCGCCAAACCGAATTATTATTCTGTCTACTGGAGGCCAAGGCGAAGAATTCTCTGCACTTTCACGCGCAGCAAATAAAACGAATAAAAAATTCTCTATCAAGAATGGTGACACAATTATTCTTTCTTCATCTATCGTTCCAGGTAATGAACGTCAGGTGCAGGCCATGAAAGACGGCTTGTCGCGCCAAGGAGTAAAAATAATCAGCTACCGAACACCTGGCGAAGATTTCGTTCATGCAACCGGACACGGCAACAAAGAAGACATAAAATGGCTACATAAGAAAATAAATGAAAAATTCTTTATTCCAATCCATGGCAATCATTACCACCTCGAACTACATAAGGAACTCGTAATGGAGCTAGGTATGCCGGAAGACCATATCATTGTGCCGGATAATGGAAGTATTATTGAAATCACCGACCGAGGAACAAAAATCAGAGTACTCAAAGAAAAAGCGCCTTCATCTCCTATGATGGTCGATGGCTTTTCAATGGGAGACGAGCAGGAAGTCGTCATTCGCGACAGAAAAATGCTTTCACAAGACGGCATGTTCGTTATTATTGCGACGATTGATACCCAGCGAGGTACATTGAAGAAATCACCTGATATAATTTCCCGAGGATTCGTCTACCTGAAAGAAAACCAGGAGCTCTTAAAGCAGGCACGCACACTCGTGAAAAAAACCATTGAAGATTCCTGTCGCGGTATGAACCCGATTGATTTTGATTATATCAAGGGTAATGTTGGCGACACTGTATCAAAATTCCTCTTCCAAAATACCGCTAAGCGTCCGCTTGTGATCCCCGTACTCCTAAGCGTTTAATCTATGGCTGAAATTCATCGCCACACCCAAGCACTTCATAAAAAACTTTCTGGCAGCAAGCCTCTTCGTTTGCTATATCTCTCAAGCTTCATTTTCTCTATTCACTTGGCGCTCATGGCGTATGTGAATTCAACATTCCTAACGAACTATATTCCCGAGGCGATGGTGGGTGTCATATATGCAACGGGTTCAATCATGGGAATTTTCATGATCTCAAAATTTCCCGCCATATTGAAACGCTTCGGCAATTATCGCACCATGACTGCGGTCCTTGTTCTGTCGATGGCGAGCCTATTCGGACTTTCGAATATTAATTCGGGGTTTTTAATCATTCCCGTCTTCATATTTTATCTATCATTCAACAGTCTTGTATTGCTTTCGCTTGATATCTTCGTCGAACGATATGCAAATCCTGAAACGATGGGTAAGACACGTGGTATGGTTCTTACTTTTATTAATCTCGCGTGGATTTTCTCTCCATTTATTGCAAGCCGTATAATCACCTCGGGCGGCTACGGAAGTATTTACACTATCGGCTTCTTCATTATTATCCCAATCTTTTTAATAATCACTTTCGGATTCAAAAAATTCAGCGACCCGGAATATATCCCTTTACGTATAAGGCAAACATTCAAAAAAGTTTTTCAAAATAAAAATATATTCAACATCTGCGTCGCCAGCTTCATCTTGCAATTCTTTTATACATTGATGGTCATCTATACACCGATATATCTCTCTCGAGAACTCGGGTACAGCTGGGAAACGCTCGGTATCATCTTTACTGTAATGCTCACACCATTTGTTCTCTTGGAACTTCCACTCGGTAAACTGGCTGATCGCCTCCTCGGTGAAAAGGAGATTTTAATCACAGGCTTTATCATCGCAGGGCTTGCAACATACGCAGTTGCACACATAGGCAAGGCGACGCCCGTCATCTGGGCAGTAACTCTATTTGCCACACGTGTCGGAGCAAGTATGATCGAAGTTATGACTGAAAGCTATTTATTCAAAAAAGTAAAGAACAATGAAACCGATATAATAGGATTCTTCCGAGGCCTCGCACCAATTGCCGTCGTTGTAGCCTCACTCTTGGGAACGATTATTCTTGCTGTATTCTCATTTTCTGTTCTATTCACCATTCTCGCATTCATCCTATTTTCAGGCGTTATTATTACTCTTCGTATAAAAGA
>JBAZXM010000013.1:0-13583 GCA_041659845.1 Minisyncoccota bacterium
ACATTCTTGTAGGTAAAATTACACCGAAAGGCGAAACTGAACTTACTCCGGAAGAGCGCTTACTCCGATCAATCTTTGCTGAAAAGGCTCGCGATGTTAAAGATACTTCTCTTCGTATGGAACACGGTAAGCGCGGACGCATAATCGGAGTGAAAATTTTCTCCCGTGAACAAGGACATAATCTTGAGTCTGGTACAATCAAGAAAATCGTAATAGAAGTCGCGCAGGTTAGAAATATTTCAGTGGGTGACAAGCTCGCTGGACGCCATGGAAACAAGGGTGTCATTTCTACAATTCTTCCTGAAGAAGAAATGCCATTCATGGCTGATGGCACTCCTATCGATGTCATCTTGACTCCGCTCGGTGTGCCTTCACGTATGAACTTAGGACAAATCTTGGAAATGCATCTCGGTATGGCCGCACATACGCTCGGCTACCAGGCAATTGTGCCACCATTCTCCGGTGCAACTGATGTTGAAATCAAGGAAGAGTTGAAAAAAGCTGGATTCGCTGAAAATGGAAAAATGAAATTATTCGATGGCCGCACAGGCGATGCATTTGATCAGGATATTGCTGTCGGTTATATGTATATTTTGAAATTGCACCACATGGTGGAAGACAAGATCCACATGCGCTCAATCGGGCCATACTCGCTCATTACTCAGCAACCTCTCGGAGGTAAAGCTCAAGGCGGAGGCCAGCGCTTCGGTGAAATGGAAGTCTGGGCTCTCGAAGGTTATGGCGCAGCTCATGTGCTTCGTGAAATGATTACGATTAAGTCTGATGATATCAACGGTCGATCTGCAACATTTGATTCGATTATCAAAGGAGAAAAAATCAAAGAACCGAGTGCTCCGGCATCATTCTCTGTGATGCTCAATTATCTCCGTGGTCTTTCGCTCGATGTCGAGCTTAAGAAGGGGAATCGAAGCTAACTTCTTTATAAGAAAATCAACAAACATATTATGAAAACACTAGACACAACAAACTTTGATTCGATAACCCTTACACTCGCATCTCCTGATAAGATCCGCGAGTGGTCTCATGGTGAAGTTACCAAGCCGGAGACTATTAATTACCGCACAGGCAGAAGTGAGCGTAGTGGTCTTTTTGACGAGCGTATTTTCGGTCCGGAGAAAGATTACGAATGTTATTGCGGAAAATATCGACGTATCCGCTACAAGGATATTATCTGTGAAAAATGTGGAGTGGAGGTTACTCGCTCAATCGTGCGTCGCGACCGCATGGGCCATATAGAGCTCGCATCTCCTGTTGCGCATATTTGGTTCTTGCGCGGCGTGCCGTCCCGAATGTCGATACTTCTAGGTATCACAGTGACCGACCTTGAAAAAGTCGTTTATTTTGCCGGCTATATCGTTACGAAGGTACACACAGAAGAAAAAGAAGAAATCATAAAAAATCTTGAATCCGAATATAAATCGAAAATCAAATCAGCCACTGATGAGACTACTCGTGAAAAAATCAAAGAGCTTTTTGTAAGCACTAAAAAAGAGATTGCGGAAATCGCGGAAGGCAAAGTGCTTTCTGAATTGTCTTATCACCATTTTTCACTCAAATACGGGACATGCTTCGAGGCGAATATCGGCGCTGAAGCTATATACCAAGTGTTCAAAAATCTTGATCTTGAAAAGCTGAAGGATAAAACCGAGTCAATGCTTGAAAAGGCAAGCGCTATCGAAAAAGAAAAATTAGCAAAGCGTGTTTCGCTACTCCGTTCTATGATTACAGCGAAAATTCGTCCTGAATGGATGTTTTTGACGACATTACCCGTGATACCTCCTGCACTTCGCCCGATGGTTGCCCTTGATGGCGGCCGACATGCGACATCTGATTTGAATGATCTTTATCGCCGAGTAATCAACCGCAATAATCGTTTAAAGAAATTGAAGGATATCGCCGCACCGGACGTGATTCTTCGTAATGAAAAAAGAATTCTTCAAGAAGCTGTTGATGCCCTCATTGATAATTCGATTGCAAGCCAGGCTGATTCACAAGCAATGAGCCAGTCACAGCGACGAGCCTTGAAATCTCTATCAGATAATCTGAAATCAAAACAAGGTCTATTCCGACAGAACTTACTCGGTAAGCGCGTGGACTATTCAGGACGATCGGTGATCGTCGTCGGTCCTGCACTCAAACTTAATCAATGCGGTCTTCCAAAACACATGGCACTTGAGCTTTTCCGCCCATTCGTCATTTCAAAGATCTTGGCGCTTGAATTAGCATTTAATATCCGAGGAGCAAATCGTCTGATTGAAGAACGCACTCCTGAAGTCTGGGCGATACTTGAAGAAGTCATCAAAGGCAAATACGTGCTGCTCAACCGCGCACCAACTCTTCACCGTCTCGGTATTCAAGCATTCAATCCTATTCTTATCGAAGGAAATGCGATTCAAGTGCATCCGCTCGTATGTGCGGCGTTCAATGCAGACTTCGACGGTGACCAGATGGCCGTATATGTTCCACTTGGAGATGAAGCTCAGGCTGAAGCTAAGGAGCTCATGGCATCGAATAAAAATCTCTTGAAGCCACAGAATGGCGACCCGATCGTATCTTCAAAACTTCTTGATATCGTTCTCGGTTGCTATTGGATGTCAAAGTCAGTTGATGGGGAAAAGGGTGAGGGCAGTTATTTTGCAAGTCCTAATCAAGCGATTACGGCTTATGATTTCAGTCAAATCAGCTTCCGTTCGAAAATCAATGTTCTTGGTACTACTTCAGAAAAATATAAGAAGTTTAATGAAAAACCTTTTGAAACATCTGTCGGGCGATTGCTATTTAATAGCATCTTGCCGGAAGATTTCGAATACATCAACGAAGATGTTACTCAGAAAAAAATGTCCGCATTGATTGATCGCATCATCACTTCATATGGTATTGATGCTACACCTGTAGTACTCGATAAGATCAAAAATTTCGGATATCGATACGCGACTCAATCTGGAGTAACTTGGGGTATTGATAATATTATTGTTCCTGATGGCAAGAAGGCAATCGTTGCAAAGGGTCGCAAAATGGAAGAAGAGATCGTAGCCCACTACCAAGAAGGCCTTCTTTCTGAAGAAGAAAAATATCGAAAAGTTCTTGAAACATGGGAGCAGATTAAAGGTGAAATTGAAAAATTATTGCCTGCGACCCTCGACCCGATGGGTTCTGTATATGACATGGTTACATCAGGCGCTCGAGGAACAATGGGTAATATTACTCAGATGGCCGGAATGAAAGGCCTCATCGCTTCAACGACAGGTAAAACAGTTGATTTCCCGATTATTCCTTCATATAAGGAAGGTCTTTCTCCGCTTGAATACTTCATTACTACTCACGGTTCCAGAAAAGGTCTTGCCGATACTGCGCTTAACACTGCGCGCGCGGGTTATTTGACTCGTCGACTCGTGGATGTGGCTCAGGATGTGGTAGTTACAGAAGAAGATTGTGGGACGAAAGAAGGTCGCACAGTCACGAAAGAAAATATCTCAGGTATTGAAATCCCACTCTCAAAAAATATTCGTGGACGAGTAATTGCAAGCGATATTAAAGATGAGAAAGGCAACACTCTCTATAAGCGCGGATTTATGATCACCAAAGAAGAAGCGATGAAAATTGAAAGCTTGGGTGTTACTGAAGTTCTTGTACGATCACCACTCACTTGTAAAACAGTTCACGGTATCTGCCGAATGTGTTACGGTCTCGACCTCGGTCGCAATAGACTTATTGACCTCGGTGAAGCAGTCGGTATCGTCGCTGCGCAGGCTATCGGTGAGCCGGGTACACAGCTTACACTTCGTACCTTCCACGCCGGAGGTGTCGCTACAGTTGATATCACCGCCGGACTTCCTCGTATCGAAGAAATTTTCGAACGCCGCAGCACTCTTAAGAATCCTGCAGTAGTTTCGCACACAGACGGTGAAGTTATTGAGATCAATGATTCAGGCAAGGAAAAAATCATCAAAGTCCTTTCTGATAGCAAAGTTGATGGAAAATCAAATGAAATCGAATATACTGCATCTTACCGCCGCAGTCCAAATGTGAAAGTTGGCTCGAAGGTGAAGAAGGGCGAGCTCATTACTGACGGATCAGCGGATATTGCAGAGATATTCAAATTCGGTGGCAAAGAACTTGCGGAAAAATACATTATTGATGAAATCAATAAAGTGTATGAACTCCAAGGTGCTTCTATTTCCGGAAAACATATCGAAATTATAATTCGCCAGATGTTCTCGCGTAAGCGCATCAAGAATGCCGGTGACTCAACATTCTCTCCGGGCGAAGAAGTTGAAGCTATTGAATTGATTGACGAAAACAATGCACTCGCAGCAGAAGGCAAAGAACTCGCAAAAGCTGAAACGATTATTTTAGGGATCAGTCAGGTGGCTCTTACCACTAAGAGTTGGCTTTCAGCGGCTTCTTTCCAAAATACAAACCGTGTTCTCATTACGAATGCAATGAAGGGAGGAGTAGATAATCTTCGAGGATTAAAGGAAAATGTTATCATCGGATCACTCATTCCAGCAGGTACTGGTTTCCGAACTCGATTACAAAAGGAAGAAGAAATAGAAGAAAATCCGGAAGAGTAAGCAATTACGAATTAACAATTACGAATTACGAATTAAATTCGTAATTCGTAATTAAAAATTGAAAATTATTTATGCTTTCTCCAGTCGATCAAATTAAAGAGAGACTCTCAATCAGCGACGTTGTTTCGTCGTATATTAAGATAGACCGCGCGGGGGCTAATTACAAAGCTCGTTGTCCTTTTCACAATGAAAAAACTCCATCATTCGTCGTTTCACCCGGCAGGGGGAATTATCATTGTTTCGGCTGTAACCGTGGCGGAGATATTTTCTCTTTTGTCGAAGAAATCGAAGGCATTGATTTTACCCAAGCGTTAAAGATGCTCGCTGAGAGGGCTGGCGTTACACTTGAGAAAGTTGATTATGGTGCTCATAAAGAGAAAGTTCATCTATACGGCTTACTTGATGAAGCAACAAAGTTTTTTGAAGTGAATCTGTATAAGAACGAGGCGGTCAAAGATTATTTGAAAAAGCGCGGACTTAAAGAAGAAACTGTAAGAAAATTTCGAATAGGCTTCGCGCCCGCGGAATGGAATTCTCTCCAATCCCATCTTCTAAAGAAAGGTTACACTGATCGAGAGATGGAACAAGTCGGAATTATTATTCAGGGTAACAGAGGATATTATGACCGTTTTCGATCACGCATCATGTTTCCGATTGCGGATTCACAAGGAAGAATTGTAGGATACTCGGGAAGAATTTTTTCCATTGGTACTACGGAAGAAAAGGATGTTGCCAAGTATGTGAACAGCCCGGAAACTGCGCTCTATAGCAAATCAAATATTCTCTTTGGCTACGACAAAGCGAAGCAGACAATGATGCAAAAAAATTCTTGTCTAATTGTGGAGGGACAGATGGATCTTTTGATGTCGCACCAAGCAGGTACGACAAATACAGTTGCCACTTCCGGCACTGCTCTGACAGTAGAGCAACTAAATCTTATCAAGCGCTTTACTGACACTCTTTTGCTTTCATTCGATGCCGATGAAGCCGGGTTTAAAGCATCTGAACGCGGAGTACGCTTGGCGCTCTCGCTTGGTATGGATGTGAAGATTATATCGCTTCCCGACGGAATTGATCCGGCAGACTTTATATTAAAAGATGAAACAGGGTGGCATATTGCGCTCACTAAGAGCAAGCACATTATCGATTTCTGTCTCAAACTTCTTCGAGAAAAAAATCCGGATGATCGTGAATTTCGCAAGGAAGTTGAGAAGAAAATATTCCCTTATGTTGCCGATATTGTAAGCCCAATTGATCAGGCGCACTTCATTAAAAAAGTTTCTGAGAGAATAGGCCTTCAAGAAGATGTGATCAGGGAGAGTCTCAGTAAAATAAAAAGCCAAGATCAATCTAATTATCAGCTAGAAAAACACGAAGCGACGCCACTAATTTCACCCAAATACTCTATCAATCATCGTTTGCTCGGCATTATAATCTGGCAGGATGGAGAGAAGGAGTCCGTCATAAGCCTTAAAATGATTAAAGAAGAATATACTCGTGTTATGGAGGTGAGTGCCGATGAGGCGATTACCAGACTTTCAGATTCGGAGAAAAATAATTTGGCACTTCAAGCAGAAATGTATTATTCTCCGGAAACAGTCGGGCGCGCAGCAGACGAGCTTTTGAAAAATCTTGAGCAGGAAGTGCTACAAGAAGAGCTCACCATAACGAATGTGTTGATTAAAAAATCGGAATTGGATGGCAAGCCGGCTGATGATGAGATTCTCAAAAAACATCGCGAACTTTCACAAAAAATCGATATTTTAAAAACCAGTCGCTTTAGTGGTTAAAATGTAGTAGTATTTTAATAATTAATAAATTCGTGCCTATGTCAAAAAAACACAAAGCACAACCGAAAAAAAAGGCAGCCAAAGCCCAAAAGGCGAAAAAAACGGCACCCAAAAAGATTGTAAAAAAAGTTTCTAAAAGCAAAAAAACTCCTGCAAAAAAGAAGTCAGTCGCAGTAAAAAATAAAAAAGAAGTTTCAAAAGTGGTCGCGCCAAAACTTTCTAATTTAAAAAAGCTTGAACTTTTGAAACAAAAAGCCGATTTACTTATCGCTAAAGGCAAGAAGCGCGGCTTCATCACTTATGATGAAATTTTAAAAGTTTTTCCGGATATTGAAAACAATATCATGTTTTTAGATGAACTCTATGAACAGTTCTCCGTCTCGGGTGTTGATGTGCTCGAAGGCGGAAATTTGCTCGATGTGGATGAGACTTCGAAAGCTACTGCATCGAAATACAGCAAAGAAAGCCGCTCGTATGATTCAATCCAGATTTATTTGAAAGAAATTGGTCAATATCCTCTCATTCATGCGGGTGAGGAGAAAGAATTGGCAAAACGCATTGAGAAGGGTGACCTAGAAGCGAAGAATCTGCTCGCTCGAGCGAATTTGCGCTTGGTTGTTTCAATCGCAAAGAAATATGTGGGCAGAAGTTCAGACCTCACACTTCTCGATCTTATTCAAGAGGGAAATCTCGGGCTCTTCAAGGCGGTTGAAAAATTCGATTGGACAAAGGGCTATAAATTTTCAACCTACGCGACCTGGTGGATTCGCCAGTCGATTACTCGCGCTCTCGCTGATCAATCTCGTACGATTCGTATTCCGGTGCACATGGTGGAAACAATTTCCAAATACAAGCAAGTTGTCCGCCGTCTTTCCCAGGATCTAGGACGCGAACCTTTAGCAGAGGAAATTGCAACCGAAATGGGTATTGAAATTGAAAAGGTGCATGTGATTGAAAACATTAACCAAGATACGATTTCACTTGAACAGCCTATAGGCGATGATGATGAAAAGTCTACTCGCGGTGAATTCATTCCCGATGATAAAATTCTTCGTCCCGACCAGGAATCTTCCCATCGCATTCTTACCGACCAGGTGAGGGAAGTACTAGATGAACTTTCTCCGAAAGAAAAGAAGATTCTCGAGCTTCGCTATGGGTTGATCGATGGCATCCAACACACGCTTGAAGAAGTGGGACAGGAATTTGGCGTCACTCGAGAGCGTATCCGCCAGATTGAAGCCAAAGTTCACGAAAAGCTTCGCCAGAACGAAAAGATCTCAAGATTGAAAAATTATTTTGACTAGTTAGTAGTGCGTAATTTGTAGTGAGTAGATTGCAAAAACCCTTGGATTACCAAGGGTTTTTGCATGTTGACTCATTGATTATTATATGATAAAGTAAACTCAAATAAATTAGTGAAATAAACTAAAAAATTCATCCTTAAAAAATAAAGAAAAATGAAAAACGAAGTAATTCAAGATTACGGTAAGACTGTAACGTCAGAGCTTTACGTCAATGCTCTTCAAGGTCATCAGTACATTCCGCAGGCAGACCATGTAATTAAAAGAATCATCAAAAAGCATTTAAAAGAAGTTGCTATTTTTGGTCCTTCAATTATTGATGCAGGATGTGGTCCCGGCAGATTAACTTTTGAAATTGCAGAATTAGGCCCATCAACAGTGGTTGGTGTTGATATCTCGGAATCATTTATTAATTATGCAGAAAATAAACTTTCCGAATTAGCTTCACAACACAGTCCTTATCTGCCATTTAAATTTACATGTGCGGACTTTGGAAAAAAATTTAGCTATGAACCAGATTATGCGAATATTATTCTCATGCAAGGTGTTATGCACCACATTCACGATGAAGACCGTGATGTATGGTTGAAAAAATGTTTTAGACTACTTAAGTCTGATGGCATTCTGGTTATCGGTGACGAATTTATTCGTGATTACAAGGATGCTGAAGAACGACTATTATTCGTCACTGAATTTTATTGTCATATTATTGATGAGGCGCGGAAAGGTGGTTTTGACGAACTTGCAGAAGAAGAAGCCAAGAATTTAGTTGATGATGCATTTTCAGATACCGAATATGCCGGCTACATGACTCAGGAATGTCTTGGCCATATTTATAACTATGCTCGGATGATAAATGAAGCATTTTATAAAGATGGAATACTAAGATTTGAGGCGTCTAACCAAATCAGAAATCTATTCAACGCTATCTGCGGTAGTCTTAAGAAGATGATACTCGCCAATCAACCACACCATAATCGTGGTGATTATAAAACATCAGTTAAAAAATTTACCGACGAACTTCAGCAGTATGGATTTGTATTGGAAGAAAAATATGAAATCGGTCCTGTTGAACAATTGGGCGGCATGGGTGTCTTGGTTTTCATGAAGCGGTGATGACCGCAATAAGTACAAAAAGGGTTGCCAAAAAATTGGCAACCCTTTAATTTTTATATTAGTAATCATTTGCAAATGATTTGCATTTAGTATAGAATAATCACATTAGTTTTAATGTGATTATTCTATATGGTTCCAATTCTTTTATCCATTGCAACATTTATCGCTGTCGCTGTCGGCGGACTTTTTTCTTTGAAGAATAAAGACCGCCTCCACCTCATAATGGGATTTTCTGCCGGGATTCTCCTTGGTATTGTTTTTTTTGATATTTTCCCTGAAATCATTGAACAGGTAGTCGAATATGGATTCAATATTGTTAATATTATGATTGCCATTGTTTCCGGATTTCTTCTTTTTCATATTTTGGAAAAGACTATGGTTATTCACCATGCGCATGAAGACGATTGTGCGAATCATAAACACCCTGATGTCGGTGTTCTCTCCGCACTTGCGATTGCGGGGCATAGCTTTATGGATGGTGTGGGTATTGGTCTTGGTTTTCAAGTAAGCAATGAGGTGGGTATTATGATTGCTATTGCAGTCATTGCTCATGGTTTTACAGATGGCATGAATACTGTCACTCTCATGCTGACCCATATGAATAAAATCAAGAAAGCAAAATGGTTTTTGCTTATCAACGCGCTTGCTCCGATTTTAGGAGCACTCTCCACTCTTTTCTTCTCGGTATCTGCTCAGTTTCTCGTTTTGTATTTAGGATTTTTCGCAGGTTTCCTGCTGTATATTGGGGCGTCTGACATCTTGCCGGAAGCTCACAGCAAACATAGCTCATGGAAAACAATAGCACTCACTGTCTTTGGTACATTGTTTATTTTTATAATTACCCGACTTGTCTAAGTGAAAAAAGTAAAAGAAAACTTTAAAGAAATCTTACACAATAATAATTATAAGGCTACTTCTGCACGCTTGGCGATTCTCGAAGCTTTTTCCGAGACATGCAACCCTTTGACCGCAGAGGAAATATTTAAAAAAGTGAAAAAAATAGGAACCGATTTAGTGACTGTCTACCGCACACTTTCGGCATTTGAGGAAAGTGGAATTGTTAGAAAAGTTGACCTGCGTAGAGATGCCGCGTATTTTGAGCTTGCGACTGATCATCACCATCATCACATAGTCTGCACCGATTGCGGTGATATTGAAGATTTTGAAAATGAGGGGATAGAGAAAGCTGCTGAAAAAATTCAATCACGCTCAAAAAAGTTTAAAACCATCACCAATCATTCCCTCGAATTTTTCGGTCATTGTATTGATTGTTCTAAAAAATAAGAATTTACTAATAAAAAAACCTCCGCATAATACGGAGGTTTTTTTTATTTGATATTTATTTTAGAAGAGAATCAATCTGTTGTTTGATGTAGTCGAATGACTGCGCGCCCTGGATCATGACTGGGCTTTGGGTTTTAGTGAGGATGAAACTAAGAGGAGTACCGTCAATACCAGCTTCTGCACCATCGACTATAGCCTGCGCGATTTTAGCTTCGAATGTTCCGTTATTTAAACAAGTAGTGAATGCGGTTTTTGAAAGACCTATCTGTTCTGCAATTTTTGGAAGTTCTGCAAGATCAAGCTGATTGTTTGATGGAGTGATTGCGAAAACCTTATCGATATATTTCCAGAAGGCGTCATTGCCACCGATTTTTTCTGCGCACTCTGTCGCCTCAGCTTCAAGTCGTGCTTTCGGATGTAGAGAGTCGATAGGGAGGTGGCGGTAGACCCATGCGACTTTGCCTTGATAGGCATCGACAACATCGTGCATTGTAGAGTGGAAACGCTTGCAATATGGGCACTCCAGATCAGAGTATTCAACTATCAGGATTGGTGCATTGATATCACCCAAGATATGATCACCGGATGTAACAGCTTTAATAGTGATGGCTTTCGGTGCCGGAGGCTGATTATTAGTGCCTTGTTCCTTTGCTGTGTCGTTATTAAAATCATGCAAGGTGATAGGTGTTCGAGTGAACATGATCGCTCCTGCAATGACCACTCCTGCTACGATTATTGCTCCGGCGACTGAAAACGGTCCTTTCATGGACGGTGTCGGTTCATTGATGACCACAGTCACTTCTTCTGGTTTTTTAACAATTTCTTCCGCACCTATTATTTTAGGATATTCTATTTTTTTAATTTTTCTTATTTTACTCTCAGTAGCTTTAACTGAGGATGGATCTTTTTTTATCATACTTTTATCATACACCACCATATCAACCAAGACTAATCCACAGCACTCTGGTATTTACCCAGTATCTGTTTTATAATTGAAGTATAGGTTATAAAAGGTAACTCTTATTATTAATTATTTATATTTTATGGAAAACAATATGATGGATAAAAAGTGTAGCTGCGGATGTTCGATGTCAGCTTGTGGAGCTTCGTGTGCCGGAGGTTGCGGCAGTAAGTTGGGCTGTACCGGCTCAATGATTGCAAAGATTATTCTTTTGATTGGAGGACTCAATTGGGGTCTTGTCGGTATTGGGGGATTGTTGGGCAAGAATTACAATTTGGTTAACTTAGCCTTCGGTTCAATGCCAAAGGTTGAATTTGCAATTTACATAATTGTTGGCTTGGCTGCGATCATCAAGTGTATCGGTTGTGGATGCCGAAAGTGTCGCATGTGTAAAGATGGCGTGTGCGGTATGAGTGAAGCGAAAAATACAGACATGCCGAAGATGTAAAAACTCATTTTCAAACAAAACAGCCCGAAAGGGCTGTTTTGCATTTTAGGCCTTAAAATGTTATAGTACAACGACGAAATACTGATATGTCAACGGCTTTTAGCATAATTTTTTATACATTTTCCTTTCTTTCTATGTACGTGCAGGTCTTTTTTTTGCTGACTTTTTTTGAAAAACACAGGAAAATTCTTATTCGCAAGCATGCAATAAAGCTCGAGAATTATCCATCAGTCACTATTATCGTGCCCTGTTATAACGAAGAGACAACGGTTGTGAAAACAGTAAAGTCTCTGCTTGCGCTCGAGTACCCGCGTAATAAACTCAAGATTATTGTTGTCGATGACGGCAGTAAAGATAATACATGGAAAGTAATTCAGCAATTCAAAAAAAATACGCAGATTGAAATTTTTCGTAAAGAAAACGGCGGCAAGCATACGGCGGTAAATTTCGCGCTTGAGCGAATAACCACGGATCTTGTCGGTGGGCTTGATGCGGATTCATTCGTCGATTCTGAGGCGCTTAAGCGTATCATCACCTATTTTGACAATCCGGAAACAATGGCAGTCGCACCGTCTATCATGGTGCATAGGCCAAAAAACATTTTGCAAAAGGCGCAAAAAGCTGAATATGATATGGCTGTTTTTAATAAAAAAATGCTTGCATTTATGGGGGGTATTCATGTGACCCCAGGACCATTTTCTATTTTTAGAAAAAAAGTTTTTGATGACCTTGGTCCATATAGAAAGGCTCACAATACTGAGGATCAGGAAATTGCGCTCCGTATGCAGGCGGCGGGGTACAAGATTGAACATTGTCCAGATGCGTATGTGTATACAATGAGTCCTAATACCATCCCTCAGCTCTATCGTCAGCGATTACGTTGGATTTATGGATTTATAAAAAACGCTTTTGATTATCGCCGACTCTTATTTAAGAAAAGATATGGCAATGTTGCGCTTTTTACTTTACCTTCCGGAATTATTTCTGTTATTTCGGTTGTATTTTTATTTGCTTTCATTATTTATAATTTCTTTAATTTTATAAATCACAAAGTTCTTCAGGTGCAAACGATCGGTTTCGGCTCTTTTTTTCACAATATAAGCTTCGACTGGTTTTTTATCGACACGAAAGTCATTATGTTTGTTTCCGTGATTCTCTATGGTATGGTGGTTACAGCCTTACTTTTAGGCAGGCGCATGGCGGAAGGCAGGATTCGTTTTTCTTTTGACATTCTTTATTTTGTTGTGATTTATAGCCTTATCGCGCCGTTTTGGGTATTCAAGGCTATTTATAATGCAATTCGTTCACGCGAATCAAGCTGGACATTTGAACGCCGAGTGAAAACCTAATTTCTATGGAAAACATCGTTGATTGGAAAAAATATGTACTAGTATTTATCATAACTTGCCTGATTTTCGGTGGGGCGATTTGGCTGTCTGATTTTTTCGGTAATAAAAAAATTGACACATTAAATAAAATTCAAGATCAAATTTCAATCGATATTCTCTCATCAGAAACTCAATTTGCTTTGCTTGAGGAATTGTCTTGCGCTGATATTAACAAATCAATTCTTTCTCAAGAGCTGAATGATTTGGCAACAAAAATTGAATACAGCGAGAAGAATATCGGTACTGATAATAGTGAAATTGTAAGCTTGAAACGCTACTACTCTCTACTTGAAATAAAGGACTACCTTTTGATGAAAAAAATTAGCCAGCGTTGCGGACAGAAATCGATTTTTGTTCTTTATTTTTATACAACGAAAGATAATTGTAGCGAATGCGTACGCCAAGGTTTCATCCTAACAGCCCTCCGTGAAAAGTATCCCGGACTCCGCGTTTATTCATTTGATTACAGTCTGGATTTATCTGCTGTGAAAGCGCTAATTTCAATTTATAATATTGAAGACACAAAGCTTCCGGCGCTCGTGATTAATCGAGAGCTATTTACCGGCTATCACAGCGTGGAAGATATTGAAAAAGCATTTCCACAGTTGAAAACTCTTAACGTTGTAGAGCCAACTGCTGAAAAAACAAAAGATACAAAGGATTAAAAAACTAAATAGGATATTGATTTTTACTGAAAAAT
>JBAZXM010000014.1:0-10208 GCA_041659845.1 Minisyncoccota bacterium
TTCACTAAATTGATGAAATGCGGACTGTGCGGATCGGGAATCTCGGCCGAGGAAAAATACAAGAAGCTCAAGAACGGGAATGTCAACAAGCATATATACTACGGGTGCACGAGATCGCGGGATCTCAAATGCAAATGCGGATACATGCGCGAAGAAGATATAATCTCGCAGCTGGTGAGAATAGTGGATGATTTGGATATGAACGAGATCGGACTCAAGAAGCAGTTTCAGGAAGAAGTGGAGCGGTTCAATAAATTCCAGAGGATGGTGCTCGAGATGAACGGCGAAGAAAGAAAAATCGACAAAACGCGGGAATTTGATATCCGGATGTACGCCAAATACGTGCTCAAAGAAGGAAGCATCACCGAGAAAAGAGAGATGCTGGCGGGGCTCACCAGCAGGCTGATCGTGGAGAACAAGCAGATAAGGCTGGAGAAAGCGGAGAGCGGAAAAATTTGATAAATTGGGCAGATTTAGTATAATCAAATTGACAACAATGCCTAAACTTGCGCAACCGCGCAGGCATGGCGCAATAAAACCTGTACACCAAAAACGGTCTCATGATCGGTACTTGGTGTACAGGTCAGTACTCGAAAGAGTGCTGGATGCCCGAAAGGGTGTCGCCGACGTGGGACCTTTTTTGTACCATGATCGGCTCTAAAAATTAAGAAAAGATCATGGAACAAAAAGCACAGTCACAGGGACCGACTAAAAAATGTCCCAAATGCAAAGAGGAGGTGCTTAAATCCGCGACAAGGTGCAAGCATTGCCAAGCCGACTTGAGAGGCTGGATAAACAGGCATCCGATCATGACAGTCATTCTGATTTTCCTGGGAATAATATTCTTCCCATTCTTGATGGCTGGAATAAGTTCGGATACAAGCCAAGCTCCTGAACAAACGAATAAAGCAATAAAAACTGAAAGTAAAGCCGCAGCTCCGGCCGGAGAAAATAAAGCGGTCGAGGCTTCGGCCGACAAGACAAACGAGTCGAAAAATCAAGATCCCGTAAGCAGAATCGAATCCCTTGCAGGAAGCGTCGGAAATTTCGAGGTCACCTTGTGGGACACGAAACAAAATTTTGCGAAAACCGCAACGCCTCCTCCGTACGAAGTGATTGTGAATGCCGGAAATGGAAAAATATCCAGCTGTTATAACGCAAAAGTTGTGGCATTCGATCTTATGAAAAAATTGTACACCGACAATCAGGCTAAGAATAAAATCTCACGGGTGATCTTCACCTCTTGGGGGAATCTCCGAGTCAGCGTGGGATCCGATGATGGAGTGAAAACAGATTGGAAATCATCAGGGCCTACAAATTTCTGGACAGTCATGATGAAATACAAACCATATGAGGATGAGACAGGGCCGCTAAGCCAGAGAACCTGGGGCAAAGCGATAGCTGATGATTGCAATTAAGAAAAAAACCAGAGCCTAAAAACTCTGGTTTTTATATGGAAGTGTAAATTTATCAAAACTACCCTAAAATTAACCACCAGCCAAAATTCGCGTAAATATAGGCTAAATTCTTTACATATCGGATATTTTAGCGTAGTATGAAAATAATTATAGACCTAAAAATCTGCTGATTTTATTAGGTGTTTGTTGTTTTGTGAACAGGGAAAATAATTAGAAAAAGCAAAGTTTATGAAAAATTATTATCGCATAATGTTAGGCAAAAAAAGTGTTTATGCTGAAGAGGCGCATAACGGTAATTTCATTGGCGCGGGTTGGTTTGGAGATATTGATTTATCAAAAAAACTACCGGACAATTGGCGCGACTTCAATGGTAAATTTATACCATTATATCTCAAAGAAAATCCGGAAGGCTCAAAAGTTGCTGCCGGACTGGCTTGTGGAATGCTATACACTATTGCAAAAGGAATTTTGATTGGCGATATCGTATTATGTCCAGACGGAAAAGGAAATTATTTCGTAGGTGATATTATTGGAGATTATGAATTTAAGAAAAATCAAACTCTTCCGCATCGCAGAAGCGTGCGATGGTATTCGCGCACTATTTCGCGTGAGGAAATGTCTGAATCGCTTAGAAATTCTGCCGGATCCATTGGAACAGTAAGTAATGTCACAAGATATGCTGATGAAATTGAAGCGCTTATTTCCGGTTGTCGTCCGGCTTCAATTATTTCTACCGATGAAACCATAGAAGATCCAAGCATCTTTGCGTTGGAAAAACATCTGGAGGATTTTTTGGTGCAAAATTGGCATCACACGGAACTTGGGAAACACTATGACATTTATGAAGAAGACGGAGAAAAAGTTGGTCAACAATATCCAAGTGATACCGGGCCAATTGATATTTTAGCGATCAGTAAAAATAAAAAAGAAATTTTGGTTGTTGAACTTAAAAAAGGTAGAGTTAGTGACGTGGTAGTTGGGCAGGTGCAAAGGTATATGGGTTATGTCAAAGAAGAATTGGCTGAAAAAAATCAAGAAGTAAAGGGTGTTATTATTGCATTTGAAGACGACGTCAAAATTCATCGCGCTCTTTCGGTTGCGAATAATATAGATTTTTATACTTACAAAATTCACTTTGAGCTAAAAAAGAAATAATTTGTATAAATTCTATAGCGAACTTTTTAAATAATTATGGCAAATAAATCATCAAATAAAAATTTACATTCAGCAAGGACAGCAAAAACAGATGAGTTTTATACTCAGCTTGTTGATATTGAAAAAGAGCTGAAGCATTATAAAGACCAGTTTCGCGGCAAGGTGGTATATTGTAATTGCGACGATCCATACGAGAGCAACTTTTTTAAATATTTTGCGTCCAACTTCAATGCTCTTGAATTAAAGAAGCTCATCACTACGAGTTACAGCGGTTCGCCGATTGTTGGAGGCCAATTACCGCTATTTCAAGTGGCTGGATCAAAAGGCAAGCAACCGTTTAAAATCGAAATCAAAGAAGTGCCGGATGCAGACAAAGATGGCGCGATAAATCTTGATGACGTTAAGTATTTGCTCAAACACGACAAAAACACCGCCACGCCACTAAAAGGCAGCGGTGATTTTCGAAGCGATGAGTGTATAGAATTGCTCAAGCAAGCCGATATAGTCGTAACCAATCCGCCGTTTTCTCTATTCCGTGAATATGTTGCGCAACTAATGGATCGCAAAAAGGAGTTTTTAATTCTTGGTGACCAGAACGCCATAACCTACAAAGAAACTTTTGGTTATATAAAAGATGATAAATTGTGGCTTGGCTACGATAACGGTGGCACAAAATGGTTTCAAGTACCAATGGATTACGATATACCCACAGAATCAAGAAAGAAAATTGTGAATGGCGTAAAATATTTCAGCATGGGAAGAATTTTGTGGTTTACAAATCTTGATACCACTAAAAGACACGAAAATTTCGTGTTATATAAAAAATACACACCGGAAGAATTTCCTAAGTATGACAATTACGATATTATAAACATTGATAAGGTTTCTGATATTCCAATGAACTATAAAGGTGTCATGGGCGTTCCAATTACATTTGTTGATAAATATAACCCTAAGCAATTTGAAATACTGGGTGTAGCTAATTCTGCAAGATGGATCGGTTATAAATGTCTTACTTTAATGCAAGGCAGGAAAATATATAATCGCATTTTGATTAAATTAAAAAAATAATATGAAAATCGATCTACATAAAATTACAATTCGTAAAGTGATAGCTGGCTACAAAGAAAGCGCCAAAGAAGGCGGCGTGACGGCTTATGAGGGAAAATTGAATATTCGCCCGAAATATCAGCGTGAGTTTGTGTACAAAGAAAAGCAACGCAACGCCGTGATTGAAACAATCAAGAACAGCTTTCCATTGAATGTAATGTATTGGATGATCAGAGATGACGGCGGTTACGAAGTGCTGGACGGCCAACAGCGCACCATTAGCGTTGGGCAATATGTTACTGGTGATTTTTCATTGAACGACCGCTTTTTCCATAATCTCACCAAGGAGGAACAGGATAAAATTTTGGATTATGAACTAATGATTTACTTCTGCGAAGGCACGGACAAAGAGCGGCTGGATTGGTTCAGGATTATCAATATCGCGGGCGAAAAATTGTACGACCAAGAACTGCGCAACGCTGTATATACTGGACCATGGCTATCTGACGCTAAACTAAAATTTAGCAAATCAAACTGTGCAGCATATCTCTTGGCAAACGACGGCGGACAATTGATTAGTGGTTCTCCGATCCGGCAGGATTATTTACAAACCGCGCTCTCGTGGATTAATCACGAAAAGGTCGAGGATTATATGGCCAAGCACCAGCACGACGCGAACGCTGACGAACTGTGGGAATACTTCCAAAATGTGATCGCATGGGTGAGAAAAACTTTTACAAATTATCGCCGAGAAATGAGCAATGTGCAATGGGGCGAGCTGTATAACGAATTTAAAAATGAAAAACTCGACACCGGCAAACTCGAAGCTGAAATAAAAGAGTTAATGCAGGATGAAGATGTAACAAAAAAATCCGGAACCTATCCCTATGTTTTAACAAGACAAGAAAAATTTCTAAATATCCGGGCATTTACCGATAAAATGAAGCGCGAGACCTATGAGAGACAAAAAGGAAAATGCAAAAAATGTAAAAAGAATTTTGAAATTGAAGAGATGGAAGCTGATCATATAAAGCCTTGGCATGAAGGTGGAAAAACTATTTCAAAAAATTGCCAAATGTTGTGCAAGCAATGTAATCGGACTAAATCGGGGAAATAAAATCATGGATGATAACAAACAACGCAATCGAGGTTCTGAATGGAGAAAATGGGATTTGCACGTTCACACGCCATTTTCTCATGCATCAGAATATACCGGGAATACAGAAGAAGAAAGGTGGGAGAACTTCATAAAGGGATTGGAGAATTTGCCAAAAGACATAAAAATTATTGGTATTAATGATTATTTGTTTTTAGATGGCTACAGAGATGTAATGAAGTATAAAAACAATGGCAGATTAAAAAATATAGATTTAATTTTGCCTGTTGTAGAATTTAGATTAAAGGAGTTTGTAGGTAATGAACAATTAAAAAAGATTAACTATCACGTCATTTTTGCAGAACAGGGAATTCTTGACATTGATACCATAGAGGCGCAATTTCTGTTGTGCTTTCGATCGTCATGTAATCTCGACGCAAATGATACAAATGGTGCTACGTGGGGTGGTGTTATTACAAGAGAAAGTTTAATGGATCTTGGTAAACATCTATACGAAGACACACCGGAAGATAAAAGAGAAAGCGATAATTACTTTGAAATAGGATTTAACAACATCAGTTACAGCCTCGATAAACTCAAAGAGTGTCTTGGGGAAATAAGAGAACCAAATACTTATCTCGATGGGAAATATGAAAAAGCTATCGGAAAGGCAGAATGGAAAAGCTTTAGATGGACAGGATCTCCCGCCGATAAAAAAAGTATTATAAACGAATCGCATTTTGTGTTTTCTGCATCGCCAGATGCAGACCAGGCAGTAAAAAATATTGAATTATTAAAAGGACAAATAGTAAATCATAGATTGCTACATTGCAGTGATAGTCATAAATTTTCAAATGATGGTCAAGACACTACTGCTCCACAAGAATTAGGGCACTGCTTCACCTGGATTAAAGGTGATTCAAATTTTGAGACGTTAAGGCAAGCTGCTGTAGATTATGAAAATCGTGTTTTGCTCCAGGAAAGAAATCCTGCAGAAAATAAGAATGCATCTCCTGAACTTTTTATCGACAAAATAGAATACAAACAAGATGGCAAGACTCACACAGTGCATTTTAATAAGGATATAAATTCTGTTATTGGCAAGCGAGGATCCGGAAAATCTGTTTTACTTAAGCATATTACTTTTAACGTGCTAGGCGATGAGATTAAGGAGATAAAAAAACTAAGCGAATTTAAGGTTTATTGGTGTGATAATACGTTTGAAAATAAATTTGTCGAGTATATCCCGCAGAACTATCTCTCGGCTATCACTTATGAGGATGGTGAAAAATATGATGAACGAGATCAAAAACTCAAGGAACTATTGTTTAATAATGATTTATTCAAAAACGCCGATACAAGCAAAGCTGAAGCTATTGATTCGGTAGAGATCAAGATTAACACAAAAGCCAAAGAAACACTTAGCTTGCACAGGCAGATCGTAGATACTGCTAATCAGTTAAAACCTCTTGGAAGAGCTGGAGATAAAGATAAGGCAATAAAAACCAAGCAAGAAGAAATTAATAAGCTTGGAAAGGTCAGTATAACCGATGATGATATTAAAAATCAAACAAAATATTCGTCGGAAATAGAGTCCCTTAGTAGAGAGATTAAGTTATTAGAACAGGACGTTCGGATTATAGGAAGCATCAATAAAGATAACGATTTAAATTTTATCACGGTTGATGATGAAGCCCTTATTGGGTTGTCACAAGCAACGCTAGAGTTAGTAGAAAAGCGTATTGAGAAACTTTCTAGTGAAGAGATTAAAAATTATCTAAATAGCCTACTGGTTGATCTGAAGAGTGAGATTAAGACCAAGAAAGAAAGAAAAAATTCTGTTGAAAAGGATTTGAAGACTATAAATAAAAAGTTGCAGCAAAATAAGACAGTAGAAAAAATTCTAACGGAAATCAATAAACTTGATAGTGAGAAAAAAGAGATAAAGAGACTTGAAGAATTTATCCAAAAATCAAACAAGAAAAGAGAAGAATTAATTAGTGAAATAGCTGAGCTATATTTGTCTTTTAAAGATAGGATTGGAGGAATAGTTTGGACACTCAAAGATGCATTTGATAATTTCACTTTTATAACGTTCGATTTTACGGTTAGTTATAGTGTTGATGCATATAAGCGCAGGTTTTTTGATGTTTATATTGATGGACGATCTGGCGAACGCTTTAAAAAGTTTATTGATGAAAAAAGAGATTTCAAAAAGACTGAGATAGTTGAAATTATTAAAGATATTATTATTGATGCGGATTCGGCAAAATTGAAAACTGCGGGCGGTGATAAGGAGAGTGCGCTGATTGCATTATTGAGCTGCAGATACGATATCGATTTTACAAAATCCGTTAAATATAAAGACAGAGAGGAACTGATAGTTTTTGAAAATATGACTGGTGGACAGAAAGCAATGGCGCTATTGGATCTTATATTCAATCTATCAAAAGGCGGATATCCGATAATTATTGATCAGCCAGAGAATGATATTGATGTCTCCGGAATCTCAAATGACTTAAAAAAACTCATATTAGATCAGAAAGAAAAACGTCAAGTGATAATAGCAACTCACAGTCCAAATCTATTGCTCCTGATCGATTCTGAGAATGTAATCGTCGCCGAGAATAAAAATAATACTATTGAATATCGCAATGGTGGTATTGAAAATAAACAAATTCAAGATGATATTATAAATATTCTTGAGGGTGGTCGAGAGGCATTAAAAAAACGGATGCAAAAAATTGGAGTTAATCGATAATTATCATTGAAGAGCCTAACATTGTGAAAAATTACTTAGGCTCGGTGGTAAAGAAGCATTTGAAAAAAAAGGGGGGAATTGAATATACTCTTAAATTATGTCACAATACTATACCTCACAGCGCACAAGAGGTCTGTATGTAGCAAATTCTTCGAAGCCGTTTAAATTGTCGAGATCTAAGATCGATTTGTTTTTGGATTGCCCGCGATGCTTCTTTTTAGACCGAAAGCTTGGAGTCGGACGGCCGCCGGGCTATCCCTTTGCGCTCAATTCCGCCGTGGACACACTTCTCAAGCAAGAATTCGATATTCACCGCGCCAACGGCACAAAACATCCTCTGATTGAGAAATACGGCGTGGACGCGCGACCGATTGCGCATGACGACCTCAAGAAGTGGCGCCACAACTTCACCGGCATTCAATATCTGCACGAACCTACAAACTTCTTGATCTTCGGCGCGATTGATGATCTTTGGGAAAATTCCAAAAGCGAATACATAGTTGTTGACTATAAGGCAACTTCAAAAGACAAAGAAATCACCGCGCTTGATGAGGATTGGCACAAGGGATATAAACGCCAAATGGAAGTGTATCAATGGCTTCTGCGTCAAAATGGCTATAAAGTTTCAAGCACCGGCTATTTCGTTTATTGCAACGGGAAGAAAGACAGAAAAGCCTTTGACGGTAAATTGGAGTTCGATATTACGCTCATTACATACAGAGGCAGTGATTCCTGGATTGAAAAAACTCTTGTCGATGCTCATAAATGCTTGAACGCCGACAAAATACCCAAAGCCAACGCCGATTGCGATTATTGCAGTTACATCGCGGCGGTGAAGTCAAAAAAATGATGGAAGAAAAAACAATAACAATTGATCCGCGTATTTTTATTTCCAAACCTTTTATAGAATGTCCAAAATGCAAGAAAAAAAGCTTCGGTGTCTTAATGGTTAGCGGACATGGCTATACTAGACGTTGTCGAGAATGCTGGTTTTCGGATAGTTTCGATCTGCCAAAATTAAGCAAAAAAGTTATTTATCTTGATCAGTTTGCTATCAGCGAAATGATGAAGGCAGTAAATAAGAAGCTTGGCAAAGAAAAAAATGTTGATCGGTTTTGGTTTTCTCTTTTTGAAAAACTTGAAAGATTAAATAAATTGCAGCTTATTGTTTGTCCAGACTCCACTTTTCATAGAGGAGAATCATTGCTTTTCGAACCGAAAGCAATGAAACGCATGTATGAACATTTCTCAAATGGTGTTTCGTTTCACGATCCGGCGACAATCAGACGCTTTCAACTTGCCGCCTATTTTCGCAAGAAGGTTGGCGGCGAGGACAAGGAAATTGAGAGAAATGATATTATTCATGGTCGTGTGGATAAATGGCTCGATAGATTTCATGTTTCTGTTGACTTTGGAATTAAGGGCGAAGAAATCGAAGGTTTAATAAAATCAAGGGAAGCAGTTTTTGAGGCTCTTCAGAAAGTTTTTGAGAGTTGGCAAAGTGAAAAAAATAAAAAGTTTAAAAATTGGTATTTGGAAGAAGGTTTGGCATGGGGAAAAGCAATGGCAGAAAGATATGTTCATCAACTTGCCGAATCAGCAGCATCAATTATCAGCGGTCAAAATTATAGTATCGAAAAATACACTTCTTTTATAATGAGTGAGGAGCTTATTTTAATTCAGTCTCTTGAGTATTATATTCCCGGTGACAAATTAGAAAAAACACGAAAGGTTCTGTCCTTTTTGCAATCCGAAGATATATTAGAGATTTCATTTAATGAAATTGCATCATCGCTGTGGGCTGCTATTGCTCATCAAGCCGCTCATAGCGGAAGAAAAAAACCGCCCAATAGAGGCATGGCTAGTGATATTGATATGATTTCAACATTGCTGCCATATTGCGATGCTATGTTTATTGATAGGGAAATGTTCGAATTGCTTAATCATGGAGAAGTCAAAAAGAAAATCTCAAAATATAAGACTAAAATTTATTCTGCTTCAAATAAAAAAGATTTTATGGCATATTTAGATGATATTGAAAAAAGCGCATCTAAGGAGCACTTAAAACTTGTTGATCATGTGTATGGAGAAAATTGGGCGGAGCCATATTGGAGTATGTATGAAGAAAAATAATACTTTGATTTGAACAACAAATTTAGATTAAAGAATCAAAAAACAACGCTTTCGGCGCTGTTTTTTGATGACCTTTCGACTTTCGCTCCTTGCAAGATTAACAAGGCTTTCGAGGCCGATCGGTCTCTCGATAAAAATTATTAGCTGCTCCGAGGACAATATTCGAACCGGATCGGTCACTCGATAAAAAATACAAGGGGGTTGTTTCTAAAATAGCTTATAGATAGTAAAAATTATAATTTAATAACCCCCCCGCACCTCTTCATCAGCCGCACTGGCTTTCTCAAGCAAAGTAAAACCCGCCATGTCAGACATGACGGGTTGGTTCTGCGTTGAGACTGTTGTTGCTATTTCAGCTTCCCTACTGTGGCTCCCCATTTTTGGGATAAGTTGGCCATGGCAGTTTTCATGTCAAACGGTTTTTCCACCACGGGCTTTTTTTCTTTCGGTGCTGGTGGAGGTGCCAGTTGTATCAAGGATCCACCAAGGTTTAGCACTTCGAATACAGGCGTCACATACCACCTATTCATGAATTCTTCGGTTTTACAGTAATAGGTTCTGCCCTCCTCTACTGATGCAGATGACCAGGTTTGGT
>JBAZXM010000014.1:10218-11528 GCA_041659845.1 Minisyncoccota bacterium
ACGACGCTCTTCCGATCTTTCGGCAATACGCTTGTCTTGAATTTTTTTTGCTTCGTCGATGGCTACCTTTACCTCCCTATACCCATAGGATACTCCGTTGAAGATAATTTGCCTTCGCCCCGCAACATGGTTCTCACCAGGTGTGTAGGATTGAAGTTCGACATCTCCCAATGAACACAAATGGGGCAGGAGTTCAGGTAACCACTCGGGTTTCACCGCCGTGCAATTGCTGGCATAGACTTTCTTAGTCTCGATAATTTCTGCCGCGACGAGAAGCCGAGGAGTAACACCAAACAGCGACGAGCCTGGATGGATAAAAACGTTGCCGCAAGCTTCGCGCAAGACGGCATCGTAAGAGAATCTCGAACGGTGCTCCAACAGATTGGATATCAGCCCGGCGACTACGGCTTTCGCGATAGCGTCGGAATCGTCACTTTCCGAGATTTCCATCCCGACCTGAGTCAATATCTCGAATAGCTGCTCGCGGATTTTTGCAACTTCCTGGAGCGATTTTGAGTTGAGATAATTAGCGACACACCAATTCTGATCAGATCCGGAGGCCTTGTATTCCTCCCATACCTTGAGAAAAGTTAGTGCGTCGGATTCACGGCTCTTGAAGCGTGCATGCATCTGTCGCGCCATGTATCTCTCTTCTTCTTTTCTCGGCAGAAAGAAAACATTTCTTACTGAGAGGAAAGCTGCGATAGTGGCAACTTCTTTGATGCAGCTGTGCTTTTGGGCTTCCAGAAGCATGCGGGCAATGCGAGGCTCAAGAGGAAGCTTCGCCATCGACCGGCCAAGTTCTGTCAGTCTTTTGCGGTCTGAGGAGATCGCTCCAAGCATGAGAAGAGTTTGATAAGCTTCGCGAAAGGACTCTCGGTCCGGAGAATCGATAAAGTCAAAATCTTCGATTTCCTTGATCCCGATGTCAATCATGGTCAAGATGACACCAGCCAGGCTGGTACGCAGAATCTCAGGGGTCGTGAACTGAGGACGATCAAAAAAACTTTCCTCAGTATACATGCGATAGCAAATCCCTTCTTGGGTTCTGCCCGCCCGCCCTTTGCGCTGTTCACATCCGGCTTGCGAGTGAGGCCTGGTATCCAACTGCTGGATGCCGCTAATCGGATCGAGTTCCATCTGCTTGATCAGGCCGCTGTCAACCACATACACAATGCCGTCGATAGTTATCGTCGTTTCGGCAATGTTGGTGGCAACGACTACTTTCCGTCGTCCATTGAAACGGTTAAAGATTCTTGCTTGACGATCGGGAGACAGCGCGCCGTAGATTGCCAGAGGAATCAGATCAG
>JBAZXM010000015.1:0-11079 GCA_041659845.1 Minisyncoccota bacterium
CATCAAATTTAGTCCCGAGTGTTTTGTAAATTTCTTCAAAGGCTTCAAGCGTACTTTTACGGCCTTCTGTGTATAAGGGCATAAGTTCGGAATCTCCGGCATAGATTCTTTTATTGATTTCATTGATTTCTTTTTTTGATTCCTCATCTGTTTCATAAGCATCAGATCCGAGCACATAACATTCGCCGATATATGATGCCTGCTCTGAAGATGATTCACCTAGGATTGATCCACCCTTTTTCAAAATACCCCAAATAGCTTTCGCCACATGCGGACCGATATCACCTTGGTAGTTAGCACGCACCACCTTCGCGCCATGCGATTCTATAATGCGAGAGAGTGATTCACCAATGGCATTACTCATCAAGTGTCCGATATGAAAAGGCTTGAACGGGTTCGGTTGCGTATATTCAATGAGGATTTTTTTACCTCTGTGTTTTGTGTTTTTACCGAACTCGCTCCCCTTTTCAATAATTTCGTTGATTGAATCAGTAAAAAATTCTTTCGAAAGAAAAAAGTTGATGAATCCAGGACCGGCGATTTCAACACGCTCGACTTCTTTCGGCATGTCATTTTCAATCTCGGATTTTATCTTTTCCGCCAAGTCGCGAGGTGAAATTTTCAATTCCTTCGCATAAGCGAGTGCGACGTTCGTCGAATAATCACCATGTGAAAGTTCTGTCGGGTGCTCGAGTAAAATCTCTCCAGTAGATACGCCTGACTTCGAGAGTGCTTGCTGTATATGTTTTTTTAGCGTTTCCGCAATCATGGCTAAAGTCTAGCACGTCAAGGTGTTTCTTAAAAACAAAAAAAAACCTATCCTGTTACAGATAGGTTTTATAGCTACGCGATTACGAGCAAGCCTTCTTCAATGAGCAAATGGTCTATCTTTTCAGAAATAACTTCCTTGGAGAGCATTTGGCCATCTTCCATGCAATCAATCATGCGCCAGTTTTGGTTTTTAAAAACAAGCTCATGGCCTGCGGCACGGGAATTTTCAAGGTATTCCCTGTTTCCCTCCACAGCGTCTTCTCGATCTCCGGTGTACAGCTTTTTACCAGTCTTTTTTAAATTCTCCAAGCTTATTTCTACCGGCACATCAAGATAGATGACTAAGTCCGGCCGAGGAATTTTAAAAATATCGTGTTCCAGCGTATCAAGCCATTTGAGAAATTCTTCTCTTTTTTCCGGATCAGAAATTTTCCCGCCTTGATGAATTTGATTCGCGCTGACGAATCGATCAAGCAAGACAAATTTTCCTTCATCCAGCCATTTCTGTATCATTGGACTTGATTCCAGCCGATCATTCGCATATACCATAGATGCGAGACATGGGTCGGTACTTGCCCAATCCCCGTGCTGATTTGTCATACATTCTCCTAAAAATTTTCCAAAGAAATTGTGGTAGTAACGTGGAAAATCCAAAGTTTCAGTTTCAATCCCTAGAGCTTTTAATTTCTCTATTTGAAGTTTAGCTTGAGTTTGCTTACCTGATCCGTCATTTCCGTCAAATACGATTAATTTTCCTTTTTTCATATGATTTAGTTTTAGAAATTTATTCCTCGATAATAATAGCATACGCCAAAATAATACCCAAAAATAACAAAATCATATTTAGTTTGACAGAGTATCACTCATGCTGTAGTATAAAGCCTGACTTAATTCAAAAAATTGTGTAACTTAAAAACTAAAAACCATGACTTTATTTGAAAACCAAAAAACAGTAATCAACCCAGCAGACGATCAGTATCACGGACTGCTCCACCACATCTTACATTTCGGAAATAACAAAACCGACCGCACCGGTACAGGAACCAGAAGTATCTTCGCCTACCAAATGCGATTTGATTTAAGCATTGGATTCCCGTTAATTACAACCAAAAAACTACACACTAAATCAATCATTCATGAACTACTTTGGTTTTTGAGCGGAGATACAAATATCAAGTATCTTAATGATAATGGCGTACGTATTTGGGATGAATGGGCTGATGAAAATGGTGACCTTGGGCCAGTTTACGGAAAACAGTGGAGAAGTTGGGATTTCATACAGAAAGTTCCGAACTTCAGAAACTTCGACGACTCACCAGAAGCGGCAATTTTAAAAACTGGCGCATTCACAGATGAGCCGTACCCGGATCGTTATATGGAAAATTCAATTGATCAAATCACAAATGTGATAAACACGATCAAGAAAAATCCTGATTCCCGCAGAATTATTGTTTCAGCATGGAAGGTTGAAGAGATAGACAAAATGAAACTTCCTCCCTGCCACTGCCTATTTCAGTTCTACGTGGCTGATGGAAAACTTTCATGCCAGCTCTATCAAAGAAGCTGTGATACATTCTTGGGTGTTCCATTTAATATCGCGTCTTACGCAATGCTTACCATGATGGTTGCGCAGGTATGCAATCTGAAACCCGGAGAATTTATCTGGACGGGAGGTGATGTTCATATATACAATAATCACTTTGACCAGGTAAAGCTTCAGCTCTCGCGCAACTCACGAGAAATGCCAAAGATGGAAATTAATCCGGGAGTGAAAGATATTTTCGGATTCAAATTCGAAGATTTTACACTTGAGGGATATAATCCGCATCCGGCAATCAAAGCTGATATTGCTGTATAAATAGAATGCAAAAAGCTTCGCAATAATTGCGAAGCTTTTTTTTTATTTCTTCCCTGTACTACCCCATCCACCTTCGCCTCGAGATGATTCAGAGAGTTCTTCCGCTTCTTCTATCTCCACTATTTCTACCGGCTGAATAAGCATTTGTGCAATTTTGTCATGCTTTTGAATTTCATATAGTTTATCAGAAAGATTATGCAGGAGAATCATTGATTCCCCTCGAAATCCTGAATCGATCACCCCTGCAAGATTTATAATGCCGTGATTCTTTGCGAGTCCGCTTTTGTCCCAAACCAAACCCACATACCCATGAGGAATTTCGATTGCAATGCCGAGACGAATGGTTCTTCTCTCTCCTGGCTCAAGCGCCGCTTCCTCGCACGCGTATACATCGAAGCCCGCATCGCCATGATGAGCATATGTGGGAACTTTTGCATCCGGGTGGATTTTTTTAATCTTCAGCTTCATAAGCCTATTCTAGCATTAAAAAAACTTGTCCTTAAGGGACAAGTTTTGATGTATTACCTAATGATGCTTTTTTGGCGGAGGAGTAAAACCTGTAAGTGCCAAAAAATTTTCAAGATAAGGAAATGTGTGTTTTATAAGTTCGATATTCGAATCCTTAAGGTATTGTACAGCCTTCGGATCCCGCCCATATTCCCAAATGTAATAAATCTTTTTTATCGAAGTATTACTTAGTTGTTTGGCGCATGAATAACAAGGACTTAAGGTAACCATCATACACACATCCTCAAGATTTGAAATACTGATAGTAAGATTAGAGACAGCATTCATCTCAGCGTGAGTACCTCGACAATGTCCGCCACCTTCATGCAATTTACCGCCAATAATTCTGGCGCAACCGGCATCTCGAGGATCAACATCACCTTTGGCTGGGCCATTATACGCAGTTGAAAGCGTTCTTCTTTGCTGGAATATAACAGCGCCAACTTCATTAAATAAACAAGTTGATCTTTGCCCCCAGATAATAGCCTCCATGGCAAATATATCAAGCATACTCGGCCGTTGGTAATTAATATCGATCTTATGCGGAAGCATTTTTGCAAGTACATCAGGATCAACATCCTTAATCCATGACAACGGTTTGAGTTTTTCCATTTTATAAAGAATTTAATTTTACCCAACACTATACTATTTCATATACAAATGCAAATTTCGTCAAGCGGTAGTAAAAAACCGTTCACTTTCGTGAACGGTTTTTTATTTTGAAATTTACTTAACTTCAATACCTGCTGAGCGAGCTGAACCTTCGACGATGCGCATAGCGCCTTCGATATCTTTTGCATTCAAGTCAGGCATTTTCTTCATAGCTATCTCACGGACTTGGTCTTTGGTAATTTTACCAGCCTTTGATGTTGCATTCTTACCTGAACCTTTCTCCACACCTGCAGCCTTAAAGATAAGGCCGGAAACTGGAGGGGTCTTGATTGCGAAATCATAAGTGCGATCTTCGTAAACAGTAATCTGAACGCCGACAGTATCTCCAATCATAGACTGGGTTGCGGCGTTGAATTTCTGCACGAAATCGCCGATATTAATACCTGCCTGGCCGAGTGCGGGCCCAAGTGGTGGAGCCGGGGTTGCTTTGCCGGCTGGGACCTGAAGTTTTACTTTTTTAGTGATTTTTTTTGCCATAAATTTGTTTGTGGCTAAGAAGCATAGCCGTCCACCTACATTACCTTATAATTTCTTAACCTGCAAGAAATCGAGCTCAACCGGAGTTTCGCGGCCGAACATCGAAACCAGCACTTTAACCTTACCTCGCTCTTGGTCAACCTCAGAGACCTTACCTTCCATTTCTTTAAACGGACCGTCAGCGATGAGGATAGTCTCTCCGACATCAAGATCAATGTTGTGCTTTACAACTTCCGTACCTTCCATTTTGGCAAAGAGAGCATCAACTTCCTGTTGATTTAGTGGGACAGGATTAACTCCCGCACCGACGAAGCCCGTCACACGCGGAGTATTGCGGACGACATACCATGAATCGTCAGTGACGATCATATCAACGAGCACGTAGCCCGGATAAACCTTTTCTTCCACTTCTGTGCGCTTTCCAGCTTTGATTTTTATTTTCTTTTCCACTGGCACGATAACGTTGAAAATTTTATCCTGCATACCGAGAGACTCAATACGCTGTTTCAGATTTCGCATGACGGCATTCTCATACCCAGCGTATGTGTGGATCGCATACCAATTTCGCTCCGGTTTAAGTTCTTGTTTTGACATAAGCGTTTAAAAGATTAAGGTAGTAATTTTTCGAGCCCGATAGTAAACACTGAATCAAGAAGGCCGAGTAAGTATGCGACTGATACGGAAATAACTATCACAAGCACGGTAACAATAATTGTATCTTTCTTGGACGGCCACTTCACGTGCGCGATTTCAGCTTTTGATTCTTTTAAATATTCTCTGATTTTTGACATATGATTTTGCGAAATCATGCCGCGTAACGTCCATTGAAACGCGGCGCAATTTGATTTGATTAATACATTAATTAATTCGGCCTTCTTAAGAAAAAACCCCCTGCGGGGTCTTTCTTTTAATGTTTTCATACTACCGCAAAGAACTCTTGAAGTCAACTACGCCCGTATTACCTGATTTCGTAAGTAACAGTCACATTTGAAGTGATTGTGTTCTCACCTTTTGGCAATTCCGGAGATGGGGCAGATGCATCAGTCATTGCGCCACCCATAGCCTTCTCGGCATAGTAAATAGGGTATCCACCAGATGATTCGCTGAAGTTTACAATCCTTACGAGCCTGACGCCTAATTGCCTTGCGAGAACTTTTGCCTTGCTTTTTGCATCCATGATAGCTTTTGCGCGAGCTTCAGTCTTTAGTCCATCTTCATCATCGATAGAAAAATTCGGACCTTGCATATCTGTCACACCAATTGTACCAAGCCCGTCGATAATCTCTGGAACATCATCTGTGTCCCTGATTTTAACAGAAATATTTTGACTTACTTCATAACCTATAATTTTCGGCTGTCTGAATGGGCATGGACCCGTGTAGCACGGAGGTGTCGATTCATATTGAGGATACGAACTGTAATTTTCGGTCTTGATGTCTTTCTCTTCGATGCCGGACTTTTCTAAAAAGTCTAATACTTTGGAAACAGTTACGCTTGTTTTATCTTGCGCCGCCTTCAGAGTCTGCGATTGGTTGCGCACAGAAAATGAAACCGTAGCGATATCAGGTACTGCAAATATTTCACCTGTACCGGAAAATGAAATCGTATTTACTTGCTTCGATTCCTCGCCAATATACGAATATGCTTTCATTTCCGAAGCAATCTTCACAATGAAGAAGATTGCCATAAAGCCAATAAGTACTGCGACCATCTTCACTACTGGATTCTTAAAATTTGGTTCTATAATCATAAAAATTAAAAATTAATTAATAAACTTACTCATAAATAATTTCAATATCGTCAATTTTGTCCGGACCATATTCATATGTGCCTTGACCAGTGATGATGTAATTTTCAAAATCATAATTCGGCTCGCCGTTTACAAACATCTTAACAGTCCCTTCATCGCCTGTTTTGTGACCCAAGATTGAATCTTTTGAAAAATCTTTACCCCAAATACTAAAAAAATTCTTCAAATGAAGCTGGTCTTTCGTCACAAGCCCTGCGAATTCAGCATGAATAATGCCATTAGTCTCATGGGTATGCAGATTCATTTCTGCTACGGATTCAATCTCACCTGGGATAGCTTCTTCTTTTCCATTGATTTTAATCGTCAAATGGGCGTGCCAATGTAATCCGTCCCTAGATACAATCTTGTCTTGTGGCACAGTCGGAGCGGTTGTGATTTTATAAATACCGAAACCAATTAATGCGAGCACTACCACCCAAGGAGTAAAAGTTTTAAGCATTTTCATATCTCAATTCTAACAAAATTACGATTTTTGCGAAAGCAGCGAAGATTTGCTAATATCGAGGAATGGAATATTTCTTAAAGCTCTGTAAATACACACTCTTCATACCGCTCGCCGTCATTTTCATTCCGTCATTTCTAGTTGTTACATTTCTAAGTGAAACTTGGTCAAGCATGATCGGAGAGCTTTTCGGACTTTAGAAAAAAGCTAGTTTTTTATTTTCACTAGAGTTTCGTTACACCATATTTTTCCATAGCTGTATCGATTTGCAAGCGAAGGTCATCTAGTGTGCCGTTATTCATAAATTTCTGATCAGCCAAGTCTACACACATTCGCAAATTCTGCTCATATATATCATTTGATGCAGCTTCTTGCTCCTCCTGATCAATAAATTTCTCATAAGAAACAGAGTCGATAGGACTCCCGCGCTTCACCGCACGCTCATAGCGCAGATGCGGCTCAGCATCAACAGCAAAAACGACAAACGGGAATTTGTTTCTGGTAATTTCTATTTCTCCCGGCACCCTGATGGATTCGATGATAGCATTCACGTTCATTGTTTGAGCTCGTTTTACTAACTGTTCGACAAGATATGCTGGAGAATTATTTTTTTTCCTAAGTTCGTTTGCAAAAACACGGAAAGACTCACGATCTTCAAGTGAAAGTCCTCTATGTTCCGATTCATTGGCCTCTGTGATTTTTTCCGCCAAAAATTTCCTGCCTGAAAAATGCAAAAATCCGTAATTGGAAACCAAGTAGTCTGCAACGGCTGTTTTCCCGGAGCCGTTCATGCCGGTAATTCCTATAATCATAATTATTTTAAAATATCGGTGGAGGGCCTGTCGGCGGACGCATCTGTGATGGAGGATATGTCGGCTCGAATTTCATGTTTTCTGGAGACATCGACGAGGAATTCTCTTTATTCTGATACCAAGCGAAGACAATAGCCAAAATTGCGCCGAAAATTATGGCGATTATAACTTTTTTGACTTCAGATTTTTTATGCTTATTTGTATTCATCGAATGCCTTGTCAAACGATTTTTTGAGCTCAATCCATGCAGCGCCAGCACCTTGCTTTACGTCATGCCATGCATGATCGCTCTGCCCTTCGAGCTTTTTGAGCTTTGCTTCAGTTGCCTTTAATTTCTTATCAAGCATGCTTATATGTTTTGCGTATTTTATCTGTGCCTGCTTTTTTGCTTTTACAGACTGTACTGTCAGTTTATCGATTTTTGAACCTACCGCCTTGCCGAATTTTTGAAGTTTCTTTTCAATGCTTTTGTTTGCTTTCTTGTTAACTTTTTTCTTTGCCATAAAAATATATTTTAAAATTATTCTAATACATCCATTCTATCACATCATGGAATCGTGTGTAAAAAAAATAAAAAAGCTCCTCTTAGAGAGAAGCTTTTCATTCATGAGCAAATACTATTTCATGCTAGGTAATCCAAATATAACCATCACATTCCAAAGAAAATGGGCGATAACGGCTGAGCAGTAGCCATAGTTTATTTTTTGAAGACCGGGACCCCTGTTTTTCAAATAAACCCATGCCAGTAACATCCCACTGACTCCTTGGAATAAAATATTAATTACTGAGCCGTGCATCCAGCCAAAGATAATAGATGTTGCAATTATTGCCGGCAAAATCCAAAACCTTGTGTTTTTCTTTACGAACCCTTGGATAAGTGCAAATGGTCCGTAACGAAAGAGTGCTTCTTCCCATAATGGCGCAAAAACGCATGAGAAGAAAAACTGCAATAACGGCTTTGCGCTCAAAACTCCGACAACGCCAAAGATTGAAAGAACGCTCAAGCTGATTTGTGCTTGAATTGCTTCATCAATAGCTACCTCGCTGAGCGTTGTGATGTTTGCTTTGAACAGATATAAGAGAAATTGCCTCATTAACATCGTCCAGATCAAGTCTAAAACAAATGCCAAAAATATATTCTTAATCATTCCCCATATGGAATGTGGATAATTGAAATCGAAGAGGTTCTTGAACCCCCATTTCATTTTAATTGTTTCCAAAATGCCTCCTTTTTTTAAGTAACTTCGTTTTAATAAGTATGGCAGGTTTTAGAAAAGTATACAATATGCAAGAAAATAATAAAAACCCGCCACTATTGGGCGGATTTAATTTGTGTCGGCTAGGATAATTTAAACCTGATAATACTGAGCTTGTTGAGTATGAATAAAACCGGGTATACAGGATCAAATTCCCATCTTTTAAACGAAAAGTTGGGACGCGATGAGGCATAGTGATGATTATTTTGAAATAATTCCCCTAGAAGAAATATATCCCACCACAAGGAGTTTCGAGAATCATCTCCGTTCTTAAAATTCTGGTAGCCATATTTGTGTCCACACCAATTCACAATCGTTCCTTGAATCGGGCATATAACAAACTGCGCTGGGAGCAGAATCCATATCCACCATACATCGGCGTATAGAATATAAGGTATGGTATAAATCGCACCCCAGAAAATCCTCGAGAACCAAGAGTCAGAAACCCATCTTTCAAACCATGTTGGTGGAGGAAGATTGTGTAGATATTTACGATCTTCTTCGCCAAGCTCTGCCTCATGATGATTGTAGTAATAAAAACGTTTTTTCATGTGCCACATGAGCCCAAGTACAGTTATAAAATACCGTGGTGAATGTGGATCTTTTTCAGTGTCACTATAAGCATGGTGCATGCGATGCATTAGTGCATATGTGCGCGTCGAGAGGTACGATGATCCCTGTGCAATATATGAGAGTATAAAAAAGAATTTTTCCCATCCTTTACTCATATAGAACATTTGATGCGACCAGTACCGGTGGTGGTAAAATGTCTGACAAAATAGCGACAAGTACCAATGAATACCGAAGATAATTAGTATAGTAGCCATGTTTTTTAGTTTTTGATTTACAATTTATCCTGACTATAACACATGGGTATGAAAAGATAAATAAAGTAATGGAAAAGTCTTTCGATTCTGGAATGAGGGAATCGATCCTTACCCAGTAGGTGATTGTACTCAATCACAGTTTCAGTACACCTTTCCCATTTTTTCGGAGAGTACTCCTAAAAAATATGGGAAAGCTTTTCGATTCTCTACGAGAACAGTACACCTTTTGGATATTTTACTTCGCTTTGCTCAAAAAATTTCTCAAAAGGTCTTTCAGTGCTCCATGTATTCGCACTTCAACCCGAACGCACATGAGACCACTCATGTGCTTAGGCACCCCATGTAAAAAACTCGCCGAAGCGAGTTTTTTACATGGGGTGCCTATCGGGAATCGAACCCGAATTGAGAGCTCCACAAGCTCCAGTGTTAACCGTTACACCATAGGCACCATATTACTTTTCTCCAATAGAAAAGGCGCGGATGTGCCTTTTGTTTATACCAGATATATGACAAAAAATCCAGCCGGCATCTATGCTTTATGCCGAATATAATACTCAAAAAATTGGCTTCCGATTATTCCTATCGCCAAAACTAAAATGTAAAAAAGAATCCCGTCACTAAATGAAAATGGGATTGATCTCAAAGAACCGAGAATAAATGCCGAATACCAAGAAATAATAGATATCCCTCCGAGAGCGAAAGAAACTTTTCTGACAGTATGCATTTCGCCCTCTTTGTGTTTGTGCCAATCTCCGAATGAAATATGTCCGAGCTTGGGTGAAATGAAAAAATTCAAAAATGCCCCGTTACATACGATCACTCCGACTATAACCATTTTTAAAAGAAATTTTGATGATTCATTAAAATACTCCATTCCGGGCAGATACAGAGCGAGTCCTGAAAAAATAATGACAACCAACGCAACCCAGATGATTGGTGATAGCGCATTTATGGTTTCACTTTCTTTATGAGAAATTTTTTTATCTTTCAGAAATTTAAAAAAGAGTATGTCGGTAACCGTCGCAGCACCGATTCCGACTGCCACGCCTATGCCGTGAAAAATAAGCGTGATCGTTTTATATTCTGCTAAAAAATTAGTTAAAGTTTCCATTTATATTATAGGCCGCAGGCTGTCAATTTTTGCTGCGACGATAAAATCATTTTCTGAAAGCCCATCGATGGAATGTGTCCATAATTCGAAACTCACACGGTTGTAATGGATGTTGATATCGGGATGATGGCCTTCTTCCTCAGCAATGTCTGCGACTTGGTCGACAAAATTAATCGCCCCGATAAAATCCTGAAATTTGAATTCTTTGCTGATCTTCTTTGTATCCTCCGAAAGTTCCCAACCGGAAATCTGCGTTAGGTATTCCTCCGCTTCGGCCTTATCGAGCGGCTTCATGTCCTTCTTTTCACAAGGTATGCATTTTTTCTTAGCGAGAGGTTCCATAAAATTATTTTAGCACACAAAAACGAGAAAAACTGCAGCAGTGCAGTTTTTCTGAATTCACGTTTTTGTGTGTTTATTGTACCAAGTCCGAACCTATTTTCAAAACAAAAGCTAATCGCACGCGCGGAGCGCGTGGTGGCTCTGAATTGAATTGTACGCTCCACGAAAGCCCCGCCACCGCCTCGCTTCACTCG
>JBAZXM010000016.1:0-10399 GCA_041659845.1 Minisyncoccota bacterium
ATATTAAAGGTGATTGTATTGTTTCCGGAAACAGCAGAAGTTGTAGCTGATGAACAATCTCCGCCGTAAGTAATAGTGCCAGCTTCGGTTGAACTGAATGTGTAGTTCGGGGTGTTGTCAGAAGTTTGGATTGGAACCGGAGTGATTTCCGTAATGGTCGGAATAACTTTATCAACGGTTACACTTGAGCTGTCTGTGGTTGTAGTGATTTGAAGCCCCGGGGTGCCTAGAGTGTTTGTTGAATCAATTGTAAATGTTATCACTCCATCAGTATCAGCAGGGACAACTGTATATGAAGCTGTCCAATTATTACCATTAGTATTTACTTTAGTAATTGAACCATGGATAGGCGCGCCACCAGAATTAAATGTAACAGTTGGAATATTTATAGTTTCGTTTGCAGTAAACGAAAGTGTTACAACATTTCCATCTTTTGCAAAGCTTGTATTTGTATTATTTGAAGCAATCGAAACCGGTGTAAGGACTGGGCCTGCGGTATTCACCGTAAACGCAGTCACATTCAAAAGACTACTGATATTCCCCGCCGCATCAGTCACCGTGATCGTACAGTTAGTATGTGCACCATCGGCGAGAATATTAAAGGTGATTGTATTGTTTCCGGAAACAGCAGAAGTTGTAGCTGATGAACAATCTCCGCCGTAAGTAATAGTGCCAGCTTCGGTTGAACTGAATGTGTAGTTCGGGGTGTTGTCGTTAGTGAGAGTAATGACTGGGGTGACTTCAGTAAGAATCGGCACAATATTATCCACTGTAAAGGTCATGCCGAATGTAGGAGCGGAAGTGATAACATTACCTGCAAGATCAGTGCCAATAGATAGAGCGATAGTAGCTAGACCATTGCCTGCTCCAACTGTATGTATATATGTATAGTGAGTTGTATCTATCTTTGTCATGTTTATTGCAGACAAAGTATTTGCTCCAGAGATTGCGATTTTTACAATTGGTGAATCATTTATAGGTTCAGAGAAAGTTGCGGTGATTATTAGAGAATCACCAGCCTTCACTATACTGTCAGCATCTGAGTATGTAATAACTGCAGTAGGTGCAGTTGTGTCAAATATCACCCCAGTATTTGAAACTGCAGTTGCAGTATTCCCCGCCAAGTCAGTCGCATTAAATGCAAAAGTATATACTGCTCCAGAAACTAACGATTGAGAAATAGTACATGAGTTGGTTATGTTGCTCATATTAAAAGCCGTATGTGTTCCAGTATTTAATGCTGTGCCTTTGAGTGTACAGATGTGTGGCGATGAGCCATCAGCCGTGCCAGAAGTTCTGGTCATAGTGATAGAACCGGAAGTGATATTTTCAGACAGAGTATAACTCACATCGGAAGAAGTAGTGATGCTATTAATGAAAGAATCTGTTGCCGGAGCAATAGTTGAAATTACGGGAGATGTCGTGTCGATCACAATCGCTTTGTTTGCACCGAGTGATCCAGCTGCCCCTGGAGATACAAGAGTGAGAATTGCACTACCACCCGCTGCATTTACAATTGTTCCACCATTAAGGGCTAGGGCCGTAGTTGATGCGTAATCCAAATCCGCAGATGTATTCCCCGCCGCTACAGTGTAATTAAATATTAGAACAGATGATCCAGAACCAGAAGAATAATTGATGGCCGTAGTCGCAGGTGTTCCGGTAGAGAGTGTAATTTGTGGAGTACCTGTGACAGTTACTGCTCCAGAAAAAGTCACAGTAATAGGTACAACTTGGGCGGCTTTGTATGAGCCATTTGCTAAAGATGAAGAAACTCCTGTAACAGTAGTGTAAGTGAGAGTAACTTGACCACTAGCACCAGCTCCTCCACTTCGATTTGTGTTGTTGTTTATAAATGTCCCACCACCACCTCCGCCTGGGGTCGAGCCATTATTACCAGTTCCACCAGTGGACCTACCTGCTCCGCCATTTCCACCACCATCATTTCCTACACCAGCAGCACCAGCAGTCGGACCGGCACTTCCGTTTCCACCAACTCCGCCGTTTGCAGTGCTTCCGCCCGCGCCACCGCCGCCACCACTTCCGATATTTTCATTTCCAGAGACCCCATCTCCTCCATTTCCACCGCTGAATTTTGTATCACCAAAACCAGAAGCTGATGCACCACCTACTCCATGAGAAGTATTAGCACTTCCACCACCACCACCTTTCGCACCAGACTGTACAGATGTGCCCGCAATAGTTGCGCAGTTGGTAGTCGCATTACAAAACCAAGAATCACCGCCGGCAGTTCCCGCACCAGTACTTCCTACACCCGCAGCACCAATAGTCACAGCGTAACTATTCCCCGGAACAACTGTGATATTTAATTTCTTAGAATACGCCCCACCACCACCGCCAGACTCACCACCATCATTGTTTGCTGTTTCGCCAGCACCAGCTCCACCGGCACCCCAAACTTCTGCAGTCACAGAAGTCACACCCGCAGGAGCGACCCAACTTCCCGAACCTCCGGTACAGGCAGATCCACTCGTACAAGTAGTCGCTTCAGCCTTTGGCGCAAGTGTAAAGAAAGAGAAAAAGAAAACAAAAATTACGAGTGAGTTAAATAAATTGCGTTTTGATATGATCATAAATTAGCAAGCTTTATTGGTATGCTTTGATTATACTACTATAAAAAATAAAAAAACATCCGCTTGTATACGGATGTTTTATGTGAGTAGCCTATTATCTTTCCCCGTACCTCTTTTGTATTTGCTGAGGAGGGGCTACTTTCGGCTGAAAAAACTGCGTTGCGTATTTTATTTGCAACCTTGATTGTAGTTCAGATAAACTGTCTGCAATTTCAGTCTTATACTTGTATATGACTAAAGCTTTGTTTACTAGATTTTGGAAATTTTCCAAATAAGTACGTTTTTGTTTTTTAGACATTTTTTTATCTTTGTCTAAAATCTCTTTAAACATAGCTACATGCTTTTCATTAATCACATCAAGACAAACCTTACCTATATCTTTAGGTTTTCTGGTTGTAATCTTGAAGTATACGGAGTCGGTGGGATTAAAAAAGAAGTAGAACGTATAAAGATATACTTTTCTCTCTTTATAACCTTGATCCATAGATAACACGTAATCCTCCACACTTTTGTTTAAGTATTTTGAATTGATTTCATACACACCAGGCATTATCCCCAATACATTTGGATATTCATCGTCGATGATACCGACAGTCAACTCTAAAGGATCGATCAATACTTTTCTTGATTGATCTTGTGGATTCTGCGCATAAAGATTTGGAGCGAATGAGAGCATGGCTCCCAAAATCGCTAAGCTAAGCAGTTTTTTCATTTTTATGTTTTTAGAATATTTGTACTATTTGAATTAAGCCTATTATACATAATTAAATATAAATGTCAATAAAAAATCCCCCGTTTATAGGGGGATGAAAATTGCTAATTAAAAATTAAAAACTGACTTTCTTCTCAGTTTTAAATACGAGATAAAAATATCCTTTTTTATCAAATTTAAATGGAAGAGTATCTTCGAGAAAAAGTTCAGATACAACTCTCATAAAGGGTAAGATGCACCTTGTTATTTTTGCGTAACCAGGAACAGCACTCGAACCTAGTGAAGATATTCCATACAACCCCATGTGACATTCTCTCGTATAAATCAAGAGTTCTCCTCCGGTAAGCGGGGTGAGATTTTTCTTTTTAGCAAATCGCTTAACCGCTTCGATGTTCGTACACTTTATAAACCCAAAAGTGTGAACATAATTTAACTCAGATGACTTTGATGGTTTAAATAAAACATTACCCCTTCTTAATTTAACTTTTGGTGTTTTCTTTTTCTTTTGTTTTCGTTTTTTCTCTTTGTTTAGAGATTCATTTTCTGCCAATCTGGCGACAACCTTTACCATAAGTTTTAGTTTTTAATTGTTTAAGATATAAAATAACTTTGGTTATATATTAGCACGCTTATATTTAAAAGTCAAATTTATTTCTTGAGCTTTTTAAGAAAACTTTGACGATGAAGTGGTAAGTGTCCGTTGCTATTGATAGCCTTATAGTGCGAATTTGTCCCGTACCCTTTGTGTTTCTCAAGGCCGTAACAAGGAAACTTTTTACCTAATCGGCACATCAAGCGATCGCGCGAAACTTTAGCAACTATTGAAGCGAGAGAAATCACAGGTTCTTTTTCATCTCCTTTAATAATCGTTTTTTGATTCTTATATTCTTCCGACGCCTTCAATCCCCCGTCTAAAAGCACGAGTGTATTTTTTGGGTCAACTGCAAGCTTTTTGATCGATTGTGCAAGCGCCTTCTTGATTGCCGGGACAATGCCGATTTTATCTACTACTTTAGCCGAGACAAACGACACAGCATAGTCAACTTTTCCTTCCTTTTTCCATTTTTTAATTATTTTAAACCACTCCTCTCTTTGTTTTTCAGTCAATTTCTTCGAATCCCTTATTGGTAATCTTGAATTTTTGACTTTAATTCTTAATTCATAATTCGTAATTTTCAATAGAAATGCCCCCACAGCCACCGGCCCGGCAATAGGCCCTCTGCCCACTTCATCAATTCCGACAATAGATTGAGATTTCATACAAGACTAACTATAACACTCACTTTGGTATAATAAGAACACTTTATGAATCAAGAAAATCAGAAAGAAAACAAACAATTCGTCCATCTGCACACACACTCGCACTATTCCCTGCTTGACGGGCTTTCAAAGATTGAAGATATGGTGCGAATCGCAAAGGAAAAAAACATGCCGGCTATTGCTCTGACTGACCACGGCAATATGTACGGCGCTATTGAATTCTACAAAGCATGCAAGAGTGCTGGGATAAAACCAATCATCGGTGTTGAGGCATACATGGCTGAAGGGTCAAGGCTTGATAAAACAAGCGCCACGTCAGGCAAGCGCTACTACCATTTGACTCTGCTTGCGAAAAATCTTCAAGGGTACAAAAATCTCTTAAAGCTCGTAACTATCGCAAACTTGGAAGGCTATTATTACAAGCCACGCATGGATAAAGAAATTTTGCGTAAATATTCAGATGGACTCATCTGTCTTTCCGGCTGTATGGGCGGAGAGCTTTCACAATCTGTGCTTTCTGGAAATACGGAAAAAGCCGAAACAATAATACATGAGCACCAAGAAATTTTCGGTAAAGAAAATTATTTTATTGAAGTGATGAATCACCCGCATGTAGATGGAGATGAAAAGGTTCGCAATGGTCTGATAAAGCTCGCGCGTAAATTTGAGATTCCAATCGTCGGCACACAAGATTCGCACTATCCCTGCACTGATGATCGGCACGCGCACGACACACTTCTTGCCATCCAAACAAATGCAGATTTAAAAGATGAAAATAAATTCACTTTCGGTGAAGACGATTTTTCTTTGGTTGGTGCAGATGAGGCTTATGAAATTTTCGCTGAAATTCCGGAAGCCGTGGAAAATACTCTTAAGGTAGCCGAACTCTGCGATCTTGAACTTCCACTTGGTAAGTGGTTTTTCCCAGATATTGAAATTGAAGCCGGGAAAACCTACGATGAAAAACTTCGCGAGCTCGCCTACGCTGGTATTGAAAAGCGCGGCATGGAAGAAACTAAAGAAGTAGTTGACCGTCTAGAATATGAGCTTGAAGTTATCAAAAATAAAGGTTATTCGCCTTATTTCTTAATCGTGTCCGACCTTCTAAACTACGCGCGCCAAGAAGGAATTGTATCAACGACAAGAGGCTCGGCTGGCGGATCACTCGCTTCATATCTGACCTATATCACAACTGTAAATCCATTAGAGTATAACTTACCCTTCGAGAGATTCTTAAACCCAGAACGCCCGTCAGCACCAGATATAGACATGGATATCGCAGACAATAAGCGCGACCAGTTAATAGAGTATGTAAAAAATAAATATGGAGAAGATAAAGTGGCACAAATTGGAACCTTCGGAACCATGATGGCGCGCGGTGCTGTACGCGATGTGGCACGAGCCCTCGGTTACCCTTATGAGACAGCCGATCGCCTTTCAAAGATGATCCCGATGGGCCTACAGGGCTTCCCTATGACAATCGACCATGCAATGGAAATAATTCCAGAACTTAAAGAGGCATATGAAAAAGAAAAAGACACAAAAGAAATTATTGATCTTGCAAAAAAACTGGAAGGCTGTGTACGCCACATTTCCGTCCATGCCGCAGGTGTGGTGATTGCACCGACAGCACTGACTGATTACACTCCGCTCCAATACGACCCAAAAGGTGGAAAAATAATTACCCAGTACGATATGTATTCCATTGATGAGGATAATGCTGGGCTTTTGAAATTCGATTTCTTGGGTATAAGAAATTTGTCGATTTTAGGTGATGCTGTGCGCTTGGTAAAAGAATTCCATGGAGAAACAATTGATCTCGATAAAATTCCGCTGGATGATAAAAAATCATTCACTATGCTTGCCAAAGGAGACACTATAGGACTCTTCCAACTAAACGGCTCCGGCATGACAAGTGCTCTAAAAAAACTTAAGCCGTCCACAATTCATGATATCAATGTCATGGTCGCACTCTACCGCCCAGGACCGATGGAAAATATTGAGGAATACATAGCGCGTAAGCATGGCAAAAAACCCATAACCTATATCCATCCGAAGATGAAAAACTTCTTAGATACGACATTTGGTGTGTTTGTGTATCAGGATGACCTTCTAATGACAGCAATTGAAGTCGCGGGATATTCTTGGGGGGAAGTTGATAAGTTCCGAAAAGCCGTAGGTAAAAAAATCCCTGCAGAAATGGCCAAGCAACATGTCATATTCGTGGAAGGCTGCCAAAAACATGGTGGTACGACGAAAGAAAAAGCTGAAACAATATGGAAACTCTTTGAGCCCTTCCAAGGTTATGGCTTCAACAAAGCCCATGCTGCATCATACGGAAAAGTTGCCTACCAGACTGCCTATATGAAAGCTAATTATCCCATAGAGTATATGACGGCAATCCTGACCGCAGAATCTGGAGATGTGGATAAAATTTCAGAAATAATTCGTGAATGTGAGCACATGAAAATCCCGGTGCTTCCTCCGCATATCAACGAAAGCTTCGGAGGCTTCACTGTTATCCGTGACCTTGGAGAATCTAAAGAACAGGGCAAAATCCGTTTCGGACTCTACACAATAAAGAACTTAGGTACTGATATTTCTGATTCAATTATTGAAGAGAGAAAACAGCGCGGAAAATTTTCATCACTCACTGAATTCCTCGAACGTATACGCCATAAAAATTTAAACAAAAAATCTCTTGAGGCTCTCGTAAAATCAGGCTGTATGGATGATTTTGGAGAACGTGGGCAACTGATTGCGAATACCGAAACCCTACTCGCATATAATAAAGAATTAGGGAGGACAAACGAAAACCAAGTATCGCTTTTTGGTGGATCTGATATTGTTATCTCATCAAGCCTCCGTCTACAGCCAGCAGAGCCCGCAAGCCAGACGGAAAAATTAGTATGGGAAAAGGAATTGCTCGGATTGTATATTTCCGGACATCCGCTCGACAGAGTTCGAGAAAAAATAGAAAAATTAAATCACAGTATTTCTAAGATCAAAGAAATTGGAAAAGATAAAGAAGAGATTACGATTGCATGTATCATTGAAGATGCCAGGACTGTCACTACGAAAAATAATGAGCGTATGGCGTTTCTTAAAGTCTCAGACTTCACTGGGACAATAGAAGCCGTAGTTTTCCCAAGGCTTTTCAAAGATATTGGAAAGCTTTTTGAAGTTGAAAAGTGTATTGCTCTTTCCGGTAGAATAACCATTCGAAATGGGGAAAAAAGTATTGCAATTGAAAAAGCTAAGGAAATATAGGCTTTTTACTTGTTGACAAAAGTATTGTATGTGATACAATATTAGCAAAGATTCTTTCATATCTCTAAACCTTAAAAACTAAATATCATGGCTAAAGTAATTGTAGTTGCTCCAGACTTGCATGCTGTAATTGATAATAAGCTCTGCAAGTTTCCAAGAATCTATGAAAAGCAAATAGAAAACTGGAAAAAAGAAAATAAAAACTGGAAAAAAGCAGCCGATAAAACCTTTAAAGAACTTGGATTGAAAACTTATTATGGTGAAACAGGTATCGGTAAATTCTTGAGTGATCTAAAAAAACAACAGGAATTAAATGACGCTAATGACTAAAAAAGGCGGAATCAAAAATGATTCCGCCTTTATTTATTTTAATACTAAAAATAAAAAAAACCTCTCATCTTGAGAGGTTTTTTTTATTTAGCTATTTTTAATTGCTATAGAATCATCATTACTGATATCACTCATAATTGCCAAAACTTGTTTGGTATATTTAGGGACAATAGAAGGAGGATTATAAGCTTTTAAAATTTCTTCCGTAGTCTTGTTATCATAATGATAAGCAGTATTCGGATTATTCCCACCAAGATTGAGTGCTAGCTTCTCGATCGCTTCATCCATCGAGGTGAAAGGGATTTTACAAGAACCCCATCCGAACGGACTATTCTTCACTTTTTTACAAGCGTGCTTTCCGCCCGTTGATTCACGGACTGAGATTGCAGGAATCAAACGCCAATCTATATTATTTTTTTCAGCTTCTATGACCATTTTCATCCCATAGCCTTCTAGTGGCATATCATATTCCGAAAAATATGCATCAATCTGATCAGCCTTGTCTTTACGAGCTTTTGCCTGTTCATCGAGAGCCCGCAAAAATTGCTGGTCACTCGCTTGGATGCTCATCGTAACAACTCTGTCATTGATAATTTGTAAAGGATTCGCCGTGAGTGTTGATGCCAAGATAGGAATCACCGCAAACGACTTTGCTAATTGCTGTATATATTTTTTATTCATAGTTTGGCGATTTCGCTCCGCCAACTCCGTAACTGCTTTGCCTGTTTTCAAGGTTTTAGCCTTAGAAACAAAATTCCCTTTATAAAGATAAAGGAAAGTGGCAACCTCTAGATACTATCATACTCTACAACAAAAGTCAATGGTTAAACCATATTTTTACCCTGTGTCAAATATAAAATACCCTTATTTTGTAAGGGTATTTTATCAATTTGACTTTGACAATTCCATATAAAATATGTCCTATTTGCCTTATTTTTTAGGGTTTTTCAGCTATTTGTCTGATTCGAGATTATTTCTTGATTTTAGAGATATTATCAACTGTAACCCAAGCAGACATTGCTCCAAAGCCGGCTTTATTAATCTCAAAAGGCTTTATTTTTAAAGGTTTTTCTAGAAATATAAGTATACAGTACTTTTTGTCTTTAAATAAATTAAAGAAGTCTTTCATTCTCCTCTTCGTAATTCCGTCATCAGCTCCATAAACCTTTAAAATCTCTTGAACTTTCTTTGGGGTCAAATCTGAGAATTGAAAGACCTTCTCAACCCCGGATTTTAGAGTTATCGGCTCACCAGAATTCTTAAAGTACACAGTATCACCAACCTCTACCCTGTCCCACGGACTTCGATTCGAAGCATACCAACGAGATTCAATCTTTTTCTCCCCTGTCAGAATCTTATCCGTCAGTCCCCAAGATTTTTTCATTATCGCAACATGGTGCATAGAAAATTACGCCCCGTGACACTTCTTATATTTCTTCCCAGATCCGCAGGGGCATAAATCGTTGCGGCCGATTTTATCGCCTTCGGGACCGAGTGGGGCGGAAATTTCTTCTTTATTTGTTGTGTAATTCTCTTGTGGTTTAATCTCTATAATTTTTTCAGCTTTTTCTGCGGGAGCGACATTGATTGTTGCGAGCAAATTAAGTACCTGACCTTTGAATGATTGCTCCATTTCTTTAAACATACGAAGTCCGTCTTTCTTGTATTCTACCAAAGGCTCACGCTGGCCGTATGCACGCAGATTCACCGACTGGCGCATATATTCCATAGTTTCCAAATGATCCACCCAGAGTGTATCTATAGTGTAAAGCGCAATTCGGCGAGCTGTCGAATAGAATCCCTCTGGTCCGAGAGCGTTCTTTTTCTCTTCAATTTTATCAGCAACATCAGACCCTTCTATAATTTCATTTGTAAATTGCTGAAGAAAAGCCTGATCACCGATAAGAATATTTCGTCTGCGTTCATAGACTACCTTGCGCTGGTGATTCATTACATCGTCATATTCAAGAGTGTTCTTACGAGCATCGAAATGAAAACCTTCGATTTTAGCCTGAGCACTTTCAAGCGCGCGAGTGATCAAACTATTTTCTATCGGCTGATCTTCCGGGATACCAATTTTGCCCATCATGGATTTGATACCACTTGATCCGAAAATTCGCATAAGATCATCTTCCATTGAAACATAAAATTGAGTCTCACCAGGGTCGCCCTGTCGGCCGGAACGTCCGCGGAGCTGATTGTCGATACGACGCGCTTCGTGGCGTTCCGTACC
>JBAZXM010000017.1:0-7647 GCA_041659845.1 Minisyncoccota bacterium
CAGACTCAGCCATAAAAAAATAATTACAAATGACAAGTTACAAATTACAAGTTAAAAAAGGGTTCACATTAATTGAAACAATGGTTGCGGTTTCTATTTTCACCATAGTGATGACGCTCGGCACGGGGGCGGTAGTTAATACGAATGCCACCTACAAGCGCACACAGGCATTGCGCCAAGCGCTCGATAGCATGAGTTTCGCCATGGAGGATATGGTGAGGAATATAAGATTGGGTAGCAGTTTTTATTGCGGACAAGAATTAGCAGGTCAGACCACTCCCAATACTCAAGATTGTTCGTCCGGTGAAAATACAACTATTTTATTCGACAAGAATGATTCAGGAATATTGAATAGATACGCTTATACGATTTCTTCAACCGGTATTACAAAGGAGATTTATGATCCTAATGGTATTAGCGGGGGCGCTAGGTCACTTGTACCTTCGGAGATTAAGATTAATACTGGCGGTCTATCAGGCTTTATTGTGGTTGGATCACCACCAGCACCGTCAGACAAAGTTCAGCCTCGGATTATTATTAAAATTTCAGGGACAGCTTCATATAGGAATTTGAAGTCCGATTTTAATCTGGAGACGACAGTATCTCCGCGTTTGATTGATAGATAATAAAGTTACAAATGACAAGTTACAAATTACAAGTTAAAAAAGGTTTTACTCTCGTTGAGACGCTAGTCGCGGTTCTGATTTTTACTGTTTCAATTCTCGCACTTATATCTCTTACTGCGACAGGTGTTGCCGATGTCGGCTATGTGAAAAACAAATTAACTGCCTCATATTTGGCTCAGGAGGGGGTAGAAATGGTGAGAAATATCAGAGATACTGATTCAATTATAAACAATGGCGGGGCTAATGCTTGGAATGCATTTATCTCTCACACCAGTTCTTGTGCCAGCTTATCTATTCCATGTCAGATTGATGGATACACCAACCCTTCAGAAATAACAATTAGTGAATGTACAAACATTTTAAAAAATATAGATTTTGGTTGTCCGCTCTACTATGATTATGATTCGCAAACGCAGATTGGGTCGGGTTATTATAAATACAAAACAAGTGGTGCAGGAGAGTTTACTCGACTGATCATAGTACAGAATATAGGAAATGAGGTTCGTATTATTTCAAAAGTTTTTTGGAAAAAGGGAAATACGACATATCACGTCAGCTTTAAAGAAAATTTGACCAATTGGCAATAATAAATTAATTATGAATTATAAATTACGAATTATAAATAAAAATGCAGGGAAAAAGCTAAGCTTTTTCCCAATTCATAATTCGTCATTCGTAATTTATAATTCCGCGAAGCGAGGTTTCGTAGTTCTTTTCGCTGTCCTTATTTCTTCTATTATTCTTTCAATTACTATTGGCTTATCAAGTCTCTCATATAAAGAAATTAAACTATCATCATCAGCAAGTGAGGGCAATCATGCTTTTTATGCGGCTGATACGGGGATTGAATGTGTGCTCAGGTACGCGCTTTCACAGGGCGGTTTTCCACAGAGTGGAATGTTCTGCGATAATGCGGTAATTTTATATCAAGAAGACTCGTCTTCTACTTATATAGATATATCAAGCGCAGACAGCCAGACTGCTAAACCATACTGCGCATATATTTCATACACCAAGGGTGCTCCAGGCGGTGCTAACACAGTTATTGAATCTCGTGGTTATAATGTATCCTGCTCGGATATTCAAAATCCGGACTCCGTTGGGTATAAGAGAGCAGTCGAAAGATCGCTCCAAGTCAGTTATCCGGAGACTGAATAGTAATATGAAGAAAAATATTATTTCCGCCGCTGATAAAAAAAGAATTGAAAATCTTGAAGCGCAAATTGCTGATCTGCGCCATCGTTATCATGTCAAAAATGAGCCTGGTGTAACGGATGAAGTTTATGATTCACTCACAAAAGAATTAAAAGTACTTCAGGCAAAGTACCCCGCTTATAAAATGGTAAGCGAGATTGATCGCGTGGCAGGCAAAGCACTTTCTAAATTTTCGAAAGTTATGCACGCAGTACGTATGCTTTCACTTAATGATGTATTCAGTCCCGAGGAGCTTAAAGCATGGGAGATTAGAGTGAAAAAATTACTACCAGCGAAAACTGAATTCGAATATTTCTGCGAACTTAAATTTGATGGCTTGGCAGTGTCGCTAATCTACGAGAACGGAATATTTGTTCGTGGTTCGACGCGTGGGGACGGATTCATCGGAGAGGATATAACTGAAAATTTGAAAATGATTAAATCAATTCCCCTCTCTTTAACAAGGAGAGGGGTTGGGGGTGAGGTTCCTAGCTTTATTGAAGTTCGCGGTGAAGCGGTCATGAGTAAAAAGACTTGGGCGATGCTAAACAAAAAGCAGGAAAAGCTCGGCTTGCCTTTGTTTGCCAATACTCGCAACGCTGCCGCGGGATCTCTGCGCCAGCTCGATTCAGCCCTTACGAAAGAGCGCTTGCTCGATTTCTTTGGTTGGGATATTGCGCAAATTAAAGATTCGGAAATTACGAATTACGAATTACGAATTACAAAACATTCTGAAGAACACGCATTGCTTCGTAGACTCGGTTTTGTGATGGATCCGCATGAGCGAGTTTGTAAAAACATTGATCAAGTTTTGAAATTCATTGATGAGATTCAAAAGATTCGAGCAGATTTTCCTTATGGCACTGATGGCGTAGTAATTTCTGTAAATGAATTGAAACTGCAGGAATATTTGGGAGTAATAGGCAAAGCTCCGCGCTATATGTCGGCATACAAATATCCTGCGGAACGCGCAACAACAATAGTGAAAGATATTCGTGTGAATGTGGGCAGGACGGGAGTGCTCACGCCTCTTGCCATATTTCTTCCCACAATTGTTGCAGGCTCTACAATTTCTAAGGCAACACTCCACAATATGGATCAGATTGAACGATTGGACTTACACATTGGAGATACTATCGTTATTCAAAAAGCCGGGGATGTGATACCGGAAGTAGTGGAAGTTTTGCCGAAAATGCGTACAGGCAAAGAGAAGAAATTTAAGATGCCTGCAAGATGTCCTGTTTGCAATAGTGCTGTTGAGAAACGAGAGACCGGTAGCACGCAGAGTGCCTCCGTCGCTTATTACTGCACGAACAAATCTTGTCCGGCAAAAAACCGTCGAGGTCTGCAGCACTTTGTTAACGCTTTTGAGATTTATGAAGTCGGTCCGAAAGTTTTAGATAGATTCAAAGATGAAGGATTGATAACGGACGCTACTGATTTGTTTACACTTAAGAAAAGCGATATTGAATCTCTTCCGCGTTTCGGCGAGAAGAGTGCTGAGAATATAATCGCTTCGATTCAAAGCCACAAGAATGTTTCATTGGCGAGATTTTTGTACGCACTGGGGATATTACACATAGGGGAGGAAACTTCGCGTGATTTGGCGGAGCATTTCGGCACGCTTGAAAAAATAATGAAAGCTAGTCTTGATGAAATCAATCATATTCCAAATATCGGTGATGTAGTGGCGAAAAGTGTTTACAATTATTTTCACCAGAAAGAAAATCTTTCTTTTGTAGAAAAATTGAAAAAGAATGGTGTTATAGTCGCAAAGCAAATTAAAACTACAGGCAAACTGACTGGCAAAATTTTTGTTCTCACCGGTACACTTGATGAAATGTCTCGAGATGAAGCTAAGAAAAAAATCCAAGCGCTCGGCGGTAAAGTAGGGAGCGCGGTTTCAAAAGAGACGGATTATCTAGTATCTGGAGCAGAACCAGGTTCAAAATTTAAAGATGCTCAAAAAATAGGAGTTAAAATATTAAACGAGCAAGAATTCCTAAAAATGCTTTAACTTGGGAGCTCAGCTCCCAAGTTCTTGCTTAATTATCTTTTTAATGTAGAATTTGTACAAATCAGTACTCATTAAAAAAGGAGGAAAAATGAACATTTTAAATAAAGAAGAGCATTTTGAAATTGAAATTCATCTTAATGATGATATTTTTAAAAGGCTTGAAAAAGAGTCTTTCAATTATTATGGAAAAATCAAGGATTGCTTAAATCAGGAAGTCAGGAATTTTGGAAAAATTGCAGTCTCTACTCTGCCTGTGTCGGAAATAAAAGATCTGACTATTTTGGGAATACATGATCATATCCGGAGTTCTTTGCGTCGTTTTGTAAGCATACGTGAACTTGCTGAAATTGGCGTACAAAAAACTAATCATTATTATCAAACTCCGCTTATTGTTATTTTACCCAGCAATGAAATAATTATAATGCATAAACTTGAACCGGGAGGTAGAATTGAATATCTTTCCGATGTTTCCCTAATTCCTCCAAATGCAAAACTTGCTCTTAAGCCTAAATATTAAGATTTAAGACAAAAAACCTCGCCAATGCGGGGTTTTTTAATTTTTCACTATTTTGCTATACTTGGCTTATGCAATTGGAAGATGTTAAAAAATTGGCGGATTTGGCAAGGATTGAAATAACTGATGCTGAGCAACAAGAGTTTTTAGACAACCTCACCTCCATTTTAAGCTATGTCAAACAAATTGAATCCGTTGATACGAGCGAGCTCGATGACGCGGAATATCCACTTCGAAATGTCATGCGCGAAGACGCTTTTCCATATGAGAGCGAAAAATATACTGAAAAACTTCTAGGTGAAGCTCCGGATACTTACGATGGATATTTAAAGGTTAAAAAAATTCTCTCGAATTAATAACATGACGATTAATCTTTCAAATTTAACTATAGAATATGCTCACGAAGCCATGATGCGGGGAGATTTTTCCGCACGTGAACTTGCCGAGGCATATATCGAAACTATTAATGAAAAGAATAACGACATTCATGCATACCTTGAAGTTTATGATGATGTACTCAAGCAAGCCGATGATGCCGACAAGATGATTAAAGAAGGCAAAGCCACGATACTCACTGGTATCCCACTTGCGCTGAAAGATAATATTTTATTCGAGGGTAAAATTGCCAGTGCCTCGTCAAAAATTCTTGAAAATTATCATGCTACATATAGTTCTACTGTTGTAGAAAAATTAAAATCAGCAGGCGCAGTAATCCTCGGCCGTACGAATATGGACGAATTCGCCATGGGCTCTTCAACTGAAAATTCCGCATATGGAGCTACGAAGAATCCGCACGATATCTCTCGCGTCCCTGGCGGTTCTTCAGGCGGTTCAGCCGCGGCAGTTGCGATGTCAGGTGCGCTGTTTGCACTCGGTTCCGATACAGGAGGCTCTATACGCCAGCCCGCGTCCTTTTGCGGAGTTGTCGGGTTAAAGCCGACATATGGCGCAGTATCTCGATCCGGCTTAATGGCGATGGGTTCGTCTCTTGATCAGATAGGCCCTTTCACTAAAACAGTCGCCGATGCGGAAATCGTCTATCAAGCGCTTGCGAGCCATGACCCACTCGACAGCACATCAGCTCCCGACTCATTCCGTATACAACCATCTCCTCTCAAGAAAAAAATTGGCATACCGAGAGATTTTATAAAGAAAGAAGACCTCAATCCGGAAGTCTATGAGAATTTCGAGAAGGCGATTAAAAAGTTTGAATCTTTAGGTTATGAAATCATAGACATCGAGCTTCCTCGCGCAGCATACTCACTTGCTGTGTACTATATTGTCATGGCTGCGGAAGTTTCTACTAATCTTTCACGGTTTGACGGTGTTCGTTACGGTCTTCAGATTGAAGGTAAGAATTTACTCGAAACATATCAGATGAGCCGAGGTGTAGGCTTCGGCAAAGAAACTCGCCGCCGTATTTTACTTGGCACATATGTTTTATCTCACGGATATTATGATGCTTACTACAACAAAGCTCTCAAAGTTCAAAGATTAATTACTCTTGATTTCAAAAAAGCTTTTGAAAATGTCGACGCTATTATCACTCCGACTTCACCCTTCCCGGCATTTAAAGCGGGCGAAAAAATGAGTGATCCGCTACAAATGTATTTGTCTGACATTTATACAGTACCGGCAAATATTGCAGGCATTCCCGCAATTTCTTTACCGCATGGAACATCAAATGAAGGATTGCCTCTTGATCTACAGATTATGGCGCCACACTGGAGAGAAGATATTTTATTCACTATAGGAAAAGCGTTTGAAGCGCTTGAAAAATAATTATGGCAATTCTTGACCCAAACAACATACCGGAGGTAAAGACCACTTACATCAATCTCGAATATATTTTTTACAAGATATATGAGTTTTTTTTCGGCACTGGCGGAGTGAATGCGAGTGTGGCTTTTGATTCATTTTTAAAAGGAGTAAAAACTTTTTTTTCGATCCTCGCCGTTTTTTTGATTGCTATAATTCTCTACTGCCTGATCCGCATTCACGAAATCCGCAAAGAAGAAAAGAAGAAATTAAAAACCAGAGAAATAATTGATATCGAGCCGAAGCCTATGAAAAATGAAAAATGGGCTCAAGTGGAAGAACATGCCGCTTCGAACAATCCTTCAGACTGGCGCCTAGCGATAATTGAAGCTGATACAATGCTCGATGATCTTTTGAAAACGCTTTTGCCTCATGGTGAAAATCTGGGCGAACGATTGAAGGCTATGGAACCTTCGGACTTTCCGAAGCTACAGCAAGCATGGGAAGCTCACAAGGTGCGCAACCGTATCGCTCATGAAGGTTCTGATTTTAATTTGTCTCGCCCGGAGGCGCGAAGAATTATTAACCTCTATGAAGAAGTCTTTCACGATACGCACTACATATAAAAATTACGAATTATAAATTTACGAATGACTGAAGGGAAAGAAGCGATTCAGAAAAAAATAGATGAGCTTGAACAGGCGATGATCGAGCCTGATTTTTGGAGTGACAAAGCGAAAGCCCAATCTATAATCAAGGAAATTGGCGAGTTGAAAGAAAAACTTTTAGGTTTCGGAAAATACGACAAGGGTGATGCGGTGGTGACGATTTTTTCCGGTGCGGGCGGAGACGATTCCGAAGATTTCTCTAGGATGTTGCTCGAGATGTATTTGGCGTATTTTAAAAAGAAAAACTTTGATATTTCTTTCATCCATGAAAATAAAAATGATCACGGCGGGTATCGTAATATCACATTTCAAGTTTCAGGGAAAAATGTGTATGGCACATTGAAGAACGAGTCGGGTGTGCATCGTCTCGTTCGTATTTCTCCGTTCAATGCGAAAAAGCTTCGCCACACATCTTTCTCAATGGTGGAAGTTATTCCGAAGTTCAGTAAGTCAGACAAAGAGCTCGACATTCCGGATAAAGATTTGAAAATTGAATTCTCTCGTTCTTCCGGCCCCGGCGGGCAAAATGTAAACAAACGCGAAACTGCAGTCAGGATAGTCCATTTGCCTACGAATATTTCAGCCCACGCTGACTCTGAACGTACCCAAGAGCTTAATCGCGATCGCGCGTTCGAACTTCTCCAAGGTAAGCTTTACAAGAAGCTAGAGGACGAGCGAATAGCTAAAGAAAAAGGCATGTATATTTCAAAAACAACAGATATCGAATGGGGTAATCAAATACGCTCATATGTCCTTCATCCATATAAAATGGTCAAAGATACTCGCACCGAATACGAGTCAACCAATCCAGACTCAGTTCTCGATGGCAATTTAGACGAATTTATTGAAGCCGAGCTAAAGTTCTTCGCG
>JBAZXM010000018.1:0-7323 GCA_041659845.1 Minisyncoccota bacterium
GAATTCATCCTATTTTCAGGCGTTATTATTACTGTTCGTATAAAAGATACGCTTTAAAATATATGGAATATCCCGTAAGAATAAATAAATACTTGGCAGAAAAAGGATATGCAACACGCAAAGGAGCCGACGAATTAGTGAAAAATAAAAAAATCACCATCAATGGACGAATCGCTGTCTTAGGCGATAAAGTAAATAAGAAAGATGAGGTGAAAGTTGCCTCATTGAAAGATCAGAAAAAATATTCTTATTATGCTTACAGCAAACCGAGAGGTATCGTTACCACATCTGCTCAAGGTGATGAAAAGTCTATTCTTGATGTTGCAAAATTTTCAGAAAAAGTTTTCCCTGTCGGCAGAATAGACAAAGATTCTCACGGCCTGATAATTATGACTGATGACGGTCGCATAACTGACCGCATGCTCTCCCCTGGGCGCGAGCATGAGAAGGAATATATAGTTGAGGTTGATCGAAGATTTGACGAATCATTTATGAAAAATATGGCAGGAGGCGTCAAAATAGACGGCACAATGACAAAGCCTGCAAAAGTGAAACGTACAGGTACAAAGACATTTTCTATCATCCTAACCGAAGGCAAAAATCGCCAGATCAGAAAAATGTGCGCTGAGCTAAATTACACCGTGCGTGATTTAATGCGAGTGCGGATAATGAATATTACTTTAGGGAAATTAAGAGAAGGCACACATCGTCCGTTATCTTTGAAAGAAAGAACTGATTTATTGAAATCTCTAGGTCTTGAATAAAAAAACCCTCGGTAATACCGGGGGTTTTAAAATTGAATTTAATCCTAATAAGAATATGCCAGGAGTGAGAAATTTTCTCCTGACAAAACAGAATTCTTGTATTGCCTACTTGTGACAGTAAAATCCGAATGCTTTGTTTTTCTAATAGCAAGAGCGTATTCGATCCTCGTTTGGCTGATTTTTAATTTAGACCCGAGAGATATAATAAAATCTTTGGCATTCTTTACTAGAAAAGGTACAGAGTGATATTCATCAATCGTCAAACCAAGAGCAATTAATTGTTCTACCGTTGCCGGAAAGAATCCGGCACGTAAAGTTTTATAAAAAAGATCGTTAATCCCATACTCACCATCAAATGACAGAAGTTGAAATTTACAGTAAACAGGGCTCCTTTTCACCTCACTTTGAATAACTGTTTCTATCTTTTTGCTATAAACATTTAAAATACTCCTGATCTTGGCTCTAGTAGTTTCGTGCAAATATAATCCAGATTGATGATATTGACCCTGAACTGAATCAATTACTTCTACATTGTGGCAAATTCCTTCTTGAAAAAGTGTTGGCAATTCAGTAACAATGAAAGACTTGTGGTTTTCAATTTCATTCATTTTCTTTAGTTTTAGAAGTACGAAATATATTAGTGACTATCACTATACAATTTACGAAACCAAAAGTCAACCTTGAATTAGATTAGCGAATTTTTCTTGGACTTTTTGAAGTTTTGGGTTGATTACTATTTCACAGTATGGGTTCTTATTTTTGTATCTTGCATAATAATCCTTGTGATAATCTTCCGCATCGTAAAAATTCGAGAGTGGAACAACTTCCGTCACTACTGGCTCACCATCTTTCGCAGAAGCATTAAGTTCAGTAATGAATTCTTCTGATTCTTTTTTCTGATTCTCTGTTGTATAAAAAATTACTGAACGATACTGCGTCCCAACATCATTCCCCTGCCTATTTAATGTTGTTGGATTATGTGTAGCAAAAAATACAGTCAAAAGATCGTGGAATTTCACCAATGAAGGATCATATTTAATTTCAACCACTTCCGCATGGCCCGTTATGCCTGTTGAAACCTCTTCATGTGTCGGATTGGCTGTACTTCCGCCCGCATATCCGGGCATTACCGATGAAACACCTTTAAGCATCTTAAAAACCGCCTCCGTACACCAGAAGCATCCCCCGCCGAATATCGCTGTTTGTGATTCTGGCATACGAATATTATCGCATATTTTCTTTCTTAAATTAAATATATCTAAAAACTATTCGCCTATTCGAGCGAATTAGAGATATATTACGAGGTCTATCTACGCATCCAAATCAAATTCTTCGTCGATGCGGATTTGGGAGACAAATTCAGGCACGTGGGAGACGAGGATCATCGCGCCTTGGTATTGGTCGAGGGCTTTAGCGATGATGGGCAAGTGTCGGAAATTTATGTGGTTCGTCGGTTCGTCGAGGATGAGCAATCCCGGCTTCTGGAGCACCAGTCCAGCAAAGGCTACGAGCCCCTTCTGCCCTTCGGAAAGCGAGCCAACCTTAGTATGAATAAGCTCACCGGTAATGAGAAAGCTTGCGGCTACTGCGCGCATGCGCTCTTCATTTAATTTCTCACCAGATAATTCCATCGCATGCGCGAGAGATTTGTAGACAGTATCGTCGAAATTAAGAGTAGAGAAGTCTTGACGATAATAACCAACTCGAACATCATCTTTAATCTGCGCGCCCTTTGACTTCCCTCCCGCGAGCGTTTCTAAGAGAGTGCTTTTACCGATACCATTCGGACCCTTCAGTAATAGATGCTGATTTTTCTTTAAAGAAATTTTTGCCGTCCGCTGTACTACTTTATGATTCTTCATTACACCTAAAGACGAGATTGAAATAATTTCTCCGATAATATCCGGTTGGGCTGGAATCATAAATTGTCTGATTGTTTTGTCTTCTTTTCGCACATCCACTTTTTCTTCTTCGAGTTCTTCCGCGAGATTGCGCATACGCTTGGCGACAAGGCGCAGTCGTCCGCCTTTGTGAGCAAATTCATTCGCCTTGTCTTTTTTCGCTTGAATTTCTTTTTCAAGCTGAGCGTTTTTCATGTTTTCTTTTTCCACTCGAGCTGTAATCTGCTTTACCACGTCAAAATAGTCACCTACATAGTTTTCGATTTTGCGAGTGTAGATATCTAGATAGAGAACACCTTCAGTAAAGGCATTCAAGAATTCAGCATCGTGAGAAATAACGATAACCGTCTTTTTATAATCAATGAGAAATTTAGTGAGGTGTTCAATACCAGCCTTGTCCAAATTATTTGTAGGTTCATCAAGCAGAAGCAAGTCAGGATCTTGGATGAGCGCAGACGCGAGCAAAAGGCGCGCCTGCTGGCCACCGGAAAATGTTTTGATTATTCTGTCATGAACTTTTTCATGGCCTTTTAAATTCACGACTTCTAAAACATCGTCAATCTTCGGGTCAATATCATAGACTTTTTTCGGAAAGCACTTCTCAAAGAATTCCCGGACCGTAAGGTCGAGATCGCTCCTTGGTATCACCTGTTTAGCAATCGCAATACTCACCCCGCGCACGATATTTATAGTTCCAGATTCTAGCTCATTTTGGCCTGTAATAAGTCCAAAAATGGTGCTTTTCCCTGCTCCATTCTGACCCATAAGCGTCAATTTCGCTCCTCGACGAACGGAAAAATCCACCTCGTCCAAGATTGGCTTGTTTGGTCCATGTTCAAATGAAACCTTTTCAAATCTGATTATTGCTTCATTTTTTGACATATAGAGGGTTAGTATAGCACACTGAAGATAAAATTCTTATATATTCAATTAACTATTTAAAAGTATCACAGACCTTTTTATTGCTACGAATGCATACGCCCAAAGAAGAGGCAACCATAGTGGCATGATTCCAAACAGGCTGTTTCTATTAAAAGTTTCAACACCTGTGCTTATAAATAAATATTCGAAAAATATCATGATACAAAAACCGAACACGAAAATTCGAATCTCATTAGGCATCAGCCTTATTAAAAAAGAGAAGAAAATAATAACTGCATAGATGCCAGCCAAAAGGTAATCATTTTTTATTAACGGAATCAACCCGATCATTATTAGAACGGGGATTATAGCCGGCAGCATGGTGGAAAATTTTTTCATATGATTATAGAACCATTATACCAAATAAAAAACTTGAATAAATTGCATTTTTAGGGTATTCTGTGTGAGTTATTTAAACACATTGCCGGATCGTCTGGTGGTGGGAATGAAATATGAACTGCTTTATATTTCATCCGGTTCCTCTGGAAATTGTCATTGTTTGCGAATAAAGCTGTCGGATCGTCTAATGGTAGGACACCTCCCTCTGGAGGAGGTTATCTTGGTTCGAGTCCAGGTCCGACAGCTTTGAGCACAAACAGACAATAGGTCCCTCTGGAGGATTTTAAAAGGTGTACTGAAACTGTAAGTTTCGAGATTCCAGGTCCAGCAGCTCTAAGATTGATATGAAAGAATTTTTTATTTTTGGTATTAAACAAGCCCAAGCGGCGATATTCGCCGGCTCTTTCTTTCTATTACTTTTTATATCAAACCACATTCCGCTTTTCGGATTGGCTAGATATGATTTTATTTTTATAACCGCTGTTCTTATGCAAGCAGTACTCTATTTCACCAAACTTGAAACCAAGGAAGAAGTAAAAGTTATTTTTTTATTCCATATTATCGGACTTGTTTTAGAACTTTACAAAACAAGTCCCGGTGTCGGTTCTTGGAATTATCCAGAAGATGGATTTCTTAAAATTGCCACCGTGCCTTTATATAGCGGATTTATGTATGCAGCAGTCGGAAGCTATATAAGTCAAGCCTGGAAAATATTTAAGTTGGAACTGACAAATTATAAGAATTATTTATTGAGTATTCTTCTTTGTTTGTTGATTTATATTAATTTTTTCACTAATCACTATATATATGATTTTCGTTGGTTTTTAATTATCGCAGTGTTTGTATTCTTTTGGAAAGTAAAAGTGTATTTTACTGTGACGAACATCCGTCGCTCAATGCCTTTAAACATTGCCTTTTTATTGATCGCTTTCTTTATTTGGATTGCTGAGAATATTTCCACATATCTCGGTGCGTGGGAATATCCTAACCAAGTTCATTCTTGGGCGATTGTTTCCACAAGCAAGATAACTTCCTGGTTCTTAATGGTCATAATTAGTTTTATTTTAGTTGCGTATTTAAAACACTTTAAAAGGGACGTGCTAAAGAAATAATAGTTCCAACTTCGCCCCAGATGGCCAGCAAATTAGGCATTCCACACAAAGTGTGTTAGAGTAAGCCAGTCGTTTTAGAATCTCTAATCTCATCTAATACTATGCAAGACGAAGAAACAAAGATTGCTACAGAGGAAACTCCAGTAGAAATGCCAGTTGAAGCAACAGAGGAAACTCCTGTTGAAGAGACTCCAGCAGAAGAAGCGAAGGAAGTAGAAAACGCTTAATGATTAAACCCCGTACTCGTACGGGGTTTAATTTTTGATATACTTTAACTATTATGAAAAACTTCAGTCAGCGCGTAATTAAAATAGCCCTAATGAAAAAATAATGACTTACTTTATTTACATCCTCAAATGCGCCGATGATACACTCTATGTCGGATCAACAAACAATCTCGAAAAACGAATACATGAACACAATAATTTAAAATCTGGAGCGCATTACACAAAAATCAGACGACCGGTCACACTCAACTATTCAGAAGAAGTCCCAACATTCAAAGAAGCTCGCGCTCGCGAAGCGGAACTGAAGAGGTTGAAAAGAGAAGAAAAATTAGCTTTGATAAACAAATAATAAAACCGCCCAAAGGCGGTTTTATTATTCCAATTCAAAAGCAGTAGCGAGTTTTACTTATTCAAATACTTTCTTATAGCCAAGAAACTTGAGATGGTGCCGAGTAGGACTCCGGAGCCGAGAACGATACCGAAGATTTGGAAGAAGTTTGAAAGATAGTAATGGAAAAGATTGAGACCGAGGAATGATGTCATAGATTTGCCCAGCCAGTAAGTAACTGGGAAATAGAGCACAAGAGTAATCCCTGTCGCAATCAACCCATAAATAACACCTTCCCACAGGAATGGCCCGCGTATGTACTTGTTCTCTGCACCCACGAGGCGCATCACTCCGATCTCCTCTCTGGAAATATAAATCGTCAAACGAATCGTATTAAAGGTGATAATAATGGAAATGAGCATGAGCATGAAGGTGAATATCAGCCCCAGAGTATCTGCGCCATTAATTATCGAGGTTAATCTGTCGATCACCACTTTATTTTGATGGTAGTTTATTTTGTCTATAATAGCGCTATTTTCCCGTGCGAGGCCAGTATCACCCTCCAAGAAATCCACAATACCCTCGTATTGTGATGGGTCTTTGGCTTTGATATTAAGTGAGGCACCAAGAGGATTTTCATCAAGCTCCTCAAGTGCTTGGATGGTGAGGTAATCGTTCGCATGGCGAGTTTTGAAATTAGTAAGTGCCTGCTCAGAAGATGTATACACGATAGACTCGACTTCCGGTAATTTTTCAAGTGATAATTTAAGAGAAGCTATTTTATCTTCAGGTGCATTCGTCGTGAAGTACATGGTCACATCGACCTTGTTCTGGATTTCGGCAAGTGAAAAATGTAGAACTGCTTGCAAGAATATAAGGAAGGTAATTACTGAAAGAGTAATAGTCATCACCAGTACAGAAGCAAGCGAAATAATACCGTTTCGCTTGAAATTCACATTGCCTGCACGAACTATTCTTTTGAAATCGAGTTTTGAAATCATATTGCTTATTTTATATTACATATTTACCACCTTTATCATCACGAACAATTTTTCCTTTCTCCAAAGTCACGACACGGCTATTAATAGATTCGACAACACCGCGATTATGCGTAGTGAGAATTATCGTGGTACCCATGCTATTAATCTTTTTAAGAATTTCAATCACTTCATAAGTATTTACGGGGTCGAGATTTCCAGTCGGTTCGTCGGCGATGATTAGATCGGGTTGATTGATTATGGCACGTGCGATAGCTAAGCGTTGCTTCTCCCCGCCAGACATCTGATGAGGGAAGTGCATAATCTTTTTTGAAAGATCGACGAGCTCGAGCACGTGAGGCACATCGCTTTGTATCTCTTCGTCAGTCTTCCCTGCCGCTTCCATAGCAAAGGCGATATTTTCATAGGCAGTCTTATTCGGCAGAAGCTTGAAATCCTGGAAGACCACGCCGATTTTCCGGCGAATTTGAGTCAGACCATATGGCTTCAGAGAATGAATATCAACTGATTCAAAAAAAACTGAGCCTGACGATGGCTTTTCTTCCGCCAGTATAAGCTTCACTAGAGTAGTTTTACCCGCACCTGAATGTCCAACGAGCGATACAAACTCCCCCGCTTCAACTGAAAGATTGATATCGTCGAGCGATGGTGTATCGTCTTGGTAAATTTTTGAGACATTGTTGAAGTAAATCACCTAACCATTCTATCATAACGAACGCTCTGCTTCAATAAA
>JBAZXM010000019.1:0-2970 GCA_041659845.1 Minisyncoccota bacterium
CAAATCTTTGTCCTCCACCTTGAGCTTTTCCGCCCAAAGGTTGCTGAGTAATAAGAGAATAAGGACCTACTGAACGCATATGAATCTTGTCTTCTACCATGTGGTGAAGTTTAAGCATATACATATATCCGACAGCTACATCCTGCTGAAAGGCTTCTCCTGTTCGTCCATCAAAAAGTTTTAATTTACCATTTTCTGGCAACCCTGCTTTTACTAATTCTTCTTTTATCTCATCATGTTTTGCTCCAAGGAATGGTGGAACGATTGCTTGGTAGCCTAGACTATTTGCCGCCATGCCTAAATGTATTTCTAAAATTTGTCCCAAGTTCATACGAGAAGGAACACCGAGCGGTGAAAGAATAACGTCCACGGGTGTACCATCTGCCATGTATGGCATATCTTCTTCTGGTAAAATCATTGAGATAACTCCCTTGTTTCCATGTCTTCCTGAAAGCTTGTCTCCAACTGAAATATTTCTAATTTGAGCAACTTCAATAACAATCTTTTTAATAATTCCCGCTTCGAGCGTGTGCCCTAAATCACGAGAAAATATTTTTACACCAATAATACGTCCACGTTTACCGTGTTCCATGCGGAGTGATGTGTCTTTTACATCTCGTGCTTTTTCAGCAAAGATTGAGCGCAAGAGTCTTTCTTCTGGAGTAAGCTCTGTCTCTCCTTTTGGAGTAATTTTACCAACCAAAATGTCATTCTCTCTTACTTCAGCGCCGATGCGAACAATTCCATCCTCATCCAAATCTTTTAATTTAAGTTCTCCAACATTTGGAATATCGCGAGTTGTGATTTCGGGCCCAAGCTTAGTATCACGAACAGCGCAAGTAAATTCTTCAACATAGACTGATGTGAATTTACTCTTTTTTACAAGACGTTCAGAAATAACAATAGCATCTTCATAAGTTGATCCAGACCAAGATAAAAAGGCTACAAAAATATTCTGACCAATTGAAATTTGTCCATTTACAGTACTACTCGTATCTGCGAGCACATCACCTTTCTTTATTTTATCTCCAACGTTTACGAGTGGACGTTGATGAAAAACAGCAAAGTTGTTATTTCTTAAGAAATTTACTAGGGTATAAGTCTTTTCGTGTTTCTCATCGTGTTTTCCTTTTATAACTATTTTCTTAGCATCTAAATAAGAAACAATGCCATCTTCTTCTGCTATGACCAATCTTCCTGAATCACGTGCAGCTAATTCCTCTACTCCAGTCGCTACGAGTGGCATCTCTGGCAATACACAAGGAACAGCTTGTTTCTGCATGTTACTTCCCATGAGTGCACGGTTTGCATTGTTATGCTCTAGAAACGGAACCATTGAAGTAGCAATGGAAAAAGCTTGGTTGGGAGCAACGTCAATAAAATCAACTTCGTCCCTAGAAACAATACCTGGTTCTGTTTTAATTCTAGCTTCTACTTTATCTTTTGTTATTTTTCCATCTTCATCATAAGGAATACCTGCATGCGCAATGTTGTATCTCTCTTCTTCGAGAGCATTCAGATAAACAATTTCTCCAGTAATTTTTCCATGTTTAACTTTCACATAAGGAGTTTCGATAATTCCAAAATCATTTATTTTTGCATAAGTTGAAAGGTGTAAGATGAGTCCAATGTTTGGACCTTCTGGAGTATGAATAGGGCACACTCTTCCGTAGTGAGAAGGATGCACATCACGTACTTCCAAGCCTGCGCGTTCACGAGTCAGACCTCCGGGTCCAAGCGCAGACAAGAGACGTATATGTTCTATTTCAGCAAGCACATTTTCTTGCGCCATAAATTGTGAAAGCTGGTTAGTGGTGAAAAATTCTTTAATACGAGCTTGGAGTGGTCGCTGGTTTATAATGGCGATAGGCATTGCTGTATCAACGTCTATAATAGACATTCTGTCTTGAATATTTCTTTTAATTTGCATCATACCAGTACGAACCTTTTGTTGAAGTATTTCTCCGACAAAACGAACTCGTCTCTGACCCAAATGATCTATATCATCAGCTTTTGCAAGTGGTGTATTATTTAAAGTAATAATATGAGCTATGACTGTAACTAAATCTTCTTTAGATATTACTCGGCGAGCCATCTCGTCCTCTTCCATAGATTTATCAAATCGTTGATTAAATCTAAATCGTCCTACAGGAGAAAGATCATAACGTTCTGCTGTAAATAAAGAATTAATAAATTCTTTAGCATTGTCTGCGGTTGCCATATCACCATCTCGAAGACGTTTATAGATCTCAATATATGAATCGTTTAAGCTTTTTACTCCATCTTTTGCTAGAGAAATCTTTATTGCTTCTTGCGCTACTTCATTACCAGAAAACGCTTTCAAAATAGCCTCATTTGTCTCATAACCCATCGCACGAAGTAATGCTGTAGCTGGGAACTTTCTCTTTTTATCTATTCTTATATAAATTCCTCCATCTGCTTCGGACTCTATTTCAATCCATACTCCACGGGCTGGAATAATCTTTGCGCCGAAATACCTCATACCTTTAGTTTCAGATTCAGTAAAGAAAACTCCGAAACTTCGTGCAAGCTGAGGCACAATGACACGCTCTACACCATTAATGATGAAAGTTCCATGGGCAGTCATGAGTGGAAGCTCAGACATGAAAATTTCTTGTTCCTTAACGGTTCCCAAAATTTTATTAGTTAATTTTACGCGAGCTTTCAACAATCCTTGGTAAGAGAGTTTATTTATTTTAGAATTATTTTCATCTACCTTAGATTCACTTAGAGAAAAAGAGGTGAATTCTAATTGAAACTTCTTTCCAGAGTAATCGATAATTGGAGAGAATTCCTTGAAGACTTCTCCGATGCCCGTCTCAACGAGCCATTTGAAACTCTTCACTTGAGCTTCAATTAAATTTGGAAATTCTGCAAGAGGTTTCTTGTATCTTGAGAAATACTTCTTTGGGCGAGTTTTTTGTATTGACATATTGAATGCAAAAAATT
>JBAZXM010000019.1:2980-3301 GCA_041659845.1 Minisyncoccota bacterium
CGATACTCAATCAATGAATCTAGATTAGACTACTCTATTTTGACTTTTTTGTCAACCCGGAAGTAGAACTTTTACTAAAGTCTCACTACCGGGTCAAATTTTTCCACTCATCAATCTTTGCCCTGTGGCCTGAAAGTAAAACTTTGGGAACTCTATAATTTTTTGGCTTCTTGTCCCGCCCTGGCGGGGTGTATTTCAAAATTTCTGGCCTAGTGTAAACTTCACCACTTGAAACTCGTTCTTCTTCAAGCGAGTCATACCTTCCTAAAACTCCTGGAACTTGTCTAGCGATAGAATCTATCAATACCATTGCTGGAAGTT
>JBAZXM010000020.1:0-3041 GCA_041659845.1 Minisyncoccota bacterium
CTACCACAGCCATAGGCACATGTTCAGCATTTATAAATGCGACAACATCCCCTGAAGTAAGCCCTGTGATTAAGGGAATATGATTTGGTAATACTGTAATCTCTCCCAAGGTAGTGGGCAAGCTAACTTGGTCCACCATTTCTTCCATGATTAATCTCTCTGGGGTTACTATTTTTAGTTTTAATTGTTTGGACATATTTTTAGAGTGCACCTTTCATATAAAAATCACTTTCTCCCTTACTGTCGTGTTTACCTTCTAAAATTTCTTTAAAAGATCTAATCGTATCTTTTAAAGGAACATAGACACCCTTTACTCCAGTGAATTGTTCGGCGACGAAGTTTGGCTGAGAAAGGAATTTCTGTATTTTTCGTGCTCTAGAAACGAGCTCTTTGTCAGCTTCAGAAAGTTCTTCCATACCTAGAATAGCGATGATGTCTTGTAAATCTTTATATCGTTGAAGTACGCGTTGAACTTCACGAGCAACAGCATAATGTTCTTCACCTACGATATTCGGGTCAAGAATAGTAGAAGAAGAATCTAGAGGGTCCACAGCGGGATAAATACCTATTTCTGAAAGTGAACGATTGAGAACGACAGTGGAATCCAAGTGGGCGAATGTTGTCGCTGGCGCTGGGTCAGTCAAGTCATCGGCTGGCACATAGACAGCTTGCACAGAGGTCACAGAACCCTTATCGGTTGAAGTAATACGCTCTTGTAATATTCCCATTTCAGTCGAAAGAGTAGGCTGATAACCCACAGCAGAAGGAATACGTCCAAGCAAAGCAGATACCTCAGAGCCAGCTTGAGTGAAACGGAAAATATTATCGATGAAAAGAAGCACATCTTTACCTTCAGCATCACGGAAATGTTCTGCCATTGTGAGTCCTGAAAGAGCCACACGTAATCTAGCTCCTGGCGGTTCATTCATTTGTCCGAAGACCATGGCGACTTTATCAATAACTCCAGAACCTTTCATTTCATGATATAAGTCATTACCTTCACGAGTACGTTCTCCGACTCCAGCAAAAACAGAATATCCTCCATGGTTAGATGCAATGTTGTGAATTAATTCCTGAATGACGACAGTTTTACCAACACCTGCTCCACCGAAAAGACCTACTTTCCCTCCTTTCAAAACTGGACAAATAAGGTCAATAACTTTAATACCAGTCTCTAAAATTTCAACTTTTGTAGCCTGAACAACATACGCTGGTGCACTACGGTGAATAGGTAATTTCTTATTAGTCTCGGGTATAACTTTTCCATCATCTATTGCTTCTCCTAAAACATTAAAAATGCGTCCGAGAGTAGCAGCACCCACAGGTACAGAGATAGGTGCACCAGTACTCGTGACATCCATTCCACGAGAAAGACCATCAGTCGTATCCATCGCAACTGAGCGAACGATACCACCACCTAAATGTTGCTCAACCTCAAGGATAATTTTTTTTCCGTCTTTCACAACTTCTAGAGCAGTATAAATGTCTGGAAGATTCTGATTCTCATTGCCAAAATCCACATCTACGACCGGCCCGATTATTCTTTTTATTGTACCTGTTGTTTTCATAAGCTTGTCCGCCTTTGGCGGGTTTTATAATTTACTAATAATTTTTATAATTAACCAACTGATGTCATTCCTGCGCTTATCTCTGATATCTCCCTCGTAATGTTCGCTTGTCTAGCTTTGTTGAACATTAGAGTTAAGTCATCGATCATCTCACCGGAAGCATCACTTGCATTCTTCATTGCTATCATTCTGGACGATTGCTCTGATGCGTTTGATTCGAGAATCATCTGATATATTTGCATCCTTGTAAGCTTCTCAGCTAATGATTCTATCAGGGTATTAAAATCTCCTTCGAATAAATAATCTATCGATTTTTCTTTATCCTCATTGATTTTCTCATCTTTATTTGTATTATCTAAAGAATCTATAACTTCTTTCAAACTATCTTTTGATATGGGCAAAATTTGTTTTATATTTGGTCTCTGAGTAAGGGCTGAAATAAAATCTGTGTAAGCAAATAAAACTTTATTATAATTCCCAGTACTGTATTCATCTATTGCCAATTTTGATATTGGAAGAACATCAGAAAGAGAAATATTGTCTGGTAATTCTGTAAAACTAGCAATAATCTTCCTACCAAGGCGACGCATAGACATATCACCCTTTTTACCAATTGTTACAAAATCTATATTTATATTATTATTGCTTGCCCCGCCATGGCGTGGGTCAAGCTTTAATAAAGAAATAACTTTTTTAATAATTTGAGCATTGTAAGCACCACAAAGTCCACGATTAGAAGTGATGAGTATGACTAAAATATTTTCATGCCCATCTATTTTCTCGCGTTCTATAAAAAGTGGGTATGTAGACTCCTCTAAATTTTTAGCAATGGACGTCAAAATTTCCCAAGAATAAAGAGCATATAAACGTGAAGCCAAAGTCGAAGACACGGCTCTCTTCATCTTAGAAGCAGCCACAAGCTCCATCGCCTTGGTGATTTTCTTTGTGTTTTTTACACTTTTTATTCTTCTTTTAATTTCTTTTGTCCCTGCCATAAAATTAACTTATTGATTTCTTAAAATCTTCGATAACCTTTTTTAATTCTTCTTCACCTTTATCACTCCACATTTTCTTATCAATAATTTCTTTATAAAATGACTTTGCATTGTGTTCACTATAATCAGTGAGCCCTTGTTCGAATTCTTTTATTTTTTCAACTGGGACATCATCCATATAGCCCTTTGTAAGCGCATAGAGAGTGACTACTTGATGTTCTGTCTTTACTGGCGCGTATTGAAGCTGTTTTAATACTTCCACCGCTCTCTTACCGCGTTCGAGCTGACGTTTTGTAGAATCATCGAGATCAGAACCGAATTGAGCAAATGCTTCGAGTTCACGGAATTGTGCGAGGTCGAGCTTGAGTGTACCTGCCACTTTTTTCATTGCTTTTATTTGTGCAGTTGAGCCTACGCGAGAAACTGAAAGTCCAACGTTTACAGCAGGACGAATACCTTTATAGAAAAGATCTGTCTC
>JBAZXM010000021.1:0-2847 GCA_041659845.1 Minisyncoccota bacterium
GCTCTTCATTTTTTCATAAAAGTTTTTCAAATCCTCTTCCGAAGTATGGAATGAGTACATATCCTTCATTAAAAATTCTCGCCCGCGCAAAATGCCGGACTTCGCGCGAAGCTCCATGCGGAATTTATTTTGGATCTGATAGACGGCGGTCGGCAATTCTTTATATGAAGAAATAAAACTCTGCACGAGTGGCACAACTATTTCTTCATGCGTTGGCCCGAGGGCAACTTCTCTACCGGATGAGTCTGTCACTTTATAAAGGTCATCCATTGAATTCCATCGGCCCGTTTTTTCCCAATTTTCCTTCGGGTGAAATGCCGGCATCAAAACTTCCTGTCCGCCAGCCTTGTCCATTTCATCACGGACAACTTTTTCAATCTTTTTCAACACGCGAAAGCCGAGCGGTAAATATGAATACACGCCTGCCATTTCCTTTTTGACAAAACCGGCTCTTATAAGCAATTCGGCATTCTTCGCCACCTCATCCGCAGGGCTTTCCTTTTGAGTTTTGGTAAATAGTTTAGATTGAAGCATATACCGCATACTACTCTAAAAAACCCGTTGTAGCAAATAAAATAGGCTTGCTTTTATAAGTATTTTCTGGTAATATCCTCATTGTAAACGCCTTGTAATTCAAGGTCTTTATTATTAATAATTATGAAAGAAGGCGGACCACTAGGGTCAGGAGAATTACTTTCCCCTCTCAAGAACCGCCTGCTTAAAAGAAAATATGGATAAAGAAAAAATCATCGACGAGATGTTTAAGGCTGGTGCGCACTTCGGCTATTCGAAGACCAAGCGCCACCCTTCTACTGGTCAGTACATTTTCGGCACCAAAAACCGAAATGACATTATCAATTTGGAAAAGACTGTGGAGTCTCTCGCTAAGGCGGAAGAGTATGTGAAAATGCTTTCATCCACCGGTAAGGTCCTGCTTTTCATCGGCATCAAGCCTGAATCAAAGAAAGCTCTTATCGAAGGTGCGCAGTCTGTAGACATGCCGTACGTTACCGAACGCTGGATCGGCGGAGCATTCACCAATTTCATAGAAATTAAAAAGCGTATCGCCATTATGGAAGACTTGAAAGATAAGCGTGAAAAGGGTGAACTCGACAAATACACTAAAAAGGAACGTCTGCTTATCGACGAGAAAATTGCGAAATTGCATCGTTATTTCTCTGGCCTCGTCTCAATGAAGAAAATCCCTGATGCGATATTTGTCATTGATGCTAAGAAGGAAATCATCGCAGTTACTGAAGCGAAGAAAGCTGGTGTACCTGTAATCGCACTTTGCAACACTGATACGAATATAAAAATAATTGATTACCCTATCATTGCAAATGATGCATCATCTTCATCAGTCACTTACTTCATAAATGCGATCGTCAAAGCTTACAAGAGCGGACAAACAATAAAAGCATAAACTTCTAAAAAACTATGATCACAACAGAACAAATCAAAGAATTACGAGACCAGACGGGAGTATCCGTCATGCAGTGTAAAAAAGCGCTTGAGGAAGCCGATGGCAACATGGAAAAAGCGCTGATAATTTTGAAAAAGAAAGGCGCAGATATGGCAAGCAAAAGAGCCGACCGCGAAGCGCACGATGGTATCGTCATAGTTAAATCTTCCGGCAATAAAGCTGCACTTGTTGTTTTAAACTGCGAAACTGACTTCGTCGCAAGAAATGATGAATTCATCGCACTTGCAAACAATATCGCAGACATTGCACTTGCAAAAGGAAAAGAAGGGGCAGAAAAAGAGGCTGTTGGAATGACAAACGACCTCGTACTTAAAATTGGCGAGAATATCAAAATAGGCGAAATTAAAATCGTTGAAGGAAGCAATTTAGGCGTATATGTCCACAGTGGAAAATCGGGAGTAATCACTTCCCTCTCCGGTGGTGATGCAAACCTCTCCAGAGACATCGCAATGCATATCGCTGCAATGAAGCCGGAATACTTAAAGCGCGAAGATGTTCCTGAAAATGCGCTTGCAATGGCGACAGAACTCTTCACGAAAGAAGTTGCTGGGAGTGACAAGCCTGAAGAGATCAAACAGAAAATGCTCCAAGGCAAAATCGACACCTACTTCAAAGAACAAACTCTTCTCGACCAGTCATTCATAAAGAATCCTGATATCACCATCGCGCAGTTGCTTAAAGAAAATGGTGGTGCGACAATAGAGACATTCGTCAGATATTCTCTCTCATAATCCATGATTATCTCTCTTATAATTTTTCTCGTATCGCTTGTTTTGCTTTTTATCTTCGTCTCATATCGAACATGGCAAATCAATACGGGTGTGATTAATCCAGAAGAACATCGCCTAGGAATAGACCATGAGGCGATATTGTTGAGATTAAAAGATAAGGCTGTATATTATTCTAAAAAGGGCGCGCATGAGGCTGTGCTTGGCACGCTTAAAGGCTGGGTGATCACTACTCACTACTTGGGTAAAAAGTGGAATAAAACCTCCGAGGCGTTAAAAAAGGCAATGCGCGCGCATGCTCCAAACAAAATAGGGGTTGAGAAAAAAGAGCCCTCGTTCTTCCTCCACGCCATTTCCGAATACAAAGCTAAAATCAAAACATTTAGAGAAGAATTAAAAGAAGGAGAAGAAGAAGGAAAAGAATAATAAAAAACACCCGCCGATCGGCGGGTGTTTTTTATTATGGAGCCGCTTCTCAGATTCGAACTGAGGACCTTCACTTTACAAAAGTGTTGCTCTACCAACTGAGCTAAAGCGGCTTATTTATCTTTAAAATCATATTCCGCTTGAGCCTACCAAAACAGCTAAAGCGGCTTATTTAATTGATTTCGGAATTCTAACTTATTTTTCAGTAAA